>NZ_JBIVTZ010000029.1:0-73223 GCF_044756945.1 Streptomyces sp. NPDC091387 | reverse complement strand
CGATGATGGGGTCGACGCTGAGGAAGCGGCCGAGGGTGGGGTCGTATTCGCGGGCGCCGAGGTGGGTGAGGCCGGTGGGGTCGTTGGTTCCGCCGACGAAGCCGCGGGTTTCCGAAGGCCGTTGACTGTGAGGATCTGAGCTGGCCGAAGGGGAGTTGTTTCCTTCGGGTGATGGCGAGGGTTCCTACGGCGATGGCGCTCATCGCGGTGCCTTGGTGGTCGCTGATGAGGTAGGAGATGGTTCCGCCGGTGCGGACCGCGACGGTTTCTCCGTTGTGCGTGTAGTAGCGGGTACCGGTTTTGGTGCCGTTCGCGGCCAGGTCGAGCTGGTCGCCGTCGGGCAGGGTGAGGGTGCTGGGAGCCATCGGCGTTCTTGGTGATGAGCCGGTTGCCGTCGGCGTCGTAGAGGTAGCTGCTGGTCTTGCCGGCCTCGGTGAGGGTGGCGAGGTGGCCCTCCGGGTCCCAGGTCAGGTTCTGGGTGGTGGTGCCGATGGTGCGCTTGGTGGTGTTGCCTGTCTCGTCGTACTCGAAGGTGCTGGTGCGGCCGTTGTCCGGGCCGCCGTTGACCTTGGGCTGCTGCACACCGTGGGGCAGGCCCGTTCCGGGCGCGGGGTGGGTGTAGGTGGTCGTCGCGTCCGTGCCGGTGGTCGTGGCGGCGTGGTCGGTCTGCTCGGTGCGGTTGCCCAGGCCCATGCCGCGGAGAGCCGGCCCAGGGGATCGTTCTTGAAGCACTGGGTGTCGGTGGACTTCTGCGCGTCCTGGCCGCTGACCGATGTCACTCCTGTGACGTTACCGGCGGGGTCGTAGGAGTACGAGGTGTCGTCCACGCGCTGGGGTGCGATGTCCCGGTCGGTGATCTGCCGGGTCATGCGGCCGGTGTGCTCGTCGTAGATCTGGGACTTGTAGACCTTCTTGCCCAGCGTGCCTCCGTACTCGAGTCGCTGGGAGCGGGAGAACTCGTCGTAGGTCGTGTTGGAGACCAGGACGCCAAGTCCTCCGCTGACCCGGAAGGGCAGGTCGTCGCTGTTGTAGTTGGTGGTGACGCGGTCGGCGGGAATGTTCCCGACAGCCGGGTTCAACGTCCAGAGCAGAGCCCCGGTCTCGGGCTTGTAGCCGTAGGTCCAGGTGTACGTACCGGCCAGTCCTCCGGCCGCGGAGGGAACCGTGGTGATGGTGGAAGTGGGCTGGTAGCGGTCGTCGAAGGCCCCGGCCGCGGTGGTGTACGCGGCGCCGTCCACGTAACGCGTGCTACTGGTGAGCTGCCCCTTGGCCAGGGTGTCGTAGGTCCACTTCGCCAGTACGGTGTCGCCCTGCTTGACGCCGGTCTTGCGTCCGAGCTTGTCGTACTCCGTGGTCAGGGTGATGTGACGGTCGTTGGTCACAGCCGTGACGCGACCGGCGTCGTCGTACGTGTTGTGGACCTCGCCCTGGTCCGGGTCGTCGACCACGGTCTTCTGGCCTCGGCTGTCGAAGGTGTAGCTCCAGACGTTGCCGTCGGGGTCGCGTGCGGAAGGTCAGACGACCACGTTGTGGCGGGCGATCGGGTCCAGGAGCTGTTCCTCCTCGTAGGTGAGATGGGAGAGGAGACAGTCGGCGAGCCTGTCGAGGACGGTGCGGACCTCTTCCAGGCGGGACGGGTCCTCGACCATCGCGACCAGCACCTCGTCCAGGCGCGCGATCAACGAGGCGATCAGCTTGTGTTCCTCTTCCAGGCGGGTCAGCACCGGCGTGAGGTCCTCCTGGGCGTCGCGCAGCTTGCCGAACATCACCTCGTCCTCCAGCAGGTGGTGCTGGGTGACGACCCGGCAGTACGTGGCGCAGAAGGCGCCCAGCGACCAGTAGTTCTGGCGCATGGTCATGGCGTTGAGGAACGAGCGGGCGGCGGCCGGGCTGTCGCGGCCGGCCAGGACCTCGCCGACCGCGTGCTGGAGCTGCGCCAGTTCGTCGCGGAGGCTGTCGTGGACCAGTACCAGGGTCTGGGCGGCGCGCTCACCGGCGGCACTGGGGGCGGGGCGGTCCGGGTGCGGCGGCGGTGCGACGGGGCGTGCCGAGGGGTCGAGCCGTCGGTGCTCGACCCGGGCGTCGTGAGGGAGTGCGCCGGGGGCGGCGGGCGTGCCGCGTTCCTGGGCGACCGCTTCGCGTACGGCTGGGGCCACCTCCGCGGCGAAGCGCATCAGGGCGCCGGCGCCGTCCGCGTTCACGCTCAGGAGGAAGCCGCTGAGGCCGTGCGTGAGAGCGAGTTCCGTCAGCTGGGCGGTGGTGAAGGAGGGGTCGACGATGTAGACGCGGCGCACGGCGGACGGCTCCCGTCCCACCGTCCGCGCCCCTTCGTCCACGGTGCGCATCAGACCGGCGAGTTTCTCGGGCGGGGCGTAGGAGGCGCTGCCGAGCCAGCCGTCCGCGAGCCGCCCGGTCAGCCGCAGCATGCGCGGGCCGTAGACGCCGAGCCAGATGCCGACCGGGTGGGCGGGCAGCGGTCCGGGTTCAGCGCCCGCGAGCCGGTAGTGGGTGCCCTCCATACGTACGCCCGGACCGTCCGTCCACAAGGCGCGCAGCACGCCGATGGCTTCCTCCAACGCCGCCACGGACTCCCCCGGCGTACGGCGCGTGCCGCCCATCGCCTCGATGGCGTCCCAGAACGCGCCTGCGCCCAGGCCGAGTTCCACCCGGCCGTCGCTGAGGAGGTCCAGTGTCGCCACGCTCCTGGCCAGCATGGCCGGGGGCCGTAGCGGCAGGTTCGCCACCGCGGGAACCAGCTTGATGCGGCGGGTCACCGACGACAGGTGCGACAGCAGCGTCCAGGTGTCCAGGAAGGCCGGCTGGTACGGATGGTCCTGCACCCCGAGGAGGTCGAGTCCGGCCTGGTCCGCCTCTTGGGCGAGTCGTACGAAGGCACGGTGGCGGGCGGCCTCGGGCGGCGCGAAGCAGCCGAAGAGGAGGTCGTGGCCGAGGTCGGGCATCAGGGTGCTCCTCCGGTCCGCGGGCGGCACAGACTCCCAGCCTCACCCAGGTCACCTCATCCCGCACGGCGGCCGCCGTGACGCCGCCCGCCGCCCGCCGGCGATCTCGCGGAGACCCGGGAGGCAGTCCCTGGCTGTGCCCTCAGGGGGCGTTTCCTCGGGTTGCGGAGGCAACGGCACCGGGTTTGAGTGGGAGGCACCGTCAACGCACGAGGAGTTGCCATGTCGATGGGGTTCGGTTCACCTTTCGGGTCGTCCGACCCTTTCAGCGAGATGCTCGACCGCTTCTTCGGTACGTCACCGGCCTCGTCGCCGCCGGCCGTGCAGCGGGTGCCCATCGGCCGCCTCCTCACGGAGTCGTCGCACGAACTTCTCGGCCTGGCCACGCAGAAGGCCGCGGAGAACGGGACGTCCGACCTCGACACGGAACACCTCCTGTGGGCGGCCACTCAGGTCGACCCCGCGCGGAGCCTCCTCGCCCAGGCCGGTGTCGACGTCGACACGCTCGCGGCCCGGATCGCCGAGGTGCTGCCCCGGGAGGCGGGCGAGCCGTCCGCGACACCCGGGCTCACCCCGGCGGCGAAGCGCACCCTCGCCGCCGCCTACGCGGGCTCGCAGGCGGCGGGCGTGTCCTACATCGGCCCCGAGCACATCCTCGCCGCGCTCCTGGAGGACCCGGACTCGGGTGCCAACCGGTTCCTGCGCGCACAGGACGTGGACACCCAGAAGCTGCGGGGTCACGCGGACCGGGCGGACGGTACTCCCGCTGCCGGGAAGCAGCCCTCGACGACCCTGGACGAATTCGGCCGGGACCTCACGGAGGAGGCGAAGGCGGGCCGGCTCGACCCGGTCGTCGGCCGGGCCGAGGAGATCGAGCAGACCATCGAGATCCTCTCGCGGCGCTCCAAGAACAACCCGGTGCTCATCGGTGAGCCCGGAGTCGGGAAGACCGCCATCGTGGAGGGGCTGGCCCAGAGCATCGTGGCCGGCGAAGTGCCCGAATCCCTGAAGGGCAAGAGGGTCGTCTCCCTCGACATGTCCGGCATGGTGGCCGGTGCGCAGTACCGGGGCCAGTTCGAGGAGCGGCTGAAGAAGGTCATCGAGGACGTCCAGGAGGCCGGCGGCGACATCATCCTCTTCATCGACGAACTGCACACGGTCGTCGGCGCGGGCGCGACGGGCGAGGGGGCGATGGACGCGGGCAACATGCTCAAGCCCGCACTCGCACGGGGCGAGCTCCACGTGGTGGGAGCGACGACGATCGACGAGTACCGCAAGCACATCGAGAAGGACGCCGCTCTGGAACGCCGCTTCCAGCCCGTCCTCATCCCCGAACCGAGTGTCGAGGAGACGGTGCAGATCCTCGAAGGGCTGCGCGACGCGTACGAGGCGCACCACCAGGTCCGCTTCGCCGACGGAGCCCTGACCGCGGCGGCGGAACTGTCCGACCGCTACATCAGCGACCGGTTCCTGCCGGACAAGGCGATCGACCTGATGGACCAGGCGGGTGCCCGGGTACGGCTGCGCAGCGCCGGCCGTTCCACCGAGGTCGTCAGCCGGGAGGACCGCCTCGCGAAGCTGCGACGCGAGAAGGACCAGGCCGTCGCCGGCGAGGAGTTCGACAGGGCCTCTGACCTGAAGCGGCAGATCGCCGAGGTGGAGGGCGAGCTCGCGGGCGTCGAGGAGCGCCGCGAGGGCGTCGTCTCCGTCACCGCCTCCGACATCGCGGACATCGTCTCCCGCAGCACGGGGATTCCGGTCTCCCAGCTCACCGCCAGCGAGAAGGAGAAGCTCCTCGGGCTGGAGGAGCAGATGCACGACAGGATCGTCGGCCAGAACGAGGCGGTCACCGCGGTCTCCGAAGCCGTGCGCCGCAATCGCGCGGGCATGGGCGACCCGAACCGGCCCGTGGGCTCGTTCCTCTTCCTGGGCCCCACCGGCGTGGGCAAGACCGAACTCGCCAAGACGCTCGCCGAACTGCTCTTCGGCGACGCGGACCGGATGATCCGGTTCGACATGAGCGAGTTCCAGGAGAAGCACACGGTCGCCCGGCTCGTCGGCGCGCCTCCCGGGTACGTCGGCTACGACGAGGCCGGTCAGCTCACCGAGAAGGTTCGCCGCAAGCCGTACAGCGTGGTGCTGTTCGACGAGGTGGAGAAGGCGCACCCCGACGTCTTCAACACGCTGCTGCAGATCCTGGACGACGGCCGCCTGACGGACGCGCAGGGCCGCACGGTCGACTTCCGCCACTGCGTGGTCATCATGACGTCCAACATCGGCGCCCACCGCATCCTCGCGCACAAGGGCGATGCCGCGGAACTCAAGGACGAGCTGATGGACGACCTGCGGGGACGGTTCCTGCCCGAGTTCCTCAACCGGATCGACGACATCATCATCTTCCACAGCCTGACCGAGGAAGACCTGTCGGAGATCGTCGACCACCTCCTGGACCGGAGCAAGCACCGCGTCCACGCGCAGGGCATGACGCTGGAGGTGACCGAAGCGGCGAAGAAGTTGCTGGTCGCCCACGGCTACCAGCCGGAGTTCGGCGCCCGCCCGCTGCGCCGCACCATCCAGACGGAGCTCGACAACCGCATCGCCTCACTGCTGCTGAGCGGCGAGAGCGACCCCGGCGACACGATCGTCGCCGATGTGCGGGACGACTCGCTCCAGTGCACGGTCCGCAAGGGAGCCGGCCGGCCCGTGGAGGAAGCGGAAGCGGAGGAAGCTTCCTGACAGCGCCGGTCCCTTGCCCGTCAGCGGGGCCGTCACTTCTCATCGACGTGCACGGCCCCGCTGATCAGCCAGTGGCTCGGAAACAGTTCGTCGGACGCGGTTCCGGGAGACAGGCGAGGCCCCCGGTCACGAACGCGGCGCCACCTTCGTCAGGCCGTTGATGATGCGGTCCATCGCGTCGCCGCCCGTCGGGTCGGTGAGGTTGGCGAGCATCTTCAGGGTGAACTTCATCAGCAGCGGGTGCGTCAGGCCGCGCTGGGTGGCGACCTTCATGACCTTCGGGTTGCCGATCAGCTTCACGAAGGCGCGGCCCATCGTGTAGTAGCCGCCGTAGGTCTCCTTGAGCACCTTCGGGTAGTTGTTCAGGGCCAGTTCGCGCTGGGCCGGGGTCGAGCGGGCGTGGGCCTGGACGATGACGTCGGCCGCGATCTGGCCCGACTCCATGGCGTACGCGATGCCTTCGCCGTTGAACGGGTTGACCATGCCGCCCGCGTCACCGACGAGCAGCAGGCCCTTGGTGTAGTGCGGCTGGCGGTTGAAGGCCATCGGGAGGGCGGCGCCGCGGATCGGCATCGTCATGTTCTCGGGGGTGTAGCCCCAGTCCTCCGGCATGGACGCGCACCACGCCTTGAGGACCTCGCGCCAGTCCAGCTCCTTGAAGGCGGAGGAGGAGTTGAGGATGCCGAGGCCGACGTTGGAGGTGCCGTCGCCCATGCCGAAGATCCAGCCGTAGCCGGGCAGCAGCCGGTCCTCGACGCCCCGGCGGTCCCAGAGTTCCAGCCAGGACTCCAGGTAGTCGTCGTCGTGGCGGGGCGAGGTGAAGTACGTACGGACCGCGACGCCCATCGGGCGGTCCTCGCGGCGGTGCAGGCCCATCCCGACGGAGAGCCGGGTGGAGTTGCCGTCGGCGGCGACCACGAGGGGGGCGTGGAAGGTGACCGGGGTCTTCTCCTCGCCGAGCTTCGCGTGCACGCCGGTGATCCGGCCGGTGCGGGGGTCGGTGATCGGGGCGCCGACGTTGCAGCGCTCGTACAGCCGCGCGCCGCCCTTCTGCGCCTGGCGGGCCAGCTGCTCGTCGAAGTCGTCGCGCTTGCGGACCAGCCCGTAGTCCGGGTAGGAGGCGAGATCCGGCCAGTCCAGCTGGAGCCGGACGCCGCCGCCGATGATGCGCAGGCCCTTGTTCCGGAGCCAGCCGGCCTCTTCGGAGATGTCGATGCCCATGGAGACGAGCTGCTTGGTGGCGCGCGGGGTGAGGCCGTCGCCGCAGACCTTCTCGCGGGGGAAGGCGGTCTTCTCCAGGAGGAGGACGTCGAGGCCCGCCTTGGCGAGGTAGTACGCGGTCGTGGAGCCGGCTGGGCCTGCCCCGACGACGATCACGTCCGCGCTGTGTTCGGACAGGGGCTCGGTCACGGTCGGATCTCCCGAAGACTCGAAATCGAGTGCCGCGCGGCACATGGCCAGGGCAGTCTATGGGGGCCTGCCGACCAACCTTCCGAAGGGCTCCCTCATGTCGATCGCGCCTCGCACACTCCCTGCCGTACAGCTGCGTGTCCCGACGGACGAGGACGCGGTGGCCTGGCACCGGGCCTTCGACGACCCGGCGGTGATGGAGTTCCTCGGCGGCCGCCCGTCCGAGCTGTCCCTGTACGAGGAGTGGACCGCCCGGCAGCGCAGACTCGACGCGGAGCGCGGCTTCTGCCTGTGGACCGTGCTCGACGCGGGCGGCGAGGCCGTCGGCTTCACCGGGGCGCAGCCGTGGCCGCAGACCGCGTACGGCCCGGTGGGCGAGATCGAGATCGGCTGGCGGCTGGCCCGGCCGGCCTGGGGCCGCGGCTATGTGACCGCGGCCGCGCGCCCGGCCCTGGAGCGGGTGCGCGCGGCCGGGGTGGAGCGGGTGGTGGCGACGGTCGACGAGCGCAACGAGCGGTCGGTCGCGGTGGCCCTGCGCCTCGGCATGGAGCGGGCGGAGAGCTTCACGGAGCCCCGGTCGGGGCAGGAGGTGCGGTGCTTCCGGCTGGAGCTGGGCCGGTGACGGCCGGGCGGCACCTGCCGCCCGTCAGGCGCGTACGCCCCGGTGCAGCGCCACCACGCCGCCGGTGAGGTTGCGCCAGGCGACCTTCGACCAGCCGGCCTCCTGGAGCAGGGCGGCGAGCCCGGCCTGGTCGGGCCAGGCCCGGATCGACTCGGCGAGGTAGACGTACGCGTCGGGGTTGGACGACACCGCGCGTGCGACCGGCGGCAGCGCCCGCATCAGGTACTCGGTGTAGACGGTCCGGAACGGCGTCCAGACCGGCTGGGAGAACTCGCAGATGACGACCCGGCCGCCCGGCTTCGTCACCCGGTACAGCTCGCGCAGCGCCGCGTCCGTGTCCTGGACGTTGCGCAGCCCGAAGGAGATCGTCACCGCGTCGAACGTCTCGTCGCGGAACGGCAGCCGCGTCGCGTCGCCCGCGGTGAACGGCAGCCAGGAGTTGCGCCTCTTGCCCTCCTGGAGCATGCCGATGGAGAAGTCGCACGGCACGACGTACGCACCGGTCGCGGCGAACGGCAGCGAGGACGTCGCGGTACCGGCGGCCAGGTCGAGGACCTTCTCCGCGGGCCGCGCGTGCACCGCCTTGGCGACCTCCTTGCGCCACAGCCGGGCCTGGCCGAGCGAGAGCACGTCGTTGGTGAGGTCGTAGTTCTCCGCCACGTCGTCGAACATCGAGGCGACTTCGTGCGGCTGCTTGTCCAGGGAGGCTCGGGTCACGTCTCCCATTCAAGCAGCCCGGTCCGGCGGCGGCGGGGCAGGCCCGCTGTCCGGACGCCCGGTGACACGGATTTGAATTCGGCTTCAACCTTTCCGGCCCGTCAACTCTCAGTAACAGGAGGAGAGACCACCCACGGACCGTGAAGGGGGCCGGATGAGTGCGGGGCCCAGCCGGGACGCCGACAGCTTCGAGGAGTTCGCGCGGGTGAGCCAGCGCCGGCTGTACCGCACCGCGTATCTGCTGTGCGGTGACGCCGAGGCGGCCCGTGACCTGACCCAGACGACGCTGGCGAAGCTGTTCCAGCACTGGCACCGGGTGAGCGCCGCCGACCATCCGGACGCCTACGCCAGCACCGTGCTGACCCGCACCTACATCGCCGAGCGCCGCCGACGGCTGCGCGACTTCCGTGCCCATACGCCGATCGCCGCACACGCGCCCGCGGTCGGCCCCGAGCTGACGGTCACCCTGCTGGCCGCGCTGGCCGACCTGCCGCCCCGCGCACGGGCGATGGTCGTCCTGCGCTACTGGGAGGACCTGAGCGTGGAGACGGTCGCCGAGCTGCTGCGGTGCAGCCCGTCCACCGTGAAGAGCCAGTGCTCGCGGGCGCTCGCCACGCTGCGTGCACGGCTGGGCGACCCGCACCTCTACACCACCCGAAGCTGAGGAGAACCGTCGTGGACATGTCTTCTGACCGCTTTCCCGGCCGGGCACCGGACAAGGGGACCCCGGAAGCCGCGGAGGCCGAGATCCTGCTGATCAGGGCGGCCATGGAACAGGCGACCGACGATGCGCCGACCCCGCCCGACCTGGTGCCCGCCGCCCTGGTCCTGGGCCGCCGGCGCCGCACCCGGGCCCGCGCGGCCATCGGGGCGGTGGCGACGGGCGTGGTGGCGCTCGGCGCACTCGGCGCGCTCCTGCCGATGTGGGGCGGCAGCGGCGGTACGGAACCCGCCCGGACGTGGTCCGCGGCCTCGCAGCGTACGAGCATCGCGCCGTCACCTGAGCCCACGAGCGTGCCGTCACCGGAGCCCACGGACACTCCGGTGCCCACGGACACGGCGGAACCGTCTCGCGTACACGTCGAGCCGTCCCCCGGCGAGTCGTCCATGACCGACCTGCCGGCCGCCGAACGGACCCGGCAGGAGGGGTTCCAGCGGCAGGTCGCGCTGCTGCTCGGGAAGCTGCTGCCGCAGCTCGGCCCGGTCCGCCCGGTGGACCTCGCCGTCAGCCGGTACCGGGCCGGGACGGGCGGCAACGTCTTCCCCGTCGTCCTCTCGGTACGCGCCGCGAGCGAGCGGAGCGTCGCGCCGCAGGAAGCACCCTGCCGCAATTACGCGGACCGGGCGCCGCGTTGCCAACAGGCGATGCTTCCCGGCGGCATCGAGGCCCGTGCCGTGACCGTGCTCGCCGACTCGGACGGGTCACCGGCCTCGACGAGCACCGTCGTCCGCTTCACGTACGGCGGCAGCGCCGTCGCGCTCTCGGTCGGGAGTGACGAGGGCACGGGGGAACCGCTCCCCGTCACCGCCGATCAACTGCTCGCCGTCGCGGGGAATCCCAGGTTTCTGGACCTCGTGAAGTACGCGGCGGAACACCCCATGGAAACGAAGGAGTACGAGGCTCGTGTCGGCTGAGGTACGGAGAAGGCAGACACGGCCACGGGGCGGGGGGCTGCGGCGGCGCTCGCGGCGGGAGCGCCGCCGCCGCAGCCGGATACGGTTGCTGGTCGCGGTTCTCGTGCCGACGGCGGTGATCTGCGTCGCGGTCGCGGCCGCACCGCTGTGGACCGACGGGGACGATCCGTCGGCTGCGGCTGCGGCGTCCGCGTCGTCCGGTCCCGTCAAGGACTCGACCGACTCGGCCCCGGCGTCCAGCCCCGCTGCATCGGCCGGGGTGGGCACCGAGCCCACGGTGCGAGCCAAGCCCCGCACGAAGAGCAAGCCGAGTTCCGGCTCCAGCCCCAGCGCCGGCTCCGGCAGCCATCCGGTCATTCCCCCGTCCGGGCCCGGCACCTTCACGGTCGCCCGCGCGGGCGCGTCGGACACCGGCAAGGGCAACGCCTACCGGGTCGAGGCGGAGCACGGTACCGGCGTCGACCCGGACAAGGCCGCCGCCCAGATCGCCGGGTTCCTGGCCGCGCCACGCGGCTGGGCGCACGGCGGCGAGCACACGTTCCACCAGGTCTCGAAGGGGGCTGCCGGGCTGGTCGTCCGCATCGCCACGGCGGCGACCACCGACAGGATCTGCGGGAAGAGCGGTCTCGACACCCACGGCGAGGTCAACTGCCGCGTCGGCGTGGACGTCATGGTCAACCTCAAACGCTGGCAGACCGGTTCACCCGAATTCGACGGACCCCTCGCCGACTACCGCGCCCTCATCATCAACCACGAAGTCGGCCACTGGCTCGGCCACGGCCACGAGACCTGCCCCGGCAAGGGCCGCCCCGCCCCCGCCATGATGCAACAGATCTACGGCCTCAAAGGATGCGTCGCCAACGCCTGGCCCTACGACACCAAGGACCAGTACCTGGGCGGACCATCGGTTTCCTGAGGCCCCCGAGGCACCCGCCCCGCCCGCTTCATGGGCGAGTGGACTGAACCAATCCGCGCCGACAGGAGTCATTACAGAGGGGAGTACGGGACACCGGAGTACTGGGGAGGGGCGCGGATGTCGGGATCGGACGTGCGTCGGCAGGGGCGGGGACGGGGCCGGAACCGGCTGTTCGTGATGGCCATCGTTCCGGTCGTGCTGGTGGCGGGCGCCGTGGCGGGGCTCCGGTGGAAGAGCGAGAAAGCGGCCGTTCACCACGCCACCTCGTCCTTCGTCGTCGCCCGCGCGGCGGCAACGGACACCGGCAAGGGCACCGACAAGGGCGAGTCCGGGGCCCACGCCTACCGGGTCGAGGTGGAGGACGGCTCGGGCCTGGACCCGGACAGGGCAGCCGCCGAGGTCGCCCGCATCCTGGCCGCACCGCGGGGCTGGTCGCACCACGGCGCGAACACCTTCCGCCAGGTCGCCGAGGGCCCCGCGGGATTGGTCATACGCGTCGCGTCGCCCCGGACCACCGACAGGATCTGCGGGAGGAGCGGTCTCGACACCCACGGCGAGGTCAACTGCCGCGTCGGCGTCGACGTCATGGTCAACCTCAAACGCTGGCAGACCGGTTCACCCGAATTCGACGGACCCCTCGCCGACTACCGCGCCCTCATCATCAACCACGAAGTCGGCCACTGGCTCGGCCACGGCCACGAGACCTGCCCCGGCAAGGGCCGCCCCGCCCCCGCCATGATGCAACAGATCTACGGCCTCAAAGGATGCGTCGCCAACGCCTGGCCCTACGACACCAAGGACCAGTACCTGGGCGGACCATCGGTTCCGTGAGAGCGGTTGTGTGACCACCTACGCGTTCAGCGGCGGCGGTACACCAGTCGCCCCGCAAGGACGGTGACCACGCAGGACGCCGCCCCCGCCGCGACGAGCGCGGCCTCGTCGGGCACGTCGAAGACCGCGAAGTCGGCGCGGGCGCCGGTGACGAGCGGGGCGTGCACGGAGCCCGGCAGACCGAGACCCTCCGCCAACGGGTCCAGGGCCGGCCCGCCCTCCGGTCCGCTCTGCGGAACGACGGGGCTCTGCGCGGCCGGCACCTCCACCAGGCCCGAGCGGGACACCGCGGTGCGCACGGCCGGGTCGCGGAACGGGCCGGTGAGGTGCGTCGTGCCGTACCGCAGCATCTGCTGGAGACCCCGCCGTACGCTGCCGGCCCACCGGGTCGCGTCCAGCTCCCCCGCCAGCCGGGCGAACGCCTCGCCCGACAGCGGATCGGTCCCGAGTCCGTCCGCCTCGCGCGGGTCGGGGTGGTAGCAGCGGGTGAGCAGCCACGCGGCGTGCCGCTGGTGCAGACCCGGGGCGATGACGCCCGGCCACTGCCGTACGCGTGCCGTCGGATGGGCGGCGGCGACCTCGTCGTAGGGCCCGAGGGCGGTGATCCGGTCGCCCTCCACGGCCACCGCACCCCGCTCAACGGCAGCCGCGCCGACCGGAAGGACCAGCGGCGCGGCGTGAACGGTCAGCATGACGGCTTCAGTTGGCGCTCAGGAGCTTGAGCTCCGGGTGGGCCGTGCCGCCCTCGATCGCGGTGGACGAGATGTGGGAGACGACGCGCTCGTCGACGGGGTCGTTCGCCGGGTCGTCGTGGACGACGAGGTGCTCGTAGGTGGTGGCGCGCTGGGCCGGGACCCGGTCCGCCTTGCGGATCAGGTCGATGATCTCCAGACGGTTGGAGCGGTGCTTGGCCCCGGCGGAGGAGACGACGTTCTCCTCCAGCATGATCGAGCCGAGGTCGTCCGCGCCGTAGTGCAGCGACAGCTGGCCGACCTCCTTGCCGGTGGTGAGCCAGGAGCCCTGGATGTGGGCGACGTTGTCCAGGAAGAGCCGGGCGATGGCGATGATCCGCAGGTACTCGAAGAGCGTGGCCTGCGTCTGCCCCTTCAGCTTGTTGTTCTCCGGCTGGTACGTGTACGGGATGAAGGCGCGGAAGCCGCCGGTGCGGTCCTGTACGTCGCGGATCATGCTCAGGTGCTCGATGCGCTCGGCGTTCGTCTCGCCGGTGCCCATCAGCATGGTGGAGGTGGACTCGACACCGAGGCGGTGGGCGATCTCCATGATCTCCAGCCAGCGCTCGCCGGACTCCTTGAGCGGGGCGATGGCGGTGCGCGGCCGGGCCGGCAGCAGCTCGGCGCCGGCGCCCGCGAAGGAGTCGAGGCCGGCGGCGTGGATACGGCTGATGGCCTCCTCCGCGGAGACCTTGGAGATACGGGCCATGTGCTCGACCTCGGAGGCGCCGAGCGAGTGGATGACCAGCTGCGGGAACGCCTTCTTGATCGCGGAGAAGTGCTCCTCGTAGTACTCCACGCCGTAGTCCGGGTGGTGCCCGCCCTGGAACATGATCTGGGTGCCGCCGAGCTCGACCGTCTCCGCGCAGCGGCGCAGGATGTCGTCGAGGTCGCGGGACCAGCCCTTGTCGGTGTCCTTGGGCGCGGCGTAGAAGGCGCAGAACTTGCACGCCGTGACGCACACGTTCGTGTAGTTGATGTTGCGCTCGATGATGTACGTCGCGATGTGCTCCGTACCTGCGTATCGGCGTCGGCGTGCGGCGTCGGCGGCCGCGCCCAGCGCGTGCAGGGGCGCGGAGCGGTAGAGGTCGAGCGCCTCCGCCGGACTGATCCGGCCGCCTTCGGCGGCTCGGTCGAGGATGGGCTGGAGGTCGGCCTTCTCGGTCACCGGGCTGTCACCTTTCGGCGGTTTTTCAACGGATCTACGGACCGGTTCAGCGTACGCCAGCCCCGCTCCGGGTCAGCCGCCGGACCGGTTGAGCGTGCCGTACGGAAGCCCGGCGGCCCGTTCGTCGGACCGGAAGAGCAGGGTGTCGCCGGCGGCGCGGGTGACGTGGATGTCCGTGGTGGTGGTCGTGCACAGGCCCGCGGTGCCGGGGCGGTCCGGATCGGCGCGCTCCCGGAGCTTCAGCTCCTTGTCGGTGCCGGAGGTGAGGGACGCGATGCTGTGGCAGCTGACCTCGATGCCGAGGCTGGAGACCGTCGTGCTCGTACGGACCACGTCGTCGCCCTTCTTCCCCTTCCTGATCACCACGCTGAGCCTGCCGTGCGACTGGCCGGTCGTCTTCTCGGTGATCGGCCCCTCCCAGGTGCCGATGAAGCCCTTCGGCACCTCGGTGACCTGGCCGCCCGGGGTGGCGGCGTCCGCCGGTGCGGACGGCTCGGCCGGCGGGGTGGCGCCCGGGGTCCGGCCGGTGTCTCCGTGTTCGGCGGTGTTGCCGCCGCCACCGCCCGGCATCAGGTCGAAGAGATAGGCGCTGCCCACCGTCACCGCGGCGAGCGCACCGGCCACCGCGAGGGCGACGGTGCAGCTCAGCCTGCGCCCCCGGCTCCCGCCCGGCCCGGAGTCGGCGCTGACGCCGACCGTGAACCGGGGGTCGGAGGTGCGCTGTCCCGGCACCCCGTCCGTCCCCGGGGCGGGCGGGTACGGCGGCGGGGTCGGGCCCGTCATGCGGGCCGGTTCGACCGGCGGGCCGAACACCCCGAGCCCGGTGCCCCCGTTGAACCCGTACGAGGCGTTGGTGAACGGCACCGGCCCCGACTGCAGCGGGGCGTCCTGCGGTTCCAGGTCCAGGAGCGCGACCGCCGACCGGCTGACCTCGCGCACCAGTGGGCCGGGCAGCCAGCCCGCCGCCACCCGGGCCGCCGCGCCGCCGGGCGCCAGCTGCCCCGCGAGCTCCGCCGGGGTGGGCCGGTGTGCCGGGTTCTTCGCCAGGCAGGAGGCGACGACCTCGCGCAGCGCGCCCTCCAGATCGCCCAGTTCGGGTTCCTCGTGCACCACCTTGTAGAGCAGTACGGCGGACGAGTCGCCGAGGAAGGGGGCGGCGCCGGTGGCCGCGTACGCGAGGACCGCGCCCAGCGAGAAGATGTCGGCCGCGCCCGAGATCTCCTGGCCCCGGATCTGCTCCGGCGCCATGTAGCCGGGCGAGCCGACCGAGACCCCGGTGGAGGTGAGCGAGGCGGTGGCGTCGATGGCCCTGGCGATGCCGAAGTCGATCAGGCGGGGGCCGTCGAGGGCGAGCAGGACGTTGGAGGGCTTCACGTCCCGGTGGATCAGGCCCTGTTCGTGGACCGCGGTGAGCGCCTCCGCGAGACCGGCGCCCAGGGTGCGTACCGCCTGTTCGGGCAGCGGGCCGTGTTCGATGATCGCGGCCGAGAGCGGGGGGCCGGCCACGTAGCCGGTGGCCACCCACGGGACGGGGGCGTCCGGGTCGGCGTCCAGGACGGGCGCGGTCCACTGGGCGCCGATCCGCCGTGCCGCGTCCACCTCGCGCCTGAACCGGGCGCGGAACTGCTCGTCGAGCGCGAAGTGCGGGTGGACCACCTTGACCGCCACGGTGCGGCCGCCGGCGCTGCGTCCCAGATAGACGCGCCCCATGCCACCGGCACCGAGTCTGCCGAGCAGTCGGTAGGCACCGATGCTCAGCGGTTCGCCGGCTTCCAGCGGCTGCATATGCGGACTCCCCCTGTGGACCGGCCGGACCTCCGACCGCAGCCTAGAGGCGAAGGTCATCGGGTCCCACGCAAACCATCCGCCGATTTCGTCTCCAAGGGAACGAACAACGCCATTCATCACCAGAAAAGGGCGTGAATGTGCCGTTCCAGGTGACAGAACGATTGGCGGGAGACACCGGGGACATACTTCCGACGCTTCCCGCCAATCGGCCATTCAACGCGTATTACCCGAATCGATATCTCACCGGGATCTCCCCCGGGAACGAGGGCCGGGGCGGCAAGGCGGAAAGGGGGCGGACGGAATGGTGCGCATTCCACCCGCCGGGCGCGCGGGGCCGGTGCGTGCGCTCAGCCGCCGAGCAGCTCCACGTTCACGTCCGCGGCGAAACCCGTCGTCGGGCCGGTCCGGCGCGCGAACTCCCGGACGCCCGCGAGCTGCGCGGGTCCGAAGCGGAAGTCGAGGGTCGTGAAGTAGCGCTCCAGGACCTCGGCGTCGAAGGCCTCCCAGCGTGCCGCCTGTTCCGCGACCTTGGTGACCTCCTCCAGGGAGACGTCCCGCGAGGCCAGGAACGCCTCGTGCACCTTCTTCACCGCGGTGGGCTCGGCCGCCAGGTAGTCCTTGCGGGCGGCCCAGACGGCGAAGACGAACGGGAGCCCCGTCCACTCCTTCCACATCGCGCCCAGGTCGTGGACCTGGAGCCCGAGCCTGGGGGCGTCGTGCAGGTTGGCGCGGAGCGCGGCGTCACCGATGAGGACGGCGGCGTCCGCCTCCTGCATCATCACGCCGAGGTCGGGCGGGCAGGTGTAGTACTCGGGGGTGACCCCGTACCGCTCGGCGAGCAGCAGCTGCGCCAGCCGTACGGAGGTGCGGGAGGTCGAACCGAGCGCCACCCGGGCCCGGTCGAGGTCCTCCAGGGGGCGCTGCGACACGATCACGCACGACATGACGGGCCCGTCGCAGCCGACCGCGATGTCGGGGAAGGCGACCAGGTCGTCGGCGTTGCGCAGGAACTCCACGAGGGTGACGGGGCCGATGTCCAGATCGCCCCTGATCAGCTGCTCGCTGAGCTTCTCCGGGGTGTCCTTCGAGAGCTCCAGGTCGAGCAGGGTTCCGGTCCGTGCCAGTCCCCAGTAGAGGGGGAGGCAGTTGAGGAACTGGATGTGGCCGACGCGCGGCCGGTTGCGACGGTCGTCGCCTGCGACGGTGGTGACGGTTGAATTGTCCACATCGCGAGGCTAGACCTGCCGCCCCCCGACGGCCCCACCGGGGGCGCGCGGCGCCGCACGATCCCCCTCACGGGGGTCTCCGGAATGCTGCCGGAGCCCCTCTCCGCAAGGGCTCCCCGAGCCGCCCGAAGGGCCTCTCGGACCGTGCGCGCACACGGCAATCAAACATTCGAGTGAAGTGATCTTTCCCTCTACCCTTCGGCACATGCTGCGTGCTAGGCTCAACGCCAAGTTGCAGTTTGGTTTCCCTTGCAGTACAGAGCCTGCGGAGCATGTAACCCGCAGGCTTTTGTAGTTTTCAGACTTCTTTGCAGGTTCTGGAGCAGGGCAACCCTTTGGCCCAAGGAGGGCTTATGGCTACCGGAACCGTCAAGTGGTTCAACGCTGAAAAGGGCTTCGGCTTCATCGCCCAGGACGGCGGCGGCCCGGATGTCTTCGTCCATTACTCCGCGATCAACGCGTCCGGGTTCCGCTCCCTCGAGGAGAACCAGGTCGTGAACTTCGACGTCACTCAGGGACCCAAGGGTCCGCAGGCTGAGAACGTCACCCCGGCCTAGTTGCCCGGGTCGGCCGATCGCGGCCGGTAACGCAGTACCCAAGGAGCCCCGCTCCCCCGCCTCGGCGGAGGTGCGGGGCTCCTGCCTGTGCCGCGTCAGGTATCCGGGCCGGGGCGCCGGGGTCCTTGACCTTGACACGGTGTGAGGCCGTGCACTGGGAGACGTCATGTTCACCATCGGAGACTTCGCCCGGTACGGGCGGGTGTCGGCCCGGATGCTGCGTCACTACGACGCGATCGGGCTTCTGCACCCCGACAGTACCGACCCCGCCACCGGCTACCGCCACTACGGCGGCGGCCAGCTCGCCCGGCTCAACCGGATCATCGCCCTCAAGGATCTCGGCTTCACGCTCCAGCAGGTGCGGGCCGTCCTCGACGAGGAGGTGGGTCCCGAGGAGCTGCGCGGGATGCTCCGGCTGCGGCGGTCGGAGCTGGAGGCCGCGATGACCGCGGCGGCGGCGCGGCTGGCCCAGGTCGAGGCGAGGCTCCGGTCGATCGAGAGCGAGGGACACATGTCCGCAGACGATGTGGTGGTCAGGAACGTGCCGGCGGTACGGGTCGCGGAGCTGACCGGGGTGGCCGGCGGCTACGAGCCGGGGGACATCACTCCGGTGATCCGCCCGCTGTACGAGCAGCTGTTCCCGCTGCTGGGCCGGGCCGGGGTCGCGCAGACGGGCCCCGGGATCGCGCGCTACGAGGACGCGCCCGAGGGTGGCGGAGCGGTCGTCGTCCATGCCGGGGTGACGGTCTCCGCGCCGGTGGGGCCGCTGGGCGACACCGGGGTCACGGTGGTCGAGCTGCCCCCGTTCGAGGCGGCGACCGTCATCCACCGGGGCTCGATGGACGGCGTCCTGCCGACGGCCCAGGCCCTGGCCCGCTGGATCGAGGCCTCCGGCTACCGGTCGGCGGGGTACGCCCGTGAGGTCAGCCTGGAGTGCCCCGAGGACGAGGCGAAGTGGGTGACGGAGCTCCAGGAGCCGGTCGTCGGGGACTGACGCGGGAGGGGTGGGTGCCGGGGCCGTCCGGGCGGACGGCCCCGGCACCCGCCCGTTTCACGCCCCGGTGCCGGGGCCCGCCCACAGTCCGTCCGGGGTCAGCCCGAGGAGCTCGATCGCGTTGCGGCGCACGATGCGGTCCACCACGTCCGCGTCCAGGTGCCCCATCTGCTCCTCGCCGACCTCGCGGGACTTGGGCCAGGTCGAGTCGGAGTGCGGGTAGTCCGTCTCGTACAGCACGTTGCCGACGCCGATCGCGTCCAGGTTCTTCAGCCCGAAGGCGTCGTCGAAGAAGCAGCCGTAGACGTGCTCGGTGAACAGCTCCGACGGCGGCCGGTGGACCTTGTCCGCGACCCCGCCCCAGCCGCGGTTCTCCTCCCAGACCACGTCGGCGCGTTCCAGGATGTACGGAATCCAGCCGATCTGGCCCTCCGCGTACATGATCCGCAGGTTCGGGAAGCGCTCGAACTTGCCGCTCATCAGCCAGTCGACCATCGAGAAGCAGCAGTTGGCGAAGGTGATGGTGGAGCCGACGGCGGGCGGGGCGTCGGCCGAGGTGGACGGCATCTTCGAGGACGAGCCGATGTGCATGGCGATCACCGTCCCCGTCTCGTCGCAGGCCCGGAGGAACGGATCCCACTCGTCCGTATGAATGGACGGCAGACCGAGATGTGGAGGTATTTCGGAGAACGCCACGGCACGCACCCCGCGCGCCGCGTTGCGCCTGACCTCGTCGGCGGCCAGCTGTGCGTCCCAGAGCGGGACCAGGGTGAGCGGTATGAGCCGGCCGTGCGCCGCCGGGCCGCACCACTCGTCGACCATCCAGTCGTTGTACGCCCGGACGCCGAGCAGGCCGAGCTCGCGGTCCTTCGCTTCGGTGAAGGTCTGGCCGCAGAAGCGGGGGAAGGTCGGGAAGCAGAGGGCGGACTGCACGTGGTTGATGTCCATGTCGGCGAGCCGCTCGGGCACCGAGAACGAACCGGGGCGCATCTGCTCGTACGTGATGACTTCGAGCTTGATCTCGCCCCTGTCGTAGCCGACGGAGGTGTCGAGCCGGGTGAGCGGGCGGTGCAGGTCCTCGTACACCCACCAGTCCCCGACCGGTCCGTCGTCGCCCTTCGCACCCATCACGGGCGCGAACTTTCCGCCCATGAACGTCATTTCCTTGAGGGGCGCCCGGACGATGCGCGGACCGGAGTCCGCGTACTTGGACGGGAGCCGGTCCCGCCAGACATGAGGGGGCTCCACCGTGTGGTCGTCCACCGAGATGATCTTCGGGAAGGTCTCCATACCTGCCACGGTAGCGCTGATCTGACGAACCGTCAGCTATCTGTGCGAGGCTCCGTTCCACAATCGTTGTCGAGGGCTCGTGCAGAGAGTCACCCACTGCTGACGTGTCCCCCCTTCACAAGGCAGACTGTTGACGGCGATACCAACGGTATGGAGCAATCCGGATCTCCTCGGCGGTGTCCCGACATGTGCGGAGCGGCACTGGGCAGTGGCGGAGAGCAGGACAGGAGGCGGCAATGGGCCGTGACGACGGACCACGGGTGCGTGTTCCGGAACAGCGAGCTCCGGAGCGACGGCCGGCGGACGACACGGACCTGCGCTTCTCCGTGCTCGGCCCGGTACGGGCCCGGCGGGGCGGCGAGACGCTGCCCTCCGGCTCCCCCCAGCAGCGCGCCCTGCTGACCGCCCTCCTGCTGCGCGGCGGGCACACCGCCACGGCCGCCGAACTCATCGACGCCATCTGGGGCGACGAGCCGCCCTCGCAGGCGCTGGCCGCCGTGCGTACGTACGCCTCCCGGCTCCGCAAGATCCTGGGCCCGCAGACCCTGGCGAGCGATTCCGGCGGGTACGCGATGCGGACCGGGCCCGACGCCGTCGATGTGACCGTGGCCGAGGAGCTGGCCGCCGGCGCCGACAAGGCCCGCGCCGCGGGCGACCGCTCCCGGGCCAGGGTGCTCCTGAACAAGGCGCTCGCCCTGTGGGACGGCGAGGCGCTCGCCTCCGTGCCGGGACCGTACGCCGAGAACCAGCGCACCCGGCTGGAGGAGTGGCGCCTCCAGCTCACCGAGACCCGTCTCGACCTGGACCTGGAGGTCGGCTGCCACGCGGAGGCGGTCTCCGAACTGACCGCGCTCACCGCCGCGCACCCGCTGCGCGAGCGGCTGCGCGAACTCCTGATGGTCGCCCTGTACCGCAGCGGCCGCCAGGCCGAGGCCCTCGCGGTGTACGCCGACACCCGCCGGCTGCTCGCCGAGGAACTGGGCGTCGACCCGCGCCCCGAACTCGCCCAGCTCCAGCAGCGCATCCTGCGGGCCGACGAGGAGCTGGCCCGCCCGGCCGACGATCCCGCCCCCGCCGCACCGGTCCGCCCGGCCCAGCTCCCGGCCACCGTCCCGGACTTCACCGGCCGCGCCTCCTTCGTACGGGAACTGGGCGACCGCCTCGCCACCACGGAGGGCTCCGTCATGGCCGTCTCCGCGCTGGCCGGCATCGGCGGCGTCGGCAAGACGACCCTCGCCGTGCACGTCGCCCACCAGGCCCGCAAGCACTTCCCGGACGGCCAGCTGTACGTCGACCTCCAGGGCGCGGGCTCCCGCGTCGCCGAACCGGAGACGGTGCTCGGCGCGTTCCTGCGCGCCCTGGGCACCCCGGACTCGGCGATCCCCGACTCCCTCGACGAACGCGCCGCGCTCTACCGCTCCACGCTCGACGGCCGCCGCATCCTGATCCTCCTGGACAACGCCCACGACACGGCCCAGATCCGCCCCCTGCTCCCCGGCACGACGGGCTGCGCGGCGCTGGTCACCAGCCGGGTCCGGATGGTCGACCTGGCGGGCGCGCACCTGGTCGACCTGGACGTGATGTCGCCCGAGGAGGCGCTCCAGCTCTTCACCCGCATCGTGGGCGAGGAACGCATCAACTCCGAGCGCAAGGCCGCCCTCGACGTCGTGGCCGCCTGCGGCTTCCTCCCCCTCGCCATCCGCATCGCCGCCTCCCGGCTGGCCTCCCGCCGCACCTGGACGGTCTCGGTCCTGGCCGCCAAGCTCGCCGACGAGCGCCGCCGCCTGGACGAACTCCAGGCGGGCGACCTCGCGGTGAAGGCCACCTTCGAACTCGGCTACGGCCAGCTGGAACCCGCCCAGGCCCGCGCCTTCCGCCTCCTGGGCCTCGCGGACGGCCCCGACATCTCACTCGCCGCCGCGGCGGCCCTGCTGAACCTGGAGATGCACGCGGCGGAGGATCTCCTGGAGTCCCTGGTCGACACGTCCCTCCTGGAGTCGGCGGCCCCGGGCCGCTACCGCTACCACGACCTGGTGCGCCTCTACGCGCGTTCGTGCGCGGAGCGGGACGAGCGGTCGTCGCGGGAGCCGGAGCTGGCGTTGTCGCGGCTGCTGGACTTCTATCTGGCGACGGCCGCGGGGGTGTATGCGCTGGAGCGGCCGGGGGACCGGACCGTCAACCACTTGGAACGCACCGAATATCCCGGACTGCCGTTCTCCGGACACGGCAAGGCTCTCGACTGGCTGTACTCGGAGGCCAATCCGCTGTTGGCCTGTATCCAGCAGAGCATCACCGCGACGACCATCCGGCGTGCCGTGGATCTCCTGCTCGCCTCGAAGGACCTCGCGGAATCGGGCGCCAACTCGCGTCAGTTCGAATCGGTCGCCACCATCGTGCGGGACGCCGCGGTCACCACCGGGGACGCGCGCTCCGAGGCGCGGGCACGGACGGCACTCGCTCAGGTGCACAGCACCGCGGGCCGATTCGACCAGGCGGAGAGCGAGGCCCGGCAGGCCATGGTTCTCGCATCGTCGATCGACGACGTCTGGACCCACTGCAACGCTCCGAACGAGCTCGGGATCATCGCCGGCTACCGGAATCAGCTCTCCGAGGCAGAGGCCTTCCTCCAGCAGACCATCACCGCCTTCCGGTCCGACACCAACCACGCCGGCGAGGCCAGCGCCCTGTGCAATCTGTCCCGGGTCCGACTGGCCATCGGGCAGACCGCCAGCGCCGTCGAACTCGCCGGCCAGGGAATCGACATATACGCCCGGCTGGGGCTCACCCTGCGGCTGGCGAACGGCCGCTACGCCCTGGGGCTCGCGCTGACCCGAGCGGGTCGGCAGGACGAGGCCGAGGTCCGTCTGTCCGAGGCGCTCTCCGTCTTTCGGGACAGCCGCCAACGGCTGTGGGAAGGGATGACTCTCTTCAGGCTGGCCGAGGTGCACCTCGCGGCTCAGCGGCCGGCCCAGGCCGCCGCGTACTCCGAGCAGGCGCTGACGGTGCTGCTCCACATCGGCGGCGAGTGGCGGCGGGCCAACGTGCGGACCGTACTGGGCAAGGCGTTGGACGGGATAGGCCAGGCGGACCGGGCAAAGGCATGCTGGCGGGAGGCGCTGGCGGTCTTCGATCAGCTGAAGGCCCCGGAGGGTGACATCGTTCGCGGTCTGCTCGGTGCGGCCCTCCCGTCCCACGGACGCTGAGCCGCGTTCATCGTTCGTTTATCACCACCCGTCATTCTCTACCTGTCGATGCGTCGCGTCGGGGGGCAGGCGAGTCGACAGGGGAACCGCACACTAAGGTGAACGGCTCTGAACAGCCCGTCCGGCAGCCCACGGGGGAGCAGCCGGACGGGCTTTGCCGACCATCCATGCACCGAGCAACGGAGTTCACAGCATGAGCGACGACAAGAAGATCCAGGCGCCCACACCGAAGTCCGGCGCCACGGGCGAAGCCAAGCCCGCGGACAGCCACATGACGGGTGAGCCCGAGATAAAGCCCATGGACAGCCACATGACCGGCGAGCCGAAGCTCAAGCCGCTGGACAGCCACATGACCGGCGAGCCCGAGATAAAGCCCATGGACAGCCACATGACCGGCGCCGACCCGCGCTGAGCCACCTGCCGGGGGGCAGGGGGAACGGGGGAACGGGGGCAGGGGGAACGGGGGAACGGCCGCGGCGGCGCGGAGGGGGAGCCGTCGCGGCCGCCGCACGTCCGCACACCGGTCGGGCAACAGCGTGACCGTGTACTTCTTGGTTGCCATACCTCTCACCATGCCGAGGCCGGCAGCAGGGTGACAGGTCAGCGCGCCCGCCCCCGCAGCTCTCCCTTCACCACCTTGCCGCTCGCGTTGCGGGGCAGCTCCGTCACGAACTCCACCGCCCTGGGCACCTTGTAGTTCGCCATCTCGCGCCGCGACCAGGCGATCAGGTCGTCGGCCGTGACCGTCGCACCCGGGCGGCGCACCGCGTACGCCTTGCCGACCTCGCCGAGGCGGGGGTCGGGGATGCCGATGACCGCGACGTCCGCCACGTCCGGGTGCAGGCCCAGGAGCTGTTCGATCTCCGCCGGGTAGGCGTTGAAGCCGCCGACGATGAACATGTCCTTGATCCGGTCCGTGATCCGCAGGCTGCCGTCCTCGTCGAGGACGCCCACGTCGCCGGTGTGCAGCCAGCCGTCCGAGGTGATCGTGGCGGCCGTGGTCTCCGGGTCCTCGAAGTAGCCCCGCATCACGTTGAAGCCGCGGACCAGGACCTCGCCCGGGGTGCCGGGGGCCGCCAGGACGCGGATCTCCGTGCCGGGGATCGCCCGGCCGGAGGTGGACGCGATGACGTCCGCCGGGTCGCCGCGGCGGCACATCGAGACGATGCCGCTCGCCTCGGAGAGGCCGTAGGCGGTGAGGACCGTGGCGATGCCGAGTTCGGTGCGCAGGCGCTCCACCAGCTGGAGCGGGACCACCGCCGCGCCCGTCACGACCAGGCGGAGTGCCGAGAGGTCGTGGCTGGAGCGGGCCGGGTGGTCCAGGAGCGACTGGTGGAGGGTGGGCGGGCCGGGGAGGACCGAGATGCGCTCCGCGGCGATGTTGGCGAGGACCGTGTCCACGTTGAAGACCGGCTGCGGGATCATCGTCGCGCCCCGCATCAGGCACGCGATGACGCCCGCCTTGTAGCCGAAGGTGTGGAAGAACGGGTTCACGATCAGATAGCGGTCGCCCTCGCGCAGACCGGCCAGCTCGCTCCAGATCTCGTAGCAACGCAGGGTCTGGGCGTGGCTGATGACCGCGCCCTTGGGGCGTCCCGTGGTGCCCGAGGTGTAGATGATGTCGGAGGGGGCGGACGGAGGGACCGCGTCGGCCCGTTCCCGTACCCGCTCGGGAGAGATCCGCTCCCCCGCGGTCAGGAAGTCCTTCCAGGTGACGTAGTCGGCGGGGGCGGTGTCCGCGAGGACCACCACCGTTTCCAGGTGCGGGAGTTCGACGTCGGCGCGGCGCAGGGACGCCACGTACGACGTGCCGAGGAAGGTGCCCGTGACGAAGAGCAGCTTCGCCCGGCTCTGCTCCAGTACGTACGCCGCCTCCGTGCCCTTGAAGCGGGTGTTGAGCGGGACCAGGACCGCGCCCGCCGTCACCGCGCCCAGCGCGGAGACGATCCAGTCCAGGGTGTTGGGCGCCCAGACCGCCACCCGGTCCCCCGGCTCCACCCCGGACGCCATGCACGCGGCGGCGGCCCGCTCCACGCGTTCACCGAGTTCCGTGTACGTGATCCTGGTGCGGCCCTCGACCACCGCCTCGCGGTCGCCGTACCGCCGCGCCGCCTCCCGCACCAGGTTCGGGACGGTGGACCATTCCTCGTCGCCGCGCATCTCGCGCCCTCCCGTCTCAGTCCGAACAGCCCTGCGTACCGCAGTAGCTGACTATCCGTCAGATTAGCTGTAGCCTCCTCCGCTGTCAGCAGTCATGACGGCTTCGGAGGTGGCGGTGACGACGCTCAAGGACAAGGCAGCGATAGCCGGCATAGGGCAGACCCGGTTCGCGAAACATCTGCCCGAGACGGAGAAGACCCTGGCCTGCCGGGCCATCGTCGCGGCGCTCGACGACGCGGGCATCGCCGCGTCGGAGGTGGACGCGTTCGCCTCGTACACGATGGAGGAGACCGACGAGGTCGAGGTCGCCAAGGCCATCGGAGCCGGCGATGTCACCTTCTTCAGCAAGGTGGGCTACGGCGGCGGCGGCTCCTGCGCGACGCTCGCGCACCTGGCCGCCGCCGTGGCGACCGGGCAGGCGAGCGTGGGGGTCGCCTGGCGGTCGCGGAAGCGGGGCTCGGGGCCCCGGCCGTGGAAGAACACCGCGGTGCAACTGCCCACCCCCGCCCAGTGGACCCGGCCCTACGGGCTGCTGCGGCCCGCCGACGAGATCGGGATGCTGGCCCGGCGGTACATGCACGAGTACGGGGCGACCCGCGACCACCTCTTCAACGTGGCGCTGGCCTGCCGCAACCGGGCCAACCAGAACCCCGACGCCGTGATGTACGAACGGCCGCTGACCCGCGACATGTATATGACCTCGCGCTGGATCAGCGAGCCGCTCTGCCTCTTCGACAACTGCCTGGAGACGGACGGGGCGCTGGCCTGCGTCATCGTCTCCGCCGAACGGGCCCGCGACTGCCGGCAGAAGCCCGTCTACCTGCACTCCGTCGCCCAGGGCCTGCCCGCCCAGCACCACGGGATGGTCAACTACTGGAACGACGACCCGCTCACCGGTCCGGCCTGGGCCGCCGCCCGACAGCTGTGGAAGCAGGCCGACTTCGGGCCGCAGGACGTCGATGTCGCCCAGATCTACGACGCGTTCACCCCGCTCATCCCGCTCTCCCTGGAGGGGTACGGGTTCTGCGGGCGCGGCGAGGGCGCCGCGTTCACCGAGGGAGGCGCCCTGGAGAGCGGGGGCCGGCTGCCGGTCAACACGGGCGGCGGCGGGCTCAGCGAGGGGTACGTGCACGGCTTCAACCTCATCAACGAGGGCGTGAAGCAGTTGCGCGGCGTCTCCACCGCCCAGGTCCCCGACGCCTCGACCTGCCTGGTCACCGCCGGGGAGGGCGTGCCCACATCCGCCGTACTGCTGAGGAGCTGACCGAGATGGATGGACTGCTGCTGCCCGCCGTGGACGAGGACGGCGCGCCCTTCTGGGAGTACGCGGCCCGTGGTGAACTGCGCGTCCAGGCGTGCGCCGCCCCGGACTGCGGCCGGCTCCGCTTCCCGCCCCGGCCGTGCTGCCCGCACTGCCAGTCGTTCGACAGCGAGTGGCGGGCGATGAGCGGGCGCGGCCGCGTCTGGTCGTACGTGCTGCCGCATCCGCCGCTGCTGCCCGCCTACGCGGCCCAGGCCCCGTACAACGCGGTGGTGGTCGAACTGGCCGACGCCCCGGAGATCCGGCTGGTCGGCAACGTGGTGACCGGGCCGGACGCGCCGCTGAACTCGGTCGATCCGTCGCGGCTGCGGATCGGGGCGGCGGTGAGGGCGGTCTTCTGCCCCGTCTCCCCCGAGGTGACCCTGGTCCGCTGGCTGCTGGAGCGGTGACCGGAGATGGCGCTGCGCACGGAGACGGACAAGGAGACCGGGGTCGCGCTGCTCACCCTGGACCGGCCGGAGCGGCACAACGCGATCGATCTCGCGACGGCCGCCGAACTGAAGGCCGCCTGGCGGGCGTTGCGGTACGACGACGAGGTGCGGGTCGTCGTCGTGACGGGTGCGGGCGGCCGGGCGTTCTGTACCGGGATCGACCGGGGCGTGGACGTCCCGCAGCCCTCGTCCCCGTACACGATCGACGATCCGCTGATCGCGATCGGGCCGAAGGCGAACGACCTGTGGAAGCCGGTGATCGCGGCCGTGGAGGGGATGGCCTGCGGTGGGGCGTTCTACCTGCTGGGCGAGTCGGAGTTCGTCATCGCGTCAGAGGACGCGACGTTCTTCGACCCGCACACCACGTACGGCATGGTCAGCGCCTACGAGGCGATCTCGATGGCGCAGCGGATGCCGTTCGGTGAGGTCGCCCGGATGTCCCTGATGGGGACGGCCGAACGGGTCACGGCCCGGCGCGCGTACGAGACCGGGCTGGTCAGCGAGGTCACCGAGACCGGTGGCACGGTGCTGGCGGCGCTGCGGGCGGCGGCGGTCATCGCCTCGTACCCGACCGAGGCGGTACAGGGAACGGTGCGGGCCGTCTGGTCCGCGAAGGAGGCGGCGCGGACGCAGGCACTGGCCCATGCCCCGCACCTGATCGCGCTCGGCAACCTGACGCCGGAACGGCAGGCGGAGCTGTTCGAGGGGCGGGGCAGGGGGTCCGGCGGCGGGTACCGGCTGCGGTGAGTACGGAGCCGCCGCCGGTCTCCCTTTCGGTCAGTAGGAGAGCTCGGCGGTGACCGAGCACTTCCTCACCCGGGAGACCTTGCTCGGGCTGTCCATCCGGACGGAGAGGGTCTTCGTCTCGCCGCCGTCCGCGGCCACGCTCGCCTCGCCCGTGTCGACGGTGTTGCCGCGCGAGTCGAGGAACGTCACGTCGACCTCGTAGGTGTGGCTGCCGGGCGCGCTCGCGCTGAGCCGCACGGTGGAGGAGGTGACGGCCTTGCGCTTGCCCTTGCGGGGGGTCGCGCAGCGGAAGACGTACGCCCGGGGCGCGTCCGTCGCGGTGGCGCTGGGGGTGGCGGTGTCGTAGGCGGAGCCGCTGGACGAGCTGCCCGACGAGCCGTAGTCGTCGTCGTTGTAGTCGGTGTCGTGGTAGGTGCCGTTGCTCTTCTTGGAGTTGGAGCACCCGCCGCCACTACTGCTGCTGGACTTCCTGCTCTTGCCGCTCTTGCTGCCGTGGCCGGAGCTGGAGAAGCCGGTGAGCGCGAGCACCACCGCGACCAGGACCACTGTCAGTTTCATGTGCTGCCGCATCATCGATGCCGCCCCCCTTGTGTTGTGGATCGGCTGTGCGGTGTTCGGCACTGCTGCCGGACAGCCGCGCGACACCGTAGCGCACAGCATGGCCGGTTTCGTTCGGCCTCCCGGTCATGACCCTGTCACGATCTCGTCATCGTCCGCGCGCCGCCGTCTGGTGGCGAGGGCCATGCGCCCGGCGTAGCGTCGAGGCGAGAGCGGTGCTGATCCGCGTCACCGGCCGGTGGCGCCTCGCACACCCGCTGGAGGCCGGAGATGATCCGTAACGTCCTCGGCTCGATCGTCGCTCTCGCAGGAGCGGCGGCCGCCGTGCTGAGCCCCTTCCGTGACTGGTACGACGGCCGCCTCGGGCGGCATTACCGGATCGGCGACCTCTTCACCGGTGTCACCGGGGCGCACCCCGGCGTGTTCGGTTCGATCCTGCTGCCGTTCCTCTTCGCCGCGGTCGTGACGGTCGTCGGCGTGGTGCTCCGGTCCCGGCTGCTGGTCGCCCTCGCGGGCGTGGTGGTCCTCGGGTTCACGGTGCTGTGGATGGTCCGTCAGGGCCAGGCGGCCGGGGAGCTGACCGTCTCCGGCGACGGTTCCGGGCTCCAGCTGGGCGTGGCGTGCGCGGCGGGCGGCGGGGTGCTGCTCCTGCTGGGCGCGGCGCTGATGTCCGGGCGCGGTCATGCGCGGCTGGGGGCGCGGGCGGACCGGAGCCGGCCGTACGACGCGCCGGGGTCCGAGGACCCCGACACCTGGCCGCCCACCCGGGAGCCCGGCCCGTCGATGCAGACGAGCCCCTGGCCGGAGCCGGAGGCCGATCCGTACGTGGGTCCGCCGGACCACGGCCGTCCGCCGGACGACCGTCCCCCGCAGCCCTGAGCCCGGACCAGCCTTCTCCAGCTCGCGTCCGGCTACGTACGGGGTCTGCCGCCCGTGCCGGTGCCCTTGAGCGCGTCCAGGGCATACACGCAGCGGTCCTTGCTGCACGCGTACACCACCCCGCCCTGCGCCACCGGCGAGCCCGTGATCTCGCCGCCCGTGGCGAGCTTCCAGCGGAGCTGGCCGCCCGCCGCGTCCAGGGTGTACAGGACGTGGTCGGCCGAGCCGAAGTGGACCCGCCCGTCGGCGACGACCGGTGCGCCCACCACCTCGCCGCCCGCGGCGAACCGCCACTTCGGGGTGCCGGTGACCGCGTCCAGCGTGTACAGCGCGCTGCCGCTGCCGACATGGACGTTCCCCGTCGTCACCAGCACCGGTTCGGTCGACTGGCGGGACTCCGTGGCGATGCGCCAGCGGTCCTTGCCGGTCGAGGCGTCCAGCGCGTACACCGTGCCGAGGTAGTCCGCGAGGTACACCCCGCCGCCGGTGACCGCCGGGCCGGGCGCGAACGCGGGCGGCGAGAGGAAGACCGCCGGTGACTCGAAGTGCCAGCGCACCCGGCCGGAGGCGATGTCCAGCGCGAGGACCCTGGTTCCCGCGCAGACGTACGCGTAGCCGTCCGGCGCCGGGGTCACCCGGAGCGGCACCCCGCCGCAGGAGGCCGCGTCGCCGACCGGGTAGGACCAGCGCTCGACGCCCGTACGGGCGTCGACGGCCCGCAGCCGGGCGTCCTGCCAGAGGTAGACCGTCCCGTCGTGCACGGCCGGTCCGGCCTCCGACGTCTCGAAGTCCGTCTGCGCGCCGGTGGTCTCCCAGAGCTTCTCCCCGGTGGACGCCTCCCACGCCTGGACGCCGCCGCCCCGGGTGCCCGTGACGACCGTGCCGCGGTCGGCCTTGAGCGAGTACACCCACGCGTCGGTCTGGAGCCGCCACCGCTCCGCGCCGGTGACCGCGTCCAGGGCGTAGAGCGAGGGGCCGTCGGAGGCGTGGATGCGGCCGCCGTTGACGGCCATCGCCCAGGCCACGTCACGGGTCTTGAACTGGCGCCGCCCGTTGCCGGTGTCCAGCGCGTGGACCTCGAAGGAGGTGACGTAGAGCAGGCCGCCGACGACGACCGGCGTGCCCCACACGTCGTTCGACATCCGGAACCGCCAGGGCCGCCAGCGTTCCGGACCGGAGGGACCGCTGTCCGGCGCGTGCGCCGGAGCGGGCACGGGGACGGGCGGGGCCGGGGGCGCGCCGTTCACTCCGGCGGGCGGGCGCACCCAGCCGGTCGCCGGAGCCGCCTCGGCGGCGGCCGCCGAGGCGTGGACGTCCTGGACGCGCGGACCGGGGCCGATCGGCGCCTTCGCACCGGACAGCCGCACCGGGCCGCCGTCGGGGGCCTCCAGTGGCGAGGTGGCCGGGGTGGGCGAGGAGTGCCGGGGACGCAGGTCGGCGCCGCCGCGCCAGGCGGTGTCCCAGTCGGCGCCCGGAGGCCTGGCGGGCGGCGGCGGCACGGGGGCCGGGGCGGGAACGGGGGCAGGGGCCGGGGCGGGTGCGACGGCGACCACGCGTCCGCCGCCGCGGCGCAGCTCGATCATCTCGGTGGCGGAGGCCGGCAGCCAGGCCGACGCCGTACCGCTGTCGTCGCCGCCGGAGGCGAAGAGGTGCGGGGCCAGCTGCGACTGGAGCTCGGCCGGGGTGGGCCGGCGCGTGGCGTCCATCTGCATGCAGGACTCGATCAGCGGCCGCAGGTCGTCGGGCAGACCGGTGACGTCGGGGCCCTCGCGCAGCAGCATGAAGACCGTCTCGACGGGGTTGGCCCCGTGGAACGGCGCATGGCCCGTCGCGGCGAAGACGAGCGTCGAGCCGAGCGAGAAGATGTCGCTGGCGCCCGTGACGCTGCGCGAGTCCCGCGCCTGCTCGGGCGACATGTACGCGGGTGTGCCCACGGCGACGTTCGTCATGGTCAGCCGGGTGTTGGAGACGCCGGACGCGATCCCGAAGTCGATGACCCGGGGGCCGTCCTCCACGACGAGCACGTTCGACGGCTTCATGTCGCGGTGGACGAGCTTCGCCCCGTGGATCGACTGGAGGGCCTCCGCGATGCCCGCGGCCAGCCAGCGCACCGCCTGGGTCGGCATCGGCCCGCACTCATTCACTATTTCCTCGAGCGAGGGCGCGGGCACATAGGCGGTGGCGAGCCAGGGCACGGCGGCGCGCGGGTCGGCGTCCACCACGGCGGCCGTGTAGAAGCCGCTGACCGCGCGGGCGGCCTCCACCTCACGCGTGAAGCGGACCCTGAACAGCTGGTCCTCGGCCAGTTCCGTACGTACCGTCTTGATCGCCACCCGCCGGCCCGACGCCGAGCGGGCGAGATAGACCAGCCCCATGCCGCCGGCCCCGAGCCGTCCCAGCACCTCGAACGGGCCGATCCGCCTCGGGTCGTGCTGCGTCAGCTGCTCCATCACTTACCTGCCACCCTCCCCGTACGGACCTCAGTCGACAGAGGCCCGCGAAAAACCGCCCTGTGCAGCGTCTCACCACTGGGCACCACCCGACGGTGCGCACCCCGATTGTTCCTGGCCGAGGCGCCGGTTGCGAACCCGGGGGCAGAAGCGGGTGTCATGGATCACTCCGGGCGGTATCAGGACACCGGTGGCTGAAGTACGGCGAAGACGGCGCCCTGGTCGTCCTGGAGTACCGCCATCCGCCCGTACGGGATGTCGAAGGGCGGTGCGGAGACCCGGCCGCCGAGCCGGACGACGGTCGCGGCCGACGCGTCGCAGTCCGCCACGGCGAAGTAGGTGAGGAAGTAGCTCGGCATCACGGCGGGGAACGCGTCGGTGATGACGCCGCGCCCGCCGACGGCCGTGTCCGGCCCGGGTTCCGTGCCGGCCGGTGACCACATGCGGAAGTCGACGCCTGCCTCGTCCGTGCCCGGGGCACCGGCGCCGGCCGCGTCCGGATCGACGGAGCGGAAGCCGAAGACCCGCTCGTAGAAGGGGTCCACGCGTTCCTTCTGCCGGGTGTAGACCTCGGTCCAGCAGAAGGAGCCCGGCTCGTTCTGCTTCTGGAAGCCCTTGCGTTCACCCGCCTGCCACAGCCCGAAGACCGCGCCGCCGGGGTCGGCCGCCTGGGCGAGGACACCCGACCGGCCGGCCCGGACCGGTTCGGTGATCACCTGCCCGCCCGCCTCCCGGACGCGGGCGACGGAGGCGGTGATGTCGTCGGTCGCGAAGTAGACGCCCCAGGCGGTCGGCATCCGGCCGTCCTTCTTGGCGGCGAGCGCGGCGACCAGGGCCCCGTCGCTGAGGGCGTCGGCGGAGGACCCGTCGCCCGCCCGGAAGGTCCAGCCGAAGAGCGCACCGTAGAAGCGCTTGCCCGCTTCGAGGTCGGGCAGCTGCACGTCCACCCAGCACGGCGCGGACTGCGCGAATGCGGCCATGGGCCCGGATCCTTCCTCCGCGGTGACGCTCGTCACAGCCAACGTAACCGCGGGGGGCCCGGTGCGCGCCTCAGCACCCCCGATACGAACATACATTCGACATCGGACCCTCGAATGTCGTCGTCACGGAAAGTTATCCACGGAAGTTATCCACAGGATGTTGATAACATTAATGAGACTGTGGGGAACGGCGCACCGAAAGGCGTGCGGAACCGAGGGGCACATCATCGGAAATCCCCGCACTCCCCCCACCACGCCTGGCGCCGTCCCCATTTGCAGTCGGCCGAATCGCGCTCCGATCACCCGTCGGTAAGCTGACGGCATGACAGGACAAGTACGCACCGTCGACGGCCGCGTGGCCGGTCGACGCGGACAGGCGACGCGGCAGAAGCTGCTCGACTGCCTCAGCGAGATGCTCAGCTCCTCGCCGTACCGGGACGTCAAAGTCATCGACGTCGCCCGGAAGGCGGGGACTTCACCCGCGACCTTCTACCAGTACTTCCCCGACGTCGAGGGCGCCGTCCTCGAGATCGCCGAAGAGATGGCCAAGGAGGGTGCCGGACTGACCGAACTGGTCGCCGGGCGCTCCTGGGTCGGCAAGTCGGGCTGGCAGACCGCCGAAGAACTCGTCGAGGGATTCCTCGACTTCTGGCGGCGCAACGACGCGATCCTGCGCGTGGTCGACCTCGGCGCGGCCGAGGGCGACAAGCGCTTCTACAAGATCCGTATGAAGATCCTCAACTCCGTCACCAACTCCCTCACGGATTCGGTGAAGGAACTCCAGGCCAAGGGCAAGGTGGACAAGGACATCAGCCCCGCGGCGATGGCCGGTTCCCTGGTCGCGATGCTGGCGGCGGTCGCCTCGCACCAGAAGGGCTTCACCACCTGGGGTGTGAAGCAGTCCGAACTCCGCCCGAACCTTGCGCTGTTGGTGCATCTGGGCATCACCGGCAAGAAGCCGACGAAGTAGCGCCCGCGCCGGATTCCCCGTACTGGGTGACGCTCGGTGACCCCGGGCGCCCCAGGTCCTGTCTCACCGACGGCGGACCACGCATGTGGTCCGCCGTCGGTGTATCCGGACCCGGCCGTGGGCCCCGCCCTCACCCCGGACCGTCGCGCCGCTCCAGCCGGAACAGCCGGATCTCGCGGTCGATCCGCGCCTGGTACGCCGCGTAGGGCGGCCAGAACCTCAGCGCCGTCTCCCACACCGCCGCCCGCTCGGCACCCGCCAGCAGCCCGGCCCGTACCGGGATGTCGTGGCCCTTCCAGCTGATGACGGCCCCGTCCGGATGCGCCAGCAGGTTCGCCGTCCAGGCCGGGTGCCCCGTACGGCCGAAGTTGCTGCCGACCAGGATCCAGCTGCCCGGTTCACCGCCGCCCCGATCCCCCTTGCTCTTTCCGCCCCGGCCGCTGCCCGCCCGCTCCGGATCGCCGTCGCCGTGCTCCGGCATGCAGGCCAGCGGAGTGGTCCTGAGCTGCCCGCTCCGCGCCCCCGGCACCGTCAGGACGACCCCCGGCAGCATCTGCGCGCTGAGCAGCACCCGGCCGCGGGTGAGCCGGTGGACCGTGCGGTCCATGGCCGGTACGAGATGGGGTGCGATCCGGGCGAAGGCCCGGGTCGAGGAGACCTTCTGGACGAGGCGGACGCCGGGCGCCATCAGACCGCCACCCGTTCGGCCGGTCCCTGCTCGGCGGGTCCCGGCGCGCCCTGACCGGCCGCCTCCGGACCGGCTGCCTCCGGACCGGGGCCGAAGAGCCCCGCCCGCAGGGCCGCGTGGTCGCGGAGCCGGTGCACCGGACCGAGGAGCAGTTCACCGGCGGCGGCCCGCTCGAAGTACCGACGCGCCTGGTGCTCCCCGGTGAGGCCGACGCCTCCGTGCAGTTGCACGGCCTCCGAGGTGGTGACGTGCAGGACCTCCAGCGCCTGGGCGAGGGCGAGCCCGCCGGCCTCCGGGTCCCGGGCCGCGTAGTACGCCGCGGAACGGGCCGACTGCACCTGTACGTACAGATCCGCGAGGCGGTGCTTCACGGCCTGGAAGGAGCCGGTCGCGCGGCCGAACCGCTCGCGCTCCCCGACGTGGGCGACCGTCCGCTCCAGCGCGCTCGCCGCCGCCCCCACCGCCTCGGCGGCGAGTGCGGCGGCCGCGGCCCGGCCGGCCACGGCGAGGGCCGCCGAGGCGTCCACCGTGTCGTCGGCGCCGAGGAGTTCGGCCTCGGTGTCACGCAGTTGGACGCGGGCGAGCGGCCGGGTCTCGTCGAGTGCGGTCTGCGGGGTGCGGACGAGTCCGGCGGGCGCCTGCGGCCCGTCCGTCCGGACCAGGAACAGCAGGGTGCGGCTGCGCGGGAAGCCGCCCGTGTGCCCGGCGACCAGGAGCAGTCCCGCGCTGTGCCCGTCCAGCACCTGGTCGGCCTCTCCGTACAGCCGCCACCCCCCGCCGTCACCGGCCGGCCGGGCCTGGACGCCGCCCGCCCGGCCGCCACCCGCCCAGCTTCCGCCGGTCAGGTCGCCGGTGAGGCCGAGTGCGGTGGAGAGCGAGCCGCCGGGGACGGCCAGCGCCGCGGTGAGCTCGCCCGCCGCGACGGCCGGCAGCAGGGCGGTGCGCTGCGCCTCCGTGCCGAGGGCGGCGATCAGGGGCGCGGCGAGTACGGCGGTGGCGAGCAGCGGGGACGGCAGCAGCGCGCGGCCCGTCTCCTCGCAGACGACGGCGAGCTCGGCGGGACCGCGGCCGGCGCCCCCGTACTCCTGCGGGAGGGCGAGTCCGGGCAGCCCGAGCTCGCGGGCGAGCCGGCGCCACAGCTCGGCGTCGTATCCGTCCCGCGCACCCGCCGCGCTCCTGACGTCGTCGGGTCCGCTGTGTCTGGCCAGCAGTTCGCGCAAGGTGCGGCGGATCTCGTCCTGTTCCGCGGTGAAGGCGGCATCCATCGTCGGACTCCTTCCCCTCAGAGGCCGAACGGCCTCTGATCTGACGGGCCGTCATGCTAGGACGGATGGTACGAGATTCCCAGAGCCGCGCACGGCGACGGCCCGCAAGATCCCACTTCCGCAAGCCGGTTCACCCGAACCTGATCTGATGTACCGTCAGATTCATGCCTTCTTCCCACCGCAAGGTCGCTGTCGTCGGCATATCCCTCGCCGACTGCGGACGTGTCGACACCGCCACGCCGTACGCCCTGCACGCCCAGGCCGCCCGCCGGGCGCTCGCCGACTCGGGTCTGGACCGGTCGGTCGTCGACGGATTCGCCTCCGCCGGACTCGGCACGCTCGCCCCGGTCGAGGTCGCGGAGTACCTGGGGCTGAAACCCACCTGGGTGGACTCCACCTCGGTGGGCGGCTCGACCTGGGAGGTGATGGCGGCCCACGCGGCGGACGCCATCGCGGCGGGCCGCGCCAACGCCGTACTGCTGGTGTACGGATCGACGGCACGCGCGGACATCAAGGCGGGCCGCCGCACGTCCAACCTCTCCTTCGGCGCCCGCGGCCCGCTCCAGTTCGAGGTGCCGTACGGGCACTCGCTGATCGCCAAGTACGCGATGGCCGCGCGCCGCCACATGCACGAGTACGGCACCACTCTGGAGCAGCTCGCGGAGGTGGCGGTGCAGGCCCGCGCCAACGCGGCCGCCAACCCGGACGCGATGTTCCGCGATCCGGTCACCGTGGACGAGGTGCTGTCGGGCCCGATGATCGCCGACCCGTTCACCAAGCTGCACTGCTGCATCCGCAGCGACGGCGGCTGCGCGGTGCTGCTGGCGGCCGAGGAGTACGTACCGGACACGGCGAAGGACCCGGTCTGGATCCTCGGCACCGGCGAGCACGTCTCGCACTCCGCCATGTCGGAGTGGGACGACTTCACGGTCTCCCCCGCCGCCGTGTCGGGCCGGCTTGCGTTCGAGCGGGCGGGGGTGCGGCCCGCCGACATCGATCTGGCCGAAATCTACGACGCGTTCACCTACATGACGCTGGTGACGCTGGAGGACCTGGGCTTCTGCGCGAAGGGCGAGGGCGGCGCGTTCGTCGAGAAGGGCCGCACCGGCCTGACCGGCGAGCTCCCGGTGAACACGGACGGCGGCGGCCTGTCCGCCTGCCACCCCGGAATGCGCGGCCTGTTCCTGCTGGTGGAGGCGGTACGCCAACTACGCGGCGAGGCGGGGGCCCGCCAGGTCCGCAAGGCGGGCGGCCGGCTGCCGGAGCTGGCGGTGGCGTCGGGGACGGGCGGCTGGTTCTGCTCGTCGGGGACGGTGGTGCTGGGGCGGGGGTGAGGGGGTGGGGGTGAGGGGGTGGGGGTGGGGGTAGTCGGGAGCCGGGCTCCCGGACCCGGGCCTCGCCGGGCCGCCGGCTCGGTGCCGACCGGTCCGTGAGGTCCAATGGCCGCATGACCGACGCATCCGCCGCCGCCGCACAGCGCGCCTTCCGTGATCTGCTCCACGCCCAGCGTGTGTGGGACATCGAGCTGCCCGCCTTCGACCCGGCCGCCGCGCCGCGTGCCCCGCTCCCCCTCTTCCACTCCTGGTTCGCCGAGGCGGTGGCCGCCGGGCAGGTGGAGCCGCACACCATGACCCTGGCCACGGCCGACGCGGAGGGCCGGCCCGATGTGCGCACGCTGATGCTGCACGACGCGGACGAGCGCGGCTGGCACTTCGCCACGCACGCCACCAGCGCGAAGGGCCGCCAGCTCGCCGGTCGCCCCCATGCCGCGCTGGGCTTCTACTGGCCCGCCCAGGGGCGGCAGGTACGGGTGCGGGGACCGGTCACCGCGTGCTCCGCCGCCGAGAGCCGGGCCGATCTGCACGCCCGCTCCACCGGGGCGCTGGCCTCGGCGCTGGTGGGGCGGCAGAGCGAGGTGCTGGGCTCGTCCGCCGAGCTGGACCGCGCCTCCGACGCCGCCTGGGACCGGGCCCGGGAGGAGCCGGAGGCCGAGGTGGCGAGCTGGACGCGGTACGTGGTCGAGCCGTACGAGGTCGAGTTCTTCCAGGGCGACGCGCGGCGCCGGCACATCCGGCTGCGCTACCACCGGGAGGCCGGGGCGGCGGAGGCGGCGGGGGCCGCAGAAACCTCGGCGCCCGCCGGTGCCTGGCAGCGGGAGCTGCTCTGGCCCTGACCGGCGGGCCGAGCGACCGGCGGGCGGCCGCCCCGCGCCGTGCGGGGCAGCCGTCCGGCCGCTCAGTTCACCGTGATCGCCTGCACGGGACAGGCGCGGGCCGCCTCACCGACCAGGGGGCCGGCGAGGGCGTCTCCCGGTTCGGGCAGCAGCTCACTGAACCCGTCGTCGTCCTGCGTGAACACCTTCGGCGCGGCCAGCGCGCACTGCCCCGCGCCGATGCACACGTCCCGGTCGATATCGATCTTGATCTGCATCCCAGCAGGGCCTTCCGGTCGGTTGTCGGTCACCACGTCACGGGCAGTTCCAGGAGCCCCTGGATCGTGTCCCCCGGCTTGAACGGAACGTCCTCCGCGGGCACCGCCAGCCGCAGGCCGGGAAGACGCTCGAAGAGGGCGGGCAGCGCGATCTCCAGTTCGGCCCGTGCCAGGTTCTGGCCCAGGCACTGGTGGATGCCGAACCCGAACGCCACGTGATTGCGCGCGTTGCGGCCGAGGTCCAGCTCGTCGGCCGACGGGTACACGGACTCGTCCCGGTTGATCACCGCCGTGGACAGGAGGACGCCGTCACCCGCCCGGACGGTCACCCCGCCCACCTCGATGTCCTCGACGGCCACCCGTGACAGCCCGTCCGCGATGGACAGGAACCGCAGCAGCTCCTCCACCGCGGCGGGCATCCCGGGACCGGCGTCGTCGCCGGAAGCGGCACCGGCGGCGCGCAGCAGGGCCAGCTGTTCGGGGTGCTGGAGAAGGGTGAAGGTGCCGAGCGAGATCATGTTCGCGGTCGTCTCGTGGCCCGCCACGAGCAGGATCTCGGCCAGCCGCACCAGCTCCTCGCGGTCCACCGCCCCGGTCTCCAGCTGCTTGGCGATCAGCTCGTCGAGCAGTCCGTCGCCGGGAGCGCGCCGCTTGCGCTCGATCAGCGCCCGGAAGTACTCGTCGAGGGCGTCCCGCGCGGCTTCCACGTCGGAGGCCTCGGGGCCGCGGAGCAGCTTGCGCGACTGCGCCTCGAAGAACTCGTGGTCCTCGTAGGGCACCCCCAGCAGCGCGCAGATGACCATGGAGGGCACCGGCAGCGCGAAGGCGTCGACCAGGTCGGCCGGCGGACCCTGCTCGACCATTGCGTCCAGCAGGGTGTCCACGGTCGCCCGGATCTGCGGCCGCAGGGCCGCCGTCCGCCTGACCGTGAAGCTCGGGATCAGCATCCGGCGCTGGACGTTGTGCTCCGGATCGTCGACGCCGATCAGTTCCACCCGCCGCTGGGTGATCTCGGCCTGCCGCTTGGCGAACAGCGGGAACTCGGGGTGTTCCCGGTCGGACGACAGCCTGGGGTCCGCCAGGAGCGACCGTGCCTCGGCGTGACCGGTCACCAGCCACACCGTCCGGCCGGTGTAGATGCGGACGGGGGTCACCGACTGCTGCCCCCGGCTCTCACTCGGATATCCCGTCGGCGGGTGGTAGGGGCAGGTGCGGTTCTGGGGAAAGGTGACGGTCTCGGTCTCTGCCATGGAGGACCTCGCAAAGAGAGGGGGAGTCCTGCCGATCACCCCCACTAGATGCCCCAGGCACCTAGATGGGCTAGGCGTAGTTCGGCCAAATACCCCGTATCCACCCATCGGGCGACGGCCGGAACCGCACCCACCGCTTTCCGGCCACCCCACGGGTCGCCCCACCGCTCGCCTCACGGGTCGCCTCAGCGGTCCGTTTGCCCGTCTGTTTACCGGTCGCGCTTATCCGCTTCGAACCGCCGAGGAGCACTATGGGAAGCAGATGAGGACTGGAGGTCACCCATGACCCGAACCCGTAGCCGGTACGCCCCGGACCGCGGCCTGACCACACGCATGGTCTCCACCATGTTCCTGATCGGTCTGCTGTACGTGGTACTGGTCGGCGTCCTGCTCGCCGTGCTGCGCGGCGCCTGGCCGATCATCCTGATCGTCGTCGGTGGCATGTTCATCGCCCAGTTCTGGTTCAGCGACCGCATCGCGGCCTTCAGCATGGGCGCCCGCGAGGTCACCCCTGAGCAGGCACCGGAACTGCACGGCGCCATCGACCGGATCTGCGCCCTCGCCGACATGCCCAAACCGCGGGTGGCCATCGCCCAGAGCGACGTGCCGAACGCCTTCGCCACCGGCCGCTCCGAGAAGACCGCCCTCGTCTGCGCGACCACCGGTCTGCTGCGCAGACTGGAGCCCGAGGAACTGGAGGGCGTGCTCGCCCACGAGATGTCGCACGTCGCACACCGTGACGTCGCCGTCATGACGATCGCCTCGTTCCTCGGCGTACTCGCGGGCATCATCACCCGTGTCGCCCTGTGGGGCGGCCTCTCCCGCTCCAATCGGAGCAATGACCCCATCGGCATCGCGATCATGCTGATTCCGCTGGTCAGTGCGGTGGTCTATGCCCTGAGCTTCCTGCTGACCCGACTGCTGTCGCGCTACCGCGAGCTGTCCGCCGACCGCACCGCCGCGCTGCTCACCGGCCGGCCCTCGGCCCTCGCCTCCGCCCTGACGAAGGTGAGCGGCCAGATGGCCCGGATCCCGACGGAGGACCTGCGGAAGGCGGAGCCGTACAACGCCTTCTACTTCGTCCCGGCCTTCTCCTCCAAGGAGAGCCTGAGCCGGCTGCTCTCCTCGCACCCGACGCTGGAACAGCGCCTCGACCAGCTGGCCCGCATCTCCGCCGACCTCTCCCGTCCCTGACCCGGTTCGTCAACCCTTGAGGAGTACGTCCGTGGGCCTGCTCGACAGCATCCTGGGCCGCAGCAAACCGGTCCGCCCCGACCTCGACCAGCTCTTCGCCGTCCCGTCCGCCGCGCTCACCCTCCAGGCGGCGACGGGATTCGTCCCGACCGGCCTCGGCTCGGTGTGCTTCGCGGGCGTCGAGGGCGGCACCTTCGCCCGTATCCAGCAGGACGTACGGGAGCTGCTGGACGCGGACACCGCGCGCGGCGGCATCCCGGTGGAGTTCAGCCAGGACTCCTACGGCTACACCTGGCTGCTCGCCCGGCAGCCGGCCGAGGACACCGCCGCGCTGGTCAACGACCTGCACGCGGTCAACACGCTGCTCCAGGACGGCGGCTTCGGCCCGCAGCTGCTCTGCTCACTGATCGGCTTCCGGGACGAGCGGGAGCGGCCGCTGGCGCTGGTTTACCTTTTCAAACGGGGTACGTTTTATCCGTTCGCCCCGGCGCCGGGCAGCGGCGAGAAGCGCGACAACGGGCTCGAACTCCAGGTCCGGGCCGCCCTCGGGGACGACCTGCGGGTGGAGAAGGACCTGGCCCGCTGGTTCCCGGTGTGGGGGGCGCCGGGGCTGTGAGTGTTCGGACGCCTCAGGTGGGCTCTTCGGTGACGCGGGAGCTGGTGAGTGTCAGTGCACCGCCGGCCGCGACCAGGCCGACGATGACCGCCAGCACGGCGTAGGTGATCCGCTCGCCATGGAAGAACGACGCCACCAGAGCGTCGCTCCAGGTTCCTGCGGGCAGCTGTGTGGTGACCAGCGCGGCGATCATTGTGCCGACCACGGCGGTGCCGATGCTGCTGCCGACCTCCTGCGCGGTGTCGTTGAGCGCCGTGCCGATCGACGTGCGGTTGCCCGGCATCGCGTCGACGAGCGCGATGGCGCAGATCGTCATGACGGTGCGCAGCCCGATGGTCATCACGACCATGCAGAGCGCGATGACGACGTACCCGTGGTCGACGCCCCAGGACAGTCCGGCCAGTGAGCCGGCCAGGCAGGCCGCGCCGACCAGGCAGGCGATGCGGTGGCCGAACCTGGCCGCGAGCCACTCGGACAGAGGGGTCGCGGCGATCATGGTCACGATGAGCGGCAGGTTCGCCAGGCCGGCCCGTACGGGGCTCCACCCGTACGCGTACTGGAAGTGGAGGATCAGCCCGAACATCACGGCGGCCATCGCGATGGCCGTGCCGATCTGCGCGATGGCGGCGCCCCGGACTGTGCCGCTGGAGAAGAGGCGGAGGTCCAGCATGGGCGATGCACTGCGGCGCTCGTGCCACACGAACGCGATCCCCGCGACGATGGCGCCGAGGAGTGATGCGAGTGTGATCGCGGAGAGCCAGCCGTGCTCGACACCGCTGGTCAGCGAATAGCAGGCGAGGCCGATGGTGGTGACGCTCAGCACGGCGCCCGGCAGATCGAGCTTGTCGCGGGTCAGGTCCTGCGGCCGGTCGGCCGGGACGCCGAGACGGACACCGATGGCCGCGATCAGGGCGATCGGGGCGTTGACGAGCAGGAGCCACTGCCACTGAACGTGGGCCAGGGCGGTGCCGCCCAGCAGCGGGCCGAGGACGAAGCCGGACATGCCGACGACGATCATCAGGGTCATCGCGCGCATCCGCAGCGCCTTGTCGTCGAACAGCCGGAAGACCAGCGAGTTCGTGATGGGGGCCATGGCCGCGGCGGCGATGCCGAGGCCGGCCCGCAGGGTGATGAGCTCCCCCGCGGTGGATACCGCGGCGACGCCCAGGCTCAGCAGACCGAAGACCGCCAGGCCGACCAGCAGCACACGTCGGCGTCCGAGCCGGTCGGCCATCGATCCTGCCGTCAGCAGCAGGCCGCCGAATGTCAGTGAGTACGCGCCGGTGACCCACTGCAGCGCGGTCGTACCGCTGCCGAGGTCCCGGCCGATCGTGGGCAGCGCGATCGAGAGCAGCGTGTTGTCGACCATCTCGACGAAGAAGGCCAGGCAGAGCGCGGCCAGGGGGATCCATGCCGCGCGCAGGGACGGATAGGTGCGCGACGCGGTGGGTTCGGGTGCGGTGGGTTCGGGTGCGGTGGTGGTCATGGCGGCCTTCTCTCGGAACGCCGCCAGCTATCGAACGACGTTCTAGAATAGAACGAGGTTCGACCATAGAACGCAGTTCGATAATTGTGCAAGCTGTGATTGGATGTGGACCATGACAGGCCCGCGACCCGCCGACCGTCCGTCCCGAGGACGCCAACGTGCCTCGCACTCCATCGAGGCCGTTCTCACCGCGGCCGTGGCCCTGCTCGACGAGGCAGGCGTGCCGGCACTGACCCTCCGCGCCCTCGCCGCCCGGCTCGGCACCGGCGTCGGCAGCATCTACTGGTACGTCTCGGGCAAGGACGAACTGCTCGACCGCGCCGTCGACCATGCGCTCGGCGGGGTGCTGACCGCAGTCGAAGGACAGAAGGACAGCGGTGACCCGATCGACGACCTGCGCGTGATGGCCGTCACACTGTTCGACGCGATCGTGGACCGTCCGTGGCTGGCTGCGAACTTCATGCAGAACATCAGCGTCCAGGGCAACTCGCTGCGCCTTTACGAGGAGCTGGGGCAGCAGACGCTCCGGCTCGACCTCACGCCACGGCAGCGGTTCCACGCCGTCTCGGCGGTCGTGAGCGTCGTGGTCGGCAGCGCCGCCGACCTGGGGCAGGAGCCTCCCCAGGAGGTTCTCGACGGCCTCGTGACCCAACAGGAGTTCCTCGGCCGCTACGCCGAGGCGTGGCGTGCGCTCGACGCCGAGGAGTATCCGTTCGTGCACGACATCGTCGACGAGTTCGACGGACACGAGGACAAGGAGCAGTTCCTCGCCGCGCTGGAGCTGACTCTGGCGGGCCTCCGCCTTCAGGCCGGAGCCTGAAGGCGAGGCGACCGTTCCCTGCCGCGCGAGCGGCCGGCCGGGACCCGGCCGGAGCTCTGAACCAGCGCGATCAACTTGCCCTCCATGCTGAGCATTTCACTCCCTGGCCGACTGACTGGGAAGCGGTCAGTCCTTGCGGCCCGTCACCGCGACGGTGACACCGAGGCCGACCATCGCGAGTCCGCCCACTCCGCCGACCAGGGAGAGACGCCGGGGCGAGCGGGCGAACCAGTTCCGTGCGGTCGCTGCGGTCAGCCCCCACACAGTGTCCGAAGCCACCGCGATGATGTTGAAGACCAGGCCGAGCAGCAGCATCTGCGCCACGACGTGGCCTTGGCCGCGGTCGACGAACTGCGGCAGCACCGCGGCGAAGAACACCATGGTCTTGGGGTTGGCCACGCCGACCGCGAACCCTTCCCACGCCGTGCGCAGACTGCCGTGCGTGGCCTTGCTATCGGCCAACGCCGCCTGCAACGCACCTCGTTGCCTCCACGCCTTGACGCCGAGATACACCAGATATGCGGCCCCGGTCAGCTTCAGCAGAGTGAAGACGAGAACGGAGCGCTCCACGATGGACCCGATCCCCAGCGCCACGGCCACAACGAGCAGGTAGGCGCCGATCGTGTTCCCCACGACAGTGACCAGCGCGGCGCGGCGGCCTTGGGCCAGCGCGCGCCCGATCACGAACAGCACGCTGGGGCCAGGAACAACGATCAGCAGGAACGACATGGCTGCAAAAGCGAGTACGCGGTCAGCAGACACCATGAAACTCATGTAAGCACGGGCAGGGGCCGCGCTTCAGGCCCTTTCCGCACCACGATCACCAACTACACTCGCTCGCCTCTCATTTGGGTACCGGAGTAATGTCGGGTGGTCAGATTCATTCCGAACGGGGGATCGTGTGGATCAGGACCAACTCCTCGGGGGCCGCTACCGGTTGATTCGTCAGCTGGGTGAAGGCGGCATGGGCCAGGTGTGGGAAGCGCACGACGCCACCCTGGAACGCCTGGTCGCGGTGAAGGTGATCACCCTGCTGTCCGGCGGCGGCAGTCGGGGCGACGAGGCTCGGGCCAGGTTCCTCCGCGAGGCTCGGATCACCGCCCTGCTGCAGCATCCCAACATCGTGACCGTCCACGACCTCGGCCAGGCCGAGGGCGAGGACGGCAAGGCCCCTTTTCTGGTGATGGAGCTGCTCCGCGGCGAGGGGATCGACGCAGTGCTGCGTCGCGGACCGGTCAGCCTGTCCGAGGCGGCCGAGTGGGGCGCGCAGATCTGCGACGCGCTCACCGAAGCGCACCGGGCCGACGTCCTGCACCGGGACATCAAGCCGTCCAACATCCACGTCATGCCCTCGGGGGCCGCGAAGGTCCTGGACTTCGGCATCGCGCGGGCAGCCGACCCGTACGCAACGGCGGACCGGCTCACCCAGACCGGCTTCATCGTGGGAACGCCTCCGTACATGGCCCCCGAGCAGGCCCGCGGACACCCCGAGGCCCGCAGCGACCTGTACGCGCTCGGCTGCCTCCTCTTCGAAATGATCACCGGCCGCCTGCCGTTCCAGGCCCCGGACACCCTCGGCTACATCACGGCCCACCTCACGCAGGAGGCGCCCGCCCCGAGTTCGGTCGCGGCGGGTATCCCGCCGGCCTGGGACGAGGTCATTTTCATGCTGCTGCGCAAGGACCCGCGCGAGCGAAACACCAGCGCGGACGAACTCTCCGGCGCGCTGCGGCAGCTTGGACGCACCCCCTGGCACCTGCCGACACTGGTGGACCGGCACGGTGCAGCCGCCGAGTTGGCGGAGGCGCGCAGGCATCAGATGCGGGAGTTGGCCACAGCGCTTCGGCGGCTCGAACACAAGCATGTTCAAGGGCGGCGGCAGCTGCATGAGCTGGGGCGGAGGCAGGCGCGGAAGCCGGAGAAGAAGAAGGAACGCGAGGAACCGCCCCGGGTCGCCTTCGCGTCGAGCCTGCGGGACCGCCGTCCGGGAGAGTTCCCCCGCACATGGGCCGGACACCTCCCAGGTCTCTGCTGGAAGCTGCTGATCGGCGCGGTGGTGCTGACCGTGTGGGCAGCGATCTACCACCATTCCCACCCGGAGGAAGGCTGGATCCCCGTCGGGCCGGATTACGGCGTGATCGCCGTGATGGTGCTCGGGTGCGTGGCCTGGGAGCACATCTTGGTGACGGACAAGAAGAATCACGGGCAGAGCAGGATCCGCCTCGACACCGGGCATCTCACCATCGAGCAGGAGGTCAAGCGGCACGGGCAGATGCGTGTCGCCGAGTTCTCCATCCCCTGGGCGTCGATCGACCGGATCGGGATCCAGGGGGCTGGGTGCGAGGCCCCGCTCCTCGCCTGGTTCCGCGCCGACAGCAAGCCCACGAAGGAGTGGATGCAGCGCACCGGCGTCAGGCGTCCCACGCACGGGGACTGCTACATCCTCTGCTGCCCGGCTCGCGTCGCCTACGGGATGGGAGCGAAGGCCGTGATCGACCGGCTGCGCACGGAGCTCGCCGCGTATGCAGGCGGAAAGCACGTCCTGCCCTCCGAGCGCCTGTTCTGAGACGGGCCTGGGCTCGGAGACAGCTCCGTGGCGTCATGGGTGCTCAGCTCTCGGCCTCCGCACGGGTGAACACGTGAAAGCGGCCGATCGTCTTGAAGCCACGGCGGACGTACCAGGCGCGCGGCCAGTCGTCGGGATCGGCGAGGAGGAAGACCAGGCCGCAGTCCGACGCGTGCCGCAGAGCGGTGGTGAGAAGAGTGTCCGCGTAGCCGCGCCGGACATGGGTATCGGCGGTGACGACGTCCTCGATCTGAGCGATCCCCTGAGTCGCGTCGCAGTAGAAGTCGGCCCAGGAGCCGACCGTTCCCTCCTCGTCGTGGACGGCGAGGAAGCGGACCTGTTCGGCGCCGCGGAGCCGGGCTGTCCTGCGGTCGGCGAGCTGGCTGACCACCGCCTCCTCGGCCTGCGGCATCCACCGGCGCAGCTGGCTGAGCAGAGCGGGGCGCAGGTCGGCGAACGCGACGGACTGCGCGGGTAGGCCGGCTGCGGGCGCAGCTGCGGATGCCGTTGCGGAGCCGGAGTACGCCATGACCAGCTGGCTCGCGTGGGAGTAGCCGGCTGCGGTGAGGGCGGGTGCGCAGTCGATACCGGTGGTGTCGTCGAGCACGGTGATCTGGCGGTGGCGCAGGTGACCGAGGATCCTCTCGGCCAGAGCCGGGAGCCCGAGAGGATCCGGCATTCCGCCGACGACGAGCTGGTTGTGCTCGTACGACGCCCCGTACTCCGGGTCCAGGACCACCGCGCCGCCGGGAACCTCGGTCACGACAGCGGCCTGCCGCCGGGCGAAGGACAGGCGAAAGGCCGCGATGCGCTGGAGATCCGTCACAGACATGCGGGCAGTCTATGGATCAACACCGCGTGCCGCGCCCGTAATTACGCCGCCCCTGGCGGCCCGGCGTGCGGGTCAGCCGTTGGCTGTGGCGTGCCCCAGGAACGCGGTCCAGGCGGCGGGGGCGACGGCGAAGGTGGGGCCGTCGGTGACCTTGGAGTCGCGGACGTGGACGGTGTGCGGGCAGGCGGCCACCTCGACGCAGGTCGCGCCCTCGTTGCTGCTGTAGCTGGACTTGAACCAGATCAGTCCGGTGTCGTGGTAGCTCACAGTTGCCCCATCTTCTTCTCGATGATCTCTACGGATTCCCAGGGGTTGTGCGCCTGAGCCCGCAAGGTGCCGAAGAGGTCGAACAAGTCGACGACCTTGTCCGGTTGCGAGATAAACCTATCCCCGCCACGTGCCTCCACGTACACGAACGCGCGTCCCTCCGCCGGGGAGATCAGGTTCATGGACCCCATCAGTCCCGCATGGGTGTGCTGCGCTGTCGGCATCACCTGCACTGTCACGTGGTTGTGGCGCTCGATGCAGTCGAGCATGTGCCGCAGTTGCTCCTTCAGCACCTCCGGCCCGCCCAAGCACCGTTCCAACACCGACTCCTCCACGACGAATCCGATGTGCGGAGGCGGCGTGCGCGTCAGAATCGCCTGTCGTTCCAGCCTCGCTTCCACGCGGCTGATGACCTCGGACTCCGTGTACGCGGGCACACGCACGCGGTGCAGTGCGTAGGCATACGCCTCGGACTGGAGCAGACCTGGCATCACCATCGCCTCGTACCCGTTGATGACCCGCGCGGTCCGCTCGGACTGTGCCCAGCTCACGAACTTCGGCGGATACTTCTCCTCGTCCAGCATCTCGCAGCACTCCCTCAGAGCGCCGTTAGCTGCGAACAGCTCATCGGCCGCCAGCAACAGATCGATCGACGGAATCCGTTCCGCGCGCTCCACCGCGCCCATCAGCGACTCCGAGATCAGCAGCTTCTGCGCGGCCGTCTTCTGCGTGAACCCGGCGCGCACCCGGTGGACGCGAATCAGCTCCCCCACGAGCCGCCGGACATGGGATACCTCGGTCTTCCCCACACCTCACCACCGTTCCCCACACCGCACGATGTGGATCGTGTCCTCCTGGCCACGCTACGCAACCGGCGGAATGCTCGTGGTCATGACGCAGAAGAAACTCCCCGAATGGGTACCCGGCTCGGGGCTCCAACTCCACCTGACCGGAATTCACTTCGACGCGATCCGGCTGCGCGGCGTACGCGGCGAGGCGGTGCTGCACCACCTGGCCACGCTCACCGACGGCCACCCCGGGCCCGTCGTGCGGGAGATCGCGGGAGCGCGGTGGACCTACTTCCTGCTCGCGCCCGGCGCGAGCCAGGACTTCGACTGGCCGCCCGGCGCGAAGTGCTTCGGGCCTGCCGTCCGCGACCAGTACGTGGGCATCCCGGCGCCGCACGGCAACACGTATCCGCTGAGCTGGCGGTGCGGGGCGCCGGAGGCGGGGGACTTCGTGGACGTGGAGCTGCTGCACGGCGTGGTGACGGCGCAACTCGTGCCCGAGGAGTAGCCGGGGCCACGAGCCTTCGCCTCGCGTACCTGCGTCCGTATCATCAGCTGCATGACTGCAGAGCCCTCGCGATCCGCCGGCCGTATGCGGGCCTCCGACGCCGACCGCGAAGCGGTCGTGGACCAGCTCCGGGAGGCGGCGGCCGAGGGCCGTATCGACCTCGACGAGCTGGACACCCGCCTGGGACAGGCCCTGGCCGCCAGGACCCGCGGCGAACTCGTGCCCCTCACCGATGACCTCGGGCCGGCCGTGCTCGACTCGGGCGAACCGCTGACGCTGCAGGGCGGCGTCCACGGCGCGGCGCGGTCCGGCCGCTGGAAGGTGCCGCCGCGGATCGTCGCTTACGGGGGCATGGGCGGCGTACGGCTCGACTTCACACAGGCGGAATGCCGGCTGCGCGAGATCGAGGTGGAGGTGGACGCTCAGATGGCGGGGGTGCGGATCGTGGTCCCGTTGGGCTGGAAGGCGGAGACCGACGCACTGGATCTCGGGCTCGGCGGCCTGAAGGACAAGACATCGGGCGACCGGCTGCCGGGCACGCCCGTGCTCCGGATCACGGGCACGTGCGGCATGGGTGGCGTGGTCATCCGCCACCCCAATCTCCGGGAACGCCGCAAGCAGCGCAAGGAGTTGTCGCGGTCGACCTGACCGGGCCCTGAGGAACCGGGACTGGAGGAAGGGCCCAACCGGCCGCCTGGTCGCCCCCTCCGTCCGGACCACCTGCGGGGCGCCGGACGCGCTGGTGAGGCGACTCGTTCCTAAGCGACCGTGAGTACGATCTTGCCCCGGATGTGCCCTCCGGCGGCACGTTCGTGCGCTGCTTGGGCGTCCGCGAGCGTGAACGTGCTGTCGATCGCGACGCGGACCGTGCCCGCGTCGAGCAGGCGTCCCAGTTCGGCGAGCTGCGCGCCGTTCGAGCGGACCTGGGTGCCCGTGACGGTGACGCCCAGCTTCGCGGTCTCCTCTTCGTCGAATTCGCCGAAGAACACGGGGAACTGGGAGCCGCCGCGCTTGAGTGTGGGGAGGAAGCGGCTGCTGTGAGGGCCGCCGACGGCGTCGAGAACGAGGTCGACGCCCCGTACGAGTTCCTCAGGGCGACTCTTGGTGTAGTCGATGAACTCGTCGGCACCGAGCTCGCCCAGGAACGATTCATGCTCGCCCGATGCCACCGCGATGACACGCGCGCCCTTCCATTTCGCCAGCTGTAGCGCGAAGTGCCCCACGCCGCCCGCGGCGCCGTTGATGAGCACTGTCGTATCGGCGTCGAGTGGCACCGGACGATGCCGCGCCGCCTGGAAGGGCGAGGGGTGATCGTGTCCGAGCTCGATCAGGAACTGCCACGCGGTGAGCCCGGACATGGGGGCTCCGGCGGCGTGCACGTGATCGATGCCGGCCGGCTTGAGTGCGAGGTCCGACGCGGGCGCGGCCACGTACTCGGCATAGGTGCTGCCGTCGAAGCTGGGGAAGCGCAGGAGACCGAAGACTTCATCGCCGACGGAGAAGGCGTCCACATCCGCGGCGACAGCCTCGACGACGCCCGACAGGTCCGTCCCCGGGATCACCGGCAGGTCGAACTTCGGCCTCGTCTCCGGAGGCAGGTTGGACATGCCGTCGCGCAGGTACCAGTCGGGGGGATTGACACCGACCGCGTGCACGCGGACGAGCACCTCGCCCGGCCCCGGCTCGGGAATCGGCACCTCGTCGTAACGCAGAACCTCAGGGCCGCCGTGCTCATGGAGCCGGACCGCTCGCATCGTGTGTGTCGGCATTGCTTTCTCCTGCTCGTGCTGGGGGCTAGGCTTATCCGGATCAGCGATCCATGTAACCGGACCACTGATCCAAATATATGGACCACTGATCCGAATAGTCAAGAGGGACAGATGCGGGCCGACGCCAGGAAGAACCGCGACCACCTGCTCGCCGTAGCGGGCACCGCTATCACCGAGCAGGGCGTCGACGTGTCACTGCGCGACATCGCGCGCAGGGCCGATGTCGGACTCGCGACGCTGCTGCGTCACTACCCGACGCGCGAGGCGCTGCTCGATGCCCTGCTCCGCACGAGCTTCGACGAACTGACGGCAACGGCAGCCGAGTTCGAGACGTCGAGCTCGCCCGAAGACGCTCTCGTTTCGTGGCTACGCGACTGCGTGGCGTGGACAACCGAGTATCGGGGCGTGACCGTGCTCATGGCAGCCGCCATCGACGACACCGAATCCGCGCTCCACGCTTCGTGCGTCACCCTGCGCGCAGCCGGTGCGCGGCTCCTCACCCGTGCGCAGACCGCGGGCATGGCGCGGAGCGATATCGATGGCTCCGACTTGTTCGCACTGATAGCGGCGCTCGCGTGGCTCGGCGATCAGCCCTCCCTCGCGCCACGCGCCGACCACCTCTTCGAGGTGGTCGCGTCCGCGATTCTGACGAGCGCAGGGAGCAGCCATGCCAAGGCGGAGCGCCGCCCTACGAAGGGCGGACGGTGAGGATCTGCTGAGCCTGGCCGACGGGTCCGTTGATGTCGTGCAGGACCGTGCTGGTGATGCCCTGGCCGGTCGGGCCGAAGACGACCGTGGTGTCGAGCCCGGTCCAGCGGCCCTCGGGGTGGCGGTGCAGGTGGATGGTCAGGTCGACGTTGGGGAACGTCCAGGCTTTGGGTGACTCACGTACGGCAATGCCGTTGGCGGTGTCGACGAGCGCGACGTAGGACGCGAGCGCGCCGGCGGGTTCGCCCGCTACGAGGTCGAGGGGCGTGGAGATCCAGGCGGTCGTACGGCCCGGCTGGGGCGGCGCGAGCGGGCGGACGTCGAGGGACGCGATGTAGCCGCCTGGCCAGAGGTCGGCCATGGGCCAGGGTGCGAGTGTCTCGGGTGCCGTGAGCCTGTCGGCCTCGCCCCCGGCGACGGCGGCGGTGTCGACGGAGGCGAGGCACCAGGCCCTGGCGCGTACGACGGGGCGGTCGGCGATGAGGGCGACTGCTTCGACCAGTTCGATGGTGCGGCCGGGCCGGATGGTCTCGACCCGGATCTCGCACGCGTCGAGGGCGAGACGTCCGAGGATGTCGAAGCTGACCCGGGACATGAGCAGGCCGTTCCCGGGCCGGTCGGCCAGGTGGCGGTCGATGGCGTGGACGAGGAGGCCGCCGAACGGGCTGAAGTGCACTTCGTCCGTGCTCCACGCACCGCTCGCGTGGACAGTGGGCTTGAAGCGGTGTTCGTCGATGCGCTCGTAATAACTGCCGGTGCTCATTGGGTGCTTCCCTCGCGGCCGTGCGGATCAGGGAACAACAGCGTGCCACCGCACGGATGCCGGCCGGCGCCCGGGTCCTCGGGGAGCCGTCAGCCTTGGAGAGGCGTTCGGTGGCCCGGCGGAACGCGTTCCCGGACGCCGGTCACGGCAGGTCCGGGGCCCACGCGACTCCGTTGATGTGCGCCCCGCCATCGACGAAGAGCGTGTTGCCGGTGACGTAACGCGCGTCCTCGCCCGCGAGGAACACCGCGACCGGGGCGATGTCCCTGTCGGGATCGCCTATCCGCCCCATGGGGTTCATGGCCTCGGCCTGCTGCTCCAGCTCCGGATGGTCGCTCATCATCCTGCGGAAGGCCGCGCTCTTCGCCCCCGGACAGATCGCGTTGACCACGACCCCGGTGGGAGCCCACTCCCTGGCTGCCGTGCGGGTCAGGGTGCGCAGGGCCTCCTTGGCGGCGTTGTACTCCAGGGTGCCCATATGGGCGTTCACGCCGTTGAGGCTGCACATGTTGATGACCCGGCCCCATCCCCGCTCCTTCATGTGCGGAAAGGCTGCCTGCATCGCCCAGAGCGGCCCGTAGAAGCCGACACCCAGACCACGGGCGAGCATCTCGTCGGTCTTGTTCTCGACCCGCCCCACATTGCCGGCCCCCCAGGCGTTGTTGACCAGGATGTCGACGCTTCCCCACTCCCGCACCGCCGCATCGACCATCGCCAGCACCTGTACCTTGTCGCTGACATCGGTGCGCACGAAACGGCCGCCGATCTCCTCGGCCGTGGCGCGGCCGGTCTCCTCGTTCAACTCCGCGACCAGCACCCTGGCTCCCTCGGCGGCGAACCGCCGGGCCACGGCGGCTCCGATTCCGTCCCCGGCCCCGGTGACGATCGCGACGCGTCCTGCGAGTGGCATGAGTTCTCCCCTTACGTTCCGTTGCCGGCAGTCGGGGCAACCGGACCGGTGGTTCCCAGCCGCATGGGTACCTCTCGTGCAGGGCGAGGGCCCTCATCCAAACCTGTGCGGCCCGGCCGGGCAGTGCTCCGTCCCGGTGGGCGGGATGCCGCCGCGTGCAACTCCGTTCACGGCCGGAACACCGCCACCGCCTCGCCCCCATCCTCCCGGCGGAACGTCACCCGCAGCTCCATCCCGATGGCGAGCGCGGACTCCTCGCACTCCACGACCTCCGTCATCATCCGCGGCCCCTCGGCTAGGTCGACGACGGCCGCGACGTACGGCACGCGGGTGCCGAACGGGGGCAGGTCGTTGCGGTGGACGACGGACCAGGTGTAGAGCGCGGCCCGGCCACTCGCCCGTTCCCAGTCGACGTCCTCGCTCCAGCAGTGCGGGCAGAACTCGCGCGGGTAGTGGTGCGCCCGGCCGCAGGCCCGGCAGCGGCGGAGCAGCAGGTGGCCCTCGGCGGCGGCGTCCCAGTAGGGGCGGGTGGAGGCGTCCGGCTCCGGCAGGTCGTAGCGGGGCGCCGGCGCGGTGGTCGTCCGGGGGGCCGGCGGGGTCGCCGTCACAGGAAGAGTCCGATCGCGTGGTCGAGGGACCAGGTCTGCCAGGACATGGCGAACAGGGCGACGAGGGAGATCAGCGCCATCATCGCGTTCTGCCCCTGCTCGGCCCAGTCGTGGATCATCAGTACCAGATAGAGCAGGTTGAGCAGCAGTCCCGCGACCAGGGCGACCGGGGTCAGGAGGCCGGTGACCAGGCCCAGGCCCAGGGCGAGTTCCGCGTAGACGACGACGTACGCCATGGCCTTCGGGCGCGGCGCGACGATCTTGGCGAAGCCGCCGCGCACGACCGGCCAGCGGTGCTTCTCCGCCACGCCCGTCGCCCAGGCGATGCCGGTGCCGCGCTCGAACCAGCCCTTCTTGTCCTTGTGCCGCCAGCTCTCCAGCCACCACAGGCCGAGGCCTATTCGGAGCACGGCGAGCCACTCGGCTCCGTCGAGCCAGATCGTCCGCATGGGGCCCTCCCGTTCGCGCAATCTGACGGTACGTCAGTTCAGGTGCGTCAGTTCACCCGATAGCGGCGGGCCGCGCAAGGGGATGCGCACGAGTGCGCACCCGTGATCAATTCGCAATCGATTCCGGTCTTGACCGAGACCCATCAAGAGGGCGCGCGATTACGCTCCAAACCATGCCCGACAGCACATCTACCCCCGGTAGCCCCATTCCGGCCCCCACGGACCTCACCGAAGGCCGCCCCGTGTACGTCATCGGCGGCGGTCCGGGCGGGCTCGCCGCCGCCGCGGCCCTGCGCGCGCAGGGGCAACGGGCCGTCGTACTGGAGAAGTCGGCGGACGTCGGCGCATCCTGGCGGCGCCACTACGACCGGCTGCACCTGCACACCACCCGGCGCTGGTCCGCCCTCCCCGGGCTGCCCATGCCCCGCCGGTTCGGCCGCTGGGTGTCCCGCGACAACGTGGTGCGCTACCTGGAGAAGTACACCGAGCACCACGAGCTGGAAGTGGTGACGGGCGTCGAGGTCTCCCGCATCGACCGGGCGCCGGACGGCGCCGGGTGGCGGCTGACCGCGACCGGCGGCCGGGAGCTGACCGGCCGCGCCGTGGTCGTGGCCACCGGCTTCAACCACACCCCGCGCATCCCCGACTGGTCCGGGCGCGACACCTTCACCGGCGAACTGACGCACGCCTCCGACTACCGCGACCCGGCCCCCTACGCGGGCAAGGACGTCCTCGTCGTGGGCGTCGGCAACACGGGGGCGGAGATCGCCGTCGACCTGGTGGAGGGCGGCGCGTCACGGGTGCGGCTCGCGGTGCGCACCGTCCCGCACATCCTGCGGCGCTCCACGCTGGGCTGGCCCGCCCAGGGCACCGGCATCCTGGTGCGCCGGCTGCCGGTCGCGCTCGTCGACCGGGCCGGGGGCCTGCTGACCCGCGTCTCCATGCCCGACCTCGCCGAACAGGGACTCCCCCGCCCGGACACCGGCCTGTACTCACGGGTCAAGGACGGCGCCATCCCGGTCCAGGACGTGGGGCTGATCGACGCGGTGAAGGGCGGCCGGGTGGTCCCGGTGGCGGCCGTCGACTCGTTCGACGAGGACGCGGTGGTGCTGGCCGACGGGACCCGGATCACCCCGGACGCGGTCATCGCGGCCACCGGCTACCTGCGCTCGCTCGAGGGGCTGGTCGGCCACCTCGGGGTGCTGGACGCCCGGGGGCGGCCGGTGGTGCACGGCGGCCGCACACCGAAGCAGGCACCCGGGCTCTACTTCACCGGGTTCACCAACCCGATCAGCGGCATGCTCCGCGAACTGGCCCTGGACGCGGAGAAGATCGCCAGGAAGCTCGCCCGCACCCGCTGATCCACCACCGCCCGCACGCCCTCGCCCTCCACCCCCGCACCCCTCGTCCCCCACCTCCGACCTCACTCTTCAGCCCCCGCCGGACGTCTCCGCGGGGGCTGCGGCGATCCCGCTGCGAACCGTCACTCTCAGCCTTTGCCTGCACAACCATTCCTGACGGGCCGTCAGTTCAGTAGCCTGACAGAGCGTCAGCTTATGACGCCGGCCGGGCAGCACGAGCGCCGGGGACCTTCGAGCAGGAGTGGGCGGAACGATGCTTGGATCGACTCACGGCACCCTCACCACCGACTTCCGCGCCAGGGTGGTGGCCTGTGGCGAGGAACCGCACGCCGCCGTCCACAGCATGACGGCCGCCGCCGCGGAAGGCGATCTCGATGTCAGCGGCCGTCCACTGCACGCGGCCGTGCCGGATCTGGACCGGTTCTTCCGGCCGGAGTCCGTGGCCGTCATCGGCGCCTCCGACACCGACGGCCGGCCCAATACCGGGATCACCCGCCAGCTGATCGCCTGGGCCGAGCGGGTCGGGGCGCGGCTGTATCCGGTGCACCCCACGCGGGAGTCCGTCTTCGGGCGGGCCTGCTCTCCTTCCGTGGCCGATCTGCCGGAGCAGGTGGACCTGGCGGTGCTGCTGGTCGGCGACCCGCTCCCGGTGATCGAGGAACTCGCGCACGCCAAGGTGAAGTTCGCCGTCGCCTTCGCCTCCGGTTTCGCGGAGACCGGGGCAAAGGGCGCCGCCGCGCAGGCCCGGCTGGCCGCCGCGGTGGAGCGGTCGGGGCTGCGGCTGCTCGGGCCGAACACCAACCTCAACGCCTTCGAGGAGTTCCGGGACGACCTGGACGGGCCGGCGATCGCGCTGATCACCCAGTCCGGCCACCAGGGGCGCCCCGTCTACAGCCTCCAGGAGCTGGGCGTGCGGCTCTCGCACTGGGCCCCCACCGGCAACGAGGCAGATCTGGAGACCGCCGACTTCATCGCGTACTTCTCCCAGCGCCCCGAGGTCGGGGCCATCGCCTGCTACGTGGAGGGGCTCAAGGACGGGCGCTCCTTCCTGCTCGCCGCCGACCGGGCCGCACGGGCCGGGGTCCCGGTGGTCGCGGTCAAGGTCGGACGGACGGAGACGGGGGCCAGGATGGCCGCGTCACACACCGGCAAGCTGACCGGCGCCGACCAGGTCGTCGACGCGGCGATGCGGCAGTTCGGCGTGATCCGGGTGGACGGCCTCGACGAACTCCAGGACACCGCGGCCCTCCTGGCGCGGGCGCGCAAGCCGCTGGCCGACGGGGTCGTGGTCTATTCGATCTCGGGCGGCACGGGCGCGCACTTCTCGGACCTGGCGACCGCGGCGGGCCTGGACATCCCGGTCCTGTCCGAGGAGAAGCAGGCCGAGCTGCACACCTGGATACCCGACTACCTCAACGTGGCGAACCCGGTCGACAACGGCGGGCACCCGGTCGGCGACTGGCGCGGCCGGAAGATCATCGACGCGATTCTCGCGGACCCCGCCGTCGGGGTGCTGATCTGTCCGATCACCGGCCCCTTCCCGCCGATGAGCGACAGACTCGCGCAGGACCTGGTGGACGCGGCGGAGGCCACGGACAAGCTGGTGTGCGTGGTGTGGGGCTCGCCCGTCGGCACCGAGGACGCCTACCGCACGACGCTGCTCGGCTCCTCCCGCGTCGCCACCTTCCGTACGTTCGGCAACTGCATCACCGCGGTGAAGGCCTATCTGGACCACCACCGGTTCGCCGCCTCCTACCGCTCCCCCTTCGACGAGGCGCCGCGCACGCCGTCGCCCTCCTTCCGCAAGGCGCAGGCACTGATGCGTCCGGGCCACCAGCTGAGCGAGCACGCGGCGAAGCAGCTGCTGCGGGCGTACGGGATCCGGGTGCCCCGCGAGCAGTTGGTGACCAGCGCCGCGGCGGCCGTCCGGGCGGCGGGACTGGTCGGCTACCCCGTCGTCATGAAGGCCTCCGGCGCACGGCTGGCCCACAAGACCGAACTGGGCCTGGTCAAGGTCGGCCTCACCTCCGCCAGCCAGGTGCGGGACGCCTACCGCGAACTGACCGACATCGCGCGCTACGAGGACATCGAGCTGGACGGGATCCTGGTCTGCCAGATGGTCGAGCGCGGCGTCGAGATGATGGTCGGCGTCACGCAGGACGCCCTGTTCGGCCCGACCGTGACCGTCGGGCTCGGTGGCGTACTGGTCGAGGTGCTGCACGACGCGGCGGTGCGGGTGCCGCCGTTCGGCGAGGACCAGGCGCGGGCGATGCTCGGCGAGCTGCGTGGCCGGGCCCTGCTGGAAGGGGTGCGCGGCGGACCGCCGGTGGACGTGGACGCGCTCGTCGAAGTGGTGCTGCGGGTGCAGCGGATGGCACTGGAACTGGGCGACGACCTCTGCGAACTGGACATCAACCCGCTCATGGTGCTGGGGCGCGGACAGGGTGCGGTGGCGCTGGACGCCCTCGCCGTCTGCCGCTGACCGGCCCCGCCGCCGCACCCGCCATCGAGCCCACCACCTGCTCAGGAGCTGCCTCATGCCATCCTCCCCCGAAGACACCACCGACCACCACGACCCGTCCGGATCGCCTGAATCATTGATACTCCACGCCACTGACAACGGCGTCTCGTGGATCACCCTCAACCGTCCGGAGGCGATGAACGCCGTCACCTGGGACCAGCGCGAACGCGTCATCGCGCTGCTCGCGGAGGCCTCCGCCGACCCCGGGGTCAGGGCCGTCGTCCTGACCGCCACCGGCCGCGGCTTCTGCGCCGGAGCGGACCTGCGGGGCGCCCCGGCGACCGGTGACCGGGTGCCGGGCGACGTCGCCCGCACGATCCGGCTCGGCGCGCAGCGCCTGATCGCCGCGGTCCTGGACTGCGAGAAGCCCGTCATCGCGGCGGTCAACGGCACCGCGGCCGGCATCGGGGCCCATCTCGCGTTCGCCTGCGACCTGGTGCTGGCCGCCGAATCGGCGAAGTTCATCGAGGTGTTCGTGCGCCGCGGCCTCGTACCGGACGGCGGTGGCGCGTACCTGCTGCCCCGGCTGATCGGACCGCAGCGCGCCAAGGAGCTGATGTTCTTCGGCGACTCGCTCCCGGCCCGGGACGCGGAGCGCCTGGGGCTCGTCAACCGGACCGTCCCGGACGAGGAGCTGGCGGCGACGGCGCGGGCGTGGGCCCAGCGGCTGGCGGAGGGGCCCACCCGTTCGATCGCCCTCACCAAGCAGTTGGTCAACGCCTCGCTGGACTCCGACCGGGCCACGGCGTTCGCCGCCGAGGCCATGGCGCAGGAGATCAACATGACCACGCGGGACGCCAACGAGGGCGTGGCCGGCTTCGTGGAGCGGCGGGCACCGAAGTACCGCGGGATCTAGACGAATTGCCGCTGTGCCTGGCTCACGCGGGTGACAGCCCGCTGGTGTCCAGGTCCAGGCCGAACGGGTCCGGAAGGCGCAGAACCGCACCGAACGGGTGCGGACCGTCCACCCGGGTGCAGCCCAGGTGACCCGGCTCGGAGAAGAGGGTCACGCTGCCCTCGATCCGGTCGACGAGGAGGTACAGCGGCGCTCGGTACTCCGCGTACCGGCGGCGCTTCACGACCTGGTCGGTTTCCGCGTTCGACTCCGACGTGACCTCCACGACCAGGAGCGTCCGGTCGGGGAGCAGAGCGCCGCCCCCTTTGGCGAGCGCCTCGGGGACCACCGCGATGTCGGGGACGTACCAGTTGGAGGACCCGGGCAGGTCCAGGTTCCCGGAGCCTTCGACGCACCCCAGCTCGTCGATGCGTTCCTCGATCTGCCGGCGACCACTCGGGCGGCACGTTCGTGGTCCCGGGCCGGTGCCCCGTGCTCGATGATCCCCTCGACGATCTGCACACGGTCCCCGCGGATCCGCTGCACGGCGAACTTCAGGGCACGCTCGGAGTCGATGCCCTGGCCGTAGCCGGGCGCGCTGGTCATCTCACGTCTCGTCCCGCTCCACCGAATCCTGACGACTCAGCGTCGCCGTTTCGGAACCAGGTGACGCCGGGCGTCGAAGCGCCGGGGACCCGACTTTCCGCAGTACCGGGCCGCCCTCCGGCCGCGTGCGGCCGCGAGCACGGCCGGCCCCTGGCGAGGCGGGGAGCCGGTCCCGCACCCCTTCCCATCTGACATGCCGTCAGGTCTAATCGAAGGGTGATGGGACACGCAGGAATGGCCGCGACCGCAGTCCGCTACCTCAGGTCCGTCGGCGCCGCGACGGCCGCCGCTCCGGTGCCGGTCGATCCACTGCCGCGCCCGTCCCTGCGAGCCGTCGCGGACGACGAGCGGCTGCCCGTCGATCCGGGCGAGTTCCGCCGGGTGCTCGGGCACTTCGCCAGCGGGGTCACCATCGTCACCGCGCACGATCCGAACACCGACGGCACAGCCGGTCCGGCCGGCTTCGCCTGCCAGTCGTTCGCCTCGCTCTCGCTGGACCCGCCGCTGGTCACGTTCATGGTCGCCCGTACGTCGACGACCTGGCCGCGCATCGCCCGCGCCGGGGCCTTCTGCGTCAACATCCTGGGGGCGGAACAGGGCGCGCTGTGCCGGTCCTTCGCGGTCAGCGGGGCCGACAAGTTCGCCGGGGTCGCCCACTCCCCCGCACCCGCGACGGGCTCGCCGCTGCTGGACAACGTGCCCGCCTGGGTCGACTGCCGTATCCAGGCCGTCCACACCGGCGGCGACCACCTGATCGTGGTCGGCCGGGTGGAGGCGCTGGGGGCGGCGACGGACGGGGACGGTCCGCTGCTGTTCCACCAGGGGGCGTTCGGGCGCTTCAGCCGCTGAGCGGACCCGGTCACAGCACGACGGAGTCCGACGGCTGCCGGACCCGCTGGATCACCAGCGCCATCAGCGCCGCCACCGCGCACAGCGCCCCCGCCGCGTACCAGACCACGTCGTACGAGCCGAACCGGTCCCGCGCCACTCCGCCGAGGAACGCGACCACCGCCGCGCCCACCTGGTGGGACGCCAGGACCCAGCCGAAGACGATCGCGCTGTCCTCGCCGTACTGCTCCCGGCACAGGGCCAGGGTCGGCGGGACCGTGGCGACCCAGTCCAGGCCGTAGAACACGATGAAGAAGACCATCGGCGGATGCACGGTCGGCCCCATCAGCATCGGCAGGAACAACAGCGAGATCCCGCGCAGCGCGTAGTAGACGGCCAGCAGCCGCCGGGAGTCGAAGCGGTCGGTGAGCCAGCCCGAGAAGACCGTGCCGATGATGTCGAAGATCCCGATGACCGCGAGCAGTGAGGCCGCGGCGGTGATGGGCATGCCGTGGTCGTGCGCCGAGGGCACGAAGTGGGTGCGGATCAGGCCGTTGGTCGAGGCGCCGCAGATCGCGAAGGTGCCGACCAGCAGCCAGAACGGTCCGGTGCGGGCGGCGTCGAACAGCACGCGCACGGTCCGGCTCGCCGCACCCCGGGCGGGCGCGGGCTTCTCCACGTACTCCCCGCCGTACGGGGCCAGGCCCACGTCGGCCGGGTGGTCGCGCATCAGGAGCCAGACGAACGGGACGACGACCAGGGCGGCGAGTGCGACGGTCACCGAGGCCGGGCGCCAGCCGTGCGCGTCGATGATCCAGGCGCAGAGCGGCAGGAACACCAGCTGACCGGAGGCGCCCGCCGCGGTGAGGATGCCGGTGACCAGGCCGCGCCGGGTGACGAACCAGCGGTTGGTGACCGTCGCGGAGAAGGCCATCGCCATCGAGCCGCTGCCGAGGCCGACGAGCACGCCCCAATAGATCATCAGCTGCCAGGCCGCCGTCATCCACACACTGGCCAGCGCCCCGGCGGCGACCGCGCCGAGCGCGACGACCACGACCCGGCGGATGCCGAACCGGTCCATCAGCGCCGCGGCGAACGGCGCGGTGAGCCCGTACAGCGCCATGTCGATCGACACCGCGAGCCCGATCTCCCCGCGCGACCAGTCGAACTCCGTGTGGAGCGGGTCGATGAGCAGCCCGGGAAGGGAGCTGAAGGCCGCGCCGCCGATGATCGTCACGAAGGTGACGGCGGCGACGATCCACGCGCGGTGGATACGCGGCCGGCGCCGCACCTCGGGGGAGATCCGCCGACGGGCATCCCGGGCGGCACTTTCGGTTGTCTGGGTCACGTCCGTCAGCATCCCGTCACCGCGACCCCCCTCACGAGTGGCCGGAGGGACACTGTTCGCAGGGATCGGGCCACGCGGGGAGCCGGGCCCGGGTGGTCATCGGGGCGCGGAAGTCCGGGGACCGGGCGCGCGGGAAGCCAGCGCCGCGGTGTGCACGCCCCAGGCCGCCGCCGCGCCCACCGCGTACCAGAGCAGATCGGGCGCGTTGAACGTCGAGCCCAGGACCAGCCGCGCCACCGCGCTGTGCCGGGACAGTTCCGCGGGCACCCCGGTCAGCTGGCTCAGCTCGACCGCCCAGCTGAGCACCAGCCCCGTGCCGGCCACGGTGAGCGGCCGGGCCCGGGGCGCGCACAGCGCGACGAGGGCGCAGATCAGGACCGTGTAGAGCGCGTCCCCGGCGTACTTGGCGAGAGCGCCCTCCGCGACGGTACGGACGCCGAGCCCGGCCGCGACCGTCACCACGGCCGCCCCCGCCGCAGCCAACCGGGCCCGGTACACGCGTCGTCCGCGCACCCTCACCTGATCCGCTCCAGCCGGCGGATCGGCCGGGCCGCCAGCAGCACGCCCACCGCCAGCATGTTGATCACCGCTCCGGCCAGCAGCACCTGCGGTGCGCCCACCCGGTCGGCGACCGGTCCCGCCAGTGCCCGGCCCGCCGCCAGCATCAGCAGCGATCCGGCCACGTCGTACGCGTGCAGCCGGTTCAGCGCCTCCGGCGGCACCTGCGTCTGGACGGTCGTCGACCACATCACCAGCCAGAACGCGAACGCCGAGCCCGCGATGAACTGACCGATCCCCAGCGCGAACACGGGCATCCCGAGCCCCAGCACCAACAGGTTCACGCACACCCCGGTCAGCGCCACGGCCCCCGCCGCCAGCGGGCGGCGCGGCCGCAGCCGCAGGGCGAGCAGACCGCCGACGACGCTGCCCGCGCCGTTCACCGCCATCATCGCGCCGTACGTCCCCGAGCCGTGCGCCTCTGTGACCTCGACGGCGGTCAGCGGGAGCATCGGGCCGAGCACGCTGAACCCGTACACCGTCCAGACCGCGATCACACCCCACAGCCAGCTGCGCGCCCGGAACTCGTGCCAGCCGTCCACCAGTTCGGCGACGAACGTGCCGCGCTGCGCCTCGTCCGACGGGGCCGGGGCCAGCCGCAGCAGGAAGAGGCAGATGCCGGAGACCAGGAACGTCGAGGCGTTCGCCGCGTAGACCGCGCCGGCGCTGGCCAGCCCGACGAGCACACCGGCGAACGCCGGGCCCGCCATGGTCATCAGCGCCTCGGAGACGCGGAGCACCGCGTTGGCGCGCTGCACGTCGGAGGACACCCGGGGCACGGTCGAGGCGACCCCCGGCTGGAAGAGAGCCGCCCCCACGCCGGCCACCGCGCTCAGCGAGTACACCGCCCACAGCGGCGGGTTGCCGACCGCGAAGGAGACCGCGAGCGCGGAGGCGCCGATCAGCCGCAGCGCGTCGGCGATGATCATCATCCGGCGCGGGGTGAACCGGTCCGCCAGTACGCCTCCGAAGAGGACGAACAGCGCCAGCGGTCCCATCCAGGCCGCCAGCGCGTACCCCACGGAGGAGTGCGGGCGCCCCGCACCCAACAGGCCCGCGGTGAGGGCCACCGGGATCATTCCGTCGCCGAAGAGCGCCGCGGTACGGGCGACGAAGAAGAGCCGGAAGTTGCGGTTCCAGAGCCGGTCGGGCCCGACGGGCAAGGGCGGCAGGAGCGACTCGGGTGGCAGGGACGAGAGTCCGGCCAACGGCACCAAGGGGGGCGAATCACGCAAAGCGCTCTCGCTGTCCGCGGCGGGAATGCATGCGTGGTCTGCTGACTTTTCCTTCACACCGATGACATGTATCAGCTTATGGTCTATACCAGCTAGTGGTGAAGGGAGTCCGCCGTGCCACACCGAGTCGTCGTCCTCGCCCTCGATGGGCTGATCCCCTTCGAACTGGGCATCCCCCAAAGGATATTCGGCCGTTCCGTCGGAATCGAGCCGTTCAACCTGGGCCACAAACTCTACGAAGTCGTCACGTGTTCGATCCGCCCGCCCGGCCGGGTCCACACCGACGCGGACTTCACGATCACGGTCGAGCACGGCCCGGAGGCCCTCGCCACCGCCGACACGGTGGTGATCCCCGCCAGCTACGAACTCGGCCCCGTCCACACCGAGGGCCGGCTCACCGAGGAACTCGCCGCCGCGCTCGCGTACATCAGGCCCGGCACCCGGATGGTCTCCATCTGCACCGGCAGCTACGTGCTCGCCGCCGCCGGATACCTCGACGGCCGCCCCGCCACCACCCACTGGTCGTCCGCCGACCACTTCCAGAAGCTGTTCCCGGCGATCCGGGTCGACCCCGACGTCCTGTTCATCGACGACGGGGACGTCCTGACGTCCGCCGGGGTCGCCGCCGGGATCGACCTCTGCCTGCACATCGTGCGCCGGGACCACGGCACCACCGTCGCCAACGACGTCGCCCGGCGCATCGTCGTACCGCCGCACCGCGACGGCGGCCAGGCGCAGTACATCAAGCGCCCGGTCCCCGATGCCCAGATCGCCGGCACGACCACCGCACGGGCCTGGGCGCTCGGGCGGCTGGAACGGCCGATCCTGCTGCGCGACATGGCGCAGCAGGAGTCGATGAGCGTACGGACGTTCACCCGCCGTTTCCGTGAAGAGGTCGGGATCAGCCCCGTCCAGTGGCTCACCCAGCAGCGGGTGGAACGGGCCCGTCAGCTGCTGGAGTCCACCGACCTGTCGATCGACCAGGTCGCCCGCGACGCCGGCTTCGGCACGCCCACCTCGCTGCGGCAGCACCTCCAGGCGACGCTGGGGGTATCGCCGACGATGTACCGCCGGACGTTCCGGGCGACGGTGGGAGACCGCTGCTGAGCGGCCTCCCCGCCCTCAGAACACCAGCACCCCCCGGGCCACCCGTCCGTGGTGGGCGTCGTCCGCCGCCTTGGCGAAGTCCTCCACCGGGTAGGTCTCGGTGACGAGTTCGTCCAGCAGCAGCCGGCCCTCCCGGTACAGGTCCGCGTACAGGGCGATGTCGCGCTGCGGGCGCGAGGAGCCGTAGCGGCAGCCCAGGATCGACTTGTCCAGGTACATCGACGAGACCAGGAACGACGCCTCGGCCGTCGCCGCCGGCACGCCCAGCAGGATCGCCTGGCCGTGCCGGTCCAGCAGGTCGATCGCGGTACGGATCAGCTCGGTGCGGCCCACGCACTCGAAGGCGTGGTCGGCGCCGTGCGGCAGGATCTCCTTGACGCCGTCGGCCGAGGTCAGGAAGTGGGTGGCGCCGAACTGCCGGGCCACGGCCTCCTTCTCCGGGTTGGAGTCGACCGCGACGATGGTCAGCGCACCGGCGATCCGCGCGCCCTGGATCACGTTGAGCCCGATGCCGCCGGTGCCGATCACGACGACGCTCTCGCCGCGGTCGACCCTGGCCCGGTTCAGTACGGCTCCGACTCCCGTCAGCACCCCGCAGCCGATCAGGGCCGCCGAGGTGAGGGGCAGGTCCGCGGGGATCTTCACCGCCTGCACGGCCTTGACCAGGGTCCGTTCGGCGAACGCCGAGTTCGACGCGAACTGGTACAGCGGCTTCCCGCCCCGCGAGAACGGCTGCCCCGGCATCCCGATCGCCTTGCGGCACATCGTCGGCCGGCCCCGGTCGCACTGCGCGCACGCCCCGCAGCTGGCCAGCGTGGACAGCGACACGTGGTCGCCGGGCACCACATGGCTCACGCCCGCGCCGACCGCCTCCACCACGCCCGCGCCCTCGTGCCCGAGCACCACCGGCAGCGGGAACGGAATCGTCCCGTCGATCACCGACAGATCACTGTGGCAGAGGCCTGCCGCGGCCACCGCGACCAGCACCTCGCCGGGACCCGGATCACGTATCTCCAGATCATCGACGACCTCGGTCCGCTTGCCGTCGAAGACGACACCTCTCATCTCGGCTCCCTCGGTAGGCCGAGCACGCGCTCGGCGATGATGTAGCGCTGCGTTGTGCGGGGGCGGGGTCTGCCTCCGGCCCCGCCGGGGGTTCGCGGCCCACCCGGCCCGTCCGGGGTTCGGGGCGCTGCCTCCGGCCCCGCCGGGGGTTCGGTGCCCACCCGGCCCGTCCGGGGTTGGGTGCCCATATCCAGCCCGTCCGGCGATTGAGGACCGGGGTCCGGGGCAGCGCCCCGGCGACGCACCCGCGCGCCCGGCAACCGGGGGCTCCGCTCCCGAACCCCCGCTCCTCAATCGCCGGAGGGGCTGAGCGCGCCCCCACCCCCGGTCCCCGGTCAGGCGTTCGGGCGGGCTCCTGCTGCCGCGGCCCGCGCCGCCTCCGCCATCGCCTCCAGCTGCGCCAGCATCGGCATCGGGTCCGTGCCCACCGTCCCCGGCAGGAAGTCCGCGATGCGTTCCGGGGTCCACGCCGCCCCCTCCGCGTACCCCGCGCGCAGTTCCCTCGGCTGGGCCCAGACCGCGATCTTCGGGCCCGCGATCGTGTACACCTGCCCGGTGATCTTCTCCGCGCGGGCCCGCTCGCTGAGCAGGTAGACGACGAGCGCCGCCACGTCCTCCGGCTCGCCGATCTCCTTGAGCTCCATGGGGACGTTGGCGGACATCCGGGTACGCGCCACCGGCGCGACCGCGTTCGCCGTGACGCCGTACTTGTGCAGGCCCAGCGCCGCGCTGCGGACCAGCGAGATGATCCCGCCCTTCGCCGCGCTGTAGTTCGCCTGCGCCACGCTCCCCTGGTGGTTGCCGCTGGTGAAGCCGATCAGCGTGCCCGCGCCCTCCTGCTTGCGCATCACCGCGGACGCGGCCCGGAAGACGGTGAACGTGCCCTTGAGGTGGGTGGCGATCACGGGATCCCACTCCTCCTCCGACATGTTGAACAGCATCCGTTCGCGCAGGATGCCGGCCACGCACACCACCCCGTCGAGGCGCCCGAACCGCGCCAGCGCGGTGTCCACGACCCGCTGCCCGCCGGCCATGGTGGAGATGTCGTCCGCCACCGCGACCGCCTCGCCGCCCGCCGCCACGATCTCCTTGACGACGGACTCGGCTATCTCACTGGCGGGTTCGCCGCCCTCGATGGAGACGCCGTAGTCGTTGACCACGACTCTCGCCCCCTCGGCCGCGGCGGCGAGCGCGACGGCCCGCCCGATGCCGCGCCCGGCACCCGTGACGGCCACCACTTTGCCTGCCAAGAAGTTCCCCATGCCCGGCCCCTTCCCGCGGTTTCTGACGGACCGTTAGATTCTATGGGTCATCAGGTCCACTGGCACAAGCCCCAGGAGGCTCCATGTCACTGCCGGACGAGTTCCACGACATCGCCAAGCGCGTGAACAACTGGGGCCGCTGGGGCGCGGACGACGAGATCGGGACGCTCAACCTCATCACCGACGAGGTCGTACGGGAGGCGGCGGCCACCGTCCGTACCGGGCTGCGGATCCCGCTCGCGCTCCCCCTCCAGCAGGACGGCGTGCAGAGCGGGCTGATCCAGGGGCGGATCAACCCGCTGCACACCATGGTCCAGATCAACCAGGAGCTGTTCGGCCCCGGCACCGTCGCCACCAGCGACGACAGCGCGGTCCTGAGCCTCCAGACCGCCACCCACTGGGACGCCCTCACCCATGTCTCGCACTCGGGGAAGATCTACAACGGCCGCCCGGCCGACACCATCACCGCGCACGGCGGCGCGCGGTTCAGCGGCATCGACAAGGCCACACACATCGTCTCGCGCGGGGTGCTGCTCGACGTGGCCCGCGCCCACGGGGTGGACCGGCTGCCCGGCGGCCACGCCGTCACCCCCGAGGACCTGGACGCGGCCGAGGAGCTGGCCGGGGTCCGGGTGCGGGCCGGCGACATCGTGCTCGTACGGACCGGGCAGGTGCAGGTCTATCTGGCCGGGGACAAGAACGGGTACGGCTACCCGTCACCGGGCCTGTCGATCCGGACGCCCGAGTGGTTCCGCGCCCGGGACGTGGCCGCGGTCGCCAATGACACGCTGACCTTCGAGATCTTCCCGCCGGAGATCGAGGACCTGTGGCTGGGGGTGCACGCCCTGGACCTGGTCGAGATGGGGATGCTGCAGGGCCAGAACTGGAATCTGGAGGCGTTGTCCACGGCCTGCGCGGAGTCGGGCCGCTACGGCTTCCTGCTCTCCGCCATGCCGGAGCCCTTCGTCGGCGCCACCGGCACACCGGTCGCCCCGGTCGCGGTCTTCTGAGGAGCCGGGCCGCCTCGGTGCCGAGCCGGCGCGGGACCGTTCCCCGCACCGACGGAAAACGGCGCTCCTGACGGACCTACGCGCGATGGGTGACCGCGTGCGACGCCTCGTACGCGGCGCCCACCTCACGCGCGGCGGCGTCACAGCCGCCGCCGGTGTCGCACGGCACGGGGCCCTGCACGGGGCCCTGCACGCCGCCGTGCGCGCCCGCGCCCTGGGCGCAGGGCTGCATCTGCACCTGGATCAGCGGGATGCCCCGGTCCACCTCGCACCAGATGCGCTTGCCGGCGCCCTCCGGCTGCCAGCCCCAGCGGTCGGCCAGGCCGTCGACCAGCTCCAGGCCCCGGCCGCCGGTGTCCTCGCCCTCCGCGTGCCGCTGCTGCGGCGGGCGGCAGCTGGCGTCGGCCACCTCGACCCGTACGGTCCCGGCGTCGCCCGGCGCTCCCGTCGAGCCGAACAGCATGCGCAGCACGGCCGGACAGCCGGTGTGCACGACCGCGTTGGTGACCAGCTCCGAGATCAGCAGGATGAGCGTCTCGGCGAGTGGCTCGTCGTCCCGTATCCCGGACCCGACCAGCCGCGAACGCGCCCATCTGCGGGCCCGCCCGACCTCTGCGGGGTCGGCCCCGACCTCCAGCTGAACCTGAAGCACCTGCACCGCTCACACCATCCGAACCGGCGGACACATCGCCTCGCGCCTCCTCAGGGTCACGGAACGTGATTCCCCTACGAGACAGCATGGTTGACGTACAGTCACCGCAACAAGCGCTTCGGGCATATTCCAGCGCGAAGGAGTACGCGTAGTGCATACTGTGCGACGCACGTTGCGGAGAGTCGAACAGAGGCGTCCGGAAACCATGAAAACCCCGGGAATCGCTTCCCCGGCAGGTCCGGCCCCTCCGTGTGGACCGCGAGCAGGGCACCTCTCGCGGACCGGAGCAGCCGTACAGGCCACATCCGGATCGCCAGGTTCCAGAACCACTCGCATCCAACGGAGCGTACCCGAGCGCGGCGCCGACTCCACCCCGTGACGAATCACGCATAGGACACAAGCCGGTATCGGTGCATACCGACTGCACTGCGTCACTCCGCAGCGTGAACCTCAGGGGGTCGTAGCGTCCCGCGCACGCACCGGCCGCCCGTTCACTCCGGTTCAGGCCAGATCGGCGGCCAGCGCCTCCTCCGCGTCCGCCGCCGTCAGCCACTGCCCGGACCGCAGCCAGGCCCGCTTGAGGTGCAGATGGACGTCCGCCTCCCAGGTGAAGCCCATACCGCCGTGCACCTGGAGGCAGTCGCGGGCGTTGCCGACGGCCGCCTCGTCGGCGAGCAGCTTGGCCCCGGCGATCTCCACCGGGTCCGCCGTCACGGCGGCCGCGTAGACGGCGGTACGGGCCGTCTCCGCGCGCACGAGCATTCCGGCGCACAGATGCTTGACCGCCTGGAAGGACCCGATCGGCGCTCCGAACTGTTCACGTTCACCGGCGTGTTGAACCGCCGACTCCAGGCTCCTGGCCGCGCTGCCGAGCTGTTCGGCGGCGGCCAGCAGGGCGCCCTCGCGGCGCAGCCGCGCCCCGTCCGGCAGCGGTTCGCCGTCGTGCGCGGCCAGGTCCGGCACTCGCCACAGGGGGGTGCCGGGGTCCAGCGACCGCACGGGCCGGGCCTCCCGTACGACCTGCCGGAGGGCCCCGCCGGTCAGCACCCGGGCCCGGTCCCCGTCCAGGACCAGCAGCGCGTCGGCGTCGGCGAGGTGGCCCACCGGCCGCCCGGCCTCCGCCAGCGCCACCACGGCCTCGCCCTCCGCCGCCCCCTTCACCGCGCCCGCGGCCAGCTGGGTGGCGGCCAGGGGGCCCGGCAGCAGGACCCGGCCGATCTCATCGAACATCAGTACGGACTCGGGGAGGCCGAGCCCGACACCGCCCGCCGTTCCCGGCAGCCGCAGCGCGAAGAGACCGGCCGCGCCGAGCTCCCGCCACAGCTCACGGCCGACACCCCCGCCGCCGTCGAGCGCGGCCCGCATCCGGTCCCTGCCGAACCGGCCGGCGAGCAGTTCCCGTATCCCCGTCCGCAGGGCCCGCTGGTCCTCCGAGAGCCGGAAGTCCACTGTCCGCTCACCGCCCCTTCGGCAGGCCGAGAATCCGCTCGGCGACGATGTTCCGCTGGATCTGCGAGGTACCGGCCGCGATCGTGTACGAGAGCGAGGAGAGCCGGTCCAGCACCCATTCCCGGTCCAGGTCGAGGGCGTCGCCCGCGCCGAGCACCTCGGCCGCCGCCTCGTACAGCTCCTGGCGGGCGTGCGAGTAGCGCAGCTTGAAGACCGAGCCGCCGGTGCCGGGCACGCCGCCGGTGCCCTGCGCCTCGCTGACGTTCCACTGGGTGAGCCGCCACAGCGCCCGGAACTCGGCGTTCAGCCTGCCCAGCCTCCGGCGCAGCACCGCGTCGTCCCACCGCCCGCTGCGCCGCGCCTCCGCCGCCAGGGCGTCCAGGGTGCGGCGGCAGGCGACGACCTCGCCGACGAAGGCCGTGCCGCGCTCGAAGGAGAGCGTGACCATGGTGACCCGCCAGCCGTCGTTCTCCTCGCCGACGCGGTGCGAGACGGGCACCCGCACCTCGTCGAGGAACATCTCGGCGAACTCCGTCGATCCGGCGAGTGTGCGCAGCGGCCGGACGGTGACACCGGGGGCGTCCATGCGCATCGCCAGCCAGCTGATGCCCCGGTGCCTGGGCGCCGCCGGATCCGTCCGCACGAGCAGCTCGCACCAGTCCGCGACCTCCGCGTGCGAGGTCCAGATCTTCTGCCCGCTGACCACGTAGTCGTCGCCGTCGCGCACCGCACGGGTCCGCAGCGAGGCCAGGTCGGAGCCCGCGTCCGGTTCGCTGAACCCCTGGCACCAGATCTCGTCGCCGCGCAGCACCGGCGGCAGCCAGCGGGCCCGCTGGGCGGCGGTGCCCTCGGCGGCGACGGTGGGGCCGGCGTGCAGCAGCCCGACGAAGTTCGCCCCGACGTAGGGCGCACCGGCCCGCTCCGTCTCCTCCAGGAAGATCAGGTGCTGGGTGGGGGTGGCGCCCCGGCCGCCCGCGTCGGCGGGCCAGTGCAGGCCCGCGTAGCCGGCGTCGTACAGCAGCCGCTGCCAGCCGGTGTCGTACGCCCGCCGTCCCGGCCAGTCGCCGGGGTCGGGTTTCCCCGGCAGCCCGGGGAGCACCGAGGCCAGCCACTCCCGCAGCCGGGCCCGGAACTCCTCCTCCTCATCCGTGTACGAGAGGTCCACCGCGCGCCTACTTGTCGAGGTCCAGGCCGAGCATCCGGATCGCGTTCCCGCGCATCAGTTTGTAGACGGTCTCGTCGTCCAGTCCCTTGACGTGGTCGAGGGCGACCTCCTTGGTGTGCGGGAAGGTCGAGTCGACGTGCGGGTAGTCGGTCTCGAAGGTGGCGTTGTCCCGGCCGACGACGTCGAGGGAGGCGACGCCGTGCTTGTCGCGGAAGAAGCAGCAGAACATCTGCCGGTAGTAGTACGACGACGGCGGCTCGGGGATCAGATCGCGCACCCCGCCCCAGGCGCGGTGCTCCTCCCAGACGTCGTCGGCGCGCTCCAGGGCGTACGGGATCCAGCCCATCTGGCCTTCGCTGTAGGCGAGCTTGAGCGTCGGGAACTTCACCAGCACCCCGCTGAACAGGAAGTCCATCATCGAGGCCATGGCGTTGTTGAAGGAGAGCGAGGCCTGCACGGCGGGCGGGGCGTCGGGGGACGCGGCGGGCATCTGCGAACTGGACCCGATGTGCATGTTCACGACCGTGCCGGTCTCCTGGCAGACGGCGAAGAACGGGTCCCAGTAACCGGTGTGGATCGACGGCAGCCCCAGGTGGGTCGGGATCTCCGAGAACGTCACCGCCCGCACCCCGCGCGCCGCGTTCCGCCTGATCTCCGCGACCGCCAGGTCGATGTCCCAGAGCGGGATGATGCAGAGCGGGATCAGCCGGCCGCCGCTGTCACCGCACCACTCCTCCACCATCCAGTCGTTGTAGGCGCGGACGCACGCGAGCGCGACCTCCTTGTCGTGCGCCTCCGCGAAGGTCTGCCCGCAGAACCGCGGGAAGGTGGGGAAGCAGAGGCTCGCCTCGACGTGGTTGAGGTCCATGTCCTTCAGCCGCTCGGCCGGGTCCCAGCAGCCGCGCCGCATCTCCGCCCGGGTGATCCCCTCCAGCGTCATGTCGTCGCGGTCGAACCCCACGGCGGCGATGTTCCGCTTGTACGGGAACTTGAGGTCCTCGTAGATCCACCAGTCGGTGGGCGGGCCGTCGGGATCCATCGTGATGACGTACTTGCCGCCGGTGTAGGCCAGCTCACCGATGCCCGCGGTCAGCGGCTGCGGTCCGCGCTCCCGGTACTTGGCCGGCAGCCAGGTCGAGAACAGGTGCGGCGGCTCGATCACATGGTCGTCGACGCTGACGATCCGAGGCAGTTCCGTCATGGTGTCCCCTTCGGCGCACGCTTTTCTGATGACCCGTCAGATTCACTTCGCCCTCAGGCTAGCCCCGCACCCCTGGACCGACAAGGCACAGCGCTCTACGCTCTCCGCACGATCTGACTACCCGTCAGCTGTGAGGGGTTCGCCGTGAACGAGACCGCACATGCCCTGGGATCATCGGGCACCTTCTGGGAGCTCATCGAACGCCGGGCCGCCCTGACGCCCGACCTGCCCTTCCTGATCCAGGACGACCGCACGCTCACCTTCGGCGAGCTGCGGGACCGCGGCGAGCGGGTGGCCGCCGGGCTGTACGCCATGGGGATACGCCCCGGCACCGTCGTCGCCTGGCAGCTGCCGACCCGGCTGGAGACGGCGCTGCTGTCCTTCGCGCTGGCCCGGATCGGGGCGGTGCAGACGCCCCTCATCCCCTTCTACCGCGACCGCGAGGTCGGCTTCGCGCTGCGCGAGTCGAAGGCCGAGTACCTCGCCGTGCCCGGCACCTGGCGCGGCTTCGACCACACCGCGATGGCCGGCCGCCTGTCAGCGGACCTCGACCGCCCGCCGCAGGTCTTCAAGGCGTACGAGAGCCTCCCGGACGGCGATCCGGCGATCCTGCCCCCGCCGCCCGCGGAGGGCACGTCGGTGCGCTGGATCTACTGGACCTCGGGCACCACCTCCGACCCGAAGGGCGTCCTGCACACCGACCGCAGCCTGATCGCGGCCGGCTCCTGCCTGGCCCACGCGCTGCGCCTGACGGCGGCCGACGTCGGCTCGATGGCCTTCCCGTTCGCCCACGTCGCCGGCCCCGACTACTCGGTCATGCTGCTGCTGTACGGCTTCCCGGCAGTGCTGTTCGAGCACTTCGCGATGCCGGACGCGCTGGCGGGCTACCGGCGTCACGGGGTGACGGTCGCGGGCGGCTCCACCGCGTTCTACTCGATGTTCCTGACGGAGCAGCGCAAGGACCCGACCCGCCCGCTGATCCCCACGCTCCGGCTGCTGGCGGGCGGAGGCGCCCCGAAGCCCCCGGAGATCTACCACGCGGTGGTCCGCGAGATGGGCGTCCAGCTCACCCACGGGTACGGCATGACCGAGGTCCCCATGATCACGATGGGCGCCCCGGACGACACCGTGGAGCACCTCGCCGAGACGGAGGGGCGGCCGCCCGAGGGCATGGAGATCCGGATCACCGACGAGGACGGCAAGCCGCTGCCGTACGACACGGACGGCGAGGTACGGCTGCGGGGCGAGGCGGTCTGCAAGGGCTACCTGGCCTCCCCCAGCCCCTTCGACGCCGAGGGGTTCCTGCGCACGGGCGATGTCGGCCACGTCGGGCCGAGCGGGCACCTGGTGCTCACGGGGCGGCTGAAGGACATCATCATCCGCAAGGGCGAGAACATCTCGGCGAAGGAGGTGGAGGACCTCCTCGCCCGCCACCCCGGCGTGGGCGACGCGGCGGTGATTGGCCTCCCGGACGAGGAACGCGGCGAACGCGTCTGCGCGGTGATCGAACAGCCGCCGGACGCCGCCGCGCTCACCCTCCCCGAACTGACGGCCTACCTGCGCGGCGAGGGCCTGTCCGTCCACAAGCTCCCGGAACAACTGGAGGTGGTGGACGCCCTCCCCCGCAACGAGACCCTGCGGAAGGTACTGAAGTACCGGCTGCGGGAGCGGTTCGCGACGCGGTGACCGGGGCGCGGGTTTTTGTCCTCAATCGCCGGACGGGCTTGATTGTGCGGGTGCCCCCGCAGGGGGCGCTTTCCCGGTGGGTGGGGGGTGGTGCCCCTCCGGGGCGTCTCCTCGGAAATGGCGTGTTCACCCGGGTA
>NZ_JBIVTZ010000028.1:0-86579 GCF_044756945.1 Streptomyces sp. NPDC091387 | reverse complement strand
CGACACACCGTCCACGGTCTCGATCAGGTGACCAGTCGTCGTACTCATCAGGCTCACTCCTTCGGGGAGATCCACACCTGATTCATGACACTCCCTCCGCCGCCGACACCTTCCGGCGTACCCGTCGACGGCGGTTACAAGTAGTACCGCAGTCCGCAGTACCAGTCCTCCCTCGGTAAACGGCGTCAGTTGCGGCGTGCGTGCCGAGAGATTCGGCAGTGGGGTCCGTAAGCCGGAGCAGACACAGGACGGGCCACGGGACTGCCGTAGTGGCGCTATGAGAGCTCGCCAGTGGTCCGCAGCGTCAGCAGTACGCCCCGCCGGCGCGGGATCAGGGCCCGTGAATGGTGTAGCAGTGCAGCGAAGGCCCGGCGCCCTTGGTACCAGGGCTCCGATGCATTTCGAGGGGCGGGTCCTACGGAGGCGCCGGGTGGCCGCGCGTTGCAGGAAAGGCACAGTCGCCGTCGTGCCTCCGGCCCAATGAGTGACTCTGTCGGGGACCTTGGAGTCGAGGGCGTCCCCGACGCGCGTCTGCGCCCGGGGTGGTGACGCCACCCCGGGCGCAGCCGAGTGCAAGGTCCGGATCTACCGGTTCCGGGTTACCGGGTTACCGGGTGGTGTTGTAGGCGCGGTCGATCGTCTGGACCAGGGTGTTGCCGGCGCGGTCGGTCATCTTGGCTCGCAGGGAGACGGAGCCCGCCTCCGCCGGGTGCTTCAGTGACAGGTGCGTGCCGTGGACGGCACGGGTGGGCTGCCAGGTGGCGCCCTCGTCGTAGGAGACTTCGAAGGCGAGCTTCGCGGGAAGCTTGCCGGCTGCCGCGCCCTCGACGGTGAAGGGAACCGCGAACTGCTTGCCCGCCTTCGCCGTGCTGGACAGGCTCAGTTCCGGAGAGAAGCGGATCACCGACAGCGGCACCTTGGTGAAGTCGTCCTCTGAGGTCGTGGCGGAGCGGAAGGTCCACTCCGCCTTGACGCGGGTGCTGACCGGATACACCGCGGGATCACGGGAGTTTTCCACGGTCAGCTTGTACGTGCTGGCCTTGGCGGGAACGGTGTACTCAGTGACGCCGTCGGTCGGCGAAGTCTCGAAGTTGTCGGCGATCTCCTTGCCGTCCGCCAGGAGCGTGCTCTTCCCCGTAGTGGTGTCGGAGATGCCCCAGTGGCCTGCGCCGTCGCCGAACAGCGGCAGGTAGGCCCTGATGACATTGCCGTACCGCCCGATACCGGGGTACAGAACCTCCGGTCCGGGGTCCGTGGGGCCGTTCAGGGTCGGGCCGAAGACGCCGACGTTGAACCGCTCGGTGTAGTTCTGTCCGCCCTGCCAAGTCCTCGGCATTCTCATCAGAAACTGCTCGGAGCGCGTCTCGCGGCCCTCGCCCGTGGTCTGCCACATACGCAGGGACCACTTGACGCCGTTGTCGAGGATGTACTCGCTGGTACGCAACGGCAGGGCTCCCGTCTGGTTGTTGAGGCCCACGACCAGGCCCCCGCCGGCTGTGTGGGGAGACACCTCGAACTGGCCCGTCCGGCCGTCGGCGGGTGTGCCCGCCAGGAGGTCGACCTTGGCGAGCTGATCCTGCTCGACCTCGGCGGCGAAGCCGCCCAGCCGGCCGCTGCGGTTCCAGCCCAGGTGGTAGGTGACCGGCCGGCCCTCGTCGCCCTCTCGTGTCCAGTCACCGGCGAACAGGGTGGATGTCCTGTCCGCGGGCAGGTCGGGCCCGAGCTGCCCGAACCTCACGCCCTCGAAGGTGGGCGCGTGGTATTCCAACCGGCCCTCGTGCTGCCCCTCGGCCCGTGCGTAGGTGTAGTTCAGCATGGCTGTGGTGTTCTTGGCCGCGGCGTCGGGCACGGTGATGTCCACCGGCCGTGCCTTCCGGGCGTCGACGCTGACGCTGGCGTCCTTGTCCAGGCTCAGCTTCGGCTGCACCAGTACGGCGTGGGTGGTGGACTCGTCCGACGGGTGGATCAGCCCGTCGAGGCTGTAGTCGCCCTTGGGCAGCCGGACCGTGAGCTCGCCGTCCTCCTCGGCGGCGTAGGTCTCGTAGAAGTTGTTGTCGAGGCTCACGACCTCGGTGACGGCGTCGCCGGTCGGCTTGCCGTTCTCGTCGATGTGCTTCAGCGTCAGGTCGTACGACTCGATCTCGCGCTCAACGCCGACGGCGGAACGCACCTGGACCTTGCCGTCCTTCGAGATGGCTTCCACCGAGCCGCCGAAGGCGCCGTCGGCACTACCGGCGCGGGTGTCCGCCGTCACGTCGGCGGTCGCCTCGCCACCCGCCGGGACGGTGAGTTGCGGCGGCGACACGGCGAACATGCCCTCGGCCGCGGGCTTGCCGTCGACCGAGAGCGCCTCGACGGACAGGTCCAGGGTGACCGGCTCCGCACCGAGGTTGCGGTAGGTCAGCTTCTTGGTCACCGGCTTGTCGTCGGTGTGCGGCCACTGCTGCTTGCCGAAGTCGATCGGCTTCTGCTCGGTGACGACGCTCTGCTCGATCGCACGGACCAGGTCGGTGCGGCCGGTGCCCTGCTGGAAGGAACTGTACGAGCCCGGCTTCGCGGAACCGGTGAGGACCGCCTTGAGCCGCTCCCCCGTCCAGTCGGGATGCTGCTGGGCCAGGAGGGCAGCGGCGCCCGCGACATGCGGCGTCGCCATGGAGGTGCCGTCGATGGTGAGGTAGCCGGGTATGTCGGAGGGGACTTCGTCCTCCAGGACACTGCCGGCGGCCGCGGCGGCCGTGATGGCGACACCGGGCGCAGTCAGGTCGGGCTTGACCCCGCTGTCGCCGACGCGGGGGCCACGGCTGGAGAAATCGGCGAGCTGGTCGGACTTGTCGACCGCGCCCACGGTAAGCGCTGCATCGGCGCTGCCGGGCGAACCGACGGTTCCCTCGCCGCCCATACCCTCGTTGCCGGCCGCGATGACGAAGAGCGTGTCAGACTCGGCGGAGAGCCGGTTGACCGTCTCCTCCAGCGGGTCGATGCCGGGCGTGTCGGTGCCACCGAGGCTGAGGTTGACGACATCGGCGCCCTGCGCCACCGCCCACTCCATGCCCGCGATGATGCCGGAGTCCGAACCGTAGCCGGTGTCGTCCAGGACCTTGCCGTTCAGGAGCTTCGCACCCGGGGCGACGCCCTTGAACTTGCCGTCCGACCTGGCTCCCGTACCAGCCGTGATGGATGCCACATGGGTGCCGTGGCCGAACTTGTCAGCAGTGCCGGAGGAGGAGTCGGAGAAGTCCCGCTCCTCGATCACTTTGCCCGCCAGGTCGGGGTGCGTGGTGTCGATCCCGGTGTCCAGTACGGCGACCTTGGTGCCGGTGCCGTCGAACCCGGCGGCCCAGGCCGTCGGCGCACCGATCTGCGGGACGCTCTTGTCGAGGCTGGCCTTGCGCCTGCCGTCCAGCCACAGTTTCTCGACAGCGGCGGAGTCGGTGAACTCCGCCGATCCGTCACCGTCGCGGGCGGCGCCGGAGTCGGTCACGGCGTCCCAGAACTCGGTGCCGCGCTTCTTCACGGGACGCATCGCACGGCCGTTGACTACCGGAAGGGCCCGGCCGACCCGCGCACCGGCCCCGGTGAACGCACTCATCGAGGGCGCCTTCTTGCCCCGGAACGTGACGATCAGCGGCAGATCGGAGCGGCCGGCGTCGTCGTAGCCGTCCGCCAGCAACTGGGTCACGTCGAAAAGCCTGACGTCCAGCTTGCCTTGCGCCAGCAGCAACTGCGCATCACCTGGCACTACGTGGGTGTGACCCCCGACCGTCCGGATCGAGAACGGCATCCGCTCCCGGCCCTTCGCCCGCTCCACCCCGGCGACCTTGCCGGCCCCGTCCAGCCGGACCCGGTCGCCGGTGACCAATGTCACCGTCTTGACTTCCCGGTCCTTGCCGACGCCGCTCACGCCCTCGGACAGCGTCCTGAAACTTCCGTCGGGCTGCTCACCGGACGGCGCGGCCTGGGCCGCACCGCCCGGGAGGCCAGCCAGCAGAAGGGCCGTGGAAACCGCTCCCGCGGCCACGGCCGAACGAAAGGATCTTGCGCGTAACTCCACTTGAACTCCTGATATTTGGAATCGGGCAGGAGCCGTCAGCGACGCCGGTAACCCCGGCGTCCCACCCATACCGTTCAACGGCTCGCCTTAGAGACGGGGGTGGCCCCCCATCAGGTTGGACACGACGGCCACGAATTTACTGACAGGTCGTCATGTAGGTGGCCGCCAGGACCTGCGCGCGGCCCGCCATCGGCAGCCGTGGTGACCTCTGGCGAATGGCCATGAACATCGCCAAAATCGGCGCACTCACGACGCCGAAGGCAACCTGGCTGCGGTGGGGACATGTTGATGAGTGAAAGCTGCACGGAACGGCGAAGCTCCTGGTAGACGGATTCTCGGCCCAAGGTCACCCGTGTCCGATCCGGGACGTGAGATCGTCAGATTTCTACTGCGGGTCGCGGATCGGCGCCGACCGGGGCTAAGCGAGCAGGTGGTCTCCACCGACAAGCCGCGCCGGCGCACCGGGCGCGACGCAGGCCCAGCCAGCAGGGACCATAGGCGCAGGGTGATCGGCCCACCCGCCAAGGCCGGCAGGTCACGGCCTCGCCGGTCCCTTCCAGGACATCTGACAGACGGCTGCCGCCGCGCCCCGCCCGACCTGCTCTTCTAGGACTCCAGATAGCGCAGTACGGCGAGGATGCGGCGGTTGTAGGCGGTGGTCCGGGGGAGGTCGAGCTTGTCGAAGACGGTGTTGAGGTTCTTCTCGACCGCGCTCGTCGAGATGCGCAGCTTCTCGGAGATGGCGGCGTTGGTGTATCCCTGCACCAGTTCCTCGATGACACCGCGCTCGCGCGGGGTCAGACGCGCGAGCGGGTCGACGTGTGCGGTGCGGAACACCAACTGGCGGAGCACTTCCGGGTCGATGGCAACGCCGCCGGCGTGGATACGCTCCAGCGCGTCGAGGAACTCCTCCACCTGCGCCACCCGGTCCTTGAGCAGGTAGCCCACGCGTTCGGCGTTCTCGGACAGAAGCTGGGCGGCGTGGTTGCGCTCGATGTGCTGGGAGAGCACGAGGACGCCGATGTCCGGCCGGTGCTTGCGCACCTCGATCGCCGCGCGCAGCCCCTCGTCCGTGTGGGTGGGCGGCATCCGGATGTCCGGCACGACGATCTCCGGGGGCTCCTCCCCGACCCTCCGCAGCAGGGTCTCCGCGTCGCCCACCGCCGCGCGTACGTCGTGGCCCTCCTCGATGAGCAGGCGGACGAGCCCTTCCCGCAGGAGGGTCGAGTCCTCGGCCAGCATTACGCGCACGGCAGCTCCGCGATGATCGTGGCGGGGCCCCGGAGGGGCTGTGGACATGGAGGCGTCCGTCGAGCGCGTCGACCCGGCCGGCCGGCCCGTTGAGCCCGCTGCCCGCCATGTCCGCACCCCCGACACCGTTGTCCTCGACCTGGACGACGAGGAGGTCCGGGTACTGGCGGACGTCTACGGAGATCGCGCTCGCCGTCGAGTGCTTGGCCGCGTTCGTCACCGCTTCGGAGACCACGAAGTAGGCTGCCGTCTCCACTGACCGGGGCAGCCTCCCGGTCAGTGGAGAGCCATCCGGACGGGGATGCCGCACCGCTCGGAGACACCGCCCAGCGCCTTCTGGAGGCCCAGGTTGTCGAGCGCGGTCGGGTGGACGCGCCAGGCCACCTCCCGAAGTTCGGTCAGGACCTCCCGCGATTCCTTGTGCGCCTGGAGCAGGAGCGCGTCGGCCTGCTCGGGCGTACGGCCCCGGCGGTCACGGCCCAGCAGCACGGCCCAGCAGCCCGGCGGCCCGGCGCGGGAGCGCCATGGGCGCCCGCGCCGCCTCGCCGGGCGCGGGACCCGGCGCGGAGGGTAGGTCGTGACCAGTGGCATCCGCCGCATCCCCCTGCACGGTCCGTCGGGGAGCCTACCCAGGCCGCGCAGCCGGGCAAAGCGCTGCCAGGGGGAACGGGGACGGAGCGTGGCCGCTCACGAGGAACGCCTGTGCTGAGCGGTGGAGTTGCGCGAGCGGGCCCTGACCGCCACGTACAGCACCAGGGCGAGGACGACCAGGACCAGGACGGCCTTGCCCAGCACACCGACGTACGTCTCGACGGTGTCCCACTGGTCACCGAGCCAGTACCCCGCCATGACGAGGACCGAGTTCCAGATGAGGCTGCCCAGAGCAATCAGCAGCAGGAAGAGCGGCATGGACATGCGTTCCAGCCCGGCGGGCACCGAGATGAGGCTGCGGAAGATCGGCACCATGCGCCCGAAGAGGACCGCCTTCGTGCCGTGCTTCCCGAACCACGCCTCCGTCCGCTCCAGGTCCGACGTCCTGACCAGCGGCAGCCTGCCCCAGATGGCGTACATGCGCTCGCGGCCGAACAGCAGCCCGATCCAGTAGAGGACAGCCGCGCCGACCACCGAGCCGAGCGTGGTCCAGAACAGCGCGGACGCCAGGCTGATCACGCCCTGGCCGGCCGCGAAGCCGGTGCGGGGCAGCATCACCTCGCTCGGCAGCGGCGGGAACAGGTTCTCCAGGGCGATGGCGAGACCGGCGCCGGGGCCGCCCCACGTGTCCACGAGGTCGGCCGCCCAGCCCGCGATGCCGTCGGCGGGCGCCTGGGGAAGAGCGAGGGCGATGAGGTCCATGAGAGCTCCCGGGTCACGGGGACGGTGGCGCGGGCTGCCTGCCGCGCTCTGTTCATCACCGTGGAAAGCCCGGATCAACGCCGGATTGCGGGTTTCCCTCGAACTCCCGGGGTTGTCCGCAGCTCTCTCCCTGTGGAAAACCGCAGGGCTGCTCGGCCCCTGACACGGGGGAGGGCCACGGGCCGGTCCGCTGTCCGCTCAAGCACCGGAAACAGGCCGGCCTCGCAGCGCCGGCCGCCCGGTGTTCCGCTACCAGCCGGCCTTCACCCCGTCGTAGGCCGCACGGCAGTCGGCGTTGGTGGCCTCCGTGGCCAGTTTCGTCATGGAGTTCTTCCAGACCTTCTTGGCCAGCTTCTCCAACTCCCTTGTCGCGGCGGGTACGTTCGGGGAGTACTTCTTGATCGTCGCGATGGAGGACTTGGCGAACTTGTTGCACGCGGGGCCGGCAGCGTTGCGGTAGCGGGTGTCCAGGTCCGTGGCGACCGCCTGGCCGTTGTCGGTCGCCCAGGTGTTCCAGGCCGCGCACGCCACCTCGGTGAGGGCCTTCTGGTCGTCCTCGCTCAGTCCCATGACCTCGACCAGCATGGTGTTCTGGACCTTGTCGGGGACCGTGAAGTTCGCGACGGGGAACTTGTCGAGGGTTGTGAGCAGCGCATCCTGACACGCCGGGGGCAGCGGGGCCGCGTGTGCGGTGGCGGGAACGGCCAGTGCTGAGCCGGCCAGGAGAGCCGCGGTGAGGACGGTGCGCTGGACGGTACGCGAAAGAGTCATGGGGTGGTGCTCCTTGCACGGAAGGGCGGGTCGGTCCGGGCACCGCGTCAGCGCCCGACGGCTACAGAACGATCACCGTCTTCCCCAGGTCACGGCTTCTGCCGGCGGGACGGCCGTTGGCACACAGGGCCGTCGGCCGTCCGTGCGAGGAGCGAGGACTCGCGGAACGGCCGGTGGTCCGGCGGATCATGTGGGCCGTACGCGCTCCGCGGACGGGCCGGGCTCCGCCGGGGGCAGCGCTCCTTCGGTGCCCTGCGCCGTCCCGCGCCCGGAGGCAGCCGGAACCCGTGGCTTGCGTTCCGGTCGGAGCGCGTTTCGGGTGCGGCGGCGGAAGACCAGGAACCCGGCGCACGCGGCGCCGATGAGCCAGAGGAACTGGATCACGAGGCCCTGGGCGGCCGATGCGTCGGAGAAGGCCGCGGACATGCTGGCCTGCACGGCCCCGTACGTCGGCAGGAAGCGCACGACGGCGCTGTCCGACCCGGAGCTGGAGAGCGGGTTCTGCAGGGCGACGTCGAGGATGCTGATCATCAGGATGGCGAACATCCCCTCCACCTCCCGGCGGAGTACCGATCCGAAGACGACGCCGAGCGCGCCGTAGGTCAGGGCGGCGCAGAACAGGGCGGCCGCCAGCACGAGGGGCTGCCGCGGCGGCCAGGCGCATCCGACGGCGGCCGTGGCGTACGCGGCGATGGCGGCGCAGACCAGCGTGAGCGCGGAGAGCTTGGCGAGGACGAGGTGATACCGCGGGTAGCCCGCCATGGCCAGGCGGCGGTCGAAAGCGCCGCCCGTGAAGGTGGCGGCGAACATCATGAACCCGGCGATGAGGGTGACCGCGTTCAGCGCGCCGGTGATCTGGGTGAGGTGGTTGCCGGGCGGGGAGAGGATCTCGCCGGTGGCCCGCAGCCGGAAGGGTGCCGGCCGGTCGGGGATGGTCACATAGGCCAGGCCGATCCACACGGGGATGTACACGACCACCAGCAGCATCGCGAAGTGGTTGCGGGCATGGCCGATCAGCGCGTACCGGGACGCCGTGGCGAACAGGGACCAGTGCCGCCTCATGCCGCCGCCTCCGCACGCCGTTCCTGCTGGTGGAGGCGCCCGCCCTCCAGGCGCCACAACAGGTCCAGCCGGTCGACGTCGTACGCCAGGTGCGAGACGACCAGCACCGAGTGCCCGGCGTCGCGCAGCTTCGTCGCCAGATCCCAGAAGCGCAGATACGTCTCCCAGTCGAACCCCTGGTAGGGCTCGTCCAGCAGGAGTACGTCCGGATCGTGCATGAGCGCCAGGGTCAGGTTCAGCTTCTGTCGCGAGCCCCCGCTGAGCAGACCCGCACGCCGGTCGAGGTACTCGGTGAAGGCCAGGACCTCCATCACCTCCTCGGCCCGCCGCAGGTCCGCGAGCCCGAACGCCCTCTTGAAGAAGTCGAGGTGCTGGCGGACGGTGAAGGAGTCGTTCAGCACCACGGTCTGCGGGCAGTAGCCGAACCTGCCGTCGTGCCGCACCGAACCGCGGTCCGGGGCGAGTTCACCGGAGAGGATCTTCAGCAGGGTCGTCTTGCCCGCGCCGTTCTCCCCGACGATCCCGGCGAGGACGCCGGGCCGTAGCCGAAGGTCGACGCCCCGGAGAACGGCGTGCTGCCGGTAGGAGTGGTGCACATCTCTGACGTCCATCGCCTTGCTCCGTCGTACCAGGTCTTCCTGAGGGCCGCGGAACCGGTCCGCGCCTTCCGCTCTGCGGGGTCCTCCGGTCGGCCGCTCGGCGGCGTGACCGGACCGCTCCTGCCCAACGAGCGAGCACAGCAGCGGAAACGGCGCCGGAAGCGCGCCCGCTCCCTGGCGTCAATCCCGTACACGACGTGTCACTCACGCGATCATGTCTCGCCCCGAAGCGCGGCCCCGGGGCCGCGGTGTGGCTAGCGTGACCGGGGCCGGTGCCCGCGGTCCACGCGCGCACCGGTGACGTCGCGCGCTCACGAGGGAAGGTCGGTCAACCATGCGGAGAACGTGCGTGATCGGAGCAGGCCCGTCCGGCCTGGCCGCGAGCAAGGTCCTCGCCTCGCGCGGCGTTCCCTTCGACTGCTTCGAGGCCGGTTCGGGCATCGGCGGGCTCTGGCGGTACGGCAACGACAACGGCATGTCGGGGGTGTACGCGTCGCTGCACACGAACATCTCGAAGGAGAGCATGTCCTTCTCCTCGCTGGCCATGCCGGAGACCTACCCGGTCTTCCCGCACCACAGCAAGGTCCTCGCCTACCTGGAGGACTACGCCGCGTCGTTCGGTCTGCACCGCCACATCGCGCTCGGCACGGAGGTCACCTCGGTGCGGCCCCTGGACGACGGCGGCTGGGAGGTCGCCCGCCGACGCCGCGGGGACACGGACGCGGAGACGCAGCGATACAGCGAGGTGGTCGTGGCCAACGGGCACCACTGGGACCCCCGTCTCCCGGACCCTCCCCTGCCCGGGTCCGAGGACTTCGAGGGGCCCGCTGTCCACTCGCACGACTACCGCTCCCCCGAGTCGTACGCGGGCCGGCGGGTGCTGGTGATCGGTATGGGCAACTCCGCGTGCGAGATCGCGGCGGAGATCTCCCGTACGGCAGCGCGGACGTTCCTCTCCGCACGCGAGGCGGTGCACGTGTTCCCCAAGATGCTGCTCGGCCGGCCGGCGGATCACTTGGTGTGGAGCCCGCTGTCCGTTCTCCCGCGGTTCCTCAAGGAGCCGGCGATGGCGCTCCTCCTGCGGCTGACCCGTGGCACCCCGGCTCACTACGGGCTCCCCGAACCGCAGCGCGGCCCCCTCACCGCTCACCCCTCCACCTCGGACGAGCTCCTCGTCCAGCTGGCCAGGGGCGCGATCACCCCGAAGCCCGGCGTCAGCTCGTTCGGCCGGGACACGGCGGCCTTCGCGGACGGCAGCCGCGAAACCGTGGACGCCGTGGTGTACGCCACCGGTTACTCCATCTCCTTCCCCTTCCTGGCCCCCTCCGTCTTCGCCGCCCCGGACGGCCGCACGGAGCTCTATCTGCGCACGATGCCGCCCCGGCTTCCCGGGCTCTACTTCATGGGGCTCGCCCAACCCGCCGGTGAGGCCTTCCCGTTGCTCGAACCGCAGGCGGAATGGATCGCCGACCTGATCCAAGGAGCGGTCGCCCTGCCGTCACCGGCGGACATGACGCGGGCGATCGCCCGCGAGTGGCGATCCCACGACCGGACCTACGTGTCCACCTACCGTCATGGGATCGAGGTCGACGTCCGCTCCTACCGAAGGGCCCTCCGCCGGGAACTACGGGCGGGCAGACGCCGGGCACGCGGTGCGGTCCCGCCCCTGTCCGGCGTGGCCGGTCCCGCTCCGGCGTCCGAAGCTGTGTGATCCGCTCCGCCCGGACTCTCAGGTGCCGACCGGCGCCGAGCTCCCCTCCAGCTCGGCCACGGCCTGTTCCCACAGCTCGGGCAGCAGCTCCCCCAGCGGAAGGGCGCGGTCGGCGACGAAGGACACCTCGGCCCAGTCGCCGAAGAACGACAGCCCCACCCCGAAGAGGTGTCCGGGCACGAGCAGGGGCAGCAGGGCGGTACCCGTCACCTGTGTCTCCCCCAGGCTCCCCTTCTCGGCGAGCGGCATGGACGTGGCCATGACGTTGGTGACGCGTGGGGAGAGCATCCTTCGCAGGTACCACTCGGTGGGGCGGCCCGGCATGAAGCGGACCAGGTCCTGGATGGCCTGCCGCCACGCCTCGCCCCGCAACTTCCCAGTCGCGGCCATGACATGGTCCAGTCGCCGCAGGGCCGCGTCACCGTCCCGGGACCCGTCCGGGTGTTCGGAGACAGTCCCCACCGGCAGCTCCAGCGGCAGGGCGAAGCAGCGGTTTCCCCACGTCTGGTCCTCGTCGGGGCGGCGTGCGTCGACGGGCAGCACAGCCGTCACCCGAGGGAGCGGGACGCCGGAGCGGGCCGACCAGAGCGACAACGCCCCGGCGAGTGCGGCCAGATGTACGTCGTGGGCCGAGCCGCCACGCGCGGTACCGATCCGGCGGAGGGTGTCCGCCGGTACCCGGCCCCGCGACAGCCGCCGTTCCCCGGAGGGGGTGAAGGCGGCGCCCGGACGGTGACCGCGAACGGCGAAGGAGTCGGCCACGAACTTCGCGGCCAGCCCGACAGCCGCACCCACCCGTCGGGGCACCCCGGCCCGACGGCTCCGGCCCGGCACCGGGCGCGCCGATGGCTCCCCCTCGCCCAGCACGGCCCGGAAGGTCATGGCGGCAGCCGAACCGTCCTGGCAGGCGTGATGGAAGCGGTAGCACAGGGCGTACGCGTCGGGTTCGTGGCCGTGGACCAGCCAGACCCCCCAGTAGGCGCCGGGCGCGAACGGGGCGTTGAGCGCGGTGTGCAGGGCGGATTCCCACGCGGCGGGTCCGTCGGCGACCACCTCGTGCACATGCCGGTCGACGGCGAAATCCGCGTCCGGCTGCCACCGGGACCGCCGACCGCCCTCGACCCGGCTCGTGAGCAGGGGCAGCCCGCGGAGGCGGAAGCCCACGTGCGCGCGGAGGCCCGCCAGGGTCGGGGGCGGACCGCTGAGGTACGCGACGCCACCGGCGTCCCAGCGGACGTCGGGCCGACGGCGCTCCAGGCTGAGGAACGCGCGGTCGACCGAGTGGGTGGGGTGGCGGGGAGAAGGAACGGACCGACCGGGCCGGCCGGACGGGTCGGACCGGGTGGACTGCTCTGGAACAGACATGGGGTTTCGGGGCTCCGATTCGGGCCGGGGACGGGCGCGCTGACGGCAGGAAGGGCGGGGAACGCGAGCGGACGTACGGCAGGAGGCCACCGCGCCGGGCGGCCCACCCCGCCCCCGGCCGACCGCAGCGCAGCGCTGTCCGCACCGGCCGAGCACCAGGATGACCCCCGTCCGGTGCGGAGCCGTCCGGCATCCGCGCCCCGCTCCGGCCTCGGCGGCCGTACTCCTGGCAGACCGGCGGGGGCAGGCCGATCCGGCATCCCCGCCGGCAAGTTCCCTCGAAAGGAGGATGGGTTTCCGACCGCCCCCGCACGGTTCACGGGACGGCGTACTTCGTTCGGGTGAGCGGAGGGAATCAGGGCTCGCGCCCCGCCCGCCGTCTGACATTGTGTGCCGTGCGCCGGAGGTCACCGGGCCCAGGGAGGGCCTGAGGAACCCCGGCGGGACAGAGGGCGTCGGAGGACCGGCGAGCACCGGCCGCACCGTGCGCGGTGCGACCGCCAGTGACACCCCGCGTCGCAGGACGGCCGGTGGCGTCCCGTTCCCCCGCTTCCGTTCGCCTCCACGGCGGCACCCCGTTCTCCGCGCGCGGTCGCGGCCCGCCCCTCTCACTGCCCTTGGAGCCGCACTCGTGCACGTCGCCCTCACCGGCGCCACCGGATTTCTCGGACTGCGCCTGTTACGTCGTCTGCTCGACACCCACCGGTCGGTGACGGTCCTGGCCCACACGGGTTCGGGGAACGCCCTGCACCGCATCAGCCGGTTCTTCGAACTGACGGGCGCGTCAGAGGAGTTCACCGCCGGGCTGCCGGATCGGTTACGGGTGGTGGAGACCGATCTGGCACTGCCGCGGCTGGGATTGTCCGGACGGACGTTCCAGAAGCTGGCCGACGGCCTCGGCGCGATCTGGCACAGCGCGGGCAGCATCAATCTGGAAGGGGACCTTCCCGAGCTGCGCCGGACCAACGTCGAAGGGACCCGGCACGTACTGGAGCTGGCGGCCGCGGGCCGTCAGCTGCCCGCGGTCCACCACGTGAGCACCGCGTTCGTGGCCGGTGCCCGGCGGGACGGAGTGGCGTACGAGGACGAGCTGGACGATGCCCGCGGCTTCGAGAACGCCTACGAACGGTCCAAGTACGAGGCGGAGCTGCTGGTACACGCGTGGTCCCGGGAGCACGGCCGCCCGGCCCTGGTCCTGCGGCCGAGCATCCTGGTCACGGACCTGCCGCCGCACCCCGAGCTGCCCGCGCATCCGCTGCTGGTCATCGAGCGGATCCTGCGTGACGCGTGCCGTGCCGCCGACCCCGCGAGCCCCGGCCCGGCCGGCCGGCTCCGTGTCCGCACGGTGGGGCATCCGCACGGCCGGCTGAACCTGTTGCAGGTGGAGCACGCGGCCGAGGTCATGGTGCGGCTGGCCGGCCTGGCGCCCTCGGGCGGGGTCGACACGTATCACGTCGTCCATGACCGGGATGTGCCCGTACCGACGGTCGTGACCCTCCTGGAACGGCTGGTCCCGCTCTCGATCGACCTGGTCGCCACCAGGCCGGACGCCCCGTCGGCGCTGGAGGCGCTGCTGGATTACTACCCGGGGATGACGGCCTACCTCGCCCACCGGCGGCGGTTCGACGACACCCGGGTCAGGACGCGGCTGGGGCCGTCGGCGGCCTCCGCCCCGGTGGGCCTCGACTACCTCTGGTCCGGTCTGGCCCCGCGGGACAGGGCCCTCCCCGGGTCGCCGGACATCCCCCCGGCCCTCCTCTCCTCCGCCTCGTACGCCTGACCAGCAGACGTCCTCTCCCGTTGGAGCCTCTCCGTGTCCGTCCTCGCAGTTCCCGGCTCCCCCGCCGCGTCCCCGCCGGTCTTCTCGCCCGAGGGGATCACGGCCCGTGCCCGGCGGATCCGGGAACCCGTCCACATCGTCAGCGGGCCGGACGGCCGTGAGCTGGGGCTCGCGACCGGCCCCGTACCCGGCGTTCCGGTGCTCGGTACGCTGCCGCCGCTGTACCCCGAGTGGCTCGGCGGTCGCACCTTCTGCGAGGCGCACGGCGTCCGCTTTCCCTATGTCGCCGGTGAGATGGCGAACGGCATCGCGACCACCCGGATGGTCTCGGCGATGGCCGGGGCGGAGATGATCGGCTTCTTCGGCGCCGGCGGTCTGGCCTACCCCGACGTGGAGCGGGCCGTGCACACGCTGGGGCACGAGCTGGGATCCCGGCCGAACTGGGGCGTCAACCTCATCCACTCACCGGCCGAGCCGGCGCTGGAGTCGCGCGTCGCCGAGCTGCTGCTGCGCTGCGGTGTCCCTCGGATCTCCGCGTCGGCGTTCATGGAGCTGACCCCGGCGGTCGTGCTGTGCTCGGCCCACGGGCTGCGCCGGGGCGCGGACGGCGGCGTCGTCCGGCGTACCGGTCTGTTCGCCAAGGTCTCCCGGCCCGAGGTGGCCGAGAGGTTCCTCTCCCCCGCCCCACCCGCACTGCTGGGCCCCCTCGTCGCCCAGGGGAAGCTGACCCGGGAGGAGGCGGAGCTGGCGGCCCTGGTGCCGGTGGCCGAGGACATCACCGTGGAGGCGGACAGCGGCGGGCACACCGACAACCGGCCGTTGTCGGCCCTGCTGCCGAGGATCGCCGCCCTGCGCGACACGCTGTGCCGCCGCTTCGGTTACCGCCGGCCGGTCAGGATCGGCGCGGCCGGCGGCCTCGGCACACCGGAGGCGGTGGCCGCGGCCTTCGCCCTCGGCGCGGCCTACGTGGTCGTCGGGTCGGTGAACCAGACGGCCACAGAGGCGGGCCTGTCCGACGAGGCGAAGGCGATGCTCTGCGACGCCGACATCTCCGATGTGACCATGGCGCCGGCGGCCGACATGTTCGAGCTCGGCGTGAAGCTGCAAGTGCTCTCCCGGGGAACGATGTTCGCGCAGCGGGCCGGCCGGCTCCACGCGGCGTACCGGGCCCACGGTTCGCTGGAGGAGATCCCGTCCGTGCTGCGTACCTCGATCGAGCGCGATGTGCTGCGCGCCCCGTTCGACGAGATCTGGCAGCACACGCGTGCGTTCTGGGAGGAGCGCGATCCTGCGGAGATCACCCGCGCGGAGACCGACCCGAAGCACCGCATGGCCCTGGTCTTCCGCTGGTACCTGGGCGGTTCCAGCCGGTGGGCGATCACCGGGGAGGGGGCGCGGCGGGCCGATTACCAGATCTGGTGCGGGCCGGCGATGGGCGCGTTCAACCGGTGGGTGGCGGGCACGTCCCTGGCCGACCCGGCGCAGCGGTCCGTGGTGCAGATCGCGCTCAACCTGCTCGAAGGGGCCGCCGTGCTCACCCGCGCCCATCAACTGCGCACGTACGGGGTTCCGTTGCCGTCCGAAGCGTTCACCTACGTGCCGTGCGAGCTGGCGTGATCGGCACCGGCGCCGCCGAGGCGTCAGCGACGACAGCCCGACCTCCAGGAGAGCCCGTGCCCGCAACCGCCCCTCGCCAGGTCCCCATCGCCGTGGTCGGTGTGGGCGCCCAGGTGCCCGGCGCGCAGGACGCGGCCGGCTACTGGCGGATCGTGACCGGCGGCCGCGACCTGATCACCGAGGTGCCCGCCTCCCGCTGGCGGGTGGAGGACCACTACGACCCGGACCCGGCCGCCCCGGACAAGACGTACGCCCGTCGGGGCGCCTTCCTCTCCGAGGTGGACTTCGACCCGATGGCCTACGGGGTGCCCCCCGCCAACCTGCCGGCGACGGATGCCTCCCAGCTGCTCGCCCTGATGGTCGCCGACCAGGTGCTGACGGACGCCGGCGGTCTGGCCGGGGTGGACCGGGACCGGACCGGCGTCGTCCTCGGCGCGGCCGCCCTGGAGCTCCTTCCGCACATGTACGGGCGCACGCAACGCCCCGTGTGGCTCGCGGGGCTGCGGGAGGGCGGGCTCGGCGAGGCCGAGGCGCAGGCCGTGTGCGACCGCATCTCGGCCCGTTTCGCGCCGTGGCAGGAATCGTCCTTCCCCGGGCTGCTCGGCAACGTCGTCGCGGGCCGGATCGCCAACCGGTTCGATCTGCACGGCATCAACCACACCACCGACGCCGCCTGTGCCAGCTCCCTGGCGGCCTTGTCGACGGCGGTCGGTGAGCTGTCCCTCGGCCGGGCCGACCTGGTGATCAGCGGAGGCGTGGACACCGGGAACGACATCGGCATGTTCCTGTGCTTCTCCAAGACACCCGCGCTGTCCCCCAGCGGTGACTGCCGGCCGTTCTCGGCCGCGGCCGACGGCACCATGCTCGGCGAAGCGGTCGTCATGTACGCGCTGAAGCGGTTGTCCGACGCGGAGCGTGACGGCGACCGGATCCACGCGGTGATCCGGGGCATCGGCACGTCGTCCGACGGCAGGAGCACGGCGATCTACGCCCCGCTGCCCGCCGGCCAGGCGCGGGCTCTGCGACGCGCCTACGAGGTAGCGGGCTACGGACCGGAGACCGTGGAGCTGGTCGAGGCGCACGGCACCGGCACGAAGGCCGGGGACACCGCCGAACTGGCTTCGCTCGGCGAGGTGTTCGGCGCGTCGGGCCGTACGGACGGGCAGTGGTGCGCGATCGGCTCGGTCAAGTCGCAGATCGGCCACACCAAGTGTGCGGCGGGTGCGGCGGGGCTGCTCAAGGCCGTCATGGCCCTGCATCACAAGGTGCTGCCGCCGACGGTCAAGGTCGAACGGCCGAACCCGGCCGCCGCCGCCCCTGACGGCCCATTCTACGTCAACACGGAGACCCGCCCGTGGGTACGGCCGGCGGGCCATCCGCGCCGGGCTGCGGTGTCGAGTTTCGGCTTCGGAGGCAGCAACTTCCACGTCACGCTGGAGGAGTACGAGCCCTCGGGCGCCCGGGGCCGTGCGGCCCTGCGCCACCGCTCCGCACCGAGCGAGCTCGTCCTGTTCAGCGGCGCCTCCCCGTCGGACCTGGTGCCCCCGCGGACGGACGACGGACGGCCGCTGGCCGCGCTGGCGCGGGAGAGCCACACCGCCTTCTCGCCCGCCGCCCGGGTGCGGCTGGCCGTCGTCGCCACCGATACCGAGGACCTGCGGGCGAAGTGCGCGCAGGCGGTCGCGCTGATCCGGCAGCGACCCGACACGGCGTTCTCGACGCCCAACGGTGTGCGGTACGCGTGCGGGGAGGCCGCGCCCGGCCGCATCGGCTTCCTGTTCCCGGGCCAGGGGTCCCAGTACGTCGGGATGGGAGCCGATCTCGCGATGTTGGCGCCGACCGCTCAGGCCGTGTGGGACCGGCTGGGCGGCACCCGCTTCGACGGGCAGCCCCTGCACCGGGTCGTGTTCCCGCCTCCCGCCTTCACCGACGAGGAACGCACCGCCAGGCGGACCCTGCTGGATGCCACCGAGTGGGCGCAGCCCGCGCTGGCGGTGCACGCGCTCGCGCTGCTGGAGGTGGTGCGGGAGCTGGGGCTGCGGCCGGACTGCGTGGCGGGCCACAGTTTCGGTGAGCTGGTGGCGCTGCACTGCGCGGGTGCGCTGGACGCCGGGTCGCTGGTGGGTCTGGCCCGTCGCCGCGGCGAGCTGATGCGGGACGCGGCGGCCACCCCGGGCGCGATGCTGGCGGTGGCGGCGGACCGCGCGCACGTGGCGGAGGTGCTGGCCGGTGGAGGATTCGGCGACATCTGGCCGGCCAACCACAACTCCCCGCGCCAAGTGGTGCTTTCGGGGTCGGTGGAGGCGGTCGTGCGGGCCGGGAAGGCGTTCTCGGCCGAGGGTGTCGACACCCGCCGGCTGGCCACGTCGACCGCCTTCCACAGCCCGCTGGTCGCCCCGGCCGTCGAGCCGCTCGCCGCGTACCTGCGCACGGTGCCGCTCACGGAGCCCCGGATCGAGGTCTACGGCAACACGGACGCGGCGCCGTACCCGTCGTCCCCCGATGAGGTGCGCCGCCGGATCGCCGCTCATCTCGCCTCACCCGTGCTCTTCCAGGACCAGATCGAGGCGATGTACGCGGCGGGGGTACGGACCTTCGTCGAGGTCGGTGCGGGCACCGCGCTGACCGGCCTGGTCGGGCAGATCCTCGGCGACCGCGAGCACGCGGCCGTTCCCCTGGACCGGCCGGCCCGGCCCGGGGCCGACACCCTGCACGCCGCGCTCGGCGAACTCGCCGTACGCGGCGTCCCCTTCGATCTCGACGCTCTCTGGGCGCCGTACACCCCGCCCGGAACCCCAGCGAAGGAGCGCGAGCCCCGGATGACCGTGAAGATCAGCGGAGCGAACCACGGCCGGTTGCCCCTGCCCCGCGCCGCGCCCGCCGAACCGCCACCCGCTCCGGAACGTGAGCCGGAACGCCGGCCCCGGCCTGCCCCCGTACCCGTATCCGCGTCCGACACCCCGGCGGTCCCCATGCCCGCGTACACCCCCGCCCCCGTCCACCCCCCGCAGCCGGCGGCGTACGGAACGGCTTCCGCCCCCTGGCAGCCGGAGCCCACACCCGTGCACGAGGCCGGGGGCGGCGTCGACGGTGACTGGTTCGCCGCCGTCGAGAGTGTCCAGCGGCAGACGGCGGAGGCCCACGCGGCCGTCCAACGCATGCTGACCGACAGCCACATGGCCTTTCTCCGGATGACCGAGACGACCCTGGCCGCGATGCTCGGGGTGTCGCACACGGGTGGGGCCATGGACGTACCGGCTCCCGCGGCGCCGCTGCCGCTCCCCCGCGCCGCGTCGCCGCGGCGCGTGCCGGCCCCCGTACCAGCCCCCGTGGCACCGCCGGCTCCCGTCGCGCCCGTTGTCCCGGCAGCAGCACCCGTAGCGGTACCAGTGCCCGTCGAGGCCGCACCGGCTCCCGCTCCCGTCGCTGATGCCTCGCCCCTGTCGCCTTCGGAGCTGGGGGAGTTGCTCCTGTCGGTGGTTGCCCGGCTCACCGGGTACCCCGCCACCATGCTCAACCTGGACATGGAGCTGGAGGCGGATCTGGGCGTCGACTCCATCAAGCGCGTCGAGATCCTGTCGGTCGTCCGCCGGCAGGTCGGTGACGTGGCGACGGGAGACGTCGGGCAGCTCGGCAAGCTCCGTACGCTGCGCGAGATCGTCGACACGCTCACCGCCGGCGCCCCGTCCCCCGAGACCCCGGGACCGGCCACCCACGACGTGCCCGCGCCCCGCGCGGACACGGTCACCCCCGCCGTACCGGAGGCCCGCGAGTACGCCGGGTCCGGCGAGGAGACGCCGCTGACGAGGCTGGTACCGCGCGCGGTGGAGTCGCCGGCGTCCGGGCTGGCCACGGCGGGACTGCTGGACGGGCCCGTCATGGTCACCGGCCGGGGCACGGGCGGGTGCGGGATCACCGGCCTCGTCGCCCGGAAACTGACGGAGCGCGGCGTGGACGCCACCGCCGTGGCGGAGGTGCCCGCGGACGCTCGCGGTGTCGTCCACCTCGGCGGGCTCACCGCGAGCGAGGCACCGGACGAGGCGCGGGAGGTCCACCGCTCCGCGCTCCGCGCGGCGCGTGCGGTGGCGGCACAAGCGGCTGGAGGCGGCGGGCTGTTCGTGACCGTTCAGGACACCGGGGGCGACTTCGGGCTCGGAGGCCACGCGCCCGGCCGTGCCTGGCTGGGCGGGGTCGCCGGGCTGGCCAGGACCGCGGCGAAGGAGTGGCCGGACGCCTCGGTCAAGGTCCTCGACTGCGAGCGGGGCGGCCGGGGCGACGAGGAGGTCGCCGACGCGATCGTGCGGGAACTGCTCGAAGGCGGGGCCGACGTGGAGGTCGGTCTCCGCGCGGACGGCAGCCGCACCCTGCCGCGCATGGTGCCCGAGCCGGTGACGCCGGGCGGCACCCGGCGGATCTCGTCCGCGTCGGTGATCGTGGCCACCGGAGGGGCCCGCGGGGTGACCGCCGCGGCGCTGCTCGACCTGGCCAGGACCCACCGTCCGCGGATCGTCCTGCTGGGCAGGACGGACCTGACCGCCGAGCCCGACGGGCTGGCGTCGGCGACCGACGAACCGGCGCTCACCCGGCTGCTCGCGGAACGCTCCGCCGGGGACGCGGCGGACTCCTCGCCCGCCCGGATCGCCGAGCGGGCCCGGAACATCCTGGCCGCCCGCGAGGTACGGACGACCCTGGCGGGGCTGGAGGCCGCGGGGTCAACGGCCCGGTACGTCCGGGTGGACGCCCGCGACGGTGACGCCCTCGGTGCGGCCCTGCGCGACGTGCGCGAGACGTGGGGGCCGGTCACCGGCATCGTGCACGGTGCGGGAGTGCTCGCCGACAAGCGGATCGCCGACAAGACCGACGAGCAGGCCGAGCTGGTGATGTCCACCAAGGTGGACGGTCTGCGGGCGCTGCTGGCGGCGACGGCGGACGATCCCCTGGACACCATCTGCCTGTTCTCCTCGGTGGCCGCCGTGTTCGGCAACCCGGGGCAGAGCGACTACGCCATGGCCAACGAGATCCTCCACCAGGTCGCGTCGGCCGAGCAGGCCCGCCGCCCCGGCTGCCTGGTGCGTTGCCTGGCCTGGGGCCCCTGGCAGGGTGGCATGGTCACCCCCGCCCTGGCCGCGCGTTTCGGCCGGTCCGGGGTCCCGCTCATCCCCCTGGATCAGGGCGCCGCGGCTTTCACGGCCGAGCTGGACGGCACCGCCGGTGAGGCCCGCGTCGTCCTGGCCGCCGGGGCCGATCCGGCCGCCCTGTCCCCGGCCGGTGATGCGCGTCGCGCGCAGTTGCTGGTCCGCTCGGACACGTGGCCGCAGCTGGCCGACCACGCGCCGGCCGGGGTTCCCGTGCTGCCCGTGGCGCTGGTCCTGAACTGGTTCGCGGCCGCGGGCGCGGCGTGGCTGCCGGCCGCCGGGCCGCTCGTCCTGCGCGATCTGCGGGTGTACAAGAAGTTCGCCCTGCCGGAACTGCCCGGCGCGGGACACCGGATCACCGTGCTCGGCGGCCTGGGAGCGCCCGGTTCACCCTCGGGTCTGGAGGCGGAACTGCGGGGCGAGGACGGCCTGGCGCACTTCCGGGCCGTCCTGGACACCGGGGCCGTGGAGCCCGACGCGGCCGCGTGGGAGGCCCCGGACGGCCTGAAGCCGCTCGACCGGGCCGCGTGGTACGAGGGGGAGGTGCTCTTCCACGGCCCCCGGTTCCACGCGCTGCGCACGGTGCTCGGTGTCTCGGAACACGGAGCAGAGGCGACCGTCGCCGGCCTGCGCGCCCTGGACTGGGCGGGTGAGCACGGGCCGCTCGATCCGGCCGCCGTGGACGGCGCGCTCCAACTCGCCCTGCTCTGGGGTGCGGAGGTGCTCGGGGCGGCGACCTTGCCGATGGCTGTCGCCGAGTGCAGGGTGCACCGGCGCGGCCCGGTGGACGGCACCGTGCGATGCGTGGTGCGGGGGCGGAAGGCGCACGACACGGGGGCGCGCTGCGACGCGGCACTGATCGACGCCGACGGGTCCGTCCGGCTGGAACTGATCGGTGTCGAACTCGTCCGCCGCCCCTCCTGACCCCGTTCCTGTCCCCGTCCTCGTCCTCGGCCTCCGCCCTGCCGTGAAGTGAGACCCGCATGCGTTTCGAACCGATCGCCGTCGTCGGCCGGGGCTGTGTGCTGCCCGGCGCGCTGGACCCGGACACGTTCTGGGAGAACATCGCCGCCGGCCGCCTGAGCCTGTCGGCCGCACCGGCAGGCCGCTGGCGGCTGCCGCGCCGATGGGCCATGGGCTCGGTGGACGACCACCTCGACCGCACCTGGACCGATGTCGGCGGGTACGTCCACGGGTTCGAGGACGTCTTCGATCCGGGCGGCTTCGGGATCGCACCGGAGCGGATCGCCTCGCTGGACCCCCTCTTCCACTGGGTCCTGTACGGGGTGCGGCAGGCGCTCGCGGAGGCGGGCCGCGCGGGCCCGCTGCCGCGCGGGGGTCTGGTGCTGGGGAACCTGTCGTACCCCACACCCGCCGGGGCGGCCTTCGCCGAGCACGTCTGGCTGTCCGGGCAGCGGCCACCGCTCCGTGACGCGCTGCTGACGGGTGAGCGCCGGGCGCGCCCCGACGCCCGCAACCGCTTCTCCTCCGGGCTGCCCGCCCGGCTCGCGGCCCGCGCGCTCGGGCTCGGGGCGGGGGCGTGGTCGCTGGACGCCGCCTGCGCGTCCTCGTTGTACGCGATCAAGCTGGCGTGCGACCGGCTGCACGACGGCACGGCCGACCTGATGGTGGCCGGTGCGGTCAGCCGCCCCGATCCCCTCTACCTTCACGTGGGGTTCTGCGGGCTGTCCGCGACGAGCCGCACGGGGCGCAGCCGCCCCTTCCACCGGGACGCGGACGGGCTGGTGCACGGCGAGGGCGCCGGGTTCGTCGCTCTGATGCGGCTGTCCGCGGCCCGCGCCGCCGGCCTGCCCGTGCTCGGCGTGATCCGCGGTGTGGGGCTGTCCAACGACGGGCGTGGCTCCGGGCTGATCAGCCCGTCGGAGGAGGGCCAGGTACGGGCCATGCGCCTGGCGTACGACGTGGCGGGCGTCGCTCCCGAGTCGGTGTCGCTCATCGAGTGCCATGCGACGGGGACACCGGTCGGGGACGCGGTGGAGGCGCGCGGCATGGCCCGGGTCTTCGGGGCGGGCGACGACGTGCCCATCGGTTCGGCGAAGTCGAACGTCGGGCACCTGCTGGCCTCTGCGGGCGTGACGGGGCTGCTGAAGGTGCTCGGTGCGATGCGTGCGGGGGTCCGCCCGGCGACGCTCGGCGCGCAACAGCCGCTGGACGTGCTGGCGGGCACCCCGTTGCGGGTGCTGACCGGGCCGGAGGAGTGGGCGGGGCAGCGCAGGGCGGCGGTGAGCGCCTTCGGATTCGGCGGGACCAACGCCCACGTGATCGTCGATGCTCCGGATGCCGTTCCCGTGTCCGCAGTGCGACGCGGTGTGTCGGCCTCCGCCGTACCGGTGCCGGCACTCGACGTACCGGCGGCGCCGGTACCGGTGGCGATCGTCGCCATCGGTGCCCGGGTCGGCGAGGGGACGTCCGCCGAGGACTTCCGCCGGGCGGTGCTGGGTGGTGAACGGCGCGGTCCCGTCGCGGACATCGCCGTGGAGCTGACGGATCTGTGCTTCCCGCCGCTGGCCCTGGCGCGGGCCGTGCCCCATCAGCTCCTGGTGCTGGAGGCGGCCCGGGAAGCCGTGCGGAAGGTGCGCCTGCCCCGTGAGCGGACCGTGGTGGTCATCGGGACCGGGGTGGACCCCCAGGTGGCGCGCGCGGGTGCCCGTTGGCGGGTGCCGTTCTGGCTGGAGGAGTCGGGGGTGCCCGTCACCGGTCCGTCGGCGGATGCCGCTCGGGAGGCGTTCACTCCCCCGATGACGGCGGAGGGCGTGGTGGGCAGCATGCCGAACCTCGCGGCGAACCGCATCAGTACCCAACTGGATCTGGCGGGGCCCGGTTTCACGGTGTCCGCGGAGGAGGCGTCCGGGCTGGTCGCCCTGAAGATCGCGGCTCGTGCCATCCGGTCCGGGGAGGCCGACGCCGCTCTCGTCGGTGCCACCGACCTGTCCTGCGAGGCGGTCCACCGGGCCGCCCTGCGGGAGCTCGGCCACGAGGACGAGCCCGGGGACGCGGCCGTCGTCCTGGTCCTCAAGCCCTTGGACGCCGCGCGCAGGGACGGCGACACCGTCGTCGCCCTGCTGGACGAGAACGAGGACGGGGACGGGGACGGGGACGGGGACGGGGACGAGGGGAACGCCGACGAGCCCGACGTGGTCATCGGCGACGGCCCCGGCACGGTGTTCGATCCGGCGTCGGCCTTCGGGCGTGCCCATGCCGCGTCCGGGCTGGTGTCCGTCGCGGTCGCGGCGCTCTCGCTCCAGCACCGCGCGGTACCCCGTACGGGCGGCCCCGCGGACACCGCGGCCGTCGCCCACACCGCGCGGGCCGTGGTCACGCCGCTGGACGGGCCGGCCGAGAGCGTACGGCTGCGCGCGGGTGACGCCCGGCCGTGGCTGCGGGGCCCGGCTCCGCGCCTGCACGTCTTCTCCGGGGCAGACCGCCGGGAGGTGCTGGCCGCGCTGGACTCCGGTACGGAGTCCTCGGCCGGCCCGGCCCGGCTGGCGCTCGTGGTCGACGGCGACGCCACGCGGGCGGAACGCGGGGAAGCCGCCCGGCGCTGGCTGACGGAGGGCGGGGTCCGCCCGGCCGACGTGCTGTACCGGGACGGGCCGGTCACCGGGCAGACCGCCTTCGTGTACACGAACGGCTCGGCCGCGTACCCGGGCATGGGCCATGAGCTGATGCTCGCCCTGCCGTCGCTGGGCGAGGCCGTCCGGGAGGAGCACCGGGCGCTCGGTACGCGGCTGCGGTCCCGGGCGGAGCCCGGAGTGCTCGGCCAGATCTGGGCCGCCGCCGAACTGGCCTCCTTCCACACCGTGTTCAGCCGCGACGTGCTCGGTCTGCGGCCGGACGCCGCGCTCGGGTACTCCTCGGGCGAGTCGACGGCGCTGGTCGCGCTGGGGGCCTGGCCGGATGCCCCGGGGCTGTACGAAGCCACCCGGGACAGTGGTCTGTTCACGACCGAACTCACGGGTGAGCTGCGGGCGGTCCGGCGCTACTGGGGGCGGCGCGGCATCCGGGGCTCCCGGTGGTCGAGCTACCTGGTGGGCGCACCGCTGGAAGCCGTCCGTGCGGAGCTCGCCACGGAGGCCGCGGTCCATCTGATGGCGGTGAACGCGCCCGGGGTCTGTGTCATCGGTGGCGAGTCACGGGCGTGCGCGGCCGTCGTCGCCAGGATTGGCGCCGACCGGGCGGTCGAGCTGGACTACGACATGGCGGCCCACGCACCGGAGTTGGCGGAGGTCCGGGAGGTGTGGCGCGAGACCCACCGCCGTCCCACGGTCGAGGTGCCCGGGGTCCGGTTCTACAGCGGGGCCACCGGGCGGGCGTACCGGCCGACGGCCGAGCGGGCCGCGGAGGCGATCACCGCTCAGGGGCTCGGCACGATCGACTTCGCGGCCACGGTCGAGCAGGCGTGGGCGGACGGTGTCCGGGTCTTCGTGGAGCACGGGCCGCGGAAGCTGTGCACCGGCTGGATCAAGCGGGTGCTCGGTGACCGGGAGCATGTGGCCGTCGCGCTGGACGCCCCGGGGGACACCGGGCTGCGGCACCTGTGCGTCGCGGTCGGCGAACTCGTCGTCGCCGGAGTGCCGGTGCGGGCCGACGCGTTGCTCGCCCGGCTCGCCGGGGCCGCGACCGAACTCCCGGAGCCCGGCCCCACCGTCACTGTTCCCGTGCCCCCGTCTCCGTGCCTACCGCCCCTGGAGCCTGCTGTGACCGTTCTGCCCCGGGCCCCCGAGCTGGCCCCGGTACCGGACCGGGGCCCCGGTCTGCCCACCTGTTCCGCCGCCGCACCGGACCGGGCCCCTGGCCACTTCGCCGCCCCGGCGGAACGGGAGCCCGAACGCCTCTCCGCCCCGGCCGCCGTCGCCGTACCCTCCCCCGTCACCGTGGGACAGCGGTCCCGGCCGCCGGCCGACGGCGCGCGGGAGCCGGGGACTTCAGGGGTCGGGACCGCGGTCGCCCGGCAGGCGCTGCGGGCCGCCGCGCTGCACCAGGAGGTCATGGCCGCGCACACCGAGGCCCATCAGCGGTTCCTGCGGGTGTCCGCGCTCGCCGTCACGGCGCTGACGGCCGCCGGCACGACGGGATCCCGGCCCGGCCCCGCTCCCGTACGGCCGCCAGGCCCCACCGCGCCTGCGCCCCCGGCCTTCGTGCGCTCCTCCGCGTCCCGTCCGCTGCCGCTGCCCGCTCCCCCGGCGGAGGCGCCGCCCGTTCCGGGCCCGAAGCCGGGGCCGACGTTCGACCGCGCCCAACTGGAGCACCTCGCCTCCCGCGAGATCTCCACCCTGTTCGGTCCGCTCTTCGCCGAGCAGGACGGCTACGCGGTGCAGACCCGGATGCCCGAGCCGCCCATGCTGTTCGCCGACCGGGTCACCGGCATCGACGCGGTGCCCGGAGCGCTCGCCCTGCCGGGTCCGGTCCGCACGGACGGGAGGATCTGGACGGAGACCGATGTCCTGCCCGGCGACTGGTATCTGGACTCCACCGGGCGGATGCCCGCCGGCCTGCTGATCGAGGCGGGCCAGGCCGATCTGCTCCTGCTCAGCTGGCTGGGTGTCGACCTCCTCAACCGGGGCGAGCGCGCCTACCGGCTGCTCGGCTGCGAGGTGACGTTCCACGGCGGCCCGCCGGAGGCCGGCGACACCCTGAGCTTCGAGATCCATGTCGACGGCCACGCGGAGGCCGACGGCGTCCGGCTGGCCTTCTTCCACTACGACTGTTACGTGGACGGCGAGTTGCGGCTCAGTGTCCGCGAGGGCCGGGCCGGGTTCTTCACCCCCGCGGAGCTCGCCGGCAGCGGTGGTGTCCGCTGGGACCCCGCCGAGCACGCCCCCGGCGACGGCCTGCCGCTCGACCCTCCGGCCGTGCGCTGCGCATCGGCCCGCTTCGGTACGGACCGGGTGCGGGCCCTGGCGCAGGGGCGGCCGGCGGACTGCTTCGGGCCCGGCTGGGAGGCGACGGCGGCCCACGTCCGCTCGCCCGGTCTCGACGAGGGCCGACTGCTGCTGCTGGACGAAGTGACCGCGTTCGACCCGGCCGGAGGGCCGTGGGGCCGGGGATATCTGCGCGCCGAGACGTCGTTGTCCCCGGACGACTGGTTCTTCTCCGGCCACTTCAAGAACGACCCCTGCATGCCGGGCACCCTGATGTTCCAGGGCGGTCTCCAGGCGATGGCGTTCTACCTGGCGGCCATGGGCTTCACCATCGACCGGGACGGCTGGCGCTTCGAACCGGTCAGTGAGCATCCCTCCAGCGCGATGTGCCGGGGCCAGGCGACCCCGCAGGACCGGCGGGTCGTCTACGAGGTGTTCGTACGCGGCGTCTCGGCCGGGCCGGTCCCGACGCTCCACGCCGACGTCCTCGGCTCCGTCGACGGGGCGAAGGCGTTCCTGGGCCGCGACATGGCGCTCCGGCTGGTCCCCGACTGGCCGCTGTCGTACTGGCGGCACTCGGGCCCGCCCGCCGTGCAGGCCGACGGGGTCCCGGTGCCGCTCCCGCGGCTCGGCGGGCTGGCCGGGCACGTGGAGGAGAAGCCGGTGGCCGTGGCGGCCGACGGGCTCCCCTTCGACCACGCCTCGCTGCTGGCGTGCGCCTGGGGCCGGCCGAGCGAGGCGTTCGGCGCCATGTACGAACCCTTCGACGGCACCCGCAGGGTGGCCCGGCTTCCCGGCCCGCCGTACCACTTCATGAGCCGGATCGTCTCGGTGGACGGGCCGCAGGCTGGAATGCGGGAGGGCAGCGTCGTCGTCGCCGAGTACGACGTCCCCGACCGGGCGTGGTACTTCGAGCAGAACGGCGGCCGCGCCATGCCGTTCGCCGTCCTCATGGAGGTCGCACTGCAACCCTGCGGCTGGCTGGCCTCGTACGTGGGCAGCGCGACGACCAGCGAGACGGACCTGCTGTTCCGCAACCTCGACGGGTCGGGAACGGTCACCGGCGAGATCACCCCGGCGACGCGCAGGATCCGTACCAGGGCCGAACTGACGCGTGTCTCGCGCAGCGGAGACATGATCATCGAGTCGTTCCGGGTGACGTGCACGGCCGACGACGTGGCCGTGTTCGAACTCTCCACGGTCTTCGGCTACTTCCCCCGGTCGGCCTTCGAGGACCAGCAGGGTCTCCCGACGTCGGCGGAGGACCGGGCCGGCCTCGACGAGCCCTGCGGCCGCACGGTCGACCTGACCGCCCGTCCCGCCCGGTACTGCGCCGGGGAGCCGCGCCTGCCGGGCCCGATGCTGCTGATGCTGGACCGGATCACGGGGTACTGGCCGGACGGGGGAAGCGCGGGACTCGGCCGGCTCCGGTCGGAGAAGGACGTCCGCCCGGACGCCTGGTTCTTCCGGGCCCACTTCTTCCAGGACCCGGTGCAGCCAGGCTCGTTGGGCATCGAGGCCATGTGCCAGCTGCTCCAGTACCACCTGCTCGAACGCGGCGCCGCCGACGGCGTCCCCCACCCCCGGTTCGAACCGGTGCTGCCCGGCCGCGAGGCGGTCTGGACGTACCGCGGCCAGATCACCCCGGCCAACCGGCTGATCCGGGTGGACATGGACATCGTGGAGAGCGGCACGGACACGCGGGGGCCCTATGCCGTGGCGGACGCGTCGCTGTGGGGCGACGACACGTGCATCTACCGGGTGCGGGGGCTGGGTATGCGCGTGGTGCCGGGGGCGGCACGCGTGCCGTGACGCACGGCGTGCCGCCTGTTCGATCGCCGGTCCGGGGCCTCCGGGTCCGGTCAGGCCGACCCCGCCCCGCGTGCGGCCAGCAGTTCGGACACCCTGTCCAGCGGCAGCGCCCGGACGTGGTGGCCGTCGCGGCCGGTCATCGAGTGGGCGCCGGTGAGCACGTTGAGCACCGCCTCCTCCACCGACTCGACGACCGCGCCGTAGAAGGGGTCCATCCGGCCCCACGGCACGAAGCGCATCGACTCGTACGGGGCGCTGCCGTCGTCGGAGGGGAACGTGCTGGTCAGCGCGGACTCGTTGGCGGTGGAGAAGGCCAGGAAGATGTCCCCGGAGAAGTGGCTTCCGGTGGTACCGGTGCGGGCGAGGCCGAGGGTGACGCGGCGGGCCAGCGCCTTGCACTGTCCCGGGAGCAGCGGGGCGTCCGTCGCCACCACCACGATCACCGAACCCGCACCGGGCGGCACCTGGCGCTCGCCCTCCGGTGCCGGGCCGGGGCTGTCGGGCAGTTCGGGGCCCACCGGCACACCGGCCACCACCAGTTCGCGCCGAGCGCCGAAGTTGGCCTGGACGAACGCGCCCACGGTGTAGCGGTCCTCGCCGTACTCCACCACGCGTGACGCGGTCCCCGAGCCGCCCTTGAAGCCGTAGCAGCGCATCCCCGTCCCGCCGCCGACGCAGCCCTCCTCGACCGGGCCCGTGGCCGCCGCCTCGATGGCCGCCGCGGCGTGGCCGGACTCCACGGCCGCGCCGTGGATGTCGTTGAGGTGGCCGTCCCAGGTCTCCGTGACCACCGGCAGCAGCCACTCCGGCGCCATGCCCCGGCAGTTGGCGCGCACCCACTCGATCACGCCGCGGTGCACCGGGCCGACCGCGTACGTGTTGGTGATGAGCACCGGCACGGCGAGCGAGCCGCTCTCCTCGATCCAGGCGGTGCCGGTCATCTCACCGTTGCCGTTGAACGAGTGCCAGCCGGCCGCGCAGGGCAGGCCCACACCGTCCCGGCCGCGCGGCAGGAGCGCGGTCACTCCGGTGCGTACGTCGTCGCCCTCGCAGAGGGTCACATAGCCGACCTCGACACCGGGCACGTCCGTGATCGCGTTCCAGGGCCCCGGCTCACCGGTCAGGGGTATGCCCAGCTCGCGCGCCCTCATGCGGTTCTCGTCCACAGGTTCTTCCCTCACGCCGTCGTCAGCCATGGGCGCAGAGGTTACGGGACCGGCCCGGCGCCCCGGCGGGAGCGGTTCAGGCCGTCTCGGTGGATTCCGCGGATTCGGCCGGTTCGGCGGTGATCTCGCCGTGGCTCAGCCACGGCCGGGCGAGCAGGATCAGGGCGAGGCCCGCCAGGGCGAGGGCGGTGAGCACGATGACGGCCATGGGTGTCGCGGTGTCCTCGCCGAAGACGCCGACGAGCGGTGAGGCGAGCGCGCCGAACAGGAACTGGAGGCCGCCCAGCAGCGCAGAGGCCGCACCCGGGGCAACGCGCCCCAGGGTCTGGCCGATGCTCATGGTGGCGGGGAAGACCAGCCCGATGCCGGCCATGGTGAAGAAGAGGCAGATCCAGGTGGCCGCGAGGGTCGTCCCGGCCAGGGCCGGGACCACGAGCAGCGCCACGGCGCCGGCACCGGAGACCATGAGCCCGGCGGTCAGGAGCGTGTTCATCCGGACCCGGCGGGAGAGCCGCGCGAACGTGGCACCGGCGATGAGCATCCCCACCGCGTTCGACGCGAAGATCAGCGAGTACACGGTGGCCGAGACGCCGTGCACGTTCTCGAAGACGAAACTGGATCCGCTGATGTAGGCGAACAGCGCCGCAGAGGTGAAGCCGAGCACGAGCACGTACCCCATGAAGGCCCGGTGGGTGAGGAGTGTGCCCATCGTGCGCAGGGTGCCGGCCAGTCCGCCGCTGTGCCTGCGCTCGGGCGGCAGCGTCTCGGGGACCTTGCGCAGTACGGCGGCCAGGAGCAGTGCGCCGATCACGGCGAGGACCAGGAAGACGGTCCGCCAGGTCGAGAACGACAGGACGGCGCCGCCGATGACGGGTGCGGCGATCGGTGCGATGCCGATGACCTGGGAGAGCAGCGCGAAGTAGCGCGGCACGTCCGCGCCCCGGAAGCAGTCGGTGATGACCGCTCGGGCCAGCACCATGCCCGCCGCGCCCGCGACGCCCTGGAGGAACCGGGCCGCGGTGAGGAGTTCCACGTTCGGAGCGACGGCGCAGAGCAGCGAGAAGAGGATGAAGCCCGCGACTCCGGACAGCAGGAGCCGGCGGCGGCCCCAGCCGTCGCTCATCGGGCCGATCAGGAGCTGCCCCACCACCAGTCCGGCCAGGAACGCGGTCAGGGTGAGCTGAACGGCCGAGCTGCTCGCGTGCAGCGCGGCCCCCATCGAGGGGAAGCCGGGCACGTACATGTCGGTGGCCAGCGGAGCCACGGCGGTGAGCGCGCCCAGCACGGCGACCAGCGCGGAGACCTGCCGGGGCGAGGCGAGCGGGGTGGGCGGCGCAGCCTGGGACGCCGCCTCGTCGGAGGCGGGGGAAGGGGTTAGCATGGAGTGAAAGATAACCGATGGTTCACTGGTTAACAAAGGAGTGCTGGTGCAGTCCCATCCCGATGGTGTCCGCGATCAGTGGGTCAGCCGCAATCCCGGACTGGACGCCTCCGCCATGGAGGTCGTGGCGCTCGTCAAGCAGGTGTCCTCGCTGTTCGACCGCGCCCTCGAACCGCTCTACGAGGGCGCCCCGCTCACCGCGCCGGAGGCGGACCTGCTCATCCCGCTCCGCTGGGCGAACGAGCCGTCCATCGCCCGCCGGCTGGCCGACAACATGGGAATGTCGCGGGCCGGGGTCAGCAAGACGCTGGCCAAGCTGGAGAAGCGCGGCCATATCGCCCGCACTCCCAACCCGGCCGACCGGCGGGCCGCGCTGGTGACCATCACGGAGTCCGGGAAGCAGGCCATCGACGAGCTGTTCCCACGTCAGCTCTCCATCGAGGCGCAGATACTGTCCGGCCTCGGCACGGACCGGGCGGCGGTGCTCGACGCGCTCGCCCGCCTCGCCGAGGTGATGGAGGACGGGCTGGCCAACCGGGTACGCGGCCATGGCCGCGACATCGGCCTCGGCCTGTCCAACATCCTTGGCGCCCAGGCTTCTTGACCGGGCGCGCCACGTCGGAATACCCAAGGGCGTCCGCCAGCAGGCCATCGGATGCGGGGGTTTCGTGGGCGGGTGTCCCAGCGGTAGAGCGTCCAAGCGCGTCGGATATGGCAGTGGACGGTGACGATGGCGCCGGCCAGGGCGACGAAGAACTCGATGGGCTTAGGTTCAACCGGTCAGGCAAACAGTGCAGGTTGAGGGCGGTACAAGTGGCAAGACTGGGTCGGCCGGGGATGTCGGATGAGATGAAGCCGCTCTGTGGCGGCGGTGGAGGTCCTGCGAGTCGGTCAGCGTGCGGGAGGAGTGGTCACCGGAGCAGATAGTCGGGCATCTGCGGCTGCATCATGGCGACGACCCGGAGATGCGGATCAGCCACGAGACGATCTGCCGGTCGGTCTACATCACCCGCACCGCTGTCGGCGGCCCGGCCTCATCGGTGCCAATGTTGAGAGACCAGGTGCCGTCGCACTGCACAGCCAGCCACGCCGGTTTCGGCGGCAGAGCCAGAAGAGCACCGCCGAAGATTGGTCGACGGGCGATGTACAGCCTCTGCTTCGGGTGGAACTGGCGGTCCAGTCGGGCCACGACGGTCTCTCCACTCCGTCCGCCATGAGTGACGCGGGCGGTGGCCCTGCCTCCGGTGTAGCGGATGACGTCCCAGCCGTCACCGCTGATCGAGGTACTGAACTCCCGGCAGGCACTGATGGGTTCCAGCCAGGTCTCCCAATACGGGATGCGGTCCACATCGAAGTCGGTGGTGTCGTAAGGCGCCCGGGAGCGCATTCCTCCACGGGCAGACTTGCCGCCTGAAACCCGGTACGCCGTACCACCGTCAGACCCGCCTCTCCACGGGAACGGCAGTCGTGCAGAGAAGTCACCACGCGCTTTGAGCACCAGGTCGCGAGGTTCGAGAAAGCCGGTACTCCCTCGGCGCATCTCCCGAAGAGCGGTCGACATGGGCTTCCCGTAGGAAACGGCACGCAGAACGAGCACAGCGGGAGACCCGGAGGTCCAGTGATGCCTGAACTCCTGTGGCCCTGGACTGTCGAGGCGTACGACACGGCGCCGCGGGTGCCGCTCATCACGCTCACTCCGCTTCCCGCGCTGATTCCGTGAGGGCCGATGGACCCCCCGCAGCGACCGACCCCCCTGAAGCCGGACGGCGTCGGCCGCGCACACGGGCACCAGCCGGGCCGCACCTTCGGACGGCGCCCAAGGGACTCTGGCTGTGGAGCGGCCGTGCTTCGGGTCGAAAAAGCAGAGCGGGGACTTCGGTGCCTCGCGGACTCCGAAGCTGTCGACCCGCCTGAGGGCTTCCCGCCCCGTGTCCAGTACCCGCCGTACGGACGAACGGGCCTCTGCCTCTGTCCGCGCAGCACCGAGGACACGTTTCGCCTCTTCGTACGCGTCGAGCGCCACGGTGTAATCGCTCAGCAGAGCCTCATCATGCGTTGGACCCGGCAGAAGATGAGAGTGCCCGGCCAGCTCCTCCCCGAAGTCGGTTATTTCGGCGTCCAGTTCGGCTCTCGTGGCCGACGAGATGCGAGACCGTGACATAGCCGAAGGGTACGTCGACCGACGGGCTGCCCTCTGTCGGCTTTCAGTGCAGGTCGGGTCCGTGACCAGACCACCCGCGTCACACAGCGTGCGTGCAACGCGTTAGTGGAGCTGGAACCGTTGTCGTGAACGCAACCAGGCACGCCGAGCCGCCCTTGCGGTACTCATTGGGCAACTTGTGATGCCGCGATGACCAATAGAGGTGTCGGGGTCCTGGTGGCAGTCGGCGATCCGGGCGACGCCGACCACGGCGCCGGTGGCCAGTTCGCGGCCGCGGATCGTGCGGGCGACCAGCGGGAGGCGCAGGGCGGGGCGGTCGATCTGCTGGCTCGCGTGCAGGAGCACCCATACAATCGCAGTGAAGGCGAGGCGCCAGGCCGACATCCCGGCACCGGTGTGAGGGAGGGGGCAGGATGTTCGGTTGGAAGAAGAAGCTCAACGATCTGAAGCTCACCGATCTGATGGCGCAGCTCAGGCCCGACCTGAGTCGGGAATCGCTCGGCGTCGGGCCCGACTTCCCGGGCGTCACCCCGAACCCGCTCCTGAGCAGTGATGCACGGAAGCGCAACGCGGAACTGCGTACGGGGGCGCTTGCGCTCGGCGTTCTCGTCAACTGGCGGGAGGTCAGCAGCGACGGCAGTCCACGCGTGGTCCTGATGTTCGATGTGGAGACCGTCGGCGGTATCTCGTTCCGCGGTATCGCAGACGAAGACCTCACCATCACCGAGCTCACCCGACTCGCCCCAGGACAGACGTTGCCCGTGCGCTACCGGCCGGCCGTCATGGACCACTACGTCGCCCTCGCCCGGGACGCGGACCCCGCCCACGTGCAGCGGCTCTCTGACGAGATCGCGAGCCTCAAGCGGACCTGACACGGAGCCATTGGCCTCACAGCCCCGAGCAAGGCCGCTGATCATGCTGCCACACCGTGAAACTCCAAGATCGCCGACAGAGTCAAGTCAGCTCTCCTCCGTCAGTTGCTCGTCCAGTTCGTCGAAGAGAAGCCCGCTGTGGTCGACCTGCCCCGTCCGGTACGCCGAGCGCGCGACCAGGTGCGCGGCGACCGGGCCGGTCATCAGCTGGAAGAAACCGATCAGCCCCAGGGTTGCCAGGTCCATGCCGCTGCGCAGCCGCAGCGCGACCCCCGCCAGCACGATCAGCATGCCGAGCGACTGCGGCTTGGTAGCCGCGTGGCTGCGGGACAGGACGTCCGGCAGCTTCAGCATGCCGATCACGCCCAGCAGGCAGATGGCCGCGCCGAGGAGGACCAGGACCGCGCCTGCCGTGTCGGTGATCTGGAGCCAGACGCTCATGGTGTCGGCCCGCCCGTCCGCTTGGGACCGTCGGCGCGCGGGCGGCCCGGCGGCCGGTCGCGTACGGCGATGAAGCGCGCGATGCCCACCGAACCGGTGAAGCCGAGGAAGGCCAGCACCAGCATGATCGGGAAGTAGAACGGGTCGCGTGCGAACGCCGACTTGGCGCCGAGTCCGGCGATGATCAGGGCCGCGCAGACATCCAGCGAGATCGCGCGGTCCAGCATGGAGGGGCCCAGCCAGATACGGGTCAGCAGGCCCGCCCCGGCGATGACGATCACGACGACCGCCGCGATGAGCAGCACCCGGTCGACGGTCTCCGGAACACTCATGCGTCCTCCCCCTGGTCTCCCGGCTGCTCGCCGGTGTGTGGTGCGGTCGGTGGCGGAACGGCGACGCGGGCGATCTCGTCGCGGGTGCCGAAGGCCCGGACCGTCAGCTCCTCCAGGCGCCACACGGAACGCCGGGCCGCGTCCAGTTCGGCGGGCCGGCCCGCGTCGAGGACGTGCAGGAAGACGGTGGCTGTGGCGCGGCGCACCTCGACGACGGAGCCGCCGGGCACGTTGGACACCGCGACGGCGGTCGCCGTGAGCATCAGGTCAGAGCGGCAGCGCAGGGGTACGGCGATGACGGCGGCCCGGTGCGGACGGCTGCCGAAGATCTGCCGGGTGACCCGCACACCGGAGGTGTACATGTCGTAGAGCAGAAAGCCGGCCAGCCGCAGGATGCCCCAGGGGTGCAGGCGGAGCCCGAGGTCGACCTTCGGCAGCGGGAACGCCAGGCAGACCGCGACCGCGACCACCGCGCCGGTCAGCACGTTGGCCCAGTGCAGGCCCGACCAGAGCAGCACCCAGATGACGGTGAGCCAGGCGATCAGCGGCAGGTCGAGCACACGCCGCCGGCGGCCGCCGAACTCGCAGCTGTACGGCGGCAGGTCCTTGTTCCGGTAGGAGAACCTGATCAGTCGTCTCACCGTCCGAGCACCGCCTCGATATAGGGGGAGCGTGCGATGAGTTCGGCGGCCGACCGGTCGGTGTACGAGGTCAGCGGCCCGGCGAACACGGTGAAGGCGAGTCCGAGGGCGACCGTCGCGGCGGTGGCCCAGGTCATCGGCCGCGGCAGCTTCGTCGTCGTGGTGACGGCGTGGCCGTGCAGGGTGGCCGCCACCGCGCGCCCGGCCGGCTGGTGGCGGATCCGTACCCCTTCGTCGCCGGTGCCGGGCACCCGGTCCGGGCCCTCGTCGGCGTCGCTGTCGTCCTCCTCGTCGGACTCCAGGACCGTGCCGTCCAGCGCCTGTCCGGGGGGTGCGGCCCGCCAGAACGCCAGGTTCCACACCTTGGCCATCACGTACAGCGTGAGAAGGCTGGTCGCCGTCGATCCGATGACGAGGATCCAGGCCCAGACACTGCCGTCGGCGACACCGGCGCGCATCAGCCCGAGCTTGCCGATGAATCCGGACAGCGGCGGGATCCCGGCCAGGTTCATCGCGGGTACGAAGAAGAGGACGGCCAGGAGCGGCGCTGCCTTGGCGATTCCGCCGAGCCGGGTGAGTTCGGTGGTGCCGCCCCGCCGTTCGATCAGTCCGGCCACCAGGAAGAGCGTGGTCTGCACGGTGATGTGGTGGACGACGTAGACGATCGCGCCGCCGTACGCCTCCCGGGTGGCGAGTCCGATGCCGAAGACCATGTAGCCGATGTGGCTGATGAGGGTGAAGGAGAGCAGCCGCTTCAGGTCGGTCTGGGCGACGGCCCCGAGGATGCCGACGACCATCGAGGCGAGGGCGGCGGCCATCAGCAGATCGCCGAGCCGGTTGCCGGGGAAGAGCAGGGTCTCGGTGCGCAGCATGCAGTAGACGCCGACCTTGGTGAGCAGTCCGGCGAAGACCGCGGTGACCGGGGCCGGCGCGGTCGGATAGGAGTCGGGGAGCCAGGCGGCGAGCGGGAAGACGGCGGCCTTGATGGCGAAGACGGTCAGCAGCATCGCCTGGATCAGGGTCTGGACGCCCAGCGGGAGTGCGGCGAGGCGCCCGGCCAGCTGGGCGAAGTTGGCGGTGCCGGTGGCCGCGTACGTCATGGCGATGGCGGTGAGGAAGAGCATCGAGGAGAAGAGGGAGATGATCACGTAGGTGGAGCCGGCGCGGACCCGGGGGCCGGTTCCGCCGAGCGTGAGCAGGACGAAGCTGGCGACGAGCATGATCTCGAAGCCGACGTAGAGGTTGACCAGGTCACCGGCGAGAAAGGTGCAGGAGACCCCGGCGACCAGGATCAGGTAGGCGGGGTGGAAGACCGCCACGGGTGTCTCCTCGTCCCGGTCGGCCATGCCCTGGCCGAGGGAGTAGACGAGGACGCAGAGGGTGACGGCCGAGGACACCGTCAGCATCAGCCCGGAGAGCCGGTCGGCGACCAGGGTGATGCCGAGCGGCGGGGCGAAGTCGCCGAGGTGGACGATGAGCGGTCCTTCGATGTCCGCGTCGATCATCAGGGTGACGGAGAGGCCCAGTACGGCGGTGAGCACGGCGACGCTGATGAAGCGCTGGAACTGTTTGAGCCGGGTACCGAAGGCGAGGCTCAGGCCGGTGGCGCAGAGCGGCAGCAGCACCGGCAGCGGGACGAGTGCGTTCACCCGGTGGCTCCTCGGTTCGGGTCGTCGGGAGGGGGGTCGGGGGTGGTGTCGGGAGCGGTGTCGGGTCCGCCTTGTGCGGCGGGGCCCGGTTCCTCGGGAGGGACGGGGTTCCCGTCCTCCGCCTGTGCCGCGTAGTGCTCCGGGTCCGCGCCCAGGACGTCGTGCCACAGGTCCCCTGACGCGTCCCGGCCGCGGGCCTGCAGGGCGCGGTCGGCACGCAGCCTGGCCCTCAGCCGGCGGCGTTCCGCGCGGTACCGGCGGCGTTCCTCGTCCGTGCGCTCCGACGCGGACCGGTACCGCTCGCGCAGTTCGTCGCGCTCCCCCAGCACCTCGGCGCGCAGCACGATGCGCCGGTCCTCCAGGTCGTCGTGGACCTCGTCCGTGCCGGTCAGCTGGTGGCTGCGGTAGGCCATGGCCAGCAGGAACGCGGTGGTGGCGAGGGTGATGACGATGGCGGTGAGGGCGATGGCCTGGGGCAGCGGATCGGTGACCTTGCTCAGCGCGACGCCGTAGAGCAGGGGTTCGCGGCCGGCCGTTCCGGTGGCGGACAGGACGAGCAGGTTGATGCCGTTGCCCGCGATCACCGCGCCCAGCAGGATCCGGGTGAGGGGCCGGGTGAGCATGAGGGCGCCGCCGACCGCGCACAGCACCGCGGCGGTGGCGAGGAGGGAGGCGCTGACGGTCATCCCGCGCCTCCCGTCCCGGGTGCCGGTCCCGAAGCGGGCCCCGTTGCCGGTCCGGGCCCTGCCGCGGCCGCCTGTTCGGCGGCGGCCCGCTCGATCTGGCGGTCGATCTTGGCGCCGAGGGCCCGCACGATGTCCAGCACGACGCCCAGCACCAGGAGATAGACCCCGAAGTCGAAGATCACCGGCGTACCGAAGTGGTATGCGCCGATCAGCGGCAGGTGTCCGTGGTGGGTCCAGGCGTGCAGGACCGTTCCGTCGGTGAGGCCCAGCAGGGCGACTCCGGTGGAGAGGAAGAGGCCGAGGCCGGTGAAGAGTCCCGGCTGCAGCGGGGCGGCCTCGGCGAGTTCGAAGCGGCCCCCGGCCAGGTAGCGGGTGATCAGGGCGACTCCGGCGACCAGTCCGGCGACGAAGCCGCCGCCCGGCATGTTCTCGGCGCAGAACAGCAGGTACACCGAGAGCACCAGGATCGGGTGGAACAGCAGCCGGGCCACCACCTCGAAGACCACCGAGCGGTGCTCGGGCGCCAGCGTGGCGCCGGCCGCCAGCCAACCGCGCTCCGGCGCACCCTCGTCGCCGTGCGGCAGCCCCGTCAGCCGGGTCGTGGTCACCGACCAGGCGGTGTGCCCCGGTCTCTCCGGGGGCGCGGCGGCTCCCTCGGCGCGGCGGTGCAGATAGATCAGGCTCGTCACACCGATCGCGGCGGCGGCGAGCACGGCGGACTCCCCCATCGTGTCCCAGGCCCGCAGGTCGACGAGGATGGTGGCCACCACGTCCTTGAGCCCGTGGTGCGCGGTCTCCTCGACCATGGCGGCGCCCGCCGGCTTCGCGGTGCGCGCGGCCGCCGCGACCCACACCGCCACGCTCAGGGTCGCGGCCGCGGCCAGCGCCACCGGGATGCGCACGGCACGGCGCCAGCTGCTGACGGACTCCTGGAAGTGCACCGGCATCCGTCGCAGCACCAGCACGAACACGATCATGGACACGGTCTCCACACAGAACTGCGTGAGCGCGAGGTCCGGACCGCCCTGGACGACGAAGAGCAACGCGGTCCCGTATCCGGTGAGTCCGGCCAGCACCACGGCCTTCATCCGCCGTCTGACGGTCAGGCAGAGCAGGGCGGCCGCGCAGGTCAGCAGGGCGACGGCGCCCTGCAGCGGTACGTCCCAGAGCCGGGGCGCGACGGCGCCTTCCCAGGGGCGGTCCACGCCGAGCACGGCCAGCTGCCCGCCGAGCATCACGAGCAGCGTGGTGGCGAGGTAGACGGAGAGCGAGCCGCGCTGGACGAATCCGGTGATCTGGAGGGAGAGCCGCTCCAGGCCGAGCAGCAGATGGCCGAAGACGTTGTCGGCGGTCGGCCAGGCGATCCGCCGGGAGAGCCGGGTGACCTCGCCGCGCCACGCGAAGAGCGCCGCGCCGCCCGCCAGGGCGACGGCCGAGAGCAGCAGCGCGGTGCCGAACCCGTGCCAGAGCGCGAGGTGGTACGGGTGCGCGGAGGCGGGGAAGGCGTCCGCGTACGCGCTCAGCAGCCGGTCGGTCCAGCCGACTCCGGGCCCGAGGACCAGCCCGCAGGCGGCGAGCAGCGCGGGCGGGGCGAGGAAGGCCCAGCCGACCCGGTGGACCGGGGTGTCGGTGACGCCCGGCTTGCGCAGGAAGGCTCCCCAGACGAACCGGACGGTGTACGCGACGGTCAGCATCGACCCGGCGACGGTGATGCCCAGCGCCCAGCGGTCCGCGGTGTCGCCGTGCAGCAGCGCCTCGAAGGCGGCCTCCTTCGCGGCGAAGCCCAGCAGTGGGGGCAGCGCGGCCATGGACGCGGCGGCGATCACGGCGACGGCGCAGACGTGCGGCAGCGCCCGTCCGACGCCGGAGAGCCTGCGCAGGTCCCGGGTGCCGGCCGCGTGGTCGACGATGCCGGTGACCAGGAACAGCGGGGCCTTGAAGAGGGCGTGACCGAGGATCATCACGGCGGCGGCCAGTGCCGCGTCACGGGTGCCGACACCGGCGAGCAGCGTGAGGAAGCCGAGCTGGCTGACGGTGCCGTAGGCGAGGACGAGCTTGAGGTCGTTGAGCCGCAGCGCCCGCCAGCCGCCGAGCAGCATGGTCGCGGCGCCGAGGACCATCACGACGGGCCGCCACACGGGTACGTCGGCGAATCCGGGTGCGAGGCGGGCGACCAGGTAGACACCGGCCTTGACCATGGCGGCGGCGTGCAGGTAGGCGCTGACGGGAGTGGGCGCGGCCATGGCGTTGGGGAGCCAGACGCTGAACGGCCAGATCGCCGACTTGGACAGCGCCCCGCACAGGATCAGCACCACGGCCACCGAGACGGCGACGCTCGTGCGGGGCGGGTCGGCGAGGATCGCGGAGATCCGGTAGGTGCCGGCCGACTGACCGATGATCAGGAAGCCGACCAGCATGGCGAGGCCGCCGAAGGTGGTGACGGTGAGTGCCTGGAGGGCGGAGCGGCGGCTGTGCCGGTGCTCGCTGTTGTAGCCGATCAGCAGGTAGGAGAAGACCGTGGTCAGCTCCCAGAACACATAGAGCGAGATCAGGTCGTCGGTGAGGACGAGGGCGAGCATCGCCCCGGTGAAGGCGAGGAGGTTCCCGGCGAATCCCCCCAGTTGCGGGGTGTCGTCGGTGAAGTACGAGGCGCAGTACAGCAGGACGAGTGTGCCGACACCGGCCGCGAGCAGCACCATCAGTTCGGCGAGCGCGTCGAGGCGCAGGCCGAGGGAGACGTCGTAGGCCGGGATCCAGTTCCACGACCAGGTGACCGAGGAGCCGGAGGCCGCGGTGTCCCACTGGGCGAGGGCCCAGCAGGTGGTGGCCGCCGGGGGCAGGGCGAGTACGACGAAGGCGCGCGTGCCCAGTCGTCGGACCAGCGGGTGGGCGCAGGCGGCCAGGACGAAGTGGCAGACGATGAGCGCGGTCATACGGCTCCGCGGGGAGCTGCGACGCAGGGTGCTGCAGAACGGGCAAAGGGCACTAAATACAGATATATCTCTGGACCGGCTTCACCCGTACGGCGCGCCGCGCCCACCCGGGCGCACTCAGATCGGCCGCGGCGGCTCCGCGCGTAGATGGTGAAGACGTGAGTGATCGGTGTTGCACATGTGAGCCCGCTTCCTTTTCATTTTTACAGTGTGGCTAATATCTATCTGTCGAAGTTCTAAACGGATTTGACCAGTCGTGAGGCTGGCATCATCGCCAAGGAGCATGCCCTGCGCACGCGCGCGTCTCGGCGGAGCGACTCGACCACCATGTCGCTGCGGACGGCCCTGCTCGTACTGGCCATCGTCCCCGGTGTCGCACTGGCCGCCCTCTGGGCCGTCACCAGTGGTCAGACTCTGCTCGACTTCCAGAGCCAGGCAGCCCAGGGGCAGTTGGCCCAGAAGGCCGGCCAGCCGTCCAATATCGTGTATTACAACCTGCAGGAGGAGCGTCGGCTGAGCGCCGAGACTCTGGCCCGCCACGGAGGTGTCACCGACGCGCTGCGCAAGCAGCGCAAGCTGACCGACGAAGCGATCACCAGCTTCCAGTCGCTCTCGGGAGTGACCGAGGACGACGCGCCCGGCGAGGTGCTGGACGCGGTCGGCCAGGCCCGCCAGGCGATCAGCCAACTGCCCGCGCAGCGGACCCTCGTGGACGAGGGCGGCAACGAGCAGCAGAAGGCCGTGTACGGCTACTACACGGACCTGATCGCGGTCGACCTGAAGCTGTTCACCGCGCTCAGCCATGTGGACAACGGCAAGATCACCACGCTGTCGCAGCCGCTGGTCGACCTGTTCTGGAGCAAGGAGATGATCTCGCGCTCCGACGCCCTGCTGGCCCGTGGCTGGCCGAAGGGCAAGCTGAGCACCGAGGACCTCCAGCAGGTCAGGCAGGCCGTCTCCAGCCAGTCGTTCCAGTACTCCGACAAGGTGGCCCCCTACCTTCCGCCGGACGAGAAGGCGATGTGGGACGAGATCGCGAGCAGTCCCGCCTGGAAGACCAAGACCCAGGTGGAGACGGAGGTGCTGCGGCCCGCCGACCCGGACAGTGCAGGATTCGTCAGCCTCGGTGCCCAGGAGAAGACCTGGCGCGGCGCGATGGACCAGCTCACTCCGCAGCTCGTGAAGCTGATGGAGCACCGCACCGCCCTGGTGGTCGAGAAGGGCAAGGACAGCGTCATCTCGCTGCTGATCAGGGTCGTCCTGACCACCGTGGTCGGCCTTCTCGCGGTCATCGCGGTCATCTGGATCACCTGGCGCCTCACCCGTAACCTGCGCCGCCGCATCGGCCGGCTCCAGGAGCGGGCCGAGGAGCTGGAGAAGACGCTGCCCGATGTCGTCGACCGGCTCGCCAAGGGCGAACGCATCGATGTCGAGGCCGAGGCCCGTGCCATCGCGCACGACAGCGGGAGCAGCAAGTCGGACGAGCTGACACAGCTCGGCAACGCCCTCAACCTGGCCCGCACCAGCGCCGTGCAGGCGGCCGTCAAACAGGCCGACCAGCACCGCGGCTTCGAACGGCTGCTGCAGCGCATCGCGCGCCGCACCCAGCAGTTGATCGGCCAGCAGCTGAAGAAGCTGGACGAGCTGGAGCGCAAGCACGAGGACCCCGAGATCCTGGACGGCCTCTTCGACCTCGACCACCTCACCGCCCGGCTCCGGCGCTACGAGGAGAACCTGGTGATCCTCGCCGGCGGCTCCCCGCACCGGCGCTGGCGCAAGCCCGTTCCGCTGCTGGACGTCATGCGTTCCGCCCAGGGCGAGGTGCAGGACTACCGGCGCGTGGTGCTGGATCTGGACGGCACCCCGTGGCTCACGGAGCGGGCCGTCGGACCGGTCTCCCACGTGCTCGCCGAGCTGATCGAGAACGCGCTCAGCTTCTCCAGGCCGCCGAGCCCCGTCGAGGTCAGGGCCGCCCGGGTGAGCCGGGGTCTGGCCATCGAGGTCGAGGACCGCGGACTCGGCATGGACGAGCAACAGCTGTCCGAGGCGAACGAGCTGATGAGCCGTCCGCCCCGGATGGACGTGCTGGCCCATTCCGACGACATCCGTCTCGGCCTGTACGTGATCGCACGCCTCGCCGACCAGCACGGCCTGCGGGTGGAGTTCCGCCCCTCGGCCTTCGGCGGCACCCGCGTCGTCGTGCTCGTCCCCGACGCGCTCACGGTCCCCGAGCCGCGCACCGGCCCGGTGGGCGTGCCCTCCCCCGAGGAGGCCGCCCAGGCCCCCGCGCCGCCCGCGCCCGCCGCGACCGGCGACGGAGAGGCACTGCCCAGCCGGGGCCGCGGCCAGGCCCTCGCCGGGGTCACCGCGCTGCACGCCTCCGGCGCACCGTTCGATGCCACCGCGGCTCCTTACACCGCGGCCCCGTACACCGTGGTGTCCGAGCCCTTCCCCGACCGGGAGGGGCCGCAGCCGCAGCCCGTGCCCGCCGACGACCCGTTCGGCGACACCGAGCACCCGTTCCCGCCGTACACCGGAACCGCGCCCGGGACATCCCCGTACGGTTCCGCCGGCCCGGCGTCCCCGTACGGCAGCTCCCACGAGGAGCCGTACGCCCCGGGCGAACAGCCGTACATGAAGGCCGACGGCCAGTACCCCGTACCGCACCAGCCGTATCCGATGCCGGAGGAGCCGTACATGACTCCGCAACAGCCGTACACGGGACCGTATCCGGCGGGCGTCGCCGGGGACCCGAACGGATTCCCGGTCCCCGGTGTCCGCCAGCCGGAACCGGCGGCCGGACACCCCGCGCAGCTGCCGGTGGCCGAGCCCGACCATCCGGCTCCGCCGTCGCCGGAGGCCCTCGCTCCCGGTGGCGGGTCAGGGCGGCCCGCACTGCCGGTCCCGGCCGCCGCGGAACCCCCGTTGCCGCGCCGGGTACGGCAGGCCAGCCTCGCGGACGAACTGCGGATCGCCCCGGCCGCCCGGCCTGCCGCGTCGCAGCCGCAGAGCCGGGACGAGAACCCTCTGCTCCGGCCGGCCCCCCGTCGGGCCGGAGCCGCGATCGGAGCCTTCCAGCGCAGGTCCCGCGCCGCCCGCGCGAGCGATGAGGCGCCGCCGGAGCCCGACCCGCCCGCCCACTACCCCACGAGAGAAGAACGGTCATGACACGCACAACCGCCACTCACCAGGACCTCGACTGGCTGCTCGACGGTCTCGTGGACTCGGTGGCCGAGACCCTCAACGCCGTGCTGCTCTCCGACGACGGCCTGGTGGTGAGCCATTCGCGCACCGTCGAGCGGGCCGACGCCGAGCGGCTGGCCGCCATCTGCACCGGCCAGCAGAGCCTGGCCCGCGGTGTCGGGCAGCTCTTCAACGGCGGCGGCGTGCACCAGGTGATCGTCGAGCTGTCCGACCTGTGGCTCTTCATCATCTCGGCCGCCCAGGGCACACACCTGGCCGTCGTCGCCTCCCAGGAGGTGGACGCCGAGATCATGTCGCTGGCCATGCACAACCTCGTCCAGCAGGTCGGCCAGAAGCTCAGCACCCCGGTGCGCGGTGACTTCGACGCCTTCGGCGGCGGGGACGGGCCGCACGCGTGACCCCGCCCTGGGAGGACGAGGAGACGGAGGAGGACGGCGCGGGCACCATGGTCCGCCCGTACACCATCACCCGTGGCCGGACCGCCCCCGAGCGGGACGACTTCACCCTCATCACCGTACTGACGACCGCACACGACCCGCGGGACGAACACGGCGCGGCGGCCAGGCCCGGCCGGCTCCAGCCGGAGCACCGGATGATCCTGGACCGCTGCCGTCGCCCCGCGGCGGTCGCCGAGGTCTCCGCCGACCTCAACCTCCCGGTCTCGGTGACCAAGATCCTGCTGGCGGACCTGGTGTCCCACGGCCTGCTGCTCGCCCGCGCCCCGCTCTCGGTGGCACGGGCGGCCGGCGGTGCGGACATGGGCGTGCTGGCCGCTGTTCGCGACGGACTCCGGAGACTCTGAGTAAAGATGACAAGCAGTTACGCGGCCCCCGCCGCCGTCAAGATCCTTATCGCCGGAGGCTTCGGTGTCGGCAAGACCACCCTGGTGGGCGCCGTCAGCGAGGTCGCGCCCCTGCGCACCGAGGAGTTCCTGACCAAGGCCAGCATCGGCGTCGACGACCTGGCCGGTGTCGGCCAGAAGGACACGACCACCGTGGCGCTGGACTTCGGCCGGATCACGGTCAGTCCCGAGCTGGTCGTCTACCTCTTCGGCACACCGGGCCAGGAGCGCTTCTGGTTCATGTGGAACGACCTGGTCAACGGCGCGCTCGGTGGCGTCGTGATCGCCGACACCCGTCGGCTGGAGACCAGTTTCGCCTCGATCGACTTCTTCGAGAGCCGCGACATCCCGTTCGTGGTGGCGATCAACTGCTTCCACGGCCACAACACCCGTACGGCGGACGAGGTCAGGGCGGCGCTCGACCTCGACCCCCATGTCCCCCTGCTGGTCGGCGACGTGCGCGACCGGCCGTTCGGCCGGGACGTGCTGCTGGCCCTGGTGGACCACCTGATGAGCCTGCCCGTCGCGGCCGGCTGACGAGCCCCCCTTCCCGCAAGTCCTTCCGCTGACTCCCGCTCTGGAGATATCCGATATGGCAACACCTCTGCGCGTCCTGATACACGGCGGCGGCATCGGCGGGCTGACGCTCGCCACCGCCCTGGCCCGGCGCGGCCACACCGTCGAGGTCGCCGAGCTCCGCGACGAGCTCGACGCACTCGGCGTCGGCATCATCCAGCCGTCCAACGCCCTCCACGTCATGCGGGAGATCGGGGTGCTCGACGACTGCCTCAAGGCGGGCTTCGAGTGGGAGGTGCTGACCATCGCGGACCCGGCCGGGAACACCCTGGCGGAGATTCCGCAGCCCCGGATGGGCGACGCGCCCTCCAACAACGGCATCCCCCGCCCCGCCCTGGCCCAGGTGCTCGGCGCCGCCGCCACGGCGGCCGGGGCCACCATCCGGTTCGGCACCACCATCGCCAAGCTCGCGGACAACGGCGAGGGCGTGGACGTCACCCTGTCCGACGGCTCGGCCGCCCGCTGGGACCTGGTCGTCGGCTTCGACGGCATCGGCTCGCCGCTGCGCAGCCGGCTGTACGGCAACCGTTTCGTCCCCGAGTACACCGGCTTCGCCAACTGGCGTGTCACCATGCCCCGTCAGGACCGGGTGCGGGGCGTCGTGATGAGTACCGCGGGCCAGGCCGCCAAGGCGCTGCTCACCCCGATCACGGACGAACTGATGTACCTGGGAGCGGTGTTCGCGGAGTCCGAGGACTTCCGGCCCGACCCGGAGAAGGCCCACGAGCAGCTCAAGGAGCGGCTCCCGATGTTCTCCGGGCCGGTCGCGGAGGCGCTCGCCGCGGTCACCGGACCCGAGAACGTGGTGTACTCGCGGATCTCCCAGGTGACCGTCGAGGAGCCGTGGCACATCGGCCGGGTCGTCCTGGCCGGTGACGCCGCCCACGCGAGCACCCCGCACATCGCTCAGGGTGCGGCGATGGCCGTCGAGGACGCGCTGGTGCTCGCGGAGTCGCTGGACGCCGAGCCGGACGTGGCCGCCGCGCTCGACCTCTGGGAGGGGCGCCGCCGCCCCCGTGCCATGTGGGTGCAGGCCATGTCGCGTGCCGTGCTCAAGCAGGAGACGGGCGGCGAGACGACGCCCGAGGAGGACGCGCTGCTGAAGGTCGGCATTCCGGGCGCGGCCCACGTGCTGGTGAAGCCGTACTGATCATGCGCTGACCGCCCCGTGCGCGCCAGTACGCCCCCTGCGGGCCCGGATCCCCGGGCCCGCAGGGGGCGTTCGCGCTGTCCGGCCCGCTCAGGCCAGCACCGCCACTCCGTCGATCTCGACGAGCGCCTGCTCGTCCCAGAGCCGCGCCGCCCCGATCACGGCCATCGCGGGGTAGTCGCGGCCCGCCAGCCGCCGCCAGATCCGCCCCAGTTCGGAGGCGTTCGCCCGGTAGTCGGCGACATCGGTGGCGTAGACCGTGACCCTGGCCAGGTCCGCCGGAGCGCCGCCCGCCGCGCGCAGGGCGGCGAGCAGATTGGTGAGGGCGGCGGCGAACTGCTCGGGCAGGGTGGACCCGACGATGTCGCCCCGCTGGTCGAGAGCGGTCTGCCCGGCCAGGAAGACCAGTTGGCTCCCGGTGGCGGTGACCGCGTGCGAGAAGCCCGTGGGCGGCGAGAGTTCGACGGGGTTGATGCGGTGGATCGGGCTCATGCGGACGGCTCCCGGTTGGCGTACAGCTCCTTGGCGATGATCGTGCGCTGCACCTCGCTGGCACCCTCGTAGATCCGCGGGGCGCGGACCTCCCGGTAGAGGTGTTCGAGCAGATGGCCGCGGCGCAGGGCGCGGGCGCCGTGCAGTTGGACGGCCGTGTCCACGACGTACTGCGCGGTCTCGGTCGCGAACAGCTTCGCCATGGCGGCGCGGCGCGGGACGCCGGGCTCCCCCGCGTCGTACGCGGCGGCGGCCGCGTACACCAGCAGCCGGGCGGCCTCGGTGCGGGTGGCCATCTCCGCGACCTGGTGGGCGACCGCCTGGAGGTCCTTGAGCGGGCCGCCGAACGCGGTGCGCTCCTCGGTGTGTCCGACGGTGGCGTCGAGGGCGGCGCGGGCCATGCCGACGGCGAACGCGCCGACGCTCGGCCGGAACAGGTTGAGGGTGTTCATGGCGACCCGGAAGCCCCGGTCCGGTTCCCCGAGGACGTCGTCGGAGGTGACCGGTACGCCGTCGAACGCGAGGGACCCGATCGCGTGCGGCGACAGCATGTCCAGGGAGTCGCCGGTCAGCCCGGGGCGGTCGGCGGGGACCAGGAACGCGGTGACGCCGCGGGCTCCGGCGCCCCGCGTCGTGCGGGCGAAGACGGTGTAGAAGTCGGCCTCTGGGGCGTTCGAGATCCAGCACTTCTCGCCGGTCAGCCGCCAGCCGTCCGGTACGGGCGCGGCGTCGAGGGCGAGGGCCGCCGCGTCCGACCCGGCTCCCGGCTCGCTGAGCGCGAAGGCGGCGACGGCGCGGCCCGCGCGGACCTCGGGCAGCCAGCGTTCCCGGTGGGCCGCGCTACCCGCCTGGACCACGGGGTACGTACCGAGCCCCTGGAGCGCCAGGGCGGTCTCGGCCTCCGTGCAGCCCCGGGCGAGGGATTCGCGCAGCAGGCAGAGGTCGAGGGCGCCGGAGTCCAGCAGCCGGTCCAGCAGCCCCAGCTCGCCGAGGGCGGCGAGGAGCGGCCGGTTGACGTGGCCGGGCTCGCCCTTCTCCGCGAGCGGGCGCAGCCGCTGCTCGGCGAGGGTGCGCAGTTCCTCGCACCAGGCGGTCTGGGCCGGTTCGAGCGAGAATGCCGTCATACCGGCGCCTCTCTTGTCGGAGTCCCGTCGGAAGCATGGCGCCTGCCGTTCGCTCACGGCTTCTCTGCGGGCCGTCCGCCGTGAGCTCTGCGCACGCCTTCTCCCGTGCCTTGCCTGAGTATCCCGTTTTATCGCGGACCGTTGACTACCGTCACTCAAACGATACGCTTCAGGGGCGACAAGGGGGGCGATCCGTCATGGACCCGAAGGCCTCAGCGCACATCGACCGCTTTGCCAGGGAGCATCTGCCACCCGCCGACCAGTGGCCGGAACTGGCCTTCGACCTGCCCGAGCTGCACTATCCGGACCGGCTGAACTGCGCCGTCGAGCTCCTGGACCGCACGGCGGACCGCTTCGGAGCCGGGCGCCCCGCCTTCCGCACCCCGGACGGCGCGGTGCTGAGCTACGGGGTACTGCGGGACCGGGTCGACCGGATCGCCCACGTCCTCACCTCTGACCTGGGGGTCGTTCCCGGCAACCGCGTGCTGCTGCGCGGCCCCACCACACCCCACCTCGCCGCCTGCTGGCTGGCGGTGCTGAAGGCCGGCGCGATCGCCGTCACCGTACTGGCCCAGCAGCGGGCCGCCGAACTCGCCACGATCTGCTCGATCGCCAGGATCAGCCACGCCCTGTGCGACGTCCGTTCGGTCGACGACCTGGCGCGGGCGCGGGTACCGGGGCTGCGGATCACCGCGTACGGCGGTGACGCCCCGGACGACCTGCTGCGGCTCGCCGCCGCCCGGCCGGGCCCCTACCCGGCCGTGGACACCGCGTCGGACGACGTCGCGCTGATCGCCTTCACCTCGGGGACCACCGGCCGCCCCAAGGGGTGCATGCACCTGCACCGCGATGTGCTCGCCATCGCGGACACCTTCTCCCGGCACGTCCTGCGGCCGGTGCCCGAGGACGTGTTCGCCGGCAGCCCGCCGCTCGGCTTCACCTTCGGGCTCGGCGGCCTGGTGATCTTCCCGCTGCGAGCCGGTGCCTCGGCGCTGCTGCTGGAACAGGCCGGTCCCAGGCTGCTGCTGCCGGCCCTCGCCGCCCACCGCGTCTCGGTGCTGTTCACGGCCCCCACCGCCTACCGGGTGATGCTCGACCAGCTCGACGGGCACGACCTCTCCGCGCTGCGCCGCTGTGTGTCGGCGGGCGAGAACCTGCCCGTCGCGACCTGGCGCTCCTGGTACGAGCGGACCGGTCTGCGCATCATCAACGGCATCGGCGCCACCGAGCTGCTGCACATCTTCGTCTCCGCGGCCGACGACGCGATCCGCCCCGGCACCACCGGCGTCCCGGTACCCGGCTGGCGGGCCCGGGTGGTGGACCGGGACGGCGCGCCGGTGCCGGACGGCGAGCCCGGACTGCTGGCCGTACGCGGACCGGTCGGCTGCCGCTACCTCGCCGACGAACGGCAGCGGGAGTACGTACGGCACGGCTGGAACCTCACGGGCGACACCTATGTGCGCGACGCGGACGGCTACTTCCACTACGTGGCCCGCGCCGACGACATGATCATCTCCTCCGGCTACAACATCGCGGGCCCCGAGGTCGAGGACGCGCTGCTGCGCCACCCGGAGGTGGCGGAGGCCGCGGTGGTGGGCCGCGAGGACGAGCTGCGCGGCCGGATCGTGGCGGCGTACGTGGTCCTGCGGGAGGGCTCCACGCTCTCGGCGGACGCGCTGCGCACCTTCATGAAGACGGAGCTGGCCCCGCACAAATGCCCGCGCCTCATCACGTTCCTGCCCGCACTCCCCCGTACCGCGACGGGCAAACTGCAACGGTTCCGGCTGCGTGCGGACGAACAGGGTGCCGGCCCTCCCGCCCCGGGCCGAGAATGATCACATGGCCGAACCGCACGCACCCCGCTCGCTGATCGTCACCCTCTACGGTGCCTACGGCCGTACCCCCGGCGACGCCCCGCTGCCGGTCGCCGGACTCATCCGGCTACTGGATGCCGTCGGCGTGGACGCACCCGCCGTACGGTCCTCCGTCTCCCGGCTGAAGCGGCGCGGGCTGCTCGTCGCGGCCCGTACGGCGGACGGGGCCGCCGGCTACGCGCTCTCGGCCGACGCCCGCCAACTGCTCGACGACGGCGACCGGCGGATCTACCGGCACCCGGCGCCCCGGCCCGGCGACGGCTGGGTGCTCGCGGTGTTCTCCGTACCGGAGGCCGAGCGTCACAAGCGGCACCTGCTGCGCTCGCGGCTGGCCCGGCTGGGCTTCGGCACGGCCGCCCCCGGTGTCTGGATCGCCCCGGCCGGGCTGTACGACGAGACCCGCCACACCCTGGAGCGCCTCGGACTCGCCCCGTACGTCGACCTGTTCCGCGGCGACCATCTGGGTTTCGCCGCCACCGCGGAGTCGGTGGGGCGCTGGTGGGACCTGGATTCGATCGCCCGGCTGCACCACGACTTCCTGGAGCGGCACGAACCGGTGCTGCGGGACTGGGAGTCGCGGGGGAACGAGGTGCCCGATCCCGAGCACGCCTACCGCGACTACCTGACCGCGCTGGACTCCTGGCGCCGGGTGCCGTACGCGGACCCGGGACTGCCGCGCGAGCTGCTGCCCGAGGAGTGGCCCGGGGGCAGGTCGGCGGAGGTCTTCGGGCTGCTGCACGAGCGGCTGCGGGACGCGGGGGCGGAGTTCGTGCGCGCGTAATACAGGTGCTGCCCGGGTGGCCCGCCCGGCAGAATGCGGGTGCATGACCTGGACCTTCACCGACGATGTCGACGTGTTCCTCGACGCGGCCGGCGCCTCGCTCGCCGCCCGGCCGGCCGAGAACACCCTCGCGCTGACCGTCACCGCGTCCTTGCGGCGCAACGGCCCGCACGCGTTCACCGATCACGCCCCGGTGCTGGGCTGGTGGCACGGGGCGGACGGCGCGGTGGCGGGGACCGTGGTACGGACACCGCCCCGTCCGGCGCTGCTGAACGGGCTCGTCCCGGAGGCGGTCGGTCCGCTGCTGGCCGCGCTCCCGCTCACCGGCGTCAACGCGGACCGGGCCACGGCCGGGGCGGTGGCGGCCCACTGGCCGGGGCACCGCGTCGACGAGGAGCAGCGGCTCTACCGGCTGGGCGAGTTGCTGCCGCCCTCGCCCGCTCCCGGTGGCCGGGCAAGGGCCGCGACCGGGGCGGACCGGGAACTGCTGCTGGGCTGGTTCCGCGCTTTCGCCGCCGAGATCGGCGAGCCGGCCGGGCACCCGGAACGGGCGGTGGACGAGCGGACGGCCGAGGGGCGGCTGACGCTCTGGGAGGACGGCGGCGTCCCCGTGTCGATGGCGGGCGTCTCGCCGCGGATCGCGGGCACGGTACGGGTCGCGCCGGTCTACACCCCGCCCGCCCACCGCGGCCGGGGCTACGCGGCGGCGGTGACCGCGCAGGTCAGCCGGGCGGCCCGGGAGGCCGGCGCGGACGAGGTGCTGCTCTTCGCCGACCTGGCCAACCCCACGAGCAACGGTGTCTATGTACGCGTCGGCTACCGGGCGGTCTCCGACCGGATGCTGATCAGCGTGGAGGGAAGCGGTGGATGAGACTCCCGGGCCGGTGTGGCTGGTCGCGGCGGTACGGGGAGCCGGGGCAGGAGTTCCGCGCCGGTACGGAGCCGTTCCGGGGCGGGGCGAACGCCTACCCACACGTGCCTGTCGTCAGAGGCTGTCAGCCCAGGGTGAGCCGCGGTTTCGGTGCGTCGGTGCGGCCGGTCGGCGGGGTGCGGCTGCCCGCGCCGTACGGGAGCGGCCAGGGCGCGCCCTGCCCCGCGTAGCCCTGCTCGGCGGCCGCGTGCAGCGTCCAGTGCGGGTCGTACAGGTGGGGCCGGGCCAGGGCGCAGAGGTCGGCGCGGCCCGCCAGCAGCAGGGAGTTGACATCGTCCCAGGAGGAGATGGCGCCCACCGCGATGACGGGCACGCACAGGGTGTTGCGAATCCGGTCGGCGTACGGGGTCTGGTAGGAGCGCCCGTACTCGGGCTGCTCGAAGGGGACGACCTGGCCGGTGGACACGTCGATGGCGTCGGCTCCGTGGGCGACGAACGCGCGGGCGATCCCGACGGCGTCCTCGGCCGTGGTGCCGCCCCGCGCCCAGTCCGTGGCGGAGATCCGGACCGTCATCGGACGGTCGTCGGGCCACCGTTCGCGGACGGCGTCGAAGACTTCGAGCGGGTAGCGGAGCCGGTTCTCCAGTGATCCGCCGTACCGGTCGGTGCGGTGGTTGGTGAGCGGCGAGAGGAAGCCGGAGAGCAGGTAGCCGTGGGCGCTGTGGAGTTCGAGGAGGTCGAATCCGCAGGCGTCGGCGCGGGCGGCGGCGTCCGCGAACTGCTCGCGCACGACGTCGAGGCCGGCCCGGTCCAGGGCGTGCGGGACCTGGTTGACCCCTTGCGTGTACGGGATCGGGGAGGCGGCGGCGAGCGGCCAGTTGCCCTCGTCGAGCGGCTGGTCGATGCCGTCCCACATCAGCTTGGTGGAGCCCTTGCGGCCGGAGTGGCCGAGCTGGACGCCGATGGCGGTGCCGGGCGATCCGGTGTGCACGAAGTCGGTGATCCGGGTCCAGGCGGCGGCCTGTGCGTCGGTGTAGAGGCCGGTGCAGCCGGGGGTGATGCGGCCCTCGGGGCTCACGCAGACCATTTCCGTCATGACGAGCCCGGCCCCGCCGAGCGCCCTGGCCCCCAGGTGGACGAGGTGGAAGTCGCCGGGGACACCGTCGGTGGCCGAGTACATGTCCATGGGCGACACGACGACGCGGTTGCGCAGTTCCAGTCCGCGCAGCCGCAGCGGGGTGAACATCGGCGGGGTGCCGGGCGGGCAGCCGAACTCCTCCTCGACGGCCGCGGCGAACCCTGCGTCGCGCAGCCGGAGGTTGTCGTGGGTGACGCGGCGGCTGCGGGTGAGGAGGTTGAACGCGAACTGGCGGGGCGGCTGGTCGACGTGACGGCCCAGCTCCTCGAACCAGCGCAGGCTGGCGGCCGCGGCGCGCTGGGTCGATTCGACGACGGGGCGGCGCTCGCTCTCGTAGGCGGCGAGGGCCGCGGGCAGGCCGGGCTGCTCCTCGATGCAGGCGGCGAGCGCGAGGGCGTCCTCGACGGCGAGTTTGGTGCCGGAGCCGATGGAGAAGTGCGCGGTGTGGGCGGCGTCGCCGATGAGGACCGTGTTGCCGTGCGACCAGTGGGCGTTGACGACGGTGCTGAAAGTGAGCCAGGAGGAGTTGTTGGAGCGCAGCGGCCGGCCGCCGAGCGCGTCGGCGAAGACCGCGGCGCAGTGCCGGGTCGAGTCGGCCGGGTCGCGGGTGTCGAAGCCGGCGGCCCGCCAGACCTCCTCGCGCATCTCCACGATGACGGTGGACGCGTCCGGGGAGAACGGATAGCCGTGCAGCTGCATCACGCCGTACGCGGTCTCGGCGGTCTCGAAGCGGAAGGCGTCCAGGGCGAAGTCGGCGGCGAGCCAGATGTAGCGGCAGCGGTGGGTGGTGACGCGGGGGCCGAAGTGGTCGGCGTGGGCGGTGCGGGTGGCGCTGTGCACCCCGTCGGCGGCGATCACCAGGTCGTACGAGCCGGCGAGTTCGGCCGCGGGCGGGGCCTCCGTGCGGAAGTGGAGCCGTACCCCGAGGGACGCGCAGCGCTCGTGCAGGATCTCCAGGAGGCGGCGGCGGCCGAGCGCGGCGAAGCCGTGACCGCCGGAGGTCTGGGTGTGCCCGCGGTGGACGATGTCTATGTCGTCCCACCGGACGAACTCCTTCTGGAGCGCGCGGTGGACGGTGGGGTCGGCGTGCTCGATGCCGCCGAGCGTCTCGTCGGAGAGGACGACGCCGAAACCGAAGGTGTCGTCGGGGGCGTTGCGCTCCCAGAGGGTGATCTCGCGCCCGGGGTCCAGCCTCTTGAGCAGCGCCGCGGCGTAGAGCCCGCCGGGGCCGCCGCCGATGACGGCGATCCGGTGCGGGCCGGCGGACGGGTGGTCGGGGTGCGGGCTCCCGGGCGCCGTCATCGCGCTACCGGCCTTGCCACTTCGGCGGCCGCTTCTCGGTGAAGGCGGCGTGGAACTCGGCGTAGTCCTCGCCGTGCATCAGCAGGGCCTGGGTGGCGGCGTCCATCTCGACGGCGGCGGCCAGCGGCATGTCGAGTTCGGCGGTGAGCAGCGCCTTCGTCTGGGCGAGGGCGAGGGCGGGACCGTCCGCGAGGCGGCGGGCGAGCTCGGCGGCCCGTTCGTCGGCGCGGCCCTCCTCGGTCAGTTCGCTGATCAGCCCGATGCGTGTCGCCTCGGGTGCGTGGACGGGTTCGCCGAGCATCAGCAGTCTGGTGGCGTGGCCGAGGCCCACCACCCGGGGCAGCAGATAGGCGGCGCCCATGTCGCCGCCGGAGAGCCCGACCCGGGTGAAGAGGAAGGCGAACCGGGCCGTCGGGTCGGCGACCCGGAAGTCGGCGGCCAGCGCGAGGACGGCGCCCGCTCCGGCCGCGACCCCGTGCACGGCCGCGATGACGGGGAACGGGCACTCGCGCAGGGCCCGTACGACCTGACCGGTCATCCGGTTGAAGTCCAGCAGTTGCGCGGTGTCCATCGCGAGGGTGGCGCCGATGATCTCGTCCACGTCACCGCCGGAGCAGAAGCCGCGCCCCTCACCGGCCAGGACCAGGGCCCGCACGGTGCGCTCCCTGGACAGCTCGGCCAGCAGATCGCGCAGATCGGCATAGGCGCCGAAGGTCAGCGCGTTGAGTTTCTCGGGGCGGGCGAGGGTGACGGTGGCGACACCGTCACGCGTCGTGACCCTGAGGTGGCGCCAGTTCTCCGTACGTGGTGCGGAGCTGGGAAACGGGCTCATGGAGGGTGATCCCCTTCAGCCGTCGGGCTGCTGCTTGCGTCGAATTTATCACTCGTACGTGACTCCCGTCACGAGTACGCAATATGCAGAGCGTGAGACCGTTGTGACGAAAGTCCCCTTCGTACCGGTCGACAGCCCCTTGTCCGGGCCGTGGGGCTTCGTATGGTTGAAACCAAGAAGTAATGCGTTCCATGAACGTCTCATCCCTCGAATGGAACCGCCGCTGTGCCGTCCGATGTCCCCGCTCCCGCCTCCTGGCGGATCGCACTGCCGCACACGGCTGCGGCCGTGCCGATGGCCCGTGCCCTGATCCGTACGGCGCTGGCGGACATCGAGGTCCCGGCCGACAGCGACACCGCCGAACTGCTCACCGCCGAACTGGTCGCCAACGCGGTGGAGCACACCCCCGGCGACGGGTCCATCGAGCTGGTGGTGGAGCTGCTGCCGACCGGCTGCCAGGTGGAGGTGCACGACCGCGACCCCGCCCCGCCGGGCGATCTCTCCCGTCCCGCACCGGGCAGCGAACCGGACCCCTGGCAGGAGCACGGCAGGGGTCTGCTGCTGATCCGTACCCTCAGCTCGTCGTGCGGTCACCGCACGACGGAACGCGGCAAGGCCGTGTGGTTCACCCTGCCGTCACCCGCCCGTCCGGTGATCTGACCGGGCTGCGGAAGGCGGTGCGGTCAGCCCGCGTTCCGGCCGGCCAGCCGCGAGCGGCTCCGTCCGTAGCAGGCGTACAGCACCGCGCCGGCCGCGAGGAACACCGCGAACTGCACCCAGGTCGTCCAGCCGGTCCCGTACATGAGATAGACACAGAAACCGACGCCGAGGACCGGGCCGACGGGGTGGAGCGGAATCCGGAAGGAGCCCCTCACCTCGGGGTTGCGGTGGCGCAGCACGATCACCGCGATGTTGACCGCGACCATGGTGGCGAGGGTCCCGATGGTCGTCAGGTTCACCACGACATCGAGTGACGAGAAGGCCGCCGGTACGGCGAAGACGGTGGCCACGATCCAAGTGTTGGCGACCGGCGTCGAGGTCCGCGGCGAGACCCGTTCGAAGACCCGCGGGACCAGGCCGTCGCGCGACATCGACATGAGGATGCGGGTCTGCCCGTACATCACCGCGAGGACGACCGAGGCGATGGCGACGATCGCCCCGAAGGCGATGATCCCGCCGCCGACCGTCGAGCCGGTGACCCGGTTGACGATCAGCGAGAGCGCGGCCGGCTTGTCGGAGACGGCGTCCGGGCCGAGGGCCCCGATCGCGGCGAGGGCGACCGCGCAGTAGAGCAGCGTGACCAGGCCGATGCAGATCATGATCGCCAGCGGAATGTCACGCCGGGGGTTCTTGACCTCCTCGCCCGCGGTGGTGATGGCGTCGAACCCGATGTACGAGAAGAACGCCAGCGACGCCCCCGCGGTGACACCGCCCGCTCCGTGGGCCGCGAACGGGGTGAGGTTGCCGTGCTCGAAGGCGGTGAAGGCGATGGCGCAGAACATGATCAGGACGGTGATCTTGAGGACGGCCATCGCGGCCGTGGCCCCGGCGCTCTCGCGGATGCCCCGCACCAGCAGGGTCGCGGCCATCATGACCACGATGACCGCGGGCAGGTTGATCACGCCGCCGTCGCCGGGTCCCGCGGAGAGCGCGGCGGGCAGCTGCCATCCGAAGAGGCTGTTGAGCAGCTCGTTCACGTACTGGCTCCAGCCCACCGCCACCGCGGAGACGGATACGCCGTACTCCAGGAGCAGGCACCAGCCGACGAGGAAGGCGACACGTTCACCGAGGGTGGCGTAGGCGAAGGAGTACGAACTGCCGGAGACCGGGATCGCGCTGCCCAGCTCGGCGAAGGAGAACGCGGTGAAGATGCAGGTGACCGCGGCGAGCACGAAGGACAGCACGACGGCGGGGCCGGCCTCGGCGACACTGTCGGAGAGGCCGACGAAGATGCCGGTGCCGACCACGGCGCCGACTCCGAAGCACACCAGCTGAAAAAGCCCCATGGTGCGCTTGAGGCCGTGCCCCTCCAGGTCCGCCCCCGATTCGGCGATCAGCTGGTGGGGGTCCTTGACGCGGCGCGGTGGGGCGGGCAGGCGCAGGGGACTCACGGGGTGTTCTCATCTCTGGCAATCTCTGGTGGCACATGTGGGGGGGGTGCGTCCGCGGCGTGGGGGCCGGTGGGACGCACGGAAAATGGGGTTCGAGCATGCGAGCCCGAACCCCACCAAGGGGGCCATAGTAGGCACCCATGTGCATGTTCACCCAATTGAGCGCATGAACATACGGTTTGTCCCGGTCGGGACTGCGCGGATCAGGCCCCGGCCAGCGTCGCGACCAGGACCGCCTTGATCGTGTGCATCCGGTTCTCCGCCTCGTCGAAGACGACCGAGTGGGCGGACTCGAAGACCTCGTCGCTGACCTCCAGCTCGGTCAGACCGTGCCGGGCGTGGATCTCCCGACCCACCTTGGTGCCGAGGTCGTGGTAGGCCGGGAGGCAGTGCAGGAACTTCACGTCGGGGTTCGCGGTGGCCCGCAGGACGTCCATGGTGACGGCATAGGGCGCGAGGGCGGTGATCCGCTCGTCCCAGACCTCCTTGGGCTCCCCCATCGAGACCCACACGTCCGTGGCGACGAAGTCGGCGCCGCGCACGCCCTCGGCGATGTCCTCGGTGAGCGTGACGGTCGCCCCGCTGCCCTCGGCGAGCCTGCGGGCCTCCGCGACGATGCCGTCGGCGGGCCAGTAGGCCTTCGGCGCGACGATCCGCACGTCCATGCCCAGCAGGGCGCCGGTGACCAGGTAGGAGTTGCCCATGTTGAACCGGGCGTCACCGAGGTACGCGAAGGCGATCCGCTCCAGCGGCTTCGCGCTGTGCTCGGTCATGGTGAGGTAGTCGGCGAGCATCTGGGTGGGGTGCCAGTCGTCGGAGAGCCCGTTGAAGACGGGCACCCCGCCGTATGCCGCCAGCTCCTCGACGGCCGCCTGGCTGTCGCCCCGGTACTCGATCCCGTCGAACATCCGGCCGAGGACGCGTGCGGTGTCCTTCACCGACTCCTTGTGGCCCATCTGGGAACCGGACGGGTCGAGGTACGTCGTCGCCGCGCCCTGATCGGCGGCGGCCACCTCGAACGCGCACCGGGTACGGGTCGAGGTCTTCTCGAAGATCAACGCGATGTTCCGGCCGCGCAGCCGCTGCACCTCGGTCCCCGCCTTCTTCGCGGCCTTCAGCTCCGCGGCCAGGTCGATCAGGCCGCGGAACTCCTCGGCCGTGAAGTCCAGCTCCTTGATGAAGTGGCGGCCTGCGAGGTCTATGGCCATGGTGACTGCTCCTGGGTCGGGCGGGGGGACGCATACGGTAACCCTGGAAGTCTATACGACACAATGCATCGCTATACAGAGTGGTTTCTGTGCCCCTCAACCGCACGGGTCACACCGCTCACACCGGATCGCGGACCACCGGGCAGCTCATGCAGCGGGGCCCGCCCCGGCCCCGGCCCAGTTCGCTGCCACGGATCTCGATGACCTCGATCCCCTCCTTGCGCAGGTGGCTGTTGGTGGTGGCATTGCGCTCGTAGGCGACCACGACGCCCGGTTCGACGGCCAGGACGTTGCAGCCGTCGTCCCACTGCTCGCGCTCGGCGGCGTGCACGTCCTGGGTGGCGGTGAGGACCCGGATCGAGTCCAGGCCCAGCGCCTCGGCGATGGCGCGGTGCATGTGCTCGGGCGGATGGTCGGTGACCTTGAGGTCACGCGGGCCGTCTCCCGGCTCGATGGTGTACGAGCGGAGCATCCCCAGGCCCGCGTACTTGGTGAAGGTGTCCCCGTCGACCATCGTCATCACCGTGTCCAGGTGCATGAACGCCCGGCTCTTGGGCATGTCGAGCGCCACGATCGTGCGGGCGGACCCGGCGTCGAAGAGCCCGCGGGCCAGCATCTCCACCGCCTGCGGGGTCGTGCGCTCGCTCATCCCGATGAGGACGGCTCCCCGGCCGATGACCAGGACGTCGCCGCCCTCGATGGTGGAGGGGTAGGCGGCCTGCCCCTCCGACCAGCGCTGGAAAGCGCCCGCGTCGGGGCCGGTGAAGAGCGGATGGTGCCCGTAGATCGCCTCGAAGTGGACGGTCTCGCGCTGCCGGGCCGGCCAGCGCATGGCGTTGATGGAGACCCCGTCGTAGATCCAGGCCGAGGTGTCACGGGTGAAGAGGTGGTTCGGCAGCGGCCCGAGCAGGAAGTCGTCCAGGTCCATGACGTGGAAGCGCACCGAGGTCGGCTCGCGGTGCCGCTCCAGGAACTCCCGTTTGGTCATCCCGCCGACCAGCGCCTCGCAGAGTTCGGTGGCGGTCAGCTCCTCGAAGGCGGCCCGCAGATGCTCGGTGGCGAGCGGGCCGTACTCCTTCTCCTCGAAGACCCGGTCCAGCACGAGCCGCCGGGCCGCCGGGATCTCCAGCGACTCGCGGAGCAGATCCCCGAAGAGGTGCACCTCGACGCCCCGGTCGCGCAGCACGTCCGCGAAGCCGTCGTGCTCCTGGCTCGCCCGGCGCACCCAGAGCACGTCGTCGAAGAGCAGCGCGTCCTTGTTGCTCGGGGTGAGCCGTTTCAGTTCCAGATCGGGGCGGTGCAGGATGACGCGGCGCAGCCGCCCGGCCTCGGAGTCGACATGGAATCCCATGTCCCCATCCTCACCGCGCGGAGCGCCGTTCACCCGGAGAATCGCCTGCCGGTTCTTCCGGCGGGCCGGGATGCCGCTGCGTCCCGGCCCGCCGGACGGGTCCTACAGCCGGGGGTCGACCGGTTCCGACTCCAGCGCCAGCACCGCGAAGACCGCCTCGTGCACCCGCCACAGCGGCTCGCCCCCGGCCAGCCGGTCCAGGGCTTCGAGCCCCAGTGCGTACTCACGCAGGGCGAGCGACCGCTTGTGGCCGAGGAAGCGGCCGCGCAGCCGGTCCAGATTCTCCGGGCGGGTGTACTCGGGGCCGTAGATGATCCGCAGGTACTCCCGGCCGCGCACCTTGATGCCGGGCTGGACCAGCCGGCCCTTGCCGTCCCTGACGAACGCGCCGAGCGGCTTGACCACCATGCCCTCGCCGCCCCGGCCGGTCATCTCCCGCCACCAGTCGATGCCGGAGCGGACCGACGCCTCGTCGGCGGTCTCGACGACGAGCCGCCGGGTGACCTGGAGCAGCCCCGTGGGGTCGTGCTCCACCAGCCGGTCCAGCCAGGCCAGCTGCTCGTCATGGGGCACGGCGGCGAGCGAGCGGCCCTGCACGGCGAGGATCTGGAACGGTGCCAGCCGCACCCCTTCGAGACCCTCGGTGCTCCAGCAGTACCGGCGGTAGGCCTCGGTGAACGCCGCCGCGTCCTCGGCCCGGCCGCGCTGCCGGTCCGCGAGCGCGCCGAGGTCGATGCCACGCTCCACCGCTGCCGCGAGGGCGGCCTCTGCCGCGGGGAGGACGGCGCCCGACGCGGCGCCGACCGCCGCGTACTGCGAGCGGAGCAGCCCGGCCGCCTTGAAGGACCAGGGCATCAACTCGGCGTCGAGCAGCACCCAGTCGGTGTCCCACTCCTCCCACAGCCCGGCGGCGGTGACGGCCGCGCGCAGCCGTCCGAGGACGACCTCGGTCAGCGCGGCGTCGTCCAGGAACGGGCGTCCGGTGCGGGTGTACAGGGCGCCCGTCGGGCCTCCGGCGGCGGGGACTGCGTCCCCCGTACCGAAGCGTTCCCGTGCCACGTCCGCGTCCCGGCAGACCAGGGCCACCGCCCGGGAGCCCATGTGCTTCTCCTCGCACACGACCCTGGCCACGCCGTCCGCCCGGTACTGGGCGAACGCCTCGGCCGGGTGCTCCAGATAGCCCTCTTCCTTCGAGGTGGCCGTCGGCGCCATGGTCGGCGGGAGGTAGGTGAGCAGCCTGGGGTCGACGGCGAACCGGCTCATGACCTCCAGCGCGGCCGCCGCGTTCTCCTCGCGCACCGCGATCCGGCCCATGTGCCGGGTCTCCACGATCCGGCGGCCCCGCACATCGGCGAGGTCCAGCGGACGGCCCTCACGGCCGCCCGGCGCCTCGGTGGACAGCGGCTTCGCCGGCTCGTACCAGACCTGCTCGGCCGGTACGTCGACGAGCTCGCGCTCCGGCCAGCGCAGCGCGGTCATCCTCCCGCCGAAGACGGCGCCGGTGTCCAGGCAGATGGTGTTGTTGACCCAGGAGGTGGTGGGTACGGGAGTGTGGCCGTAGACGACGGCGGCGCGGCCCCGGTACTCCTCCGCCCACGGGTAGCGCACCGGCAGGCCGAACTCGTCGGTCTCACCGGTGGTGTCGCCGTACAGGGCGTGCGAGCGGACCCGGCCGGAGGTGCGCCCGTGGTACTTCTCGGGCAGCCCGGCGTGGCAGACGACCAGGCTGCCGCCGTCCAGTACGTAGTGGCTGACGAGCCCGTCGATGAACTCCGTGACCCGCTCCCGGAATTCCGGGCCCTTGGCGTCCTCCCGCTCCAGCTGCTCGATGGTCTCCGCGAGTCCGTGGGTCTGCTGGACCTTGCGGCCCTTGAGGTAGCGGCCGAGCTTGTTCTCGTGGTTGCCGGGCACGCAGAGCGCGTTGCCGTCCGCCACCATCGACATCACACGGCGCAGCACGCCGGGGCTGTCGGGGCCGCGGTCGACGAGGTCGCCGACGAAGACCGCCGTACGCCCCTCGGGGTGTGCGCCGTCCACGTAGCCGAGCTTGCCGAGCAGGGTCTCCAGCTCGGAGCTGCAGCCGTGGATGTCGCCGATGATGTCGAAGGGGCCGGTGAGGTGGCGGAGGTCGTTGTAGCGGCGCTCACGCACCACTTCCGCGCGCCCGGCCTCGTCCTCGGTGCGCAGGATGTGGACCTTGCGGAAGCCCTCGCGCTCCAGACCGCGCAGCGAGCGGCGCAGCTCGCGGCGGTGGCGCTGGACGACGTGGCGGGGCATGTCGGCACGGTCCGGACGGGCCGCGTTGCGGGAGAGGCAGACGTCCTCGGGCAGGTCGAGCACGATGGCGATGGGCAGCACGTCGTGTTCCCGGGCCAGCTTGACCAGCTGACGGCGGCTCTCGACCTGGACGTTCGTGGCGTCGACGACGGTCAGCCGTCCGGCGGCCAGGCGCTTGCCCGCGATGTAGTGCAGGACGTCGAAGGCGTCCCTGCTCGCACTCTGGTCGTTCTCGTCGTCGGCGACGAGACCCCGGCAGAAGTCCGAGGAGATGATCTCGGTCGGCTCGAAGTGCCGGTGGGCGAAGGTGGACTTGCCCGAGCCGCTCGCCCCGATGAGGACCACGAGGGAGAGGTCGGTCACCGGCAGGGTGCGCGGGTTGCTTTCGCTGTTGTTGCTGCTTTCGCTGTTCTTGCTGCGGCTTTCGCTGTTCTTGCTGCGGCTTTCGCTGTTTCTGTCACCGTCGCTGTCGCTGTCGTTGGTGCTGTGACCGGTGCTTGCGCTGATGTCTGCGCCGGTGCTGTCACTGGTACTGCTCATGCGGCTTTCGCCCCCTTCTCGGTCTCGTCGTCGGCCACGGTCATGGTGAAAACTGCCATCTGGGTGGGCGGGCCCACCTCGGGGTCGTCGGGGCCCACGGCGACGTACTCCACCGCGTACCCGTGCCGGCGGGCCACCTCGCCCGCCCAGTCCCGGAACTCGGCCCGGGTCCATTCGAACCGGTGGTCGCCGTGCCGGACGTGCCCGGCCGGGAGCGTCTCCCAGCGGACGTTGTACTCGACGTTCGGCGTGGTCACCAGCACGGTGCGGGGCCGGGCCGAGCCGAACACCGCGTACTCCAGCGCGGGCAGCCGCGGCAGGTCGAGGTGCTCGATGACCTCACTGAGCACCGCCGCGTCGTACCCCTTGAGCCGCTTGTCGGTGTACGTGAGCGAGCCCTGCTGAAGCGTCACGCGGGCGGCCTGCCGCTCCCCCATCCGGTCCAGCTTCAGCCGGCGCGAGGCGATGGTGAGGGCGCGCATCGAGACGTCGACCCCGACGATCTCCGTGAAGCGCACATCCTTCAGCAGCGCCTGCACCAACTGGCCCTGTCCGCAGCCCAGGTCGAGCACCCGGCTCGCCCCCGCACCGCTCAGCGCGGCCAGGATCGCGGTCCGCCGCTGCTCGGCGAGCGGCACCGGCCGCTCCTCGGTGTCGGCCGTCTCGTCGACCGCGTTGTCGATGCTCTCGACGTCGAGGTCGTCCGACTCGGCCAGCCGGACCAGCTCCAGCCGCTCCATCGCCTGCCTGGTCAGTCCCCAGCGGCGGGCCAGATACCGGCTGGTGATCAGCTTCTGCTCGGGGTGATCGGCCAGCCAGCCCTCACCGGCGCGCAGCAGCTTGTCCACCTCGTCGGGCGACACCCAGTAGTGCTTGGCGTCGTCGAGCACCGGCAGCAGGACATACAGCTGCCGCAGCGCGTCCGCCAGCCGCAGCTCGCCCTCCAGCACGAGCCGTACGTACCGGGAGTCCCCCCACTCGGAGAACTGCTCGTCCAGCGGTACGGCCACCGCGTCCACCCGCGACCAGCCGAGCGGACCGAAGAGCTTGCGCACCAGCTCGGCACCACCACGGGCCGGGAGGGCGGGCACCTCGATCCGCAACGGCAGCGTCTCCTCGGCCCGCTCTGGCATCGCCCGGCAGGCGCCGCTCAGTGCGGACTTGAAGACGGTGCTCATCGCGACGGACAGCAGCGAGGAGGCCGCGTACGGGCGGTCGTTGACGTACTGGGCGAGCGCCGCGTCGGGGGCACCGCCCCGGCCCTTGCCCTTGCCCCGCCGCACCAGCGCCACGGGATCCACCTCCAGCAGAAGCGCCGCCGTGCAGCGCTCCGCGGACGCCTCGGGATAGAAGACGTGCGCGGTGCCATGGGAAGTGGAGAACGTCTGCGCCTTCTCGGGATGCTTGTGCAGCAGGAATCCGAGATCGGTGGCGGGACGCTCCGGGGTGCCGGTTGTACTGATCGTCAGGAACACCCGTCCGATTATGGTCGGGCTCGCTCCCTCTCACCAGGCAATTTCAGCCCGTCGCCGGATCTTCCGTCCCTCCTTCCGTGTGGTTCGCCGCCGGTGCTCCGAGCAGCGCGGCCAGTTCAGCGATGGTGTCCGGACCGACCCGGCAGCAGCCGCCGACCAGCCGCGCACCGGCCGCCCGCCAGGCCCGGACCCGGCCGGGATCGAACGTGGCGCCCCCGGCCCATCGACGTCTCCCGGCATCCCAGCGTTCACCGCTGTTCGGATAGACGACGACCGGCTTGCCGGTCACCTCCGCCGCCGTCCGGACGGCCCGGTCCGCGTCGGCCGGATCGCAGCAGTTCACCCCGACCGCCACCACCTGGTCCCGCCCCGCCGCGAGGCCGAACGCCTCCTCCAGGGGCTGTCCCGCCCGGGTCTCCCCGTCCCCCACGGTGTAGGAGAGCCAGACCGGCAGCCCGCACTCCCCCGCGACCCGCAGCAGCGCCTCCGCCTCATCGCTGTCCGGCACCGTCTCCAGCGCCAGCGCGTCGGGGCGGGCGGCGGCCAGCGCCTCGATCCGGGGCCGGTGGAAGCGTTCCAGCTCCCGGACCGAGAGCCCGTACCGGCCCCGGTACTCTGCGCCGTCCGCCGTCACCGCCCCGTACGGGCCGACCGAGGCGGCGACCCACACGTCCCGCTCCACCGAACCGGCCGCCCGCCGGGCCAGCTCCACACTGCGGGCGAACAGCGCGGCCGCCTCCGCCCTCCCGATCCCACGCCGCCCGAACCCTTCGAAACTCGCCTGATAACTGGCGGTGATGAGCACCTGCGCCCCCGCCCGCACATACGCCGTGTGCGCCGCCTCGATCTGCTCGGGCCCGTCGGCGAGCAGCCGGGCGGACCACAGCGCGTCGGACAGATCGCAGCCCTGCGCCTCCAGTTGGCAGGCGAGGCCGCCGTCGAGCAGGACCGTCCCCGCCGCAAGGGCAGCCGCGGGGGACCGTGACGGCGTCCCGGCGAAGGGCCGGACGGAGCCGCGGAAGTCGCCGGCGGACTCACGGGCGGACTCACGTCCGGAATCGCGTCCGGAATCGCGGGCGGGCTGCACAGGTGCTCCTCTCCTCTCAGATCAAGTCAGGGCAGGCCAGGGCAGGTCAGAGGGGACTGGCCCTCTCAGGTCAGCTGGGACTGGACCTGCGACGAGATCAGTTCCAGGTGAGCCAGGTCGTCGAGATCCAGCACCTGGAGGTAGATCCTCGAAGCCCCGATGGCCTCGAACCGGCCGATCTTGTCGACCACTTCGGCGGGCGAGCCCGCCAGGCCGTTCGCCTTGAGCTCCGCCACGTCCCGACCGATGACGGCGGCCCGGCGCGCCACCTCGGCGTCGTCCTTTCCGACACAGACGACCAGGGCGTTGGAGTACACCAGGTCGTCCGGCCCCCGGCCCGCCGCCTCGGCCGCTTCCCTGACCCGGCCGAACTGCTGCTCACTGTCCTCCAGCGAGGCGAACGGGATGTTGAACTCGTCGGCGTACTTGGCGGCCAGCCTCGGTGTGCGCTTCGCGCCGTGCCCGCCGATCAGTACCGGCACCTTGGCCTGCGCCGGCTTGGGCAGCGCGGGCGAGTCGGTGAGCTGGTAGTACGTGCCGTCGTAGCTGAACGTCTTGCCGACCTCGGTCGACCACAGCCCGGTGATGATCGCGAGCTGCTCCTCCAGGCGGCCGAACTTCTCCTGGGGGAACGGGATGCCGTACGCCTTGTGCTCGTCCTCGAACCAGCCCGCGCCCAGGCCAAGTTCGACACGGCCGCCGGACATCTGGTCGACCTGAGCCACCTGGATGGCGAGCACACCGGGGAGCCGGAAGGTTCCCGCGGTCATCAGCGTGCCGAGACGGATCCGCTTCGTCTCCCGCGCCAGCCCGGCCAGCGTGATCCAGGCGTCAGTCGGGCCGGGGAGACCGTTTCCCCCTCCCATGTGCAGATAGTGGTCGGAACGGTAGAAGGCATCGAAGCCGAGGTCCTCGGTCGCCTTGGCGACGGTGAGCAGGGTGTCGTAGCTCGCCCCTTGCTGGGGCTCGGTGAAGATTCGAAGATCCATGCATCCATCCTGCACCCCCGGGCACCGCGCGTCCTTCTCCTGCCGTCTTTCACCGCCGCGGTGTCCCGGGGCATCCCGGGCATCCGGGGCGCCGGGCTCTCAGGGCCGCCCCGCGGCCGGTCCCGCCGGTCCGTGGAGCACACCGTGGGGTCCGTCCCGCTCCCTGCCGCGCTCCAGATCCTGCTGGCGCTCCCGGTCCCGTTCGTCGAGCAGCCGGAGCATTCCGTGGACCCGGTCCGTCGACTCGTCGGCGGCGTCGATCGCCTCCATGCACTGCCAGTACAGGCTCTGTTCATCGGTCTCGCAGGCCACCCCGACGAGGGCTATCCCCACTTCCCCGAGCAGCGCGCCCAGCCCCGTCAGCGCGGCGCGCGGATCGGCGACTTCGGAGAGCTGCGTCGCCCTGGCCACCCCGGCCCGCGCCGCCGGGTGGTCAAGTGCCCCGTTGCTTCTGCCGCCGATCTCGCTGAGACCTCCCGCCTCGCCCCGTAACTCCTTGGGACCGCTTGCCGCCAGCCGGCTGCCGACCGCCTGTGCCAGGGCCTGGGCCTGCCAGGCCTCCGCGATGATGTCCGGTGTGCCCCTGCTCTGGGACAGAGCCCGCCTGATGACCCTTACCAGCCGCTCCGCTTCCATGTGTTGCCCCCGTTCGATACGAAAACCCGCTCACCTATTCCATTACCCACAGTGAGGGCGGTGGTACCGAAAGGCCAGGGGAATTCGGAAATCTGTGGACACCCTGTCGAATGTGAATAATTTGATCACTCCAAAGAGTGACGATCGGGGGTATCACTACCCTTTGTGGCAGGGAAGCGCACCTCATTCCGCTCGATCTTGGCCGCGAGCGCCGCCGTCGCGTCGATGCCCAGCACCTCGCAGAACTGCAGCAGATACGCGAGGACATCGGCGACCTCGTCCGACACCCGGTGCGCGGTCTCGGGATCGTCCATGACGCGCGACGACTGCTCCGGCGTCAGCCACTGGAAGATCTCCATGAGTTCGGATGCCTCGACGCTCAGCGCCGACGCCAGATTCTTGGGGGTGTGGTACTGCTCCCAGTCGCGTGCGGCCGCGAATGCGGCGAGCCGTCGTTGCAGGGCGGGTACGTCGAGTTCTGTCACATCCCCAGGTCTACCACCGCCGCCCCGGCCGTCCCGCGGGCCCGTGCCGCGCCCGCCTCCGTCACCGTCCCGAGCAGCCGGACGTGGCCGGCGGCCGCCGCCGAGGCCGCCGCGGTCAGCAGCTCCCGCGTCTGCTGTCCGTCCAGGTCACGGTCGAGCCCGTCGGCCAGCACGGTCAGGGTCTGCAGCGCCTGCGGCACCTCTGAATCGCCGTCCGCCGGATCCGCCCCCGGCCCCATGAGCAGCGCCACGGCCAGTGCCAGGTAACGGAGTTCGCCGTTCCCGAGCCTTTCCAGCGGGGTGCCGGGTCCGTCGCCCCGGGCCACGACCGCGCGGACCAGCCCGTCCGCCGGCCGCTCGACGTCGATCCCGGTCACCGGTCGCGCGCATCCGGCGTTCGCCAGCGCGACCAGCCGGGCATGGCGGCGCCCGTGCCCGTATCGGTAGACCTGTCCCTTCCCCTGCCCGTTGCGCGCGGCGTGCAGTACCGCCGCGAGGTTCCCGCAGTCGCGGCGCAGCCGGCCCTCGCCCGGCGGCACCGGTGTCCGCATCCGATGGGGCCGCGGTTCGCAGGCGAAGGACGGGCGCAGGGCCACCACCATCTGTTCGGCGGCGGCCAGCACTTGTAGCTGGCCCGGTGTCCGGCCCGCGACCCGCAGCGGCAGCAGCGCCGTGCCCAGCCGGTCGTCCGGCAGTTGTTCCCGCCTCACCGGGAGCTCGTCCGCGGTGTGCCAGGCCGCCTGGAGCGTCGGCCGCCCCGGATCGCGGAGTGCGGTGCTCAGCAGCGTCTGCCCGGCCCGGGTCAGCCGCTCGCCGACGATCCGGAGGGTCGGCTCCGCCTGGACGGCGAGTTCGAGCCGGACCGGCCCGGCCGGGCCGTCCGCCGTGCACCCGATCCGGAACCCGCGCCGCCCCTGCCGGTCGGGTGCGGCCCCTTCGGGCACGCACCCCGCCGGATCGGGGAACACCTCGGCGAGCGACGCCCCGGCGGCCAGCCGGGACAGCGCCTCGTACGCGCGCAGCACACTCGACGCGCCGCTGCCCGAGGGGCCGGCGAGGAGGGTGAGCGGGGCCAGCGGCACGACCGTGCCCCGGTGCGCGGCGAACGCGGAGAGCCGCAGCTCGGTCACGACAGGCCCGGCCCAACGCCCTGACCGGGGCTCGCCGTCGGCTGCGGATTCGGGGCCGAGGGCAGGGACCAGGGCGACAGCGGGGCCGGATGCGGAATCCGGGTCACCCCACGGCCCAGGGACTGGGCCGGAGACTGGGCCGGGGCCGGGGCCGACATCGGATACGGAATCGGTCCGGCCCGACGGCTCGGTCCGGCCCGACGGCTCGGTCCGGTCCGACGGCTCGGTCCGGTCTGACGGCCCGGATCGAACAGGATCGGGCGCAAGGGCGCCTGGGCGGGGTGCGGTCATGCCCCGGACCGTACGCAGGCGACTCCCCGGCGAACCGTTCCGCCGGATCGGCCGTCCTTCGATCGAAGTAAGCCGTCGCCCGCCCGCATACCGCGCCACCGATCTGGGTAGCCCGGAGGCGCGACCGCCCCGCAACGCCCTCGCGGCAGCCCTTCTAGGCCCCCGGCAAGCCCGCCGCCGTCACGCCCTCGACCTCCATACCGATGGGTGACAGCAGGAAGACGTTCCGGTCCACCCGGTGCATTCCGCTGCCCAGCCCGAAGACGACCCCGCTGGTGAAGTCCAGGATCCGCTTGGCCACATCGGACTCGGCGCTGGTCAGATCGAGCAGCACCGGAATCTGCGCGACCAGGTACTCGGCGACCTCGCGTGCGTCCGCGAAGATCTGGACCCGCAGCACCACCATGCGCCGCTGTTCCGCGCTCTCCCGCTCCTCCGGAACCGTCCGGTGGTCCACTCGGGAGGGCCACTCGTTGCGGCTGCGCAGCGGTACGACCTGGGCCAGTCCCTCCCACTGCTCATCGGTGACGTCATACCTGTCGTACCTACTCACCGGACCACCCCGTCTGTGCATCGGTTGGCGTTGCGCCGGCTGCGCTCACTGTTCATCGGGCAATTCTCTCGCCCCTCACCCGTTCGGCCTACCAGCGACACGGCTCAGGACCCGATCGACACCGTGGAAGTGCTGCCGGGCGCGGTCGCGGAGCGCTCGTCAGGGTCGGCGGTCGCCCTGATGTCGAGGGGGGTGAAACGTACCGGGAGATGTGCCAGGGCCCGGTGGAACGGGCCGGGTCGCCACAGCAGTTCACTCACCGGAACGGCCAGTTCCGCATCGCACAGCTGGCTGGTGAGCTGCTCGATCGCGGTCATCGCGATGAGCAGCGCGGGCTGCTTCGCGGGGCAGCGGTGCGGTCCCGCCGACCAGGCGAGGTGGGCGCTGGCCCCGGAGCGGGCCCCCGCGTCCGGGGCTGCTGGTGCGGACTGGGTGTTGGCGGCCCCGAAGGAGACCAGGACCAGTTGTCCGGCGCGCAGCCGGACGCCGTGGAACTCGGTGTCGTGGCGCGGGTAGTGCGCGGCCAGGTTGGCCAGCGGCGGGTCCTGCCACAGGACCTCGTTGATCGCCTCGTGCGCGGTCATCGCTCCCCCGTGCAGCGAGCCCGCGTACCGCTCGTCGGTGAGCATGTGCAGGGTGGCGTTGCCGATCAGGTTGGTCGTGGGGTCGTGCCCCGCGCTCATCACCAGGGTGATCTGGCGCACCGTCTCGTCGTTGTCGAGACGGGCCGGGTGGGCCAGGAAGTAGGAGGTGAGGTCACGGCGCGGGCGGGCGCGCCGGTCGGCGACGAGGCGGGTGACGACATCGACGAGGTCGGCGTACGCGGCGGCGGCGCCCTGCGCCGAGTTCATCATGCCGCCGATGCCGTCGACGATCCGTTCGCCGTCGTCGGGGGCCACGCCGAACCAGGTGATGAAGACGTGCAGCGGGAGCCGGCGGGCGTACTGGGCGATGAGATCGCCGGTGCCGGTGGCGGCGAACTCGCCGATGAGCTGCTGGGCGACCTTGGCCACCTCCGCCCGCAGGATGTGAGGTTCGATCAGCGCCAGGGTGTCGTTGATGGCGTCGCGGTAGCGGGCGTGCTCGTCGCCGTCGCTGAACAGCGCGGTGGGGCGGTGTCCGAGCACGGGGAGCACCGGCGAGTCCGGCGCGACCGTCGCCTGCCAGGCGCGGGGGTCCTTGCTGAAGGTGTGGGTGTCGCGCAGCAGATCGACGGCCGCCTGGTAGTCGGTGACGAGCATCGCCTCGACGTCGGGGGCGATCCGGACCGGTACCACGGGCCCGTTTTCGCGCAGCCTGCGGTAGTGGCCGTGCGGGTCGGCCGCGAAGTCGGGGCCGTACAGCGCGAGGGGCTGCGGCGGCTGTACGAACAGGGTCATGACGGGTCCTCGGGTTGCGGCATTCGGGTCAGCACGTGTTCGGCCAGCGCGATCAGGGCGTCGATGCTGCCGCGGCGTTCCCGGGCATCGCACTGGATCAGCGGGGTTCCGGGGGCGAGGTCGAGGTGTTTGCGCAGGACCTCGTCGCTGTGGGCGGGCGCGTCCGGGAAGCGGTTGACCGCGACGGCGTACGGCAGCCCCTGTTCCTCCACCATGTCCATGACCGCGAAGGAGTCGCCGAGCCGTCGGGTGTCCACCAGGACGAGCGCGCCCAGCGCCCCGCGTGCGATGTCCTCCCACAGCGGCAGGAACCGCTGCTGGCCGGGCGTGCCGAACATGTAGAGCACCAGGTCGTCCAGGACGGTGAGACGTCCGAAGTCGATGGCGACCGTGGTCGTCGTCTTGTCGGGGAGGCCGGCGGTGTCGTCGAGCAGGGTGCTGGACTGGGTCATCGCCTCCTCGGTGTGGAGTGTGGGTATTTCCGAGAGCGTACGGATCAGGGTCGTCTTGCCCACGCCGAAGGGACCCGTGACGACGAGCTTCATCAGGGTCCGGGCGGCAGTCGGCAGATAGCCGACGCCGGTCCGGTCAGTGGAGGGAGCGGAGTCCAACGAGCAGCCTCTCGACGAGCGACCGGTCGATCTCCCCGGCACTGGGTATCGGCGGTCGGGTGAGCAGAAGTCCGGCGGCCGCGAGATCCGCGGCCAGGAATACGGTGGCGCTGACCGGCAGGTCCAGATGGGCCGCGCACTCGACGACGGTGAGTGCGCCCGGTTCCAGCAGTTCGCACAGCCTGCGCTGTTCCGAGCCGGTGTCGGAGGGCGGGGCCGTGTCGGTGCGTACGAGCACGGCGAGCCGGTCGAGCGCGGGGCCGGCGGGCCGGGACCGGCCGCCGGTGACCAGATAGGCGGGGATCAGACGGCGTCCCGGTCCGGAGCTCATGGTCGGGCGGCGGTGTCCGGTTGGCGGGCGGGCGCGTGCATCGCCCGGGTCAGCGCGGTGACCTGCACCTGCATCTGGTAGGCGATGTCGCCGAGTTTGGCGCCGGGTTCGGCGAACAGGGCGAGCGTGGTGTTGTTCCCGGCCGGTACGACGACGGCGAAGCCCAGATCGGATTCGACGACCGTCTGGGCCAGTTTCGGGCCCTCGACGTCGGTGAACGCCGTGGTGAAGGCGCGGGCCGCGGCGTGCAGGGTCGCCGTCATCGCGGCGACCCGTTCGCCGGACGCCCGGTCGAGGCCGGGTGAGGCGCCCTCGATGAGGCCGTCACCGGTGGCGACCACGGCATGCTGGACTCCGGGCAGTTCCAGCAGCGGGCTCAGCACCCATGCGAGGTCACCGGTGGTGGGGCTGGGGGCGCTCACGTCTCGTCGTCTCCTTGGTCGTCCTGGTCACCCAGGTGGTCGTGGCCGTCCGAATCCGGGGCGGGGGCCCGCCCGGCGACGCTCCTGCCGTTGAGAGTGCCCTGCTGGAGCGCCGCCCAGGAAGACTCGGCCTGCTCCGGTGTACGGGGCATCTGTCCGGCGGCCGGTGCGGCGGCGGGTGCGGTGGACGCGACCGCCGCCGGTCTGGGTGCGCGCCGGCGCCTGCTGGGCAGGCCGGCCGGCTCCGCGGGGGCGGCGGCCTGCGGCGGGTCCTGCGCGGGCGGCGCGGGGGCGTCCGGCTCCGCCGCGGCGGGGTGCGCCGATACGGGCGTCGGTGCCAGGGCGGAGAGGGTCCGGTCCTCCTTCAGCACGGTCAGCAGATGAGCGGGGACCCGCAGGATCGTCCGCATTCCGCCGAACGGCGAGGCCTCGATGTGGCAGTGGAAGCCGTACTGCACCACGAGCCGGCCGACGACCGCGAAGCCGGTCTGCGGCGGGTCGCCCAGCTCGGTGAGGAGCACCTCTGAGGGGCCTGCCAGGAGAGCGCGGGCCCGGTCGAGCGCGTCCTCGTCCATGCCGATGCCCGCGTCGTCGACGACCAGGAACGCGCCCCGGCCGCCGCTCTGCTGGAGCGTCACCGTCACATCGGTGTCGGGGTGCGAGTACGCGGTGGCGTTGGCCAGCAGTTCGGCGAGGGCGATCGCGAGGGGTTCGGCGGCCCTGGCGGCGAGTGCGAGCCGTTCCTCGCGCAGATGGTTGGCCACCTTGATCCGCTCGTAGCCGGCGACGCGGGACTGGGCTCCGAGGACGATCTCGACGAGGGGGGAGTTCTGCCGGGCGAGACCGGGCCAGGCGTCGCACAGCACGGCGGTGGACTGGGTTCGGCGCAGAGCCAGTTCGTTGCGGAAGTCCAGTTGCAGGATGCGCGGGTCGTCGTACTCGTGCTGGAGCTCGTGCAGCAGTTGCTGGGACTGGTTCAGCAGCGACTGGATCTTGGCCGAGGTGCCGCGCATCGCCGCGCGGGCGGCCGCGTCGACGCGCTGCCGCTCCTCGATGACGGCGGTGCGCGCGGCCTGTACGGCTTCGGTGAGCAGCCGGGCGGCGTCGCCGTCCACCTCGGCCGCCTCGCGCAGTCCCGGAACCTGGGCGCTGGGGTGGGAGAGGGCGACCGCGGCGGCCGGTATCCGCTTGTGGGCCAGTTGCCGGATCTCGTCGACGAGTGCGGCGGTGCGGGCCTCCGCGGCCTTCATCTGCCGTTCGGTGAGCTCGGCGTGGGCCAGGGCGAGCTGTTCCGAACGGGCGGACCCGTACGAGCGCGTCGCCGCAGCCACGGCGGCCATGACGGCGATCACCGCCACGATCCATCCCATGCCGTTACCGCATTTCTGTCGTCGGGTCGGTCCTCCGGCCGGGGCGGCGGCGGAGGATCAGGCGGACGGCCCGGCCGGTGCGGCGGGCCGGGCGGTCACTCCGCCGCGCCCGCGGGCTCACGGGCCTGCTCCACTTCCTGTGCCAGTACGGCCACCTCGGTCATCACCTGGAGTACACCCGGCAGTGCGGAGCCGTCGAGCTGCCGGTACTCGCTGCCGATCGTCACCACCAGCCTTTCGGGGAGTCCCAGTTCGGGGTGGCGGCCCTCACCGATCACCCGGCGGGCCGCCTCCAGGGCGGGCACCCCGGCGGAGTGGAAGGCGTGCGCGCGCTCCCGTACGTACTCCAGATAGACGATGTGGTCGCGTACCCCGGCCCGGTCCAGGACCGGTCCGTGGCCCGGCACGACGGTCTCGGCTCCGGTGGCCAGCACCTGTTCGCAGGCGGCGATCACGTTGCTCAGCGGGCCCGCCCAGTGGATCGGGTGGTCCCCCGGCTGCCGGAGGGTCGAGGAGAAGATGATGTCTCCGCTGAACACGGCGCTCTGGGCGGGCAGGTGGACGATCAGGTCCCCTGTGGTGTGCGCGGACGGCAGGGCGGAGATCTGGACGGGGTACTCCCCCAAGGTCAGTTCGAGCTCCCCGGTGAAGTAGGTGGTCGGCTGGACCGGTTCGGTCTGCGACCAGTCGAACGGGCCGAAGTGGCGGCCGAGGTAGGCGCCGAGCGGTCCGGCCGGATCGCTGCCGTTGACGAGCGCGTGCTGCTGTTTCGGAGTGGGCTCGTAGTGAATGTGGTCCCGGGCCTCGCGGGTCGCGATGATCTCCGCGTCCGGCAGCACGCCCGCGCCCCAGAAGTGGTCGCCGTTGGCGTGCGTGACGATCACCCGGTCGATGGAGACACCGTCGGGCAGCAGCTTCGTGCTCTCGGCCAGGAACTGTCCCGCCAGCACCGGGTCGTACGGGGTGTCGATCCAGAGCGCGCCGCGGGGCGAGACGAGGAGGCCGCAGTTGGCCAGCCCCCAGCCCCGTTTCGGCGGGAGCCACGCGTGCAGGTTCCGGCCCAGGTCAACGACGTCTCCACCCGTGATCGACATGGACGCGATTATGCCGACCGCTTTCCGGTCGCGCGTTCGAACTCAGCCACAAAGAGATCTCGTTGGCTTGAAATCGCCTCCCTGTCGCCTCCGGGGCGGTGGACCGGTGACCGTACGAGAGCGCCGGAGCCGCCTCCCTTGCGGAACTATCCGGGCAGTTCGGCACATTCCGTCCGATCGCCGGCCACCAGGTCACCATCGCAGAACAGCCTGACGTCAAACCGGGAGAGGCCGATTACCCACCGAGCATGGCTGAAAACAGACAGCACAAGACCCCCGCCGTGACCGTGGGAAACGGCCTGCCGGGGGCCTTGTGGCGTGCGGTGTCCCAGGGGCTGTCCGGCGAATCACGGCCGGACAGGACCTAGAAGGTCGCGGGCACGTTCCACTGCTGGTTGGCGCCGCCTCCGCAGTCCCACAGGTCGAGCGCGGTCCCGTTCGTGGTGTCGCCGCCCGGGACGTCGAGGCAGCGGCCGGAGGCCTTGTTGACGAGTGCGTGCGTGGAGCTGTTGTACGTCCACTGTCTGGCCTGATCGGTGACCGCGCCGCCCGCGCCCGTACCGGCGCAGTCACGCACCCGTACGGCGGCGCCGTTGCCGGCGCCCTCCGCGGTGAGGCAGTAGTCGGACGTCAGGCGCAGTGAGCCGTCGGCAGCCTTCACCCAGGCCTGGTTGGCGCCGCCCGAGCAGGTGTAGAGGTCGGCGACGACACCGTCCGAGACACCCCCGAAGGCGTCCACACACTTTCCGCCCTGCCCCGTCACCGCGCCGCGAACCGAGTTGCCCACGGCGAGGTTCTGCACCGTGGAGTCGGCGGCGACATCGGTCCGGGTCATGGACGCACAGGCGTTGTCGCTGCTGGAGGTGGCCGAGACCGCGCCGGTGACCGTGCCGCCGTTGCCGGTGGGCACCCCGAAGCGGACATCGCTGAACGGCTGGTCGTAGCAGTTCGAGCGGGGGTTGTTCCACTCGAAGTACTCGGTCCAGTCGACCATCCCCGACGGGGAGATGGCGGTGGCCGGGGTCTTGATGCTGCCGAGCTTGTACGAGGCGCCCGTGCCGGTGTCCGCGACGGTCGCGCCGAACCAGCCGTCACCCTCGGCCGCCACCTTGAAGGTGTACCGGTGGCCGGCCGTCCAGTCGAGGTTCATCCGGCAGCTCATGCCCTCGCCCTCGCCGCCGAAGTTCTGGCACCAGCTCCCGGCCGAGCCGGTCCTCGCCTCGGAGACGTCCCAGACGGAGAAGAGGAGCAATCGGCTCGACCCTCCGTTGGACTGCATCCCGAAGTACGCGCCGCTGCCCTGGTCGAAGCCGAACTGGTGGCTCCAGAAGACGTTCGCCCGGTATCCGGGATCGTGAAGGACGGTGGTGGACCAGGTGACGTCGGTCAGCTTCGGCGCACCGGAGAAGGAGTAGTTGGTGTAAGTGCCGGGAGTGGTTCCGAGGTCCGCGGCCTGAGTGGGGGCCGCCGTACCGAGCAGGGCCAGAGCGGCTGCTGCGACGGTGGCGGTGACGGTGCCTAACAAGTGGCGCAGGGTCATGCGTTGCACCTGCTTCTGGTGGGGGGAACGGGGATCATTGCCGTGCGTGCACCGGATCGGTGCATCTCTTGCGGTGAAACCCGCCGGGCAGGGCCGAGGCCCTGTCCGGCCTTTCCCGGTCAGATCCTCAGGTGCGGACCTGACCGCGTTCGAAGTACGCCACCAGCTCGGGGTCGAGAGCGGGCACGTCGTACGGGGCACCGCCCTCACGCAGGGAGCGGGTCGCGAGCACACCGGCGGCGACGCTCATCCGGGCGGCGACCGGCGAGGTGTCGGTGACACCCCCGTCGCGCACGAAGCGGCAGAACTCCTCCATGATCCGGGTGTCCCCGCCGCCGTGCGTGCCGCCGGCCTCCGGGACCCGGTAGGTGATGTCGGCGTCGGCGCGGTATCCGCTGGGGCCGGTGTTCCAGACCTTGACCTCGTCACCGGGGCTGTCGCCGAAGTTCTCCAGCCGCCCCTCGGTGCCGATGACGGTGTAGTTGCGCCAGTAGTCCGGGGTGAAGTGGCACTGCTGGTAGGCGGCCACGACGCCGTTGTCGAGCTGCATGTTCATCACCGAGACGTCCTCGACGTCCACGATGTGGTGCAGGTCCTTGCGGGCTGTCGGCGGCCAGTCGAATTCACGCAGCCAGTTGTCGGGGCGCGGGGTGTCCGGCTCCCGCCGCGGCAGGTCACCGTAGACGAGCAGGTCGCCCAGCGCGTTGACGCGCCGGGTGTAGCCGCCGGCCAGCCAGTGCAGCACGTCGATGTCGTGCGCGGCCTTCTGGAGGAGCAGCCCCGTGGTCCGGGTCCGGTCCGCGTGCCAGTCCTTGAAGTAGTAGTCGCCGCCGTAGCCGACGAAGTGCCGCACCCACACGGCCTTGGGCTCGCCGATGTCGCCGCGGGCGATGATGTCGCGCATCAGCCGTACGACACCCATGTGCCGCATGTTGTGGCCGACGTAGAGCCGGGTCCCGGTCTCGTACGCGGCGTGCAGGACGTTGTCGCAGCTCTCGACGGTGATCCCGAGCGGCTTCTCGACGAAGACGGCCTTGCCGGCCCGCAGCGCGTCGATGGCGATGGCCTCGTGGGTGTCGTCCGGCGTCGCGATGATCACCGCGTCGAGGTCGTCCCGGCCCAGGAGCAGCTTGTAGTCCTCGACCGCGACATCCGTGTCGAACAGCTCGGCCTCACGGCGGCGCACCTCGGGGTCGAGGTCGCAGACAGCGGTGATCGCCGAACCCTGTCCGGGGTGGTGGGCGGACATCGCGATGGAACGGCGCAGGCCGAGTCCGATGACGCCGAGTCGCAGGTCTGACACGGGGGTCCCTTCTCTGTCTGTACGGGTGGCGCAGGTAATGCAGGTGACGCAGGTCGTGCAGGCGTGCTGCCGGCCGCCGCATCCGGCTTCTCCCGGAAGGGGTGCGACCTCCTACCCCTTCGCGGCAACACGCACATAGTTCACGATGGCGCACCGAGATGGCAAGAGTTGTTCATTTGACAGACCTAACGAACATTTAGTGGCAGGACAATCGGCTGCCAGCAGCGTTGCCGGGTACGCGAGGGTGCGAATTGCACGCGGAAGCATCCCAGAACGGCCGCGCGGTGACCACCGACACCGTCGCAAACCCGTCAGATCCGGCCACTGAACGCTCAGTTGCGATTGATCATGCATGCACCTGCGCACATTCCGGCACGTCAGAGCACGGTCGAGGCTGGTACGCGGAACCTCGGGCCGCCACACCCGCCGGGTGGACGACCCGCCGCTCGGACGAATCGGACAGCTCACACGATTCGGACAGCTCAGACGGCTAAGACAGCTCAGACAGCGATGACCGTGACGCCGGCCTCGGTGAAGCGGGCCGTCACCTCGGGCGTGATGCCCTTGTCGGTGACCAGGAAGTCGACCAGCCCCAGATCGAAGACCCGGGCGAAGGCCCGCTTGCCGATCTTCGAGGAGTCGGCCGCCACCACCACCCGCTGGGCCTGCTGGGCGAGCAGCCGGTTGATGCTGGCCTCGCCCTCGTGGTGGACGTACGCACCGCGCTCGGTGTCGATGGCGTTGACGCCCAGTACGGCGACATCCAGCGTGATCTCGCCCAGTACACCGCTGGCCAGCGGGCCCGTCAGCTCGTACGACTGCGGCCTGGCCACCCCGCCGGTCACCACGATCTTGATCTGCGGCCGGATCACCAGCTCGTTGGCGATGTTGAGGGCGTTGGTGACCACCGTCAGGGTCGGCTGGCCGGCCACCCCCGCGGCGCCGTCCCCCACGAGGTCGGAGCGTACGGCGAGCGAGCGGGCCACCTCGGTGATGGTGGTGCCGCCGGTCAGCCCCACCACCTCGCCGACCGCGACCAGTTCGGCGACGGCGCGGCCGATGGCTTGCTTCTCCGGGGCGTTGCGCCCCGTCTTGTAGCGCAGCGCCAGCTCGTAGCTGACACCGTGCGCGACCGCGCCGCCCCGCGTGCGGGTGAGCAGCTGCTGCTCGGCGAGCTGGTCCAGATCGCGGCGGATGGTCGCGGCCGAGACATCCAGTGTCCTGGCGGCGTCCTCGACGTCCACCCGGCCATGCTTACCGACGAGCTCCAGCAGTGCGTTCCACCGGGAATCCCTGGACACGTGAACTCTCCTTACAGTCCGGGCTGCGGACACCCATCCCCTTGGGCGCGGTCACCGGGCTCGCGCAAGCGTCGCACAAGGCTCCGGCGAGTCAAGTCACCTGCAAGGAGAATGCTTGATAATGCTTGCACATCCCGTATATCGTGCGTTAACGAGCATCCCATCACCAGTACGGAGTGCAAAAGTGTCATTTGTCGAGATCGAGACAGCCAGTCAGCCGGACTGCTGGCGTCGTGCCGCGGAGCTGGCGCAGAGCCAGGCGGACGCACTGCCCGCGACCGGCGAGCGCATCGCCGTCGTCGGCTGCGGCACCTCGTTCTACATGGCTCAGGCATACGCCGCGCTCCGTGAGGAGTCCGGACAGGGCGAGTCCGATGCCTTCGCCGCCTCGGAGTTCCCGTCCGGCCGCCGCTACGACCGGGTCGTCGCCCTCACCCGCTCCGGCACCACGACCGAGGTGCTCGCACTCCTCGACCGGCTGCGCGGGGTGACCCCGACGGTGGCCATCACCGCCGATCCGGAGACCCCGGTGATGACGTCCGCGGACGCGGTCGTGGTCCTCGACTTCGCCGACGAGCAGTCCGTCGTGCAGACCCGGTTCGCCACCACGCTGCTGACACTGCTCCGCGCCCACCTCGGTCTGCACACCGACGCCGTGGTCCGCGACGCGGAGACCGCGCTGGCCGAGCCGCTGCCCGAAGGTCTTCTGGACTGCACCCAGTTCACCTTCCTCGGCCGCGGCTGGACGGCCGGTCTCGCCAACGAGGCCGCGCTGAAGATGAAGGAGGCCTCGCTGTCCTGGACGGAGGCGTACGCCGCGATGGAGTACCGCCACGGCCCCATCAGCATCGCCACCACGGGCACCGCGACCTGGATGTTCGGCACCGCCCCCGAGGGCCTGCGGGAGCAGGTCCTGGCGACCGGTGCCCGCTGGGTCGAGAGCGGGCTCGACCCGCTGGCCGAGCTGGTCCGCGTCCAGCGCCTGGCCATCGCCCGCGCCGCCGCCCGCGGCCTGGACCCGGACAGCCCGCGCCACCTGACGCGTTCCGTGGTGCTGGCCGACGCCTGAGCCCGTGCCGGACGGCGTCGCGAGCAGCGTGCACGCCGGACCGGGTGCCGGCGCGGATGCCTGGACGGGCTTCCGCGCCGCACCCGCGCACGGCAGCGAAGTCGGGGTGCCGTGCTCGACGCCCTTCACGGCGCGGACACGGCAAGGTGGGCCAGGGCCCTCCGTCTGACCCCTGCGAGCACGGCATGATCCAAACGAGAGGCCCCAGCGGTCAGGACTCCTCGAAGTAGGCGTCCAGCACCGCGTCGAAGCCTTCCGTCCACTCCTTGAGGCTGCTCCTGGCCGCCGCCTCGACCTCCGCGTTGAACCAACGCATGGTCGACATGTGGACCGTGATCGTGAACCGGCGGCCGAACCGCGCCGGCTTCAGTTCTACCGCGCCGATCTCGTCCCAGCGGAAGTCGGCCTCCTGGTCGTCCAGCGTGAACCGGATGCCCTCGCGGTCCGCGGTGATCGAGCCGCGGCGGTCGCTCACCGCGAACGCGGGACCGTCCCCGTCCTTGCTCCCCTTCTCGTCCTCCTCCTCGTCGTCCGCCGCGTCGGCGACGGCCTCGCCGTCGGGCTCCGCGTCCTCGGACACGGCCTCCACTGCGGCATCGTTGGGCCCGGCACCGTCGGACGCCATGTCCTCGGGTGCCGGCTCCTCGGTCCGCTCCGGCTCCTCGTCCGCCTTTCCGGTGGCTCGGGGGGCCGTGAGACCAGGGATGTACGCCGGGTCTGTCCCTGCGGCGTACGCGGGCTGAGTCTTCGGATCTATGCGCTGCTCCACGGCGGGCAGTATGGCCGACGAACCTGTACGGGGCCAGTGAGCCCGTGTTCACCCGGCCCCGCCCGTGCCCGCGGACGCGGACGTAGCGGATCGGAACGGGGCTGTGGGCGGTGGTGCGGCGGCCCGTCGGCCCGGTCCGCCCGCCACCGCCCACTGCCCGTCAGCCGTGGGGCCTCAGGCGTCAACCGCCCGTGCAGGCCTCGCCCCCCAGAGCGAACGCGGTCGGTCTGCCGTTGCCGCCCGACAGGCTGCCGGTGAAGCCGAAGCCCGCCGACGCACCGGCCGCCACCTTCCCGTTCCAGGAGACGTTGGCGGCCGTCGCCTTCGGCCCTTCCTGCCCGGAGACCGCGTTCCACATCTGCGTGATCCGCTGACCGTCCGGGAAGGTCCAGCCGAGCTTCCAGCCGTCCAGGGCCGTGCTCCCGGTGTTGGCGAGGGTCACGTCGGCCTGGAAGCCGTCGGCCCACTGGTTGGTGACCTTGTACGTCACCGAGCAGGCCGCGCCCTCCGGCGGATTCCCCGGGTCCGTACCGGGGTCCGTGCCGCCGCCGTCGCCGTCCGAGGAGTCCCCGTACATGATTCCGCGCCCGTTGGTCGAGACGTACACCCGCCCGTAGACCCTCGGGTCGCCGGTGATGGCCGCGCCGGTCCAACCCCACTGGTGGGCGTCGTCGTTGATCCGGGTCCAGCTGGTACCGGCGTCCGTGGAACGGAAGACGCCACGTACCTCGCCGATCTTGGCGGTGATGAAGAGCGTCTGGTACGAGGCGCCCGCGGCCGCCTTGCCGAAGCCGACGGAGTCCGCCTGCTCGACCCCGGACAGCCTGGTGAACGTCGCCCCCGAGTCGGTGGAGTGCCACAGCCCGTACGTACCGGTCGCGCTGCCGCCCGCGAGCCACACATCGCCTTCGGTGCCCGGCACCGCCTTGAAGCGGACGTCGCCCTCCGCGGGCAGGCCGCTCGACGTCTTCGCGGTGAACGTGGCGCCGCCGTCCGTCGAGACGTAGAAGGTGCCGGCCGCGTACCCGTAGAACTTCTTCGGGTTCTTCCGGTCGGACTCGACCGTCGCCCCCGCCGGTATCCCGGTGGACGCCGACCACGCACTCCCGTACCCGGTGGTGTGCTGCACTCCCGCGCCCTCCGGGCTCCACACGAAGCCGCTCGCGTCGGCCGCCGCGGCCACCGTGCCACCGCCGGTCACCCCGGAGGGCTCCGAGCCCTGGAACCAGTTGGCCCCGTTGTCCGTGGAGAAGCCGATGTGCGGGGCGGCGTCCGCGTTCCCGACCCGTACGACGGTGCCGGGGCTCGCCTCCGCGAAGTCCAGACTCGTGGTCGAGGTGAGGTTCGGCGAGGTGAACATCATGTCCGGCACCGTGTCGAGATCGGTGTGCCGGAAGCCTCCGACGTCACCGAGCGCGCTGAGCAGCGGGGCTCCCGAGGGCGGGCTCGCCAGGTCGTTGACGGCCGTCTCCTCCAGTCCCTTCACCATCGGGGTGATCCTGAACCGGCTGCCGGAGTCCCAGTTCCTGAGGTTCTCTGTGCCGTAGATCGTCGCGCCGGTTCCATACATCATCCGGTTGGAGTCGAACGGGTCGATCTCCAGCGCCTCCGTCATCCAGCCCAGCTTGGGCGTGGTCTCCGGGGGTGCCGGACTGGCTCCCCAGGTGAGCCAGGGCACGGAGGAGACGTCCTGGGTGAAGCGGCTGGTGCGGTCCGGGTAACCGCTGTAGTCCCAGGCCTGTGTCCAGGTCGCCCCGCTGTCCGTGGAACGGAAGATCTGGGTGTCCGGCCACCAGGAGCTGTACGCGGTCGCCATCAGGGTGCCGGGCTGCTGCCGGTCCACGGACAGCCCGCTGAATCCGTAGTACGTGTCGGCCTCCGCGACCGGACTGACGTCCTTCCACTCACCGGTCGCCGTGGCGTACCGCCAGATCCGGCCCTTGCCACCGTCGTAGGGGCCGCCGGTGTCGCTGAGCGTCAGATACAGATAGCCGCCGGAGGAGTCGAGCACTCCCTTGTGGGCCAGGTATCCGGTCGGCTGGCCCGCGATGCGCGACCAGGTGGCCCCGCCGTCGGTGGAGCGGTAGACGGTGTTGTCCTTGTCGGCCACCCCGACGTAGATGTCCCGGGTCGCGCTGCCCGCGCTGCCGGTGCGCTCGTCGAAGGTCACCCAGACGATGCCCTGGTTGTCGTTGCCGTATCCGCTGGTGTCGGAAGGGTCCTGAGAGTAGTTGCCGGGGTTCGGGAAGGCCGTCACCTCCGACCAGGTCACGCCCGAATCGGTTGACCGCCACAGGCCGTTGCCGCTGGGAGCGCCCAGGTACAGCACGGAGTTCCTGTTCGGATCGACGGCGAGGCGCTCCCCCATCCCGCGGCCCGGCATATTGCCGCTGAGCTTGAACGGGAGCGTGCTCGCCTTCCAGCTGGCGCCCCGGTCCGAGGAGCGCAGGACCGCGCCGTTGGCCGGGTCCCAGCTGTTGGTGTACGTCCCCACGGCCGCGTACACGTTGTCCGGGTCGGCCGAGTCGGAGGCCAGGCTCGCCACCCCGGACCAGCCCCAGCGGTCCCAGTCCACCCAGTCGAGCAGCGGCGTCCACCGCTTGCCGGACTGGTCCCAGCGGTAGGCGCCGCCGATGTCGGTGCGCGCGTAGGCGAGGTTCTTCTCCGACCGGTTGAAGACGATGCCGGGCACGAAGCCGCCACCGTCGATGCGCACGTTCTTCCAGTCATATGTGTCCGCGGCCAGGGACACATCGGATGCTTCGGCGGCGTGGGCGACGTCGGCGGGGCGTGCCGATGCGGGAGCGCCGGCGGCGGACAACCCGGCGGTGAGAGTGAGTGCCGCCAACAGGGCGGCCAGGGGTCTGGCGCTTGAGCGCACGGAAGCGTCCTCTCCGAACGAGACCGCCGACAGCGGCGGTACGGGGCGGGTACGGATGTGGGAGCGCTCCCATTCGCGTCCCGATGGTAGCGGCGCGAACCCGCCGGGAGAAGGGTGGTACGCGAGCTCATCGGATGACTTGGCAGCGCGGCGGTCCGTGACGCGATCGAGGCGTGCTGACCTCCGCTCACGGACCTTGAGGGAGCTGGTGGACGCGGCGCAGCTCCAGCGGGGCCGGCGGCGGCAGGGGGGCCGCCCGGTCGGCCCGGAAGGACTGGAGCAGGTAGCCGGTCAGTCGCCGGGACGCGACCGCCGAGACCTCCGGGGCCTCTCCGGCGACACCGCTGTTCGCCAGCAGCAGGAGCGTGACGTCGCTGGGGTCGAAGTCGGCGCGGAGCTGCCCCGAGTCCTGGGCCCGGCGGATCAGTTGGGCGATGCCCTCCTCGGCGCAGGCGCGTTGGCCGCCGAAGTCGACGGCGTCGGGGAACCGGGAGAGGAACGCGGCCGTGAAGCCCCGGTCGGTGGCCTGCATCGCACACACCTTCTCGATGAGGGAGCAGAAGCCGCGCCAGGGATCGGGATCCCGCAGCGCCTCGTCGAGGACCGCGACGCACAGGGCGAGCTGCTCGGAGAACGCCTCCGTGACGAGTGCGTCCCTGGTGGGGAAGCGCCGGTACAGGGTGGCGACCCCGACGCCGGCCCGGCGGGCGATCGTGGTGACGGGCACGTCGATGCCATGGGCGGCGTAGGCCTCCCGGGCGGCTTCGAGGATGCGGTCACGGTTGTGCCGGGCGTCGGCCCGCAGCCCGGCCGACGATGCGGGCGGCATCGATCCAGCGGCCGGTGCGGGGCGCTTCCGAGAGGGCTGAGCAGGCATGTCTCTCACTTTACGGTAAGTGGAAGGTGCCATCCACTTAGGCTGTTAGCTTGAGGAGGAGGAAGCGGAGAAGCTGTTCCGCTCACGGCTCCCGAGAAAGAGCAGGACGAGAACGTGGACGAGATGCGCGCGGCCCTCTACGACCGGTACGGCCCCCCGGAGGTCCTGTACGTGGGCCGGGTGCCCGTGCCGGACATCAAGCCCGACGAGGTACTGGTCCGCGTCCACGCGGTCGGGGTCAACGGCGGTGAGCTGTACGGCCGGGCCGGGAAGGTGCGGCTGGTGACGGGTCGCCGCTTCCCCCAGCGCACCGGGATCGACTTCGCGGGCGAGGTCGCCGCCCTGGGACCGTCGGTGGCCGGGGTGCGGGTGGGTGAGCGGGTGTGGGGCGTTCTGCCGCGACGACTGGGCAGTGCGGCGGATTACGTCGCCGTCCCCCGGCGGAACGTCTCGCCCGCCCCGGAGAACCTGACGCCCGAACAGGCCGTCTCCCTGCTGGCCGGCGGGACGACGAGCCTGACCGCCCTGACCGCCGAGTCGGGCCTCAGGCCCGGTGAACGGCTTCTGGTGCGCGGCGGGAGCGGCGGGGTCGGCAGCGTCGCGGTACAGGTCGGCAAGGCGCTCGGCGCCCATGTCACCGCGCTCGCGGGTGCGAAGAACCTCGACTTCGTCCGTGGCCTGGGCGCCGACGAGGCCTTCGACTACCGCACGACCGGCCCCGCCGAACTGGGCGCGTTCGATGTCGTCCTGGACACGGTGGGCACCCAGCACCGCGCGTACCGGCGGCTCCTGGCCCCGGGCGGGCGCATGGTCGCCGTGGCCTTCGACATGGAGCACCTGCTCCCGTCCCTCTCCTACCTCCTCGCCTCGGCCGTCCACGGCTCCCGGCGGGTGCGCTTCTTCAGCGGCAACCCGGACACCGAACTGCTCGCCCGGGTGGCGCGGTACGCGGAGGCCGGCGAGATCCGCGCCGTCGTGGACACCGTCCATCCCCTCGCGGACGTCGCGGCCGCGCACCGGGCACTTGAGGACGGCGGCGTCCGGGGCAAGCACGTCATCCGGATCGCACCGACGGATCAGACGCTGCCGGCCGCCTGAGGCTCCGGCCCGGCGGACCGGAGGGGGCGACTCCGCTCCGCGGCCGGTCCTCGGCGCGGCCCGGTTCGCGTCAGTACCAGTTGGCCGTGAGGGGCGGATCGCACAGTTCGAGGACCACCTCGCCCGCCTCGGAGGTCGCGCCGCCGACGGGACGGACCCGGTCGCCGACGCTCACGAGATGGGGCGCCGCGCCCACGATCCGGCACCGGTACACGAAGCCTTCGGGGAAGCGGACCAGGGACTCGTTCCGCATGACCCGCGAATAGCGGTTCACCACACTGGACCGCACGACGACGCCGTGACCATCGCTGCGTTCCGGTTCGAGGTCGCTCGACGCGCAGACGGGGCAGAGGAGTTTGCGGAAGGAGGCGGTGCCGCACCATCGGCACACCTGGTAGGCCAGCCCCGCCACGGTGTGCGGCTCCGCCGCGTCGCCGGCTGTCCGCCCCACATCGGTTCCGGTACTGAACACGTCTCGGCCTCCCGCGCTCGACTCGGTGCGCCGCACCTCCGGCGACGGCACACCGGCACCGTATGGCACTTAGTGCCAGCACGTAAAGGTACTGAGTGCCGAAAGTTCGGGAAGCGCCCTGAAAGGGTCCTCGACGCGCCCTCGAACTGCTCACGAACAGACTCCGGAAGCGCCTCGGAAGCGCCTCCGGCCGACGGCTCAGTCCTTGCCGAGAGCCGATTCGATGCGCTGCACCACGCGCCACATGGGGGCGCCCTTCGCCGCGACCATCACGATCACCTCGTCCTCGCGGGCGCTCACGGCGGGCAGCCCGGCCGCCCGGCCCCACACCGTGCGGACGAGTTCGAGCGCCCGGTCCACCTCGGCCCCGGCATCGCCCTCACCGCCCGAACGCAGCCAGGACCGGAGGCCGTTGTTGTGCGCCGCGACCACCGAGGCGGCGATCACCTCCGCGCGGAGCGCGGCGTCCCGGGTGCCGGCGCCGCGTCGTTCCAGGTATCCGGCGAGGGTCCGCTCGTAGCGACGCACGACGGAGAGCTCATAGGTGCGCAGACCGGGCACCTCCCGGGTGAGCCGGTAACGCTGTACGGAGAACTCCGGGTTGACGGCGTACATCCGCAGCACGAGGCGGGCCGCGTCGCACACCGTGTCCACCGGATCGCCGTCACCGGCGGCCTCCAGGAACGCGGTCATGTCCGCGAGGCAACGCTCGTGATCGGGGAAGACGGCGTCCTCCTTCGACGGGAAGTAGCGGAAGAACGAACGACGCCCCACCCCCGCCCTGGCGACGATGTCGTCCACCGTGGTCCGCTCGAACCCGCGCTCCATGAAGAGCCCGAAGGCCGCCTCGGCAAGCACGTCACGCATAGGCGGCTTCTTGGCTGGTCCGCGGTCCTCAGTCATGGCGGAAACGTAGCACCAGAAGCGGATATCCGGCACTTGGTACCTTTACTCAGGGTACTGAGTGCCATAGGGTCGGCACACGAACCGCATCAGTGAGGAGAGCCGGCGTGAGCTTGAGGATCGTTGTCTGTGTGAAGTACGTGCCCGACGCGACCGGTGACCGGCATTTCGCCGATGACCTGACGTTGGA
>NZ_JBIVTZ010000027.1:0-87473 GCF_044756945.1 Streptomyces sp. NPDC091387 | reverse complement strand
TTTCCAGTTCTTCGCTTTCGCGTTTCCCTTTCCGGCGAGTCCGACTCTATCAGATCCTTTCGGGCCTGATTCCCAGTCAGTGGGGCTTGTCTTCCCGGCTGTTGGGCCGTTCCGACGTCCCAAACTCTAGCGGATCTTCTCGGCGGCTCATAATCGAGCCTTCGAAATCAATTTCGGCATACCGAAATTCTCCCGGCTGGGAGATCGTGCTGAGTTTTGGTTGCCGCATTCGCGGCGGGATCGGTTGTCGCAGAAGTATTTCGGCTCCGTGACAACTCGAAGAACCTTACGGATCGCGGAGGGGCATGTCAACCCCTCTCTGACCTGCCCCGGCAGGGCCCTGTCAGTCCAGGTCGGTGAGGCGGCCGCCGGCGTCCGGCTGGGCGTGTTCCACCCGGCGCAGGAGCCGGATCAGCATCTCGCCGAGCACTCCGCGCTCGTCGCCCGAGAGGTCCTGGAGCAGCTCCTCCTCGAAGTCCGAGGCCATCCGCATCGCCTCCAGCCACTTCGTACGGCCCTCGTCCGTCAGCTCGACGATGACGCGGACCCGGTTGTTCTCGTCGCGGTCGCGGGTGACCAGGCCCTCACCCGCCATGCGGTCGATGCGGTGCGTCATCGCGGCCGGGGTGAGTCCGAGCCGTTTGGCCAGCTCCCCCGGGCCCAGCCGGTAAGGGGCACCGGACAGCACGAGGGTCTTGAGGACCTCCCACTCGGCGTTGCTGATGCCGAGGGCGGCGACCTGGCGTCCGTACGCCACGTTCATCCGGCGGTTCAGCCGGCCGAGTGCAGAGACGACCTGCTCGACCTGTGGGTCCAGGTCCCGGAACTCGCGCTGGTAGGCGGCGATCTGCTCGTCGAGGCTCGGCTCCTGGAGGCCCGGCTCGGTGGTGTCAGACATGGCGCGCAGTATGGCACGCCTCCCATGGCCGTCGAAGTCCTTCGATCTGTATTGTTGAGCTTCTAACTTTAGTGCTAAAGTCTTCGGGTTCGAGTCGTCCGACTCGCTCGATCACATGGCTTCGAGACCTTGAGGTAGGTGAGTGTGACCAGGGAAATGGGTGCAGCACTGCGGCGGATCCAGCTGGGGAGCGCGCTGAGCGCGTTCGGGCTCGGGTTCACCGTTCCGTATCTGTACGTCTATGTGGCGCAGGTACGGGATCTGGGTGCCGGTACGGCGGGAGTCGTACTGGCGGTCTTCGCCATGGCAGCGCTCGCCGTCCTGCCGTTCACCGGCCGGGTCATCGACCGTCGCGGGCCACTGCCCGTACTGCTCGTCGCCTCGGTCGTCGCCTCCCTGGGCGCGGCCGCCCTGGGCTTTTCCTCGCAGGTCACCGCCTCCGTCCTGTCAGCCGCGGTCCTCGGCGCGGGGACCGCCGTCATGCAGCCCGCCCTCGCCACGATGCTCGTGCGGTGCTCCTCCACCGGCACCCGCACCCGTGCCTTCGCCATGCAGTTCTTCCTGCAGAACCTGGGGCTCGGCATCGGCGGACTCGTCGGCGGACAGATCGTCGACACGGAGCGGCCGTCGTCCTTCACACTGCTGTTCCTGATCGAAGCGGTGATGTTCCTCGTGCTCGGCGCCATCACGGCGACCGTGCGGATGCCCCGTACGCCTGCCGTCGCGGTGGGGGTGTCCGATGCCGGAGACGCCCAGCGGGGCGGGATGCGGGTGCTGCTCTCGCACCGGGCCATGGTGCAGCTGTGTGTGCTGGGGTTCGTGGTGTTCTTCGCCTGCTACGGACAGTTCGAGTCCGGCCTCGCGGCGTACGGAACCGAGGCCGCCGGGATCAAGCCCTCCACGCTCGGGATCGCGCTGGCCGCCAACACCGCGGTCATCGTCGTCGCCCAGTTCGTGGTGCTGCGGCTCGTGGAGCGGCGCCGTCGCAGCCGGGTGATCGCCTCGGTCGGTCTGATCTGGGCCTTCGCCTGGATCGTGGCGGGCTACGCAGGCCTCGGGCACGGCAGCCAGACCATGGCGACGGCCGCGATGATCTCCACGTACGCGCTGTTCGGGCTCGGTGAGTCGATGCTCTCGCCGACCGTCGCACCGCTGGTCGCCGATCTCGCGCCGGAATCGATGGTCGGGCAGTACAACTCGGCCTTCGCCCTGTGCAAGCAGCTGGCGCTGGCGGTCGGCCCCGCCGTGGGCGGTCCCATGGGGGCCTCGCTGCACGGGCCGTACATCGTGACGTTCGTGCTGTTCTCGCTCGGCATCACGGTGCTCGCGCTGCGGCTGGGCCGACGGCTCGCCCCCGTACAGGACCAGCCCTCGCTCGCGGCGGTGCCGTCGCGGGTGGTGGCCGTCTCGATGCCGGAGAGCGCGTCGGCCGAGGTGCCGGCCCCGGTCGCCGCCGTCCACTGAGGGCCGCGGCCTCTACCGGGGCAGGGCGAACTCGCACCAGACGGCTTTGCCGCCGCCCGGTGTGCGGCGACTGCCCCAGGACGTGGCGATCGTCGCGACGATGGAGATCCCACGGCCCGCCTCGTCGGCCGGTTCGGCGCGGCGGCGGCGCGGCAGGTGGTCGTCGCCGTCCGTCACCTCGATGATCAGCCGGCGGTCGGTGCGCCGCAGCCCCAGGCGCATCGGCGGTGTGCCGTGCTGGAGGGAGTTGGCGACCAGCTCGCCGGCGGCCAGGACGCCCAGGTCGCACAGGTCCACCGGGAAGCGCCACGACGTCAGGACGCCCGTCGCGAAGGCGCGGGCGCGCGGAGCCGCTTCGATGCCGCCGAGCAGATCGAGCGAGGCGTTGTGGAACAGCTCCGCGGTCGGCCCGGTGCGGGCGGGGTGCTGGACCACCAGGACCGCCACGTCGTCGTCGTGTTCCGCGGTGATGTTGAGGGAGCGCATCAGGCGGTCGCAGACCACCTGCGGCGCGCCCTTCGCGCCGGACAGCGCGCGCTCCAGCGCGGCCACGCCCTCGTCGATGTCCTCGCTGCGGCGCTCGACCAGGCCGTCCGTGTAGAGGACGGCGGTGGAGCCGGGCGGCAGCGCGATCGTGCCGGAGGTGTGGATCCAGCCGCCGGTGCCGAGCGGGGGCCCGGTCGGGCCCTCGGCGCGGTGCACCGTGCCGTTCTCGTCGCGCACCAGGATCGGGAGGTGACCGGCGGAGGAGTAGACCAGCAGCCCCTCGTTGGGATCGTGGACCGCGTAGGCGCAGGTGGCGATCTGGCTGGCGTCGATCTCGGCGGCCAGCCCGTCGAGCAGCTGGAGGACCTCGTGCGGCGGGAGGTCCAGTCGGGCGTAGGCCCGGACGGCGGTGCGCAGCTGGCCCATCACGGCGGCGGCGCGCACCCCGCGCCCCATCACGTCCCCGATGACCAGGGCGGTGCGGCCCGCGCCGAGCGTGATGACGTCGTACCAGTCGCCGCCGACCGCGGCGTCCGTGCCGCCCGGCTGGTAGGTGGCGGCGATCCGCAGGTCGTCGGGCTGTTCCAGCTCCTGCGGGAGCAGTGAGCGCTGGAGGGTGACGGCCGTTTCGCGGTGGCGCCGCTCGCTGGTGCGCAGCCGCTCGGCCGCTTCGGCGTGGTCGGTGACATCGGCGGCGTACACGAGCACGCCGCCCTCGTGCCCCTTGTCCTGGTCGCGCGACACGGGGGTGCAGGTCACGGTGTACGAGCTGCCGCTGCCCACCTTGCGGGACTTGACCGTGCGGGGTGTGCCGCTGCGCAGGACCTGGTCCATCAGGGGGAGCAGGCTGAGCTCGGTGAGCTCGGGCATCGCCTCGGCCGCGGGGACACCGGACGGGCGGGGGCCGAAGGCCGCGGCGTAGGCGTCGTTGACGTACGCGATGCGGTGGTCGGGTCCGTGCACCAGAGCGACGAGGGCGGGCAGCTGGCCGAGGATGTCGCGGGCGGAGAGGTCCTCCAGGGCGGGCGCCGGGGGCCGGGTCGCGGGACTGTCCGGTTCGCCCTCCGGCGGGCCGGACCCGGTCTCGTCCTGTGTGTACTCGGCGCGGGCCGCCGGTACGGCACTGTGGTCGTCCCGGGCGGCGCGACGCTGCGTACCGGGTAGGCGGGCGCTCCAACGCGTGAAGTTCACGGAATTTCTGGCCTCGTGTGTCGGTCTGGTCCGCTCGGGCGGGCTGCTTCCTCTGCCGGGTCCTCAGCCGGTTCTTCCTGCCGGTTCTCTCTCGCCGGTTCGGGGCCGGACCGGCGGGAAGGCGCAGCCGGAGCCGGTCGCTGCTGGTCACTGTCGGTCGCTGCCTGCCGGATCACTCTGTGCAGATGTGAGCCCACCTATGGTCACACGTCCAGTGTGACGGACCCTACTGACACCGGACCCTACTGACCGCCGTCGCCGTCGGTCCCGGGACGTCTTCCCGCGGCGAGTTCGAACTCGGCCCTGGGGTGTTCCAGCGAGCCGAGGGAGACGATCTCGCGCTTGAAGAGGCCGGCGAGGGTCCATTCGGCGAGCACGCGGGCCTTGCGGTTGAACGTCGGGACCCGGCTCAGGTGGTACGTGCGGTGCATCAGCCAGGCCGGGTAGCCCTTGAGCCTGCGTCCGTAGACGTGCGCGACGCCCTTGTGGAGGCCGAGCGAGGCGACGGAGCCCGCGTAGCTGTGCCGGTACTCGGTGAGCGGTTCGCCGTTCATGGACGCGACGATGTTCTCCGCGAGGGCCTTGGCCTGGCGGACCGCGTGCTGGGCGTTGGGCGCGGTCTCCCGTCCGGGCTCGTCGGAGGTCAGGTCGGGGACGGCGGCGGCGTCACCGGCGGCCCAGACGTGCTCGGCCCCTTCGACGGTGAGCCTCGCCGTGCAGATGAGCCTGCCGCGGTCGTTGAGCGGGAGGCCGGTGGCGGCGAGCAGCGGCGCGGGCTTCACGCCCGCCGTCCACACGAGCGTGCGGGTCGGGAAGCGGGAGCCGTCGCTGAGCACGGCCACCCGGTCCTCGCAGGACTCCAGCCGGGTGTCGAGGCGTACGTCGATGTTGCGGCCGCGCAGCTCCCGTACGGCGTACCTGCCCATCGATTCGCCGACCTCGGGCAGGATGCGGCCGGTGGCCTCGACGAGGATCCACTTCAGGTCCTCGGCCTTGATGTTGTGGTAGTACCGCGCGGTGTAGCGGGCCATGTCCTCCAGCTCGGCCAGCGCCTCCACGCCCGCGTAGCCGCCGCCGACGAAGACGAAGGTGAGGGCGGCGTCGCGGATGGCGGGGTCGCGGGTGGCGGAGGCGATGTCCATCTGCTCGATCACGTGGTTGCGCAGCCCGATGGCCTCCTCGATGGTCTTGAAGCCGAACCCGTGGTCGGCGAGGCCGGGGACCGGGAGGGTGCGCGAGACGGAACCGGGCGCGATGACGATCTCGTCGTACGGGATCTCGATGGCCCCGGTGCCGTCCTCCGCCGTGGCGAGGGTGGTGACCGTCGCGGTGCGCTTGACGGTGTCGATGCGCTGCGCCTCGCCGATGACGATCGTGCAGTGCGGCAGGACCCGGCGCAGCGGGACGACCACGTGGCGCGGTGAGATCGAACCGGCGGCGGCTTCGGGAAGGAACGGCTGATACGTCATATAAGGATCAGGAGTGACGACGACGATCTCGGCCTCGCCGCTTCTGAGCCGCTGCTTCAGCTTCCGCTGGAGACGCAGCGCGGTGTACATCCCGACGTAGCCGCCGCCGACGACGAGAATGCGCGCACCCGGCGGGGGGCCGGGGGGTGTCCCCCCGGAATCTGAAGCCATCACCACCCCATGACGCAACGCGCTCCGGAGTTTGTCCACAGCCCCGGCAAATTGTGTGACCGGAGCTTCCGAACGGGCCGCTCCGGTTGATCGTTGCGGCAATACGGACGCCCCGCAGGTCAGGGGTTGCGGTGAGGGGCACGGGCGGAGGGCGAATCGGTGACCAACCGGTCCTTGTTCCGATCGGGGGGCGCTCCGGGCCGAACTGCCCCCTTCTGAATTGACCCTGGCTCAACTATGTTCGTGTGTCGTCGGGGTGTCGGATGTGGACCATCGGTCAACCCGACAGACACGGCGGGAGTCTCCGGGGGGAGACGTCATAACCGGGGGAACAGTCATGCATATTCAGGAATCGCATTGGCCGGCTACTGCTGTCGCGTCCGAAGGAAACGGACGAATCAGCGCAGTCGGTACGGTCGGAACGGTGAGCGGTATCGGGTCGTCGGGGCCCGCCGCGCCGTCGGGAGCAGTGAGCACTCTGGGTGCCGCGCTCGGCGCGGGCACCGTCGGTGCCGGGGCGCACGGCCGCTCGGCGCCGCTGCGCGTGGACGCGCAGCGCAATCTGGAACATGTGCTGCGGGCGGCCCGCGAAGTGTTCGGCGAGCTCGGGTACGGCGCTCCGATGGAGGACGTGGCGCGTCGCGCCCGGGTCGGTGTCGGCACGGTGTACCGGCGCTTCCCCAGCAAGGACGTGCTGGTGCGGCGGATAGCCGAGGAGGAGACCTCACGGCTGACCGACCAGGCCCGGTCCGCGCTGGGCCAGGAGGAGGAGCCGTGGTCGGCGCTGTCGCGCTTCCTGCGGACCTCGGTCGCCTCGGGCGCGGGGCGGCTGCTGCCTCCGCAGATACTGCGGGTCGGCGCGGACACCGACGACTCGACGGTGGTCGGCGATCCGGGCGCCGTACGGGCAGCGGAGCCGGCCGGACCGGGCTCGGCGGCCGGTGACGCCCGCGGCGAGCACCGGGTGCCGCAGCAGCGGCAGGAGGCCGGGCAATCGGCAGGGCAGGGCGGGCCGCGCGTGGCCGAGCCCCGGTCCGCGTCGGAGATCGACGGCGTCGGCAGCGGAGCGGCCGAGCTGCTGGAGGTCGTGGGCCGGCTGGTCGACCGGGCGCGGACGTCCGGTGAGCTGCGCCGCGACGTGACGGTGGCCGATGTGCTGCTGGTCATCGCGACGGCGGCGCCCTCGCTGCCGGACGCGGCTCAGCAGGCGGCTGCCTCGGCCCGGCTGCTCGACATCCTGCTGGAGGGGCTGCGCTCGCGGCCTGCGTGAGCGGGCTGGGCCGCGGGCTGCGGCCTGTGCGGGCAAAGGGCCGCGCGCTGAGGCAACGGGCTGCGTGAGCGCTGCCTCGGCGGGTGCGGCGGGCCGCGTCCGGCTGCACGGAATGCGGTGAGCGCGGTGAAAGCCGGTCGGTGCGTCGGTGTGGTCCCGTGATCGTGGGGGCGTACCGGCGGCCGGCCATGGCCTCTTCTGTCACTCGCGGCGCGAACCTGCGCAACTGCCCCAGCAGCACATCCTGTTACTTCTTCCCCGAACGGGTGTCCGCTAGTGCTCATATTCGGGAGAACGCCCCGGATGAGTGGTTGCCGGGGCTGAGAGGCCGCCACGCCTGCCCTCTGTGGCACGCTTGCCCGGTGTTCGGGTCCGAAAGCGCATAACGGGGGCGTCCGCGATGAGCGGTGACGGGCAGCAGGAAGAGTCGTTCGACGGTGTCTCCACCGCGGACGTCGGCACCGGCACGGGCGGCCGGCCCTCGGAGCAGGTGCCGAACCAGGCCGGACCCGGGCGCAAGAGCGCCGGCGAAGAGCCCGGCGGCACGATTCTGCCCGGACCGTGGCCCCCCACACCGGTCGAGCACCAGGCAGCGGCGGACACGGACGCGATCGGCGCCGCAGCGGCGGCGGTTCCGTTGCAGCGGGTGGGCAGCGGCTCGGCCGCTGCGGATACCTCCGTACTCGCCCCGTCCGACGCCCAGTTGATCCAGCAGATGCGGGACGGCGACGACCTCGCGTACGAGGAGCTGTTCCGCCGGCACTCGGACGCGGTGCGCAGGTACGCGCGCACCTGCTGCCGGGACGCGCACACCGCCGACGACCTGACGGCCGAGGTCTTCGCCCGGACACTGCAGGCGGTCCGGGGCGGCAAGGGGCCGCAGGAGGCCGTACGCGCCTACCTGATGACAGCGGTCCGGCATGTCGGCGCCGCCTGGACGAAGACCGCCAAGCGGGAGCAACTCGTCGATGACTTCGCGGCGTTCGCCGCTCAGGCGTCGCGCTCCTGGGAGGTGTCGGACGCGGACACCCTCGATCTCGGCGCCGATGTGATGGCGATGCACGAGGCCGAGCAGTCGATGGCGATGCAGGCCTTCCGCAGTCTCCCGGAGCGCTGGCAGGCGGTCCTGTGGCACACCACTGTCGAGGAGGAGTCGCCCAGCGACGTCGCCCCGCTGTTCGGGCTCACCGCCAACGCCACTTCGGTGCTCGCCAGCCGCGCCCGCGAAGGGCTCAAGCAGGCGTATCTGCAGGCCCATGTGAGCCAGGCGCTCACCTCCGGCGGGGACTGCGCGCGCTACGCCGACCGGCTCGGCGCCTACGCCCGTGGCGGGCTGCGGATGCGGGCCGAGCGCGGGCTGCGGGGACACCTGGACGAATGCGCGAAGTGCCGGCTGGCGGCGGGCGAACTCGCCCATGTGAACGCCGGGATCCCCGCGCTGCTCCCGGTCGCGGTCATCGGCTGGTTCGCCGCCGGATACGCGCTCAAGGCCGCCGGGATCGTGGCGGGCGGCGCAGCCGGTGCGGCGGGCGCGGGTGCCGCGGCCGCGGCGACCGGCGGAGGTTCGTCCGCGGGGTCGGCCGGTGGCGCCGCCGCCTCCGAGGGGCTCGGCGCCCCGGCGAAGGCGGGCATCGCGGCGGCGGTCGTCGTCGCGGCGGCGGCCGGACTGGCGTGGGCACTGGTCGGGGACGACCAGCCGAGGCCGGAGGCGAGGCCGGTGGCCAAACCGCCGGCCGTGGCGCCCGCGGTGCCGTCTCCCGCACCGCCGAAGCCGACCCCGCCTCCCGAGCCCGCGCCGGCCGTTCCCGTACCTCCGAAGCCGACCCCCACACCGACTCCGACTCCCACGCCCACCCCGACTCCGATGCCCACCCCGCCGGCTCCCGCCCCACCGCCGCCCGCCCCGAAGCCGACGCCGACACCCACCCCGACTCAGACGCCGACCCCGAAGCCTCCGCCGCCCGCTCCGGCACCGGCGCCGGAGGTCTACCAGGTCAACGAGTTGAGCTACAGCCTCTTCGGCGACCACACCGGCCCCGAGGTGGTGCTCGGTGAGAGCAGCTGGGTCTGGCAGCGTTCCGGGATGTCGATCGGCGGCACGAGGTACGCCCACGGGGTGACCGTGCACAGCCGCTCCTCCGTCGTCATCCAGCTGAACCGCCGGTGCACCCGTTACGAGGCGATGGTCGGCGTCGACGACCTGACCATGGGGCTCGGTTCCGTGCGCTTCTCCGTGTACAACGGCGACGGGGCGCGGCTGTGGCGGTCGCCGGTGATGAACGGCAACGACCCTGCCGTACCGGTCGGCGTCGGCATCGACGGCCAGGACCGGATCCGGCTCGTCGTGGAGCCGATGACCGAGTTCGGCGGGGTGGCCCTCGCGAACTGGGCCGAGTCCCGCATCAGTTGCCGCTGACCGGGGCCGGACGGGCCTGACCTCGCCGGTCCGTCGTCCGGTGGTTCAGCGGCACCGGCGCTTCAGCGGGCGGCCGCCTCCGGCGGTGGCAGCTCCGCGGTGATGTCCATGAGCAGGTCGATGACGTTGTCGACGGTCAGTCCGCGGCCCGCCGCGTGCTCCTCCTCGTACCGCCGCGCCCCCAGCTCCTGGCGGGCCAGCTGCGCCGCCGCGTCCACCTCGGACTGTTCCGCCGCGGTCCTGGGGCCGGACAGCCGCCAGTTGTCGGCAGCGGCCAGGATGCGTACGGCGGCCGCGTGACGGCCCACCTCGGGCAGTACGGTCACCACGCCGTCCGCCAGGTTCCCGGTGACGATCTCGGCGCACTGTGCGTCCCGTGCCGAGACGAGGGCCGCCGTCAGCCCGCGCAGGCCGGCGGCGGGACCGCCCTCGGGCCCCGGTTCGTGGATGGTGATGCGGGCCGACAGCCCCTCCAGGATCGCGCTGAAGTGCGTCGGCGGGCTGCCGTACTCGTTCTCCGCCTTCGCCGCGGCGTACATCCGCCGCGCCGCCACGACGTCACCGCGTTCCAGCGCCATGGTGGCCCGCAGGTACGGGACGTACGCGGCCGCGTCGTGCGTCTGGTAGCGCTGCGCCTCGGACTCCGACCGTTCCAGGAGCCGATCTGCGGCGGCCCGGTCGCCGGTGCGGTGGAAGAGTTCGGCGAGCCTGGCCAGGAGGAACGGGGCTTCGGCATGGGCCCCGACCTCGTGGGCGAGCAGCAGGGCCTCCTCGTACGCCGCACGCGCCTCGTCGTACCGCCCGCGCATCATGCCCGCCTCGGCAGCCGCGGAGGCGACCTGGGCGCGCATCCAGCGGTCGCCGACGAGGCGGCCCAGCGCGCGCAGCTCCGCCAGATCGGCGTCGACCCCAGGCATACCGCCGGGCATGTCGACGACCATGTGCGTGCGGAACATCAGCGCGACGCCGTACTCCCACACCCCGCCGTGGACACGGGCGTTGTCGACGACCGAGTCGATCTTCCTCCGGACGTCCTTCATGCCCAGGCTGAAGAACGAGGTCATCGGCCAGAGCAGCCCGGGGAAGCGAGCGGCCTGGGGTCCCGAGGACATGAAGGCGTCGCCCACCCGGCTCGCGAGCGCCTGGATGTCGTGGCTGTCGCTGTCCACGTCGGACGGACGGTTCTCCATCTCCAGGAAGAACCAGAGCATGCGCAGATTCATCCAGGACCAGTAACGGGGATCGGTGCGCTCTGTGGGCTCCGGGCCGAACGCCAGCGCCCGCTCGGTCCAGGTGAGGCCCTCGGTGCGGTAGTTGCGCAGCCACCAGAACCAGCCCATGCCCAGCACCAGACGTGCCGCGTCCGCTTCGGACGGCTGGTCCGCCTGGCACGGATCGGACGGGTGGGACGACTCGGACGGGCCTGCGGGGGCGGTGGTGCGGTGGAGGGCGGCCCGGATGTTGTCGAGGTCCGTCTCCAGGCGCTGGATCCAGGGCAACTGGTCGGCGGAGCGCAGCCTCGGCTCCGCCTCCTCGACGAGGGCGAGGAAGTGCGCGGTGTGCGCACGCCCGGCAGCGGCCCGTACGCCCGGGGTCTCGGCGCAGCGCTCCATGGCGTACTCGTGAATGGTCTCCAGGAGGCGGTAGCGCATCCCGCCGCCGTCGACCGGGGTGGCGACGACCAGGGACTTGTCGATGAGTGCCCCGATGAGGTCCGCGGTGTCGGCCGCGGTGTGCCGGGCGGGACCGGCCGGCGCCGTGATGACCGCCTCGGCGGCGGGCAGGTCCCAGCCGCCCGCGAAGACCGAGATCTGGCGCAGGGCGGTGCGTTCGTCCTCGTCCAGGAGGTCCCAGGACCAGTCGACGACGGCCCGCAGCGTCTGCTGGCGCGGCAGTACGGTCCGGCTGCCGCCGGTCAGCAGGCGGAACCGGTCGTCCAGCCGGTCCGCGATCTGGCGCGGGCCGAGCAACCGGAGCCGGGCGGCGGCGAGCTCGATGGCGAGCGGCAGCCCGTCCAGGCGGCGGCAGATCTCGGCGACGGCGTCCGGATCGTGCGCGGCCTCCCGCTCGGGGTCGAACTCGGGCCGCACGGCACGGGCCCGCTCGGTGAAGAGGCGGTGGGCGAGATCGGCCGGGAGCGGGTCGACCGGACGTACGCATTCGCCGGGCACGCCGAGCGGTTCGCGGCTGGTGGCGAGGATGCGCAGCCGCGGGCAGCGGGTCAGCAGGGCCTCGGCCAGCGCGGCCGCCGCGCCGATGACGTGCTCGCAGTTGTCGAGGATGAGGAGGAAAGGACGGAACCTGGAGCAGTGCGCGAGGTGATCGGCGAGCAGGTCGACCGGATCGGTGCGCGGATACGTTCCTTCGAGGGCGCTGTCCCGCAGCAGGGCGGTCTCGCGCAGCCCGAGCGCGGAGAGCACGGCTCCCGGGACGGCTTCGGGGTCCTCCACCGGGGCGAGTTCGGCGAGCCAGACGTCACCGGTGGCGGCGCGGCCCTCGTCCGCCGCGGATTCCTCGGCGAGACGGGTCTTCCCCGAGCCTCCGGGCCCGGTGAGGGTGACCAGCCGGGAGCGGGTCAGATCGTCCCGGATGGTGCGGAGTTCGGGCTCGCGCCCGACGAAGGAGGTGAGGCGGGGACGGAGATTGCCCCGGGCGGCTTCCGCCCCCTCGGGGCCGGGTGCGGACGCTGCGGGGGTGAGCAGTGCGCGGTGGAGGGCGGTCAGTTCGGGCCCTGGGTCGGTGCCCAGGCCCTCGGCGAGGGCGCGGCGCGCGTCCTCGTACGCGGCGAGCGCGTCGGCCGGCCGGCCGGCGGCGCGCAGGGCGCGGATGAGCTGGGCCCGGAAGCGTTCGTCGTACGGGTGGGCCGCAGTCAGCTCCATCAGCTCCGGTACGAGGGCGGAGGGCGGGGCGGTCGCGGGCAGCGATGTCGCAGGCAGGGGTGTCCGGGACTCGGTCGTCGCCATCGCCGGTCCGTCGGCTCCCGCGCATCGCAGGTCGGCCTCGATGCGGTGCTCCAGTGCTGCCAGCCGGTGGGCCTCCGGGCGCAGCGCGTGGCCGTGGTCGCGGTCGGGCAGGTCGGCCAGGGCGGGTCCGCGCCAGAGGGCGAGTGCCGTACGGAGCGTGCGGGCGGCGTCCCCGGGCGCACCGGCCTCCAGCTCGGCGGCGCCCTGCCGGGCGAGCCGCTCGAACACGTGCAGGTCGACGTCCTCCGGGCCGGCCGCCAGGCGGTAGCCGCCCGGGGTGCTGGTGAGCGCGTCCCTCCCCAGCGCCCGGCGCAGCCGGCCCACCAGTGCCTGGAGCGCGGCGGGGGCGTCCGCCGGGGGATCGTCCGCCCACACGTCGTCGACGAGTTCGGCGACCGGCACGGACCGGCCGGGGCGCAGCGCCAGGGCCGCGAGGAGAGCCCGCAGGCGCATACCGCCGAGGGGCAGCGCACCGCCCTGCTCGTCTCGCGCCTCCGTGGCGCCCAGGATCAGATACCGCACCCCGCCATTGTGTCCCGCCGCTCGGACAACGGAAGGCGGCCGGCCCACGGCAGGCACACCGAGCTGATCGCCCTCCCCATTGCCCTGCCGACGGCTACGGCTACGGCTACGGCTACGGCTACGGCTGCAGTGTCCGTCGTGCCGGGACCACGCCGCCGGCGACCGCGCGCTGGCGCGGTGCCGCCGTGCCCGTCCAGCAGGTGCCGCGGCGCGAGACGAGACGGCGCAGCCACAGTTCGGTGGAGGCGAGGTCGGCGAGGCCGTCCAGGGGGAGGGGTTCGCCCTCGGCGGCCGCGCGCAGAGCCTTCCGTACGACGCGGGCCTCGACCAGGCCCGCGTCGGCGAGCAGCGGGGCGTCGAAGAGGGCGATCAGCTCGGGCAGCGAGGCGCGCAGGCCGGTACGGGTGACCTCGGTCGAGGTGGCCTGGGAGGGGGTGCCCCAGCCGGGCGGCAGGTCGTGGATGCCGGTGCCCGCCAGGACCCGGCGCAGGATCGCCGCGCGGGCGCCCGGCTGGACCCGGAGGGACTCGGGGAGCGCGCGGGCGGCGCGTACGACCTGGTTGTCGAGGAAGGGGGCGTGCAGCCGCTGGCTGCGGACCTCTGCGGCCTGCTCCAGGATCCGGTGGTCGGCGGCGTTCCGGGCCAGCGCGGCCCTGGCGCGGGCCTCGCCGGGGCGCTGGACGGAGGTGGGGCGGATCGACGCCTCCTGAAGGCGAACCGATACTTCAGCGAGCGCCTCCCCGGTCAGCCAGCGGGCGGCCGGCCCCGGACGCGACCAGGTCAGCGCGGCGAGCGAGGCATCCGCGGGGGTGCCGAGGTCGGGGGTGAGGCGGTTGGCGTGGGGAAGGCGGACGGCCGCCGCTTCGAGACCGGTGCGGTACGACGTACGGGCGAGGCGCCGGGCCGCCCGGTAGACGGTCAGCGGGACGAACAGGGAGTGCGCGGAGGGGCCTTCGGCCTTGGCGAGTGCGGCGACCGGGCGCAGCAGGTGGCGTCTGCGGCGGTCGATCAGCAGGTCCGCGAGGCGGGCCGGGTGGGCGTCGAGCACCTGCCGGGCGCCGTCGCCCACGAAGTGGTCGGCGCTGCCCGCGGAGAGCCGGCGGCGGTGGCGTTCGACGTCGACGAGCGAGGGAGCCGGTTCGTCGGTCAGGGGACCGTTCGCCAACTCGGCGTACGGCAGGGCCTCTTCGCCCGCGGCGACGACGACGTGGTGCAGCCGGGGGTTGGCGGCGATGACGCGGGCGCGTTCGAGTTCGTCCTCGTGGGCGCGGGTGGTCAGGTCGTTGAACGTGACGGCGAGCAGCCGCTCACCCGCTCCCGTGCCGTGGCCCAGGAGCGTGCCGGGCAGTCCGGGGAGTCCGGCGGCGAGCAGGGCGAGGGTGGCCGACGCATTGCCTCCGGAGAGGTCGGAGCCGATGCCGGGCACGGGCGCGCCCCGGGCGGCACGGCGTTCGGCGGGGCCCATGCCGGGGACCGGTCCGGGGTCGGGAGGCATGGTCTCCGGGGCGTGGCGGGGCGCCAGCAGCCTGGCGCGCACGGCCTCGACCAGGGCGTCGCGCACCCCGTCGACGGCGCTCACCGGATCGAGCTCGGGCGCGGCCACGGCGAGGGAGGCCACCGCCTCGTAGCCGGTGATCTCCCGCGAGCCCTCGCGGAGGATCAGCGCGTGCCCCGGCGGGATGCGCTTCACACCGGCGTACGGAGTGCCGTCGCGCAGCGCCTCCGGGGTTTCGGGGCAGGCGAGCAGCGCGGCGAGGTGGCCGATGTCGAGCTGCGCCTCGATGAGGTCGGCGAGCGGGAGGGCGGCGGTGGCGTACGCCGTGCCGCCGGCCCAGGGGGTGTAGAAGACGGGGCGGGCTCCGGCGAGGTCGCCGACCACGGTGATCCGTCGGCCGATCTGGACGACGGCCGTGTAGCTGCCGGTCCAGGCGGTGAGGTGGCGCAGGGCTCCGCCGCGGGCGGCGAGCAGTCCGATGCGCAGCTGTTCGTCGGTGGCGCCGCAGCAGCCGAGTACGGCGATCCGGACCGTGGGCGCGCCCTCGGCCGTGTCCACCCGGACGGTACGGATCTCGTCGGGCCGCCAGTCGCCGACCGCCCAGAGCGGATCCGGGTCCCCCCACAGGAGTTGGGAACCCACGGGGTGCATCGTGCGCCCGTCGTCACGCGCGCCGACCGCCCCGACCGTGCCGAAGCTCGCGGCGATACTGCTCCAACCCACCAACCAACGCATCGCCGCCTCCACAGGCTGTGGACAAAACGGCGCGGCAGGGCGGTATCGGGAGAACTCCGGTAACGCGCGGCGCCGTTGCGGACATGCTGCCACGACAACGGCGTGCAGGAGTGGCCAGGGACGGCGCACGTCGTGAGCGCATGCGCCCCTGGCAAAGGCCGGAGCGGGCTGTCGGCCTCACCGTCCGGCCCTTCGCCCGCGCGCGTCGGTCCCGGCGGCAACGGAGTCACGGATTGCGCGTGTTGCCCTTCCTCGTGCGCACCACGTCGGCGACCCGGATCCGGCCACCGGGCACGCCGTGCGCGGACGACCGGCGAGATGTCCGCGAATCCGTCGGCCCAACCTCGCTCGACCGGTGATATCCAGCCAATCTCAGGGCGTGTGGGAACCTCAAGGCCAGAAATCCGCGCCCGTCTTCATCCGTATTCGCCCCGTCTTATCCCTGCCGTACCGGATGGGGTCACAGGCCGCCGCGGGCCGCCTCGGGGAGCCGGAAGAGCGAGGCGACCGAACGGCACGCGCTCGCGCGCGGACGCACAAGGAACACGCACGGAGCTTCCGGCGGAACTCCCGTGCGACCTCCCGCGCGCAGGCGGCTTCCCCGGGCCCGACACCAGCCCCGACCCCTCGTTCCCGGTCCGACGCACGGTCCGGGAGACGCAGTTCGCCTCCCGGACCGGTCCACCGCCTGCGGGGAATGAGGCGGCGGTTTCCCCCAGCCCGCAGTGTCCAGTGCGGCGGGCCGACCCACGCAGCACCCATGGAAGCGCTTCCGTTCGGACCGGGCCAGAGCGCACGGCCGGGCGCACGGCCACACACGAGGAGCACGCCGGGACACCTCTCAGGAGGCCCCGGCGAGGGGCGGACGGACCTCGCGAACCAGGGGCGGACGGACCTCGCGAACCAGGGGCGGCCGGACCGCCCTGAACACGCGTTCGGGCTGGTCAGCACGTGGGGCAGGGGTGCGGCCACGCGTCCCGAGGCCTGCCCTCGCCCCTGCCCGCACCCGCCTCCCGCGCCGCCCCGGCGATCCTCCCGCGCACCCCTCCCCGACCCTCTCCCGACCCCTTTCCCCGCACCCTCCCGGGCGCGGCCGGCGGACCGCACCCCTCCTCCCCGCCCTCCCCGCTTCCTCTCCGCCCCGCCCTCACTCTTCCTCCGCCACCCACCCGCCACGGCCGCCCCACCGGCCCCACGCGCCGTCGCGGTCCCCGCTGTTGGCCGCTGTTCGCTCCGGACGTACAACAATCCCGCCATACGGACGTCCGCCCCTTAACGGTAGGGATGCGGCGAACTACGCTGGGTTTACTGATGTTCTCGGCCGGGGGCATATTCCTCGGGGCTCGGCCAAATGCGTGTGCGGTCGGAGTGCCGGGGTTCGTCCCTGGGGAGAACACGGTACGAATGCCGCGCGCCTCAACGGTGACGCGGCTGCCGTCTGTGTGTCGAGGGGTGGCGCATGTCCAGGGAGCAACGCGGGCCGAACGAGAAGCTCGGAACCGTTCTCGCCCTCGCGGGAATCAGCAACGCCGGGCTCGCCCGGCGGGTGAACGACCTCGGGGCGCAGCGCGGACTGACACTTCGGTACGACAAGACCTCGGTGGCCAGATGGGTCTCCAAGGGCATGGTGCCGCAGGGCGCCGCGCCCCATCTCATCGCTGCGGCGATCGGGGCCAAGCTCGGCCGTCCGGTCCCGCTGCACGAGATCGGGCTCGCCGACGCCGACCCCGCGCCGGAGGTCGGTCTGACGTTCCCGCGCGATGTGGGTGAGGCGGTCCGCTCGGCGACCGAGCTGTACCGGCTGGATCTGGCCGGGCGGCGGGCCGGCAGCGGCGGCATCTGGCAGTCGCTGGCGGGCTCGTTCTCGGTGAGTGCGTACGCCACTCCCGCGTCCCGCTGGCTGATATCCCCCGCCGACCCGTCGGTCGCCCGCGCCTCGGCGGCCGCGGAGGCGGCGGTACTCGGCACGCAGGGCGCACGGGGCGCAGTGGGGGCGCAGGGCGCGCCGGGTGCACCCGGTTCCGCGGCGCCGCCCGGCGTGCCGGGGCAGCACATCCTGTCCGGAACGCCGCTCGTGCCCGGTCAGGCGGGGGCGCCGCCGGTCCACGGGCACAGCGTGTCGATCCCGGCCCAGCCGGGTCCCGACTCCGCGCACGGCGGCTCGCCGCTACGGGTCGGCCACAGCGATGTGTCCAAACTGCGGGAGGCCGCCCAGGACGCACGCCGCTGGGACTCCAAGTACGGCGGCGGGGACTGGCGTTCGTCCATGGTCCCGGAGTGCTTACGGGTCGACGCCGCACCGCTGCTGCTGGGTTCGTACAGCGACGAGGTGGGCCGGGCGCTGTTCGGCGCCGCGGCCGAACTGACCAGGCTCGCCGGATGGATGGCCTTCGACACCGGCCAGCAGGAGGCCGCACAGCGCTACTACATCCAGGCGCTGCGCCTGGCGCGCGCCGCGGCCGACGTCCCGCTCGGCGGCTATGTCCTCGCCTCCATGTCGCTGCAGGCGACCTACCGCGGCTTCGCCGACGAGGGCGTCGACCTGGCGCAGGCGGCCGTGGAGCGCAACCGCGGGCTCGCGACGGCGCGCACGATGAGCTTCTTCCGCCTGGTGGAGGCGCGGGCGCACGCCAAGGCGAGCGACGCACCGGCCGCGGGGGCCGCTCTGAAGGCCGCCGAGGGGTGGCTGGAGCGCTCCCGGGACGGCGACGCGGACCCGTCGTGGCTGGGCTTCTACTCGTACGACCGGTTCGCGGCCGACGCCGCGGAGTGCCACCTCGACCTGAAGGCGCCGCGGCAGGTGCGGCGCTTCACCGAGCAGGCGCTGTCCCGGCCGACCGAGGAGTTCGTCCGCTCGCACGGGCTGCGGCTCGTGGTCTCCGCCGTCGCCGAGCTGGAGTCGGGGAACCTGGACGCGGCCTGCGCGGCGGGGACCCGCGCGGTGGAGGTGGCGGGCCGCATCTCGTCGGCGCGGACCACCGAGTACGTGCGCGACCTGCTGCACCGGCTGGAGCCCTACGGGGACGAACCGCGCGTCGCCGAGCTGCGGGAACGCGCCCGCCCGCTGCTGGTGGCGCCCGCGTAGCCGGTCCGGTCGGTACCCCGCGCCGCCGGATTCGCGGGCGCCACGCTGGCCCTGATGGGTTTGAGTGCGTTGTCAGTGGGTCAGTGCACTATCGGGGTGGGAGGTGGCGTGATGATGACGCACGCGGCGTACGACTGCGATGTGCTGGTGATCGGCGGCGGGATCGTCGGTCTGTCGACCGCGTATGCGATCACGCGGACCGCCCCGGGCACGAGGGTGACCGTGCTGGAGAAGGAGTGGGGCCCCGCGCGCCACCAGACGGGGCGCAACAGCGGGGTGATCCACAGCGGCATCTACTACCGCCCGGGTTCGCTCAAGGCGCGGTACGCGGTGCGCGGCGCCGCCGAGATGGTCGACTTCTGCCGGGAGCACGGCATCGCGCACGCCGTGACCGGCAAGCTGATCGTCGCGACCGGGCGCGCCGAGCTGCCCCGGCTGCACGCGCTGGTGCAGCGCGGCCGCGAGCACGGGCTGCCGGTGCGGGAGCTGGGGCCGGCCCAGATCGCGGAGTACGAACCCCGGGTGCGCGGCCTCGCGGCGATCCGGGTGGGCACGACGGGGGTGTGCGACTACGGCGCGGTCGCCGAGCGGTTCGCCGACGAGGTGCGGGCCGGCGGCGGCCTGATCCGGTTCGGCGCCGAGGTGAGCGCGATCGACCGGCGGCCGTGGGGCGTCGCGGTGCGGACGGCGGACGGCCTGGTGGTGCGGGCCCGGGTGCTGGTCAACTGCGCGGGGCTGCAGTGCGACCGGGTGGCGCGGCTGGCGGGCGACGACCCGGGGATGCGGATCGTGCCCTTCCGGGGGGAGTACTACGAGCTGGCCCGGCCCGATCTGGTGCGCGGCCTGGTCTATCCGGTGCCGGATCCGGCGTTCCCGTTCCTCGGCGTGCATCTGACCCGCGGCCACGACGGCGGTGTCCACGTCGGGCCGAACGCGGTGCCCGCGCTGGCCCGCGAGGGCTACGGCTGGCCGGTCGTGCGCCCCCGCGAACTGATGGACACGCTGAGCTGGCCCGGCTCCTGGCGGATAGCGCGCAGGCACTGGCGGTACGGGGTGGGCGAGGTGCACCGCTCACTGTCGAAGCACGCCTTCACGGCGGCCGTGCGGCGGCTGCTGCCCGATGTCACGGAGGCCGATCTGCGGCCGGCCCCGGCCGGGGTCAGGGCCCAGGCGGTCCTCCGGGACGGCACGCTGGTGGACGATTTCCTGATCCGTGAGGCCCCGTACACGGTGCATGTGCTGAACGCTCCGTCGCCCGCCGCCACGGCCTCGCTGCCCATCGGGCGGGAGGTGGCACGCAGGGCGCTCCAGCGGGCGCAGGGGACGGGGTGGAAACCGCCCGCCGTAGAATCAGGGCATTGTGTCTGAGCCCATGAACCCCTCCCCCACGACGCCCGGCGGCGTCGCGCCCGGAGCCGAACCGACGGCGGACGACGCGCCTGGGGCCGACGCCGCGCCCGTCGCACCCGCCACCGCCGGAATCCCCGACGATCTGCGCGCCGCGGCCCTGGACCGCCAGCGCAGGCTGCGTCAGGAGCCCCGCTTCCCCGGCGGCCCCGCGGCCGATCCGGCCGGCTCGCACCATGAGCGCCGGATCCGCAGCTTCCAGCCGCGCCGCAGCCGGGTCTCGCCCGGCCAGCAGGACGCCCTGGAGCGGCTCTGGCCGAAGTGGGGCCTGGACATCGACGGCCTGCGAGTCCTCGATCTGCCCGAGCTGTTCGACGGGCTGCCGGTGGTGCTGGAGATCGGCTTCGGCATGGGCGAGGCCACCGCCCAGATGGCCGCCGACGACCCGGGCACCGGCATCCTCGCCGTCGACGTGCACACCCCGGGCCAGGGCAATCTCCTCCGCCTCGCGGACCGGAACGGCATGTCCAACATCCGGGTCGCCAACGGTGACGCGATCATCCTGCTGCGGGAGATGCTGACGCCGGACTCGCTGGACGGGCTCCGGGTCTACTTCCCCGACCCCTGGCCCAAGTCCCGCCACCACAAGCGCCGGCTGATCCAGCCGGAGTTCCTCGACCTGGTGGCGCAGCGGCTGCGGCCCGGAGCGGTCCTGCACTGCGCGACCGACTGGGAGCCGTACGCCGAACAGATGCTGGAGGTGCTGACCGCGCACCCCCGCTTCGAGAACACGGCGGCGGACGGCGGCTACGCACCACGGCCCGCGTTCCGGCCGCTGACCCGGTTCGAGGGACAGGGCCTGGACAAGGGCCACGTCGTGCACGACCTGCTCTTCGCCCGCCACTGAGCAGAGCGGGGTGGGGTGGCGGACATACGCCATGGCCGTTGTCAGTCCACCTCGTTAGGGTCGTGGGGTGTCCGACGGTTCTGTCCAGCAGCAGCGGCAGTCGCAGCCGGCCGTCCCGGTGCTTGAGCAGCAGCGGGTCGGCGAGATCCTGGCTGCCGTGCCGGAGCGGGGCCAGTGGCGTTACCGGCCGCGGCGCGTCGGCATGCTGTGGCGGAGCAGGACGCTCCGTGTCGTCGCCGTCTTCACCGTGCTGGCCCTCTGCGGTCTGGTGATCCTCGCGCTGGTCCGCGACCAGACGGGCACTCAGGGATTCCTCGTCGGCCTGGGGCTGGCCGTTCTGCCGGTCCCGCTGCTGATGACGGCGTTCCGCTGGCTGGACCGGGTGGAGCCGGGCCCGTGGCGCAACATGCTGTTCGCCTTCGCCTGGGGTGCCTGCGCGGCCGCCCTCGTCGCGATCCTCGCGAACTCCTTCGCGACCCAGTGGATCGCCACGGCCACCGCCGACCCGGACAGTGCGGATACCCTCGGCGCCACGGTCATAGCGCCCGTCATCGAGGAGAGCGCCAAGGCCGCGGCCGTGCTGCTGCTCTTCCTGTTCCGAAGACGGGATTTCAACGGGATCGTCGACGGTGTGGTCGTCGCCGGCTTCGCCGCGACGGGCTTCGCCTTCACCGAGAACATCCTCTATCTGGGCAACGCCTTCGGCGAGGACCAGCAGCTGGGCTCGGGGTTCGTGTCGGTGACCGTCGCGACGTTCTTCGTACGGGCGGTGATGTCACCGTTCGCGCATCCGCTCTTCACCGTCATGACCGGCATCGGCTTCGGGATCGCCGCGAGCAGCGCATACCACCAGCGGTTCCGCCGCCTCGCGCTGCCGGTGCTCGGCCTGGTCCTGGCGATGGGCATGCACGCCCTGTGGAACGGCTCGTCGACGTTCGGCCCGTACGGTTTCTACGCGGTGTACGGCCTGTTCATGGTGCCGGCCTTCGGCCTGGTGACCTGGCTGGCGATCTGGTCCCGCCGGCGCGAGCTGCGCACCCTGGCCGTCGAGCTGCCCGTCTACGCCGCAGCCGGCTGGCTCTCCCCCGCCGAACCCCTCGCCCTGTCCTCGATGCGGGCCCGCGGCAGGGCCAGGGACGCGGCACGCCGGTGGGCGGCGGCAGCGGGAGGCGGCCCGTACGGCCGCCAGGGCTACGTACCGGCCCCGGTCACCGCCCAGGCCAGGGACCGGGCGAAGGCACAGGCCAAGGCGGCGGCCCGCGCGGTCGCCGAGTACGAGTCGTTCGCGACGTCACTGGCCTTTCTGCGCCGACAGGCCCGCCGCGGCACGGCGGGCCCGGACCTGGCCGAACGTGAGCTGGAGCTGCTGCACCACCTGTGGCAGCGCCGTGAGGTCGCCGGACCCGCCCTGGCGTACGCGGCGCAGGCGACGCGGCGCCCGCGCCCCCGGTTCACCCCTCAGGCGCCCCGGCCGTACCAGGGACACGGGGCGTACCAGGGACACGGGGCGTACCAGCCCCACGGCAGCCACGCCCCGCACCCGTACCCCGCGTATCCGCACCCCACGTATCCGCACGGCCAGCCCCCGCACGGCCAACCCCCGTACGGCCGGCCCCAGTACGGCCGGCCCCAGTACAGACAGCCGCCGTACGCGGGGCAGCCGTACGCGCAGCCCCCGTACGACGCGCCGCTCCAGGACCCGGCGCCCTACAGCCCTCCGGATCAGTACCCGGATCAGTACAGCTAGGCCGGCGAACGGTTCTAGGCGGATGCCTCGGTGAGCTCGGTCAGCTCCTGGTCCGTGAGCCGCAGATCGGCGACGGCCACCAGCGCGGGCAGCTGCTCGACCGTGCGGGCGGAGGCGATCGGGGCGGCGACGGTCGACTGGGCGGCCAGCCAGGCCAGCGCCACGGTCGCGATCTCGGCGTTCCGCTCCTGCGCCACCTTGTCGAGCGCGGCCAGGACCTTCCGTCCACGCTCCGACTCCAGGTGCTCGCCCGCCTTTCCGGCGCGTGCGCTGTCCACGGTCGTACCGGGGCGGTACTTGCCGGTGAGGAAGCCGGAGGCGAGGGCGGAGTACGGGACGGCGGCGAGCCCGGCACGCGCGGCGGTGTCCTGGAGCTCGCCCTCGTAGGTGTCCCTGGAAACGAGGTTGTAGTGCGGCTGCAGGGCCACGTAGCGGGCCAGTCCCTCGCGCTCGGAGAAGTCCAGCGAGGCGCGGAGCCGCTCCGGGCCGATGTTGGAGACGGCGATCTCGCGGACCTTGCCGTCCTTCACCAGCTGGTCCAGGGCGGTGATGATCTCCTCGACCGGGACCGTCTCGTCGTCGAAGTGCGTGTAGTAGAGATCGATGTGGTCGGTACCGAGGCGGCGCAGCGACTCCTCGGCCGCGGCCTTGATGGTGGCGGGGGAGAGTCCCTTGTACGAGGGGTGGGCGCCGACCTTGGTGGCCACGACGATGTCGGAACGGTTGCCCCGCGACGCGAGCCACTTGCCGATGAGGGTCTCCGACTCGCCGCCCTCGTTACCGGGGACCCAGGAGGAGTACGTGTCGGCGGTGTCGATGAAGTTGCCGCCGGCCGCCGCGTACGCGTCGAGCACGGCGAAGGACTGCGCCTCGTCGGCGGTCCAGCCGAAGACGTTGCCGCCGAGGGCGAGCGGGAAGACCTGCAGGCTGGACGATCCGAGCTTGCGGAGAGAAGTCATGGAGGGAACAACCCGTTCCCCCGCCTCCGCTATTCCGTGCCGTGTACAGCTACGGCAGCGGACCGGCAGCCCTGACGTCGGGGGGGAGCGTCAGGACTGCCGGGGTTCAGTCCGCTCAGACCGTCAGGCCACGGGCGCGCAGCCAGCTCATCGGGTCGATCCCGCTGCCGTCCGGGGTGTGGACCTCGAGGTGGAGGTGCGGGCCGGTCACGTTGCCGGTCGCGCCGACGCGCCCGATGGTGTCCCCGGTGGTGACCTTCTGGCCGACGCCGACACCGATCGAGGACTGGTGGCAGAACCACAGCTCCGTACCGTCGTCGAGCTCCAGGACCGTGCGGTAGCCGTAAGCACCGGACCAGCCTGCCGACTTGACGGTGCCGGTGTGGATGGCCTTGATCGGGGTACCTGTCGGAGCGGCGAAGTCGAGGCCCGTGTGGTAGCCGGAGGACCACATCGAACCGGCCTCGCCGAAGGTCGAGGTGATCGTGTACGAGGAGGTGGGGATGGCGTAGCCGGCGGCGAGCTTGGCGAGCCGAGCTGCCTCCGCCTTCTTCTTGGCCTCCGCCTCCGCCTTCTTCTTCGCGGCGGCGACCTTGGCCTCCGCGGCGTCCTGCTGCTTCTTCGCCTCGGTGGCCGCCTTCTCCGCGGCGTCCTTCTCCTGGGCCGCCTTGGCCTCCGCGTCGGCGGAGTCCTGCTGCTGCTCGGCCTGCTGGAGGATGCGGGCGCGGAGCGCCTCGCCGGCGTCCGTCGTGCCCTGCTCGGCCTCTGTGGTGGTGATGCCGGCCGTCGTCAGCGGGGCGGAGGCGGTCTCGGCCCCGGCCTTCTCCGCCTCGGAGCCGCTGGAGAACAGTGCGCCGACGCCCGGCAGGGACTTGGCCTCGGGGAGCTTGTCCGAGATGGCGTCGGGAAGGGAGATGGAGACCGGCGGCTTGCTCTGTGCGGAGGCCATGCCGCCCGCGCCGACGGCCGCGATGACACCGACGCCGAGAACGGTGGAGCTACGGGCGAGACCGTTGCGCTGCTTGGCGACGCGGTGCTTGCCGCGTACGGGGCGGACGGACTCCTCCGTGGGGTTCCATTCCTCCCACGCCTTGCCGGACTCGGCCTCTTCGGCAGGGAAGACGTTGCCGAACTCGCTGCCCCGATCGGTTCCGTAAGCGGTTCCGTAGTCGGTCCCGTAAACGGTTCCGTGGTGGGTGCCGTAGACGGCACCGGGCCCGGTTCCGAAGTCGTTTCCGAGTTCGGGTGCGAACCGGGAGGGGGCTTCGGGGGCAGGCTTGTTGGACGCCACTGGGGCGCACTCCTTTCCTTCCTTCTCGCCTACCGGGTTAGCTGACGGGTTCGGAGCAGGAAGGTCTCCTACGGGTCCCTCCGTCTCTCGACGAGACAGAGATGCCCGATTCACCCCATGTAGGTGGTTCCCCGGTTCCCTTGCGGAATTCGGCGCTCGCGCACGGTGCCGCCTCTGACGGCGGCTGGGACAACCGCGCTGCGTTATCGAACGTTAATAGACACACGGGTCCGATTCCAAGCCGTTCCAACTGATCATTCCCGTCTTTGGCCTGGACTTTACGGGACACAACCGGGTGGAATCGGACGAGTTGATCGCCCCTCAATCGTTATCTGTTTTCTGACGTTGCGTCAAATGTTATGCGGAGGGGTTCCTTACGGTTACGCACGGTGGCATCGGCCGCGCCTCCTCCCCCACTTCCCCGCGCACTCTCCCCCGTCCTCCCCTCCGCCTTCACCCGGCACCGCCCCCCAGACCCACGATCTTCACGGTCGTGCGCCGCTCCGGCTGACCCTCGGTGGGGCGCACGACCGCGAGCAGCGCCATGTCGTCGGTCGTCACCCCACCGGTGTGCAGCCGTACGTCATCGGTCAGCGCCGACAGCAGTTCCTCGGGACCCGGGAAGATCCGCCCGCGCAGCCGCTCCGCGGGGTCGTAGAAGACCCCGGCGGCGTCCCGGGCCTCGGAGAGGCCGTCCGTGTACAGGAGGAGCGTCGCCCCGGCGGGCAGCTCCCACTCGTCGGAGCGGTCCGGCCACACGCCCAGGTCCATCCCCAGGGGCAGCGCGGGCAGCGTGGGCCGCAGCACCTCCAGCGCCCCGTCCGAGTGCAGCAGCAGCGGTTCGGGGTGGCCGCGGTTGACGATCCGCACCCGGGTCGCCCCCGGCGGGATCTCGGCCAGGACGGCGGTGATGAACCCCTCGACCGCGTCGAGGCCGCCCCTTCTGCTCGATTCCCGCGCCAGCGCACGCTCCAGCCGCTGAGCCACCCCCTCCAGCGACCGCTCCTGCTCGGCGGCCTCCCGGAACGCGCCGATGATCACCGCCACCGCCTCGACCGCGTCCAGCCCCTTGCCGCGCACGTCCCCGACCACCAGCCGCACCCCGTACGGGGTGTCCGTGACCGAGAACAGGTCGCCGCCGACGAACTCGTCCGCCTGCGCCGCCTCGTACCGCGCGGCCACGTACAGTCCGCCGATCCGGTCGGACGGCGTCGGCAGCACCGCGCGCATGGCGGTCTCCGCGATGACCCGCGCGGACGCCAGCTGCTCGTTGCTGCGCCGCACGACGCCGTTGATGAAGACCGCGAGCACGGAGACGGTGAAGACCGTGAGGAGCTCGATGGACGGCACGACCTGGAACAGGGAGCCGTGGTAGAGCCGCAGCGCCGCGATGGCCACCAGCGAGGCGGCTCCGACCCGGATGGTGCCCGCCAGCGAGAAGAACGGCGCGGCGATCAGCGGGGCCGCGGCGAAGAGCGGGACAGCCGTGAAGGCGGGCGGGGTGAAGAAGTCGAACACCAATGCGATGACGATCACCAGGCCGGGCAGCGCCCGGACGAGCCGGCGGTTCCGGACCTCGTCGGTGCGCCTCCCCCGCCGCTGCTCCCGCTTCCCCACCTGTGCTCTCCCGCCCGGTGCGCTCAGGGCCGCGGACGGTACCGCGCACCACCCCCAGACTTCCCGGACCACGGGCGGAGGTCTACTCCTCGACGGCCAGTGGGAGTAGGTGCGCGGCGCGGGTCGCACCGGCCGTGGGCCGATGGCCCGGCGAACATACACATGCACAAACGAACGAGACCCGGCACGCTGTGCGTGCCGGGTCTCGTTCTTCAGTAGCGGGGACAGGATTTGAACCTGCGACCTCTGGGTTATGAGCCCAGCGAGCTACCGAGCTGCTCCACCCCGCGTCGGTAAACACAACTCTACGGCATGTTCGACGCACTCGTGACCACCCCGCGCACGCTCCCCCTGCTCCCCGTCCGCCTCACCCGCGCCCTCCCCTCTCCCCGCCCCCTCGCTCCCCTCTCCCCGCCCGCGACCGTCCTCCCGACGGAACGCGCCAGGAACGCCAACGTGTCGAAATTGAGAAGGTGTTGCGAGGAACACGTGTTCTGCCGCAAGGTATCTGCTGCATCCCCCGGACCGGTGGGCTGCCCGTGCGAGCAGACCCGGGGCCGCGCGCTTCACCGTGCCCCGCGAACCGCTCCCGGTCTCTCATCGCAGCCTGTCTGGAGGGCCTCCGCCGATGACCGCACCGCTCACTCCCGCCCCCGTCCCCGTGTCCGCCCCCGCGGCCACTCCGGCCTCACCGCTGCGCGGTGCCGTCATCAGCGGCGTGATCGGTGGAGCGATCGGGGCGGTGATGAGTGCGGGAGTCAATTACGCGATCTTCGGAATGCCGGACAGCGAATCGGTCAACGCGGTCAACCACGCGGCATCCGGCCTGGTCAGCGGGTTCCTCGCGGGCTTCATAGGAATCCTCGCGCACCACCGGAAGGTCACGTCGGCCGCGCGTGCGGAGGCGGCGGCGAAGGCGGCCGCGCCCCCGGTCGCCGTACCGGAGCCGTAGCCCTAGCCGGAGTCGGAGCCGTACCCGGGACCGGGACCGTGTCATTCCGCGTCGGCGATCCGGGGCGTCCGGTCCCGGTCCGGGCCTTCTTCCTGGTCCTGGTCCCGGTTGCGCATGTCGCGGTCCGCGGTCGCGCCCGTGTCCGTGCCGCGCTGGAGCGACTGAAGGAGCGCCAGCCCCTGGCCGACGACGCCCGCCGCCATCTCGTTGACACCGTCGGTGCCGTTGAGCACGGTGAGGCTGGCTCCCGACATCCCGCGGGCGGCCGCGTCGGCCAGCGCCGGCAGGTTCTCCACGATGCGGTTGGCCGCGATGAGTTCCTGGTTGCCTTCCCGCAGCGAGACCGCGCGGGCCGTGTTGGGGTACGCCTGGGCGAGGGCCCGTTCGGCGTACGCGCTTCCGTCCGCCTCGAACTTCACCCGCCGGGCGAGGGGCGAAATGCGGTGGTATGAATTATTTCGTATTCACCCGTTCGACGCGGCTCCCTGGAGTGGACGATGGACGACTACCCGCTGCTCAACCTCTTCTGGACCATGCTCTGGTTCTTCCTCTGGATCATGTGGATGTTCCTTCTCTTCCGCGTCATCATGGACATCTTCCGCAGCGACGACCTGGGCGGACTGGCCAAGGCCGCTTGGCTGATCCTGACCCTGGTGCTGCCGTACCTGGGCGTCCTGATCTACGTCATCGTCCGCGGTAAATCCATGGGGACGCGCGACGCGAAGGACGCCAGGGAGCGGGACGCGGCCTTCAAGGCGTACGTGCGGGACGCGGCGGGCACGGATACCCCGGGCGGTGCGACGAGGAGCAACCACGTCGAGGACCTGACGAGACTCGCCGAGCTCAAGGACAAGGGCGCGATCACGGACGAGGAGTACCTGCAGGCGAAGACGAAGCTCCTCGTCTGACCCCCGGGTGCCGCACGGCCGACTCCCACTCCTGCCGGGTGGGGCCGTCGAATCCGGGTGCGAAGTCCGGATGGTCGGCCAGCCAGCACGCCAGGCGGGCGCGGACCTCCTCGGTGCCGTACGCCTGCTCGGCGGGCTGGACGAGATGACGGATCCGGGACCGCGCCCGCATGACCACCGGGTCGTCCCAGGAGCAGGCGGACAGGGCGGCCCTCTCGCGGGCCTCGGCGGTCGGCGGCCGCGCCGGGGCCTGCGCGGGGCTGCTGAGCCGGGCCTCGTTGGCCCGGTCCATGGCGACCTGGGTGTCGAACCACGGGCGCAGCGCCCGCCCGGTCCAGCGGTGGTACTCCCCGGCGAACGACGCGGGGTCGTCCCCGGCGGCGGTGGCCCGCCGGGCCACCCACTGGGCCGCGCGGAGGGCCAGCGCCACTCCCTGCCCCACGGTGGGGTTGGTGTACGTGGCCGCGTCCCCGATCCCGACCAGCCCGGTGACCACGGGCCCGGCCGCGTCCGCGAGCCCGGTCCAGCGGTTGTCCAGGCCCCCCATCGCGAGCACCCCGGAGATCGCCTCGGGCCGCAGGTCCAGCCACGCCGCGACAGCGGGGAACGTCCGGGCGACCCGTTCGAAGACCGCGGGGTCCCGGAGCGCGCCCCGGGTGGGATCGGCGACGGACACGGTGAGGGACACCGCGAAGGTGCCGTTGTCGGACGGGAAGACCCCGCCCACCGCGAAGGCCGCCACCGAACCCGCCTTGACGCGCCCCGGATTTCGCGGCCCGTCCGGGCGCAGCCGGTACCAGCGGCAGACGTACGCGATCCCCGTGCGGTGGTGCTCCACGACCGCGTCCCGGCAGCCCGCCCCGGACAGCCAGCCCGTCACCGGGGAGCGGCGCCCGCCGGCATCGACGACCAGATCCGCGCCGTGCCGCCCCGACGCGGACCGCACCCCCGTGACCCGTGGGACGTCGCCGTGCCGGTCGAGGGCGAGCCCTTCGGCGGGCTCCCCGAGGCGCATGTCGATCCCCGGCTCGCGGTGCACCGCGTCGTGCAGGGCGGCTTCGAGGACGATGCGGCGGGTCTGGACCGTGACCAGGTCCTCGTCACCGGGCCGGGCGGGCGGAGGCTCGGCGAACCACTCCAGCTCGTTGCGCTCCACGGCCCCCATGCGCAGCATCGCGTCATACACGTCCGGGGCCTCCGCGCGCAGGACGGTACGGACCGGGGCCAGCAGCCCGTGCGGCTGGTTCGCCTGCGGCACTCCGGGACGGCGCCGGCCGAAGAAGTCCGCGTCGAGATCGGTCCCCGGCCTACGGCCGTCCCGCTCCAGCACGGTGACCGAATGCCCCCGACGCGCCAGGAACAGCGCGGCGGCCAGTCCGCCGATCCCCCCACCGATCACCACGACCCGTGTCAACGCGGCTCCCTCCGGGCGCTGTTGGACATCAACGGTAGCCCGAGGTCCGCTCCAACACCCACGACCAAGCGGTGCACACCCTCGCTCGGACGCTCCCTGCGGTGCGGGACAGCGGGGAGCGCGCCAACCCGATGCCCTGCCGGAACGCACTGCCACACGCATGACGATGCGCGCCATGTCTCATCGCCACCGCCCCAAGTCGCGCATGACGAGCGCCCCACCCACTGGCTGATGCCGGGGCGCGGCGCTTCATCGCGTCCATGGTCAGCCGAGCGCGTCGATGGCCTTCACGATCAGGGCGCGCGCGTCAGCCCCGTACACGGCCATGCCCCTCAGCTGCTCGAAGGCGGCAAGGTAGAGCGCGATCTCGCTGGGCTGCGTGATGTTCACCTGCGCGGACAGGAGCTCGACGGAGACGAGGGTGTCGTCGTAGATGTGGAACGTCTCCTGCGGCCAGAGCGCCCGTTCCCGCGTAGCCATGGGGATGATGCCCAGCGAGACGGCCGGCATTGCCCCGACGGTCAGCAGGTGGCCAAGCTGGGCCGCCGCCGCTTCGGCGGTCCCGAGCTGGTAGTAGAGCACCGACTCCTCGATGAGGAGCAGGCACCGGTGCCCCGGTTCGTGGATCACCCGGGAGCGCTCGACCCTGGCCTCGGCTGCCTCGGTTCCGTCGTCGGGGATGTCGAGAAGTCGGGCGTTCTTGCTGAGCAGTGCACCGGCGTAGCCCACGGTCTGAACAAGACCGGGCACGAGCGTCGGCGAGTACACGCGGAACACGCGGGTCGACCGGTAGAGCTGCACGTAGCTGTCCTGCAACTGCCTCAGCCCGGTACGGACCCGGCGCCGCCACTCGGTGTAGAGCGTCTCTGCGTGCCGGGATGCTGCGATCAGATCGTCCGCACGGGTCGACGCCTGGCAGGTGTCGCACCAGTCGCGGATGTCCCGGACCGAGGGGGGTGTCTTCGCGTTCTCGATCCTGGACGTCTTCGCGTGGTGCCAGCCGCACTTGGCGGCGAGCTGGGTGACGGTCAGGCCGGCGTCCTGTCGGAGCTCGCGAAGCTGCCGGGCCACGCCCTCGCGGGCGGCTTGGGCCGAGGACGACGGTGAGATGGGCATGCGGGTGCGGTGCTTCCTGTCAGAGGAGGTTGTACTGGTCGTGCGGTACGGCCCGGTCCCACACAGCCTCGAATGCGTCTGCGCATTGCTTCACGATGTGGGGCTCGGTGCGGAGCTCAAGTCCGGGTTCGGTCCAGTTGCCTTCGCCGGTGAAGTGGTTGAAGAGCAACGTCTGTCCGTCGAAGATCCACAGATCGTTGCCGGGAAGCATGAGGTCCGAGGCGAGACGGCGGGGCAGCCAACGGACCTGCTCCCCGGCGTGGATGTTGACGGGGGTGCCGGCGTACTCGTAGCGGATGTAGTCGGTGACTGGCTCGGAGACGACCCGGGCCCGGCGCACAGTGACGCCGCGTGCGGTCGCGGTCTGGATGAGGTCGACCCAGGGCGCCCAGTACGCGGATGCCGGGTCGGCGTCCCGGTCCCCGGTGCGCTTCCAGTGATCGAAGTCGTCGGCCTCGTCGCCGACTCCGTAGGCGTCACGCATCTCCAGGTGAACGGCGGACTGCTGGGCTTCGGTGAGGAGTTCGCTAAAGCTGACGTTCGGCGGCATCGCATGCCTCCCTCAGCGCCGGCACCATACGGGCCGGAACGCGGATGACGGCCTCATGGTCGGGGATGCCGTGTGCGTGGCCGGGTGCGGTGTTGTGGGCGCACTCTTCGAGGGTCGCCTCATCGGCCTTGTAACTCTGCATCACGATGTCCCGATTCTCAGGGTCCACCCACACCGTGGGAGATCCGCTCTGCCCTGTGTCCGGGTCGATCCCGATGAACTCTAAGTTCACTGCTGCCTCCGGCGTTAGGTCGGTGCGCTGATGTGCACCAACCTGAACGCCCCGGCATCCGTAGTCAAGACCCAGTATCGTCCGACCGCAACCACCAGAGGGCATCTGTGCACACCTGTGCACATCACTGGCGTCCACGCACGAACCGTCCCTACGGTCAGCCGTATTCACCGGCCGACGGCAGGTGAGCACACTCGACACCGAGGTCTGGGCCGGACCCTGCTGTGCAAGCTCCCCCCTGACTCCCGTTCGCGCTGGTGCACCCGTAACCCGGCGCGAACGGGCCCCGCAAGTCCGTTGCACCACCTACGTGCAGGAGGAATTGCCACGATGAGCACAGTCGTTCGGCAGCAGACGCGCACCCGCGACCCGCAGACCATCCTCAACGCCGTCCAGCCACACATCCACCACCTCACCGTCAACGTGACCGACGGCGGCACCGTCTGGGAGCGGGAGATCGCACTCCTTCTCCGCGACAACACCATGGTCCGCAACATGGCCGAGCGCATCCTCGCGAACGCCGTGATGTACACGATCACGGCCATGGAGCACCCCGACGTACACCTCGGCGTCGGGAAGATCGTGGACATCGGCGTGCACCAGCTCATCCTCGACACGCCCGTGTACTTCGCCCTGTGCGACGCCTACAACGGCGGCCAGTACAAGCACCACGCCCCGTTCATCGAGCGCCGTAGCGACGGCCTGTGCCTGAGGACCGCGGACTTCCTGCAGTCCAACGGTTTCGACGTCGACGGCGAACTCTGGGCCATCGACGGCGCGAACTGCTCGCCGTGCGACAGCAAGGTCCCCGACAGTCACTGACCGCTCCCAGGCCGCCTCTGCCCTTCTCCCCCGAGGCGGGCAGGGGCTTCGCCTGCTCCCGCCCATGGAGGTCATTCCGTGCCCGCACGCCACGACATCGCAGCCGAGACCGAACTCTGGGACACCTACGCGGGCAGCGCCTTCAAGGAGGACATGCCGCCGGTGTTCAACTGGACTCAGTACGCCGGTCACGGCCCGGGGGCCGAAGTGCTCGGCGAGCCCCGCTCGGTGCTGGAGATCGGTTGCGGTACGGGCCGCGCGCTGGCGTACCTCGCCGAGCGCGGCGTCCACGCGACCGGTGTGGATCTCTCGTCCGTCATGGTGAAGAAGACCACGGAGCGCTGGGGACCCGCGGGCGTGGACTTCGTCTGTGCGGAGGTACTCGATCACCTCCGCGACAGCCCGCAGAAGTACGACGCCATCTACTCGGTCTTCGGCGCTGTGTGGTTCACCGACCCGGCCAGGCTCCTCCCGCTCCTTGCCGAGCGGCTCGAACCTGGCGGCGTCCTGGCGTTTTCTCACCCGCCGGCCATCCCCGGCGCCTATGGCCCGCAGGGCATGTACAAGGGCGGCTTCGCCGGAAAGGCGATGTTCACCTACCGCTACAGCTACACGCCCCGCCGGTGGAAGGGCCTCCTCGAACGCCACGGATTCCGCGACGTCGAGGCCCGCATCATCGACGCACCCGAGCCCGGACACATCGGCACGCTACTCGTCCGCGCCCACAGGTAGTCCGCCGCCGCAGTGAGCCCCGACCGCCCCTGCGATCGGGGCTCGGCCATGTCGTGATCGTTTGCGGGTTCGATGGAGCATCGCTGGAGCATGCACCCGAGATGATCTGGAACACGAGGAAGCCCCAGGCCGGAATCAAGCTCTGACCTGGGGCTTAGGGGTAGGCCGTGTGGGACTCGAACCCACAACCAACGGATTAAAAGTCCGCTGCTCTGCCAATTGAGCTAACGGCCCTCGGCGAATCACCCCCGAGCATAGCCCGCCGCGACCCGGCCGCCGATCGGGTATCGGTTGCCGGGCCCCGTCATCGTGGTGGCGGCCCCGCTCAGCGAGGTGTATTGCGGTTGATCGTGCGCTTGTGATCCGGATTGAGGAACCAGTGGCGGGCCGAGGCCAGCCACCAGGTGGCGGCGAAGCCGAGGACCACCAGGACGGCGATCGGGGCGTAGTTGAAGGTTTCCCAGGTGACGGGTGAGACCTGGGGCAGCATGAAGAGCACCGTGATGACCGCCACCCAGACCACCGCGACGATGCCGATGGGACGGGACCAGCGGCCCAGGTGCCAGGGGCCCCGCCGGAAGTCGTCGCCGCGCAGGAGGCGGAGCAGCGTGGGGATGACGTAGGCGATGTAGAGGCCGATCACCGCGATGGAGGTGACGGCCGCGTACGCGGTGACGTTGATCAGGTACGGGAGGCCCAGGACCAGCGCCCCGATGGCGGCCAGCCAGACCGCCGCCACGGGGGTGCGGGTGCGGGGGCTGACCGTGTGCCAGACGTGGGAGAACGGGAGGGCGCCGTCCCGGGAGAAGGCGTAGATCATCCGGCTGTTGGCGGTCACGGACGCCATGCCGCAGAAGAGCTGGGCGCCGATCACCACCAGGAGCAGCAGCTTGCCCGTGGTGGCGCCCAGGGCGTCCAGGAGGATCTGGGCGGGCGGGGCGCCGGTCGGGGAGGCCAGGGCCCCGTCGTAGGACTGGATGGCGAAGGTGAAGCCGAGGAGGAGGACGAGGCCGGCGATCCAGGAGGTCCAGATCGACTGGACGATGCCGCGCGGCCCGGCCGTCGCCGCGTCGTGCGTCTCCTCCGTCATGTGGGCGGAGGCGTCGTACCCGGTGAAGGTGTACTGGGCCATCAGCAGCCCGATCATCACGACGTAGAAGCCGCTGCCCCAGCCGGTGTTGTTCACGAACTCCGTGAAGACGAACGACGCGGACTGGTGGGAGTCCGGTACGAAGGTCAGCGCGCCGACGATGACCGCGACGCCGCCCACGTGCCACCACACGCTGACGCTGTTGAGGATCGCGACGATCCGTACCCCGAAGGTGTTCAGCAGGCCGTGCAGGAACAGGATCGCGGCGAAGAGGAGGATCGTGCGGCCGGGCGTGATCCGGAAGTCGAACTGGAGGTTCAGGTAGGCCCCCAGGAACGACGCCGCCCCGAAGTCGATCCCGGCGGTCACCGCGACCTGGCCCAGCACGTTGAACCAGCCGGTGAACCACGCCCACGCCGCCGCCGAACGCGGCGGGGCCAGCCGGTGGGCCCAGAAGTACAGGCCCGCGGACGTCGGGTACGCCGAACAGATCTCGGCCATCGCGAGGCCGACGAACAGCGTCATCAGGCCGACGCCGACCCAGCCCCAGGTGATCAGGACCGGGCCGCCGGTGTTCATGCCGAACAGGTAGAGCGTCAGGCAGCCGGAGAGCACCGAGATGATCGTGAACGAGACCGCGTAGTTGGAGAACGCCGACATCCGGCGGGCCAGCACCTGCGTGTAGCCGAGTTCGGCGAGCCGCTCCTCGTCCGAGCCGGACGGACCAGATGGACCGGACGGACCGGACGGACCGGACGGACCGGACGGACCGGACGGACCGGACGGACCGGACGGACCGGACGGACCGGGAGTTTCGGACGGGGCACCACTCGGATTGTTTGTCATGCCCCCAGCGATTCCCTCGCCGGGGGCACGACATGCACCGGTCGCCGCCCCCTCGGGGCTGGAGCCCGTCAGCCCCTCAGAAGATCCCCTTGTACGTCCACCCCGTGGCGATCTGCGTACGGGACCCGAACGAGCCCTTGCCGTTGCCGTTGTTGCGGTACAGCTTCCCGGCCTTGTCGCGTACGACGAGGTCGTTCCTGCCGTCGCCGCTCAGGTCGCCGACGCCCACCATCAGGTTGTACGAGCTCCCCCAGTCCGAGAACACCTTCACCCTCGGCGCGAAGCTGCCGTTGCCCAGGCCGTCGTAACGCCACAGGCCGCCCTTGCGGTCATGGCCGAGCAGGTCGGGACGGCCGTCACCCGTGATGTCGCCGACACCCGTGATCTGGGCGTACGTCTTCCAGTTGGTGAAGATCCTGGCCTTCGGCGCGAACTTCCCGCCGGCCACGCCCGCGTAGAAGTACATGTCGCCGGTGGACGTCTGCCGGGCCACGAGATCGGCCCGGCCGTCCCCGTTCAGATCGCCGGGCGAGGTCAGCACGTCGTACTGCTGCCAGCCCCCGCCGATCACGGTGTGGCTGCCGCCCGGCGTGTACCCCGAGTTGCCGCAGCGGCCGGCGTACTGGCGCAGTTCGCCGCCCGGCATCCGCACGATCAGTTCGGAGCAGCGGTCGCTACCGGTGTCCGCGAGCGGCACGGCGAGCGTGCCGGCGGGCCAGCCGGTCCCGGTGATCTTCCCGTCGAACGTGCCCGGGGCCCCCTTCCCGAACTGGACGGTCATCCCACCGGAGGAGTTGAGGGTGACCAGGTCTCCGATGCTGTACCGGCCCTGGTCGTGGAAGCCCGCCTTGCCGCCGCCCACCCCGATGGAGCCGCTGGTGGTGTACGTCCCTGACCCGTCCTCGGCCCTCGCGTTCAGGGTCCAGGTGTGCCGGCCGTTGCCTGTGTATCCGCCCGCGTCCGTCCGGCCGTTCCAGGCGACGTCCGCCTCGGTGCCGGATCCGGTGCCCTTGAGGGTACGTACCGTGCGGCCGGTCCAGTCCTTGACGGTGTACGTCCAGGTGACGGGCTTGTTGAACTGCCAGGTGCTGAGCCACGCCTCCAGGCCGTTCACGCCCTTGAGGTCGATGGAGGTGCCGCCGACGTCGGAGGCGATCTTCGCGAGGGGCTGCGCGGGCACGCCGCTGGGCACGATGTGGACGGAGTTCGCGGCATCGACGTACGCGATGTCCCCGCCGAACCTGTCCACCGCCCAGGTCAGCCGGCGCTCGTCGGTTGTCTTCCCCGCCGCCAGGTCGGCCACCGCACGGGGAGCCGCGGCCTTGCCCGTGTGGAAGTCGGTCAGCAGCAGCTTCCCGGTGGTCCTGTCGTGCCGGACGAGGTATCCGTCACCGACGAGGGCGGGCCCCGACGGCACGGTGAACGACTTCTTCGCCGTCCGGTCGTACACCCCGGCCGCACCGGTCGTCCCGCAGTTCCAGTAGACCCAGCGCCCGACCGCGCGCACCTCCTTGATCACACAGGCGGTGCCGGTGGCGGCCGTCTCCACGACCTTGTTCTTCCCGATGTCGGTCGCGGTGAGCGCGCCCTTGGCGGAAGTCGCCGCCCACAGCGAGGTGCCCCAGACGGAGGCGGCGGTGGCGTCGCGGACGAGGGGGGCGGGGGTCGCGTAGTAGCTCGGGTACATGCCGGCCCGCTGCTTGACGGGCGAGCCGCCGTTGACGACCCAGGCGCGGGCTGTCAGGTCCACGATCTTCGCGGTGCCCTCGGGGTAGCGGACATCGCCCCCGTTGTACGAGTTCCCCGGCCCCCAGAACTGGACGCTCTCGGTGCCGGCGTTGTCGCCGTTGACGAACACGACACCGAAGTGCCCGTGCCCCGAGGCCACCAGTTCCACGCAGGAGCCCATGTCGCAGGGCACCGTCCTGAAGTGCGCGCCATTGGCCAGGGCCCCGGCGTACGCCCGGCCCTCCCGCGCCCCCACGGTCGTGCCGTCGGCGGACACCTGGCGTTCGTAGATCATCGCGTCACCACTGGGGCTCCGCTCGGCCGTGACCAGCCGCCCACCGGCGAAGTCGAGACCGCGGACCCCGGTGGTCGCCACGGTGGCCGGAGCCCCGGCGCCGGCCGCCAGGGGCACGAATCCCGCCCCGATTCCAAGTGCCGCCGTCATCGCGACAGCACCGCGTACAACAGTGTGGCGTCTCACGCCCAGCCCCTTCCGGGAACTACCGAAGAGCATGAGGAGGACGCGGCAGAGTGCCGCGGTCTGTGCGAAGTGTGAAAGCCCCCCGGCCCTGACCCCTCATGCGAGTGGGCCGACTTTAACAGCATCCGCACAGGTGGTGACAGGAGATTCGAACCCGTTCAAAGAAACAGGGCCCGCACACCACCGAAGTGATGTGCGGGCCCTGCTCAGCAGTCAGGCGATCGGACGATCAGCCGTTGCGCTTCCAGCGCGGCTTGTCGTCGCGGCGGCCGAAGGAGCCGGTGCTCGTGCCGGTTCCCGTGGAGCGGTGGTCGTCACGACGGCCGGTCGGACGGTCGTTGCCGCCCGAGCGGAAGCCGCCGGAGGGACGGTCGTCACGGTTGAACGGGCGGTCGCCGCCACCGGAGCGGAAGCCACCGGACGGGCGCTCGTCACGACGGTCACGGTTGAACGCCGGACGGTCGTTGTCACGGCTGAAGCCACCGGCCGGGCGGTCGTTGTCGCGACGCTCGAAGGGGCGGCCGCCACGGTCGTCACGACGGTCGCCGCCACCGGAGCGGAAACCGCCCGAGGGACGCTCGTCGCGACGGTCACGGTTGAACGCCGGACGGTCGTTGTCACGACGCTCGAAAGAACGGCCGCCACGGTCGTCACGACGGTCGCCGCCACCGGAGCGGAAACCGCCACCGACGGGACGGTCCTCGCGACGGTCGTTGCTGCCGCGGAACGACGGGCGGTCGCTGCTGCCGCGGTAGCCGTTGCTGCCGGCGGGACGCCCACTGCGCTCGCCGGTACGGTCGTTGCCGCCGCGGTAGCCACCACGGTCGCCGCCGCGGTTGTCCCGGCGCTCGAAGTTGCCGCGGTCGTCGCGACGCTCCTCGCGCGCGGCCTGCTGCTCCGGCACGGAAGCGGCGGCCAGGAGTGCGGCCTCCGCCTCCGCGGCGACCTCGGCCACCGCTGCCTCGGGGTCGTCGCCCCGCTCGCGCGCCGCACGGGCGACCAGGCGGTCGGCCTCCTCGCGCAGCTCCACGGCACGGCGCTGGATGCGCTCGAGCTGCTTGGTCAGGTCGGCGGCCTCGCGCTCGGCCTGCTTGGCGGCGTTGTTCGCGGAGTCGGCCTGGACCTCGGTGAGCGAACGGGCACCGGTGATCTCGGCGACCTCGGGCTCGAAGACGCCCGCGCCCTGGACGATGTGGCGCGAGGCGTCGACGCCCGCGTCCTCCATCAGGCGGAAGATCTGACGACGCTGGTGCGGCAGCGCCAGCGAGACCACGACACCGGACTTGCCGGCACGGGCGGTACGGCCCGAGCGGTGCAGGTAGTCCTTGTGGTCGCCGGCCGGGTCCACGTTCAGGACCAGGTCGATGCCGTCGACGTGGATACCGCGCGCCGCGACGTCGGTCGCGACCAGCGCGTTGACGAAGCCCTTCTTGAAGTCCTCGAGAACGCGGGTACGGGCGCCCTGGGTCATGCCGCCGTGCAGCGCGTCCGCCTTGACGCCCGCCTCGACGAGCTGCTCGGCGATGCGGTCGGCGCCCAGCTGGGTGCGGACGAAGATGATCGTGCGGCCCTTGCGGGCGGCGATGGCGGAGGTGACCGGCGCCTTGTCCTTCGGCTTCACGACGAGGACGTGGTGCGACATGGTCGAGACGTTGCCCTGGGCGGAGTCGACCTCGTGGGTGACCGGGTTGCTCAGGTAGCGCTTGACCAGGGTGCCGATCTCGTTCTCCATGGTGGCGGAGAAGAGCATCCGCTGGCCGCCACCGGGGATCTGGTCGAGCAGCTCGGTGACCTCGGGCAGGAAGCCCAGGTCGGACATCTGGTCGGCCTCGTCGAGGACGGCGACCTGGACGTTCTCCAGGGAGCAGGCGCCCCGGTTGATGATGTCGCGCAGCCGGCCCGGGGTGGCGACGAGGACGTCGACACCGCGCTCCAGCGCGTAGATCTGGTTGCCCATCGACGTACCGCCGCAGACGACCTTCATCTTCAGGCCGAGCACGTCGCCGTACGGCTGCAGCGCGTCCGCGACCTGCATCGCGAGCTCACGCGTCGGGGTCAGGATGATCGCGCGGGGCTTCTTCTTCTCGGTGTGACCGCCGGACAGCGAGGCCAGCGTCGGCAGACCGAAGGAGAGGGTCTTGCCGGAGCCGGTACGGCCGCGGCCGAGGATGTCCTTTCCGGCCAGGGCGTCCGGAATGGTCGCTGCCTGGATCGGGAAGGGCGCGGTCACGCCGTTCTGCGCGAGCTTGCGGACGATGCCGTCGGGCAGGCCCAGGCTGGCGAACGTGACGGTCGGCTCGGCGTCCGCCTCGTCGGCGGCGGAGTCGGTGTCCGTGTCGGCGTCGGCCTGCGGGGCGTCGAAGACGCTCTGCTCGGCCTTCTCGGCCTCCGGGGCGGCCTTCTCGGCCTGGGGGGCCGCGCTCTCGGCCTGCGGAGCGTCGGCGTCGGCCTGGGGGGCCGCGATGTAGTCCTTGATGGAGACGGCGGACTCGGCGACTACGGCCTCTGCGGCCTCGACGAGCTCGTCGTTCTCGATGTTCTCGGGCAGCACGGTGTGGTCAGAACTAGAAATTGACATGCGAAATGCGAAACCTTCCGGAGTCTCGGCACGCGCCCGTAACTCCGTGTTTTCGCAATTTCGACCGCCTCAATGCGGTCCAGCCACGGCAAGGGAGAGTACGCGCCACACGGCGCTCTTCTGTGTCGGCGCCGGGCAATGGATCAAACGATCTACTACCATACGCACTCATCCCCGTATCGCGCAAACCGGCCCCCCGACGACCACCCCGTCAAGCCGGTCCCACCTGCGGCGATGCCTCCGGAGTCCGCATCTCGTCCACGTTGTCCAGCGCACCCATCGCGTCCGTACGAAGCTGCGCGGCGGGCGACGCCGAAGGCACCTCCGGCGGCTCCGAGGGCTGCGGCTCGGGCTCCGGCGGAGCCGACGGCTCGGGGGCCTGCGGTTCGGACGGAGCCGGGGGGTCCGGCCGCTGCGGGACCCCGGGCTCCGACGACGGGGGCGGCGGCGCCGGCATCCGGCCGATCCGGACCCGACCGGGCTCCGCGGACCCCGTGCCGGGGCTGCCCGAGGGCTTCGCGGAGGCGCTCGGGGCGCCGGACTCGGCCGCCTCCCGCTCCGAGTGCGCCTCGGCACCGGCGGTACGGGCCCGGCCGGTACCGGCCACGGTGGAGCCGTCGGGGCCGGCCGTCGACCCCTCCGGTGCGGCGGACCGCGAGGGTGCCGGTTTCCCGCCGCCGTCGCCGACGCTCATACAGCCTGTGGACGCGGCGATCGTCACAACGGTGACGGCCGCCCAGCGGACGGGGACAGGGACGGACAACTGGCGCACGGGGCACCTCCGGGAGCACGAAGAGGGACGAGGCGGTACGGAAACGAGCCGGGGAGCGCTGTGCCCAACTCCCGCCGCCCCGCCGGGGACACGCCCCCGGCCCCGGCCCGCACACCTCATTCACACCTGAGGGTCTACGTCAGGCACCGGCCCCGCGAGCCCCCGGCACGATCCGGACCACAGGCCCCGGCCGCCCCGCCCCTCACCCGTAACCGAGCGCGTGGAGCCTCTCGTCGTCGATGCCGAAGTGGTGGGCGATCTCATGGACGACGGTGATCTCCGTCTCGGCGACGACGCGCTCGCGCGACTCGCACATCCGCAGCGTCGGCCCCCGGTAGATGGTGATCCGGTCCGGCAGCACGCCCGCGTACCACTCACCGCGCTCGGTCAGCGGCGTGCCCTCGTAGAGCCCGAGCAGATCCGGATCATCGGCTTCCGGTTCGTCCTCGACGAAGACCGCGACGTTGTCCATCAGCCGGGTCAGCTCCGGCGGGATCCGGTCCAGGGCCTCGCCGACCAGTTCCTCGAACTCTTCCCGCGTCATCTCCAGCACCCCGTCATTGTCACGTACCGGGGCCGGATGTGCCCCGAGGTGCCCGGAGCGCATACCTGCCCGCGGACCGGGGCACAGTCGCCCAATGGCCCGCGACCCGTTCCGTGCCGCAGCAGCCCGTGTCCGCCGCCTCCGCGTCCGCCGCGCCGGCGGCGCGCTCGTCGCCCCGCCGCGCCCGTTCGTCCGCGCGCTGGGTCTGGTCACCGTCGTGCTGTTCGGCGCCTGGCTCGGGCTGCTGGCCGTCGGCAGCGTCCGTACGACCGTCGGCCCGATGGACACGACGATGACCCTGCGCCCCTCGCTCAGCGGCGGCACCAAGATCAACGTGTCGCCGCTCGGCGCCCTGGAACTGGACTCGCACCGCGCCCCGGTCCGGCTCGACGTCGACGTCGACCGCCTCGACCCGGTCCGCTCCGAGGCCCTGGTCCAGCACCCCGAACGGCTGTCGGGCCTGGAGGACGAGGTGACCGGCGACGTCGCCGCCGGCACCCGTGAGCTCGCCCTGCGCTCCTGCGTCGCGGTCGTCTCCGGAGCCACCGCACTGGGCCTCGCGGTCTACCGCAGGCCCCGCCGCGCCCTCGCGGCCGGCGGGCTCGCCCTCTCGCTGCTGGCCGCCTCCGGGGTCAGCGCGTACGCCACCTGGAACCCGAAGTCGGTCCTGGAGCCCCGGTTCTCCGGCCTGCTCTCCAGCGCCCCCTCCGTCGTCGGCGACGCCCGCTCGATCGTCAGCGACTTCGACGTCTACCAGCGAGAGCTGGCCCGGCTGGTCACCAACGTCACCAAGCTGTACGACGCCACCTCGACGCTCCCCGTCTACAGCCCGGACCCCGCCACGCTCCGCGTCCTGCACGTCTCCGACGTCCATCTGAACCCCGCGGCCTGGCACATCATCGGCTCGCTCGTCGAGCAGTACGACATCGACGTGATCATCGACTCGGGCGACACGACGGACCACGGCGCCGCCGTCGAGAACAACTTCCTCGACCCGGTCAGCGATCTGGGCGCCCCCTACGTCTGGGTCCGCGGCAACCACGACTCCGCGACCACCCAGAAGTACCTGGAGCACGCCGAACGGTTCAAGAACGTGCACGTGCTGGACGAGGGCCGGGCGGTGAACGTCGGCGGGCTGCGGGTCGCGGGCATGGGGGACCCGGAGTTCACCCCGGACCGCACCGGCCCCGCACAGGCCGAGGACGTCGAACGGACGGCGGGCCTGCGGCTGGCGACCGCCCTGCGCGACCAGCAGCGCGCCGGCACCCCGGTCGACATAGCCGTCACCCATGAGCCGGCGGCGGCCCGGGAGACGGACGGCACGGTCCCGCTCGTACTGGCCGGGCATGTGCACCACCGGCAGAACGAGGTGATGAAGCGCGGCACCCGGCTGAAGGTCGAGGGCTCCACGGGCGGCGGCGGGCTGCGCGCCGTACAGAACAAGAAGCCGGAACAGGTGCTCGCGTCCGTGCTCTACCTGGACCGCTCCACCCGGCGCCTGCAGGCCTGGGACGAGATCACCCTGGGTGGGCTCGGCCTGACGACGGCCGAGGTCAGCCGCCATCTCCCGGAGGAGAAACCGGCCCTCCCGACGCCGCTCCCGACGGCTCCCACGACGTCCCGGTAAACCGTTTTGGCGATAGCTGCCGCCATCCCATATGCTTCTGACGTCCCCGACGCGCTGGGAAAGCGCGCAGGTGGGCCCTTAGCCCTCATCGTCTAGTGGCCCAGGACGCCGCCCTTTCAAGGCGGTAGCACGGGTTCGAATCCCGTTGGGGGCACGCTAAAACGTGTGCGAGACTCGTCTCGCACATAGCTTGGTCCTGTGGAGCAGTTTGGAGTGCTCGCCACCCTGTCAAGGTGGAGGCCGCGGGTTCAAATCCCGTCAGGACCGCTGCAGCCCGTACGAGCTGCGTGGCTGGGTAGCTCAGTTGGTACGAGCGATCGCCTGAAAAGCGATAGGTCGCCGGTTCGATCCCGGCCCCAGCCACCACCCGAAGGCCCCGTCCGGTGGACGGGGCCTTCGCCGTGTCAGGCATCCTCCCGGTCGGCGGTGTTCAGCTCGTCCGCGGCCTCCGCACGGCGGCGCCGCCCGGCCCGTACCGCGAGCATCAGCAGCACCACGGCCACCACCGCGACCAGCATCACCGCGTCCGGCACATGCTCGCCGACGCCCTGGGCCCACTGCTCCACGGCGAACGACTGGTCCACGTCCAGCAGTCCCGGCAGCGCGGTCGTCCCGTCGTACACCAGGAACATGGCGCCGAGCCCGATGAAGAAGAGCCCCGACAGCAGCGACGTGGTGTGCAGCTCGAAGCGGCCGAGCCGCACGACCCGCCCGCGCAGCCACGCGCGGCGGCCCAGCTCGAACCGTTCCCAGAGCAGCGCGAGCAGGAAGAGCGGCACCGCCATGCCCAGGGCGTAGACGGCGAGCAGCAGTCCCCCGTACGCCGGGCTGCCGCTGACGGCCGCCACGGTCAGCACGCTCCCGAGGATCGGCCCCGCGCAGAATCCGGCCAGTCCGTAGACCGCGCCGAGCGCGTAGACCGATACGGCGGTGGTGGGACGGATCCGGCCGCTGAGGGCGGCGATCCGCCGCGAGGCGAAGCCGAGACCGACGATCTGGGCGACGCCGAGCACGATGATCAGCCAGCCCGCGCCGAGAACGAGGGCGTCGCGGTGGCTGTAGAAGAGCCGTCCGGCATACGAACCCGCCGCGCCCAGCGGGACGAGGGTGGTGGCCAGGCCCGCGTAGAAGATCCCGGTCCGGGCGAGGAGCCGTGAGGTGGAGTTGATGGAGTACGCGAAGAAGGCGGGGAGCAGCAGGGCGCTGCACGGGCTGAGCAGCGCCAGCAGTCCGCCGAGGAGTGCGGCGAAGTAGCCGATCCCGGCCGTCACTTCGTCGCGCCCGCGGAGCCCGTGCTGCCGGGGGACGGCTCGGCGCCCTTGGCGTCCTCGCCCGCGCCGCCGGCGTTCTTCGCCTGCTCCGCCGCCTGCTCGATGGCGTCGACGAAGGTCTGCGTCGACTGTGCTCCGGCGAGCGGGCGGCCGTTGATCAGGAAGGACGGGGTGGACGTCGCGCCGATTCCGTACCCCTGCTCCTGGTCCTTGCTCACCGCGGCCGCGGAAGCCGCGCCGTCCGTGTCGGCCTGGAAGCGGTCCAGGTCGGCCACTCCCGCCTGCTGGGCGAGCGCCTTCAGCCGGTCCTTGCCGAACCCCTTCTCCTTGACCCCTTCGGCGTACGCGGCGCTGTGGAACTGCCAGAAGCGCCCCTGCTGTCCGGCGGCCCAGGAGGCGCGCGCCGCGGTCTCCGACTCGGCGCCGAAGATCGGGAAGTTGCGCCACTCGATGCGCAGGGTTCCGTTGTCGACGTACTTCTTCACCAGGGCGGGTTCGGTGTCGCGGGCGAACTTCGCGCAGTAGCCGCACTTGAAGTCGGCGTACTCGATGAGGACGACGGGCGCGTCGGGGCGGCCCTGTGCCAGCTTGTCGCCGGCGTCGCGCCTGGCCAGCTTCGCCAGTTCGGGGTAGACGCCGGCCTCCGGGTCCGCGCTGACGTCGGCGACCGCGGAGGAGCCGGAGCCCGGGGAGTCGGGGGCGGTGGCCCGGTAGGAGACGTAACCGAGCAGGGCCGCGGCCACCACGATCCCGGCGCCGTAGACGAGTGGCTTCCTGGACCTGGCGGCCTTGTTCGGCCTGCCGGTCGTACGGGACTTCGGGGACGGCTTGGACATGGGCTTGGACATGCGGAACTCCGTGCTGGCGATGCGGGCGGGGTGAGGGAACGGCCGTGGGGACGCGGGCCGTCTACACCCTCAGTACGGAGAGCTCCACCGGAGAGGGCGCGGTCGCGTCGGGCCCGCGCAGCGCCGTCGGAGCGGGCGGCCGGACCGGCCCCGGCCCGGTGGCGACGGGCAGGCCCCATTCGGCGAGGCCCGGCGCCTGGTCCTGGGCCGTACGGGACCGGGCGGGAACGGCTGGTTCGCTGCCCTGGCGCTTCCCGCCCCTGCCGCAGCCCGGAATCCCGTCCCCGCTGTCCGCGGTGACCGTCACGACCGGCACCGGGTCCTGGGCGGATACGTGGACGGATGCCGGGCCGGATACCGGGGACGGCGCAACGGCCGCCGCCGGGACCGCCGCGGCGGCTGCCGTCCGGGCCACCGCCGACTGTCCGCAGAACAGCCCGAGGACCACCGCGAGGGCCGCCACCAGGCAGCACCACTGCGAACGGGTCACGGGCGGCCGGCCTTCCTGCGGGCTGTTCCGCGGACGGGGTTCACGGGGGTTCAACTGTCCGGAATGGTACGTGCTGTGATCGCGCCGCCCCCCACCGTGCCGACTCCGTGACCGAGCCCGCGGGAAATACGTTCGCCGTTCCTCGGGCCCGGGTGAGATCCTGGAACCCGTATGTCTACTTCCTTCGCCGATCTCCAGTCCCAGCTCGGGCAGCTCTCGCTGCGCGACGCCCACCGGCTCGGCCGCCGCCTCGAAGGCGCGCGCCGCATTCGTCAGCCCGAGGCCCAGCAAGGTGTGCTGGACGAGATCGCCGCCCAGGCCACGAAGGCGGCGGGGCGGCTCGCACTGCGGGCCGGGCGGCTGCCTGCCCTCACGTACCCCGAACAGCTTCCGGTCAGCCAGAAGAAGGACGAGATCCTGGAGGCGATACGTGACCACCAGGTCGTGATCGTCGCCGGTGAGACCGGTTCCGGCAAGACCACCCAGATCCCCAAGATCTGCATGGAGCTGGGGCGTGGCGTCCGGGGCATGATCGGGCACACCCAGCCCCGCCGGATCGCGGCGCGCACAGTGGCCGAGCGGATCGCCGAGGAGCTGAAGACGCCGCTGGGCGAGGCGGTGGGCTGGAAGGTCCGCTTCACCGACCAGGTGAATCAGGACGCGACCTTCGTCAAGCTCATGACGGACGGCATCCTGCTCGCCGAGATCCAGACGGACCGCGAGCTGCTCGCGTACGACACGATCATCATCGACGAGGCCCACGAGCGGTCGCTGAACATCGACTTCCTGCTCGGCTATCTGGCCCGGCTGCTGCCCAAGCGCCCGGATCTGAAGGTCGTCATCACCTCGGCGACGATCGACCCCCAGCGTTTCGCGCGCCACTTCGGCGAGGCCCCGGTCGTCGAGGTCAGCGGCCGTACGTACCCGGTGGAGGTGCGGTACCGCCCGCTCCTCGAGGAGGAGGGCGACGACTCCGACCGCGACCAGATCACCGCGATCTGCGACGCCGTCGACGAGCTCCAGTCGGAGGGGCCCGGCGACGTCCTGGTCTTCCTCTCCGGGGAGCGGGAGATCCGCGACACCGCGGACGCGCTGGGCAAACGCAACCTCAGACACACCGAGGTGCTCCCCCTCTACGCACGTCTGTCGCACGCCGAGCAGCACCGGGTGTTCCAGCGCCACACCGGTCGCAGGATCGTGCTGGCGACCAATGTCGCCGAGACCTCGCTGACCGTCCCCGGCATCAAGTACGTGATCGACCCGGGCAACGCCCGTATCTCCCGCTACAGCCACCGCACCAAGGTCCAGCGGCTGCCGATCGAGCGGATCTCGCAGGCCAGCGCCAACCAGCGCAAGGGCCGCTGCGGCCGTACGTCGGACGGCATCTGCATCCGGCTGTACTCCGAGGACGACTTCCTGACCCGTCCGGAGTTCACGGACCCGGAGATCCTGCGGACGAACCTGGCCTCCGTCATCCTCCAGATGACCGCGGCCGGTCTGGGCGACATCGAGAAGTTCCCCTTCATCGATCCGCCGGACCACCGCAACATCCGCGACGGTGTGCAGCTCCTCCAGGAGCTGGGGGCGCTGGATCCGGAGGAGAAGGATCCCAAGAAGCGGCTCACCCCGCTGGGCCGCCAGCTCTCCCAGCTGCCGGTGGACCCGCGCCTGGCCCGGATGGTCATCGAGGCCGACCGCAACGGCTGCGTCCGCGAGGTCATGGTCATCGCCGCCGCGCTCTCCATCCAGGACCCGCGCGAGCGCCCGTCCGAGAAGCAGACGCAGGCCGATCAGCAGCACGCCCGGTTCAAGGACGAGACGTCCGACTTCCTGGCGTTCCTGAACCTGTGGCGCTACGTCCGCGAGCAGCAGAAGGAGCGCGGCTCCTCCAGCTTCCGCCGGATGTGCAAACAGGAGTACCTGAACTTCCTGCGCATCCGCGAATGGCAGGACATCTACGCGCAGCTGCGCACGGTCGCCAAGCAGATGGGCATCGAGCTCAATGACGAGGATGCTCCGGAGCAGTCGGTGCACACCTCGCTGCTGGCCGGTCTGCTGTCGCACATCGGGCTGAAGGACACCGAGAAGAACGAGTACGTCGGTGCCCGCAACGCCAAGTTCGCGATCTTCCCGGGGTCGGCGCTCTTCAAGAAGCAGCCCCGGTTCGTGATGTCGGCCGAGCTGGTGGAGACGTCCCGGCTGTGGGCGCGGGTCAACGCCCGCGTCGAGCCGGAGTGGATCGAGCCGCTGGCCCAGCACCTGCTGAAGCGCACCTACAGCGAGCCGCACTGGGAGAAGGACCAGGCGGCGGTGATGGCGTTCGAGCGGGTCACGCTGTACGGCGTACCGATCGTCGCCCAGCGCAAGGTTAATTTCGGCCGTATCGACCAGGAGATCTCGCGGGACCTCTTCATCCGCAACGCCCTGGTCGAGGGCGACTGGCGCACGCACCACCAGTTCTTCCACGACAACCGCAAGCTCCTGGGCGAGGTCGAGGAGCTGGAGCACCGTGCCCGGCGCCGCGACATCCTCGTGGACGACGAGACGCTCTTCGACTTCTACGACCAGCGGCTCCCGGAGCACATCGTCTCGGGTGCGCACTTCGACTCCTGGTGGAAGCAGAAGCGCCGGGACGAGCCGGACGCGCTGGACTTCGAGCGCTCGATGCTCATCAACGAGAAGGCCGGGGACGTCACCAAGGACGACTACCCGGACTCCTGGCGGCAGGGGAAGCTCAAGTTCCGGGTGACGTACCAGTTCGAGCCCGGCGCGGACGCCGACGGCGTGACCGTCCACATCCCGCTCCAGGTGCTCAACCAGGTCACGTCGGAGGGCTTCGACTGGCAGATCCCGGGCCTGCGCGAGGAAGTGGTCACCGAGCTGATCCGCTCCCTGCCCAAGCCGATCCGCCGGCACTACGTCCCCGCCCCGGACTACGCGGACAAGTTCCTCGACCGGGCCGTGCCCCTCCAGGAGCCGCTGCCGGTCACGCTCGCCCGCGAGCTCCAGCGGATGGTCGGCGTCCCGGTCACCGCGGACGACTTCGACCTGAGCCGTGTCCCGGACCACCTGAAGATCACCTTCCGGATCGTCGACGAGCGGCGCCGCAAGGTCGCGGAGGACAAGGACCTGGAGGCGCTGAAGATCCAGCTGCGCCCCAAGGCCCGGCAGGCGCTCTCCAAGGCCGCCGCGGCGACCGCGGGCCCCACGGGCGAGTCCATCGAGCGTTCGGGCCTCACGGACTGGACGATCGGCACCCTGGACCGGATCTTCGAGACCCGGCGGGCCGGCCAGCCGGTGAAGGCCTACCCGGCCCTCGTCGACCAGGGCGAGACGGTCGCCGTACGGCTCTTCGACACCGAGGCCGAGCAGCAGCAGGCGATGTGGCGCGGCACCCGGAAGCTGATCCTGCTGAACATCCCGGTGAACCCGGCGAAGTTCGCCTCGGACAAGCTGACGAACCAGCAGAAGCTGGCCCTGTCCCGCAACCCGCACGGCTCCATCCAGGCGCTCTTCGACGACTGCGCGACCGCCGCCGCCGACCGGCTGATCGCCGCGCACGGCGGGCCCGCCTGGGACGAGGCGTCGTTCCGGAAGCTGTACGACAAGGTGCGCGCCGATCTGGTGGACCTCACCGTCCGCACGATCGGCCAGGTCCAGCAGATCCTGGCGGCCTGGCAGGCGTGCGAACGCCGGCTGAAGGCCACCAACAGCCTGGTCCTGATCAACAACGTCACCGACGTACGGGAGCACCTCGCCCGTCTCGTCCCGCCCGGGTTCGTCACCGCGACCGGGCTGCGCAGGCTGCCCGACCTGATGCGCTACCTGGTCGCGGAGGACCGCCGGCTCCAGCAGATGCCGACCAACGTCCAGCGCGACACCTCGCGCATGGAGAAGGTCCACGAGATGCAGGACGAGTACGCCTGGCTGCTCGAACAGCTGCCGCAGGGCAGGCCCGTTCCGCAGGAGGTCCTGGACATCCGCTGGATGATCGAGGAACTGCGCGTCAGCTACTTCGCGCACGCGCTGGGCACCGCGTTCCCCGTTTCCGACAAGCGGATCGTGAAGGCGATCGACGCCGCCGCCCCGTAACCGTCCGCCGGTGGCCGGGTAACCGGCCGGCCACCGGAAGTGAGGTCGACCGCACCCTCTGACCTCCTGTAGAGTCTGTCTTCGCAGCCAGCCGCGAGGCAGCCGCGAAAACCTGGTCCTGTGGAGCAGTTTGGAGTGCTCGCCACCCTGTCAAGGTGGAGGCCGCGGGTTCAAATCCCGTCAGGACCGCAGTAACGAAAGCCCGGATCCCCTGGATCCGGGCTTTCGCGCGTATTGACTCCGGTGTCCGCCGACGAGTACTCAGAAAACAGGGGCTGTCCCTGTTTTCTCGGCGCGGGACAGCGCGCATCCACCGGGAGGTGGCGCGGATGGCGGCATCCACGGGCGAGGGATTCCGAACGGGCGAGGGCGTCCGGACGGACAGGGAATCCGGGACCGATGACGGTTTCCGGCCGGACACCGGTTTCCGGACGGAGCAGAGACTGCGGGCGCCCGTGGATCTCCGGACGGACGGGGGCGGCGCCCCCGAACCGGCCCGCCCGCTGCCCCGGGCCCGGCGGAGAACACCCCGGCACGAGATCCGCGCCCTGCTGCGCGCCCATCTGGCGGCCGCCACCGGCTTCCGCCACCTCACCCGGCACTGCGCGGTCTGCGCCCGGCTACTGCGGCTCGCCATGGACCTCGTGACGGCCTCTCAGGTGGCGGACCCGACCGAGGAGCCGCCCGACCCTTCCGGGGCGCCCACAGGGCCCCGGAGGGCCGCCGTGCGGGCCCTCGGAGCGCCTCCCGGCGACGCACCGGCGCCGGGAGGCCCGGAACCGGTCCATGACGGCCGCTCCGCCACCCGGCAAGCACGGGACGAAAGTCCTCCCGCCACGTGACCAATGGCGTGCTGTCGCGCCCCTATGCAGTGGCAGGCTCGTGCTTGGCAAGAGTCATGCCGTGTGACGGGAGTCACTGAATCCGTTTTGAGAAGGGGTGACTTTACACCCTTCCTACAACTGGCGAATTTAATATGTGCAATTGCACCACTCGGACGGGACCCGCCCAGGAGCCCCCGAACCGTCCGCGCCAGGCCTTCCCGGGACGAGGTCACACAGTCCCGCACAGACCCGAGCAAGCCCGCACGAGAACCGTCGGGAGCCAACCGGGCGTCCGGTTTCCAGTGGCCTGAACAGGCAGCGCGCCGCGGACCGGAGCACACGTGAGCGGCCGGCCGTGCACGCACAAAAAAGATCGCGCTGGACCCGGCGGAGTCCAGCGCGATCTGACGACGTGACCTGTACGACACAGGTACGGCGCCCGTTGGGGCGGGCGCCCGTCATATGGAGCTATGGGTGGGCTACCTGGGTTGGGGGACCCAAAAGCCCGGTTGTGCTGCGGCGACAGGGGTTTGTCAGGCCTCGCTGCGCTGCTGCGGAATACCCGCAAGCAGTGCGCGGACCTCTGCCTCGCGGTACCGGCGATGTCCACCGAGCGTGCGGATGGACGTGAGCTTGCCTGCCTTGGCCCAACGGGTAACCGTCTTCGGGTCCACGCGGAACATCGTGGCAACCTCAGCCGGGGTCAGCAGCGGCTCGGCATCAGGGGTGCGAGCGGTCATGAGCGGCCTCCTCGGGAGAACCGAACAATCTCGGTTCTTTCCTCTAAATTCTGCACCTTGACCCACGTTGCCCGAAATGGCGGACGCGGGCCGAGTCGGTTATAGGACGAACGGCTTGTCCTCGGCACTACAACTACACCATCCGTCCAGCCACGTCGGCCAAACCGATGGAATTGCCCTCCCAGGTGTTCATCAGCGACGGAAGCCGATGGACCATGCCATAGCGGACAGTCACACCACCGTGACGATCAGTCACAGAGCGATCAGGAGTCGTCAGACCCCCCGTAGAACGCAATACAGAGCACTCCGCCCATAATTGGACGAATGGAGCCCTCCCCGGACTCCTTGTCCTATTTTGGCACGAGGAGTAGGTAAGGGCGCAAGGGCCCCGTAAGTGCAATCCATCACGCTTGAGGCAAAGGCCCGGTTCGGGACGTAGGTCCTGACACATCAGGAGTACGCTTCCGCCTCTTCACTCTCACGTGTCACACAGGACGCAGGTTCATCGCTTGTCAGTTCGCGAACTGACGATCCCTTACGGACCTCCAGCGCTCCGAAAGACGGGCGTACGCCGCACTCGCCCCCTCGGCATCACCGGACCGCAGCGCCTCGATGCCCTCCGCCACGTCCGCGGCACTCCGGTCCTCGGCGAGGTGCCGCGCCGGCAGGGCGTGCACCAGCCCGCCGTAGTCCAGCTCGACCAGGGCGCGCGGATGGAACTCCTCCAGCCAGCGCCCGACATCCACCAGGCCGTCGGTGAGCGGCCCCTCGTCCATCGCCTCGCGCAACGTCTTCAGCGCCCGCGCCAGCCGGCGGCGCGCCTGGACCATCGGCGTCCGGTAGCGCAGCACGGCCGGCTCGCCGTCCTCCCCCGCCGGCCGGTGCTCGCGCTCCTCGTCCGAGACCAGGACGAACCAGCGCACCGGGACCTGCCACACCGCCGTCCTGATCCAGGGCCGGGCGTCCGGATTGCGCTCCGACCACCGCTCGTGGTCGGCGAGCGCCTGCCCGCGCACCACCGGCGGCAGCACCGCGTCGAGCACCGGCCCGGGGAACATGTCCGCGAGACCGTCCAGCGCCAGCCAGCCGCGCAGCCGGGTCCGCCACGGGCAGACGCACACCACACCGTCCACCTCGGCGACGAACGCGTCGGCGCTCTCGTGCGCCGGGACACCGACCGGCGGGGTCGCCACCAGGTCGGCCAGCGAACGGCGCAGTTCGTCCTGGGCCGTGGGGATCCGGGCACGGCCCGCATAGCGCGCCCAGTGCGCGCGTTCGGCCTCCGGGAAGGCCGCCAGTGGCTCGTAGACCCTGAGGTAGGACGCGTATGGAACGGGCACCGAAGACACCACCGACATGCAGCGATCGTGTCACGCCCGTACTCCGGTCGTGGGTGATCCGCGGCACCTGATCGCATCTCCGTCGGTACGGGACGAGCGGCCTTAAGCTCATGCCCACGGACCGCCCGTGCCGGTCGGTCCGGGGCCCTCCCCACCTTCAGGAGGGCCTTCCCGCCGCTTCGTAATGGGGAGTCACCACAGTGACCGATGTGACCGACGGCGTCCTGCACACCCTGTTCCAGTCGGATCAGGGGGGCCACGAACAAGTCGTGCTCTGTCAGGACCGTGCCAGCGGCCTCAAGGCCGTCATCGCCATCCACTCCACCGCCCTGGGCCCAGCCCTGGGCGGTACCCGTTTCTATCCGTACGCCTCCGAGGAGGCGGCCGTCGCGGACGCCCTGAACCTGGCGCGCGGCATGTCGTACAAGAACGCCCTGGCCGGGCTCGGCCACGGTGGCGGCAAGGCCGTCATCATCGGCGACCCCGAGTCCTTCGAGGGCGCCCGGCGGACCGAACTGCTGCTGGCCTACGGCCGGTCGGTGGCCTCGCTCGGCGGCCGCTACGTGACGGCCTGCGATGTGGGCACGTACGTCGCCGACATGGACGTCGTGGCCCGCGAGTGCCGCTGGACCACCGGCCGTTCCCCCGAGAACGGCGGCGCCGGCGACTCGTCGGTGCTCACCGCGTTCGGCGTCTTCCAGGGCATGCGGGCCTCGGCCCAGCACCTCTGGGGCGACCCGACGCTGCGTGGCCGAAAAGTGGGGGTCGCCGGAGTCGGCAAGGTCGGCCATCACCTCGTCGAGCACCTGCTGGCGGACGGCGCCCTGGTCACGATCACCGATGTGCGGGACGAGTCCGTGCGCCGGATCACCGAGAAGCACCCCGAGGTCGCCGTGGCGGCGGACACCGGAACGCTGATCCGCACCGAGGGCCTGGACATCTACGCCCCGTGCGCGCTCGGTGGCGCGCTGAACGACGACACCGTTCCGGTGCTCACCGCTTCCGTGGTGTGCGGCGCGGCCAACAACCAGCTCGCACACCCGGGCGTGGAGAAGGATCTCGCGGACCGCTCGATCCTCTACGCACCCGATTACGTGGTGAACGCCGGCGGCGTCATCCAGGTCGCCGACGAGCTGCACGGCTTCGACTTCGACCGCTGCCGGGCCAAGGCGGCACGGATCTTCGACACGACGCTGGCCATATTCGCACGTGCGAAGAGTGATGGCATCCCGCCGGCCGCCGCGGCCGACCGGATCGCCGAGCAGCGGATGGCCGACGCACGCCGTCGCTGACCGCGGCGGGGGCCCTACGGGGCGTCATTCCCCGCGCAGGGCTCGCTGTACCCGCCGATCGGGGAGACATGCCTCACCCCGGACGGCGGGTCGCATGCCCAGAAGAGGTTAAAATCGCAGTTGACCAGCGAGGACGGGGCTCCTCGCGGGTCCTCTTCCGGGGCGTGTGATGCGGGCGGCGTACCGTAGGGCCGCGGAAGCAGGTACCGTTAAAGCTCTACAGGCACGGTCTCTCTGCCGAGAGTCCGTCCTGAAACATGAACGCGTGTCAAGACTCTGGGGCCGTCGAGCCCCGTCACCGAGGGGGTCGAGCCATGGGGCGCGGCCGGGCAAAGGCCAAGCAGACGAAGGTCGCCCGCCAGCTGAAGTACAGCAGCGGCGGGACGGACCTGTCACGTCTGGCCAATGAGCTGGGCGCATCGCCTTCGAGTCAGCCACCGAACGCAGAGCCGTTCGAGGACGACGACGAGGAAGATGACCCGTACGCACAGTACGCGGATCTGTACAACGACGACGATGACGAGGACGAGGACGGCCAGTCCGGTCCGTCGTCACAGCGCCGCGGCGCTTGACCTCGCGCTGACACATCAACCCGGTCCGGGCCTGCCCCGGACCGGGTTCTGTGCTGTCCCGGTCCGAAGAGCGCGCCGTCCCGGTCCACCGGGCGGATCATGGCGACCCGCCCGGCGTCCCGGAGCCGTATTCCGTGCCGCGCTCAGCGCGCGTACCCGCCCACGAGCTCCGCGCCCGTCGTGTGCGCACCGCGGTCGGTGATCTCGCCGGCGATCCAGGAGTCGACACCGCGGTCCGCCAGCGTCGTCAGGGCCGCGTCGGCCGACTCCGCCGGGACGATCGCGATCATGCCGACGCCCATGTTGAGCGTCTTCTCCAGCTCCAGCTGCTCGACCTGACCGGCCTTGCCCACCAGATCGAAGACCGCGCCGGGCGTCCAGGTGGAGCGGTCCACCGTCGCGTGCAGTCCGGCCGGGACGACCCGGGCCAGGTTGTTCGCCAGACCGCCGCCGGTGACGTGGCTGAAGCCGTGCACCTCGGTCGTACGGGTCAGTGCCAGGCAGTCCAGGGAGTAGATCCTGGTGGGCTCGAGGAGCTCCTCGCCGAGCGTCCGGCCGAACTCCTCGACCTCGCGGTCCAGCGTCCAGCCGGCCCGGTCGAAGACGACGTGGCGCACGAGCGAGTACCCGTTCGAGTGAAGCCCGGACGACGCCATCGCGATGACCGCGTCCCCCTTGCGGATGCGGTCGGGGCCCAGCAGACGGTCGGCCTCCACCACACCGGTACCGGCGCCGGCGACATCGAAGTCGTCCGGGCCGAGCAGGCCGGGGTGTTCGGCGGTCTCGCCGCCGACCAGGGCGCAGCCCGCCAGCACACAGCCTTCGGCGATGCCCTTCACGATGGCCGCGACACGCTCGGGGTGCACCTTGCCGACACAGATGTAGTCGGTCATGAAGAGGGGTTCGGCGCCGCAGACGACCAGGTCGTCCACGACCATGCCGACGAGGTCGTGGCCGATCGTGTCGTACACGCCCATCTGGCGGGCGAGGTCGACCTTGGTGCCGACGCCGTCGGTGGCGGAGGCGAGCAGCGGACGCTCGTAGCGCTTGAGGGCCGAGGCGTCGAAGAGTCCGGCGAAGCCGCCGAGGCCGCCGAGGCCCGCGACCTCGGGGCGCTGCGTCTTCTTCACCCACTCCTTCATCAGCTCGACGGCACGGTCGCCGGCCTCGATGTCGACGCCCGCTGCCGCGTAGGAAGCACCTGTTGTCTCAGACATTGCCTGGGATCTTTCGTGTGGAGATACGGGGCTGGTGGAAAGGCTGCCGGACGGTCCGGGTCACGGACGGCGCAGCGCGTCGGCCGCGGCGGTCGCCGCAGGGCCTGCCGCCAGCTCGGTCTCCAGCAGCTGCTTGCCGAGCAGCTCCGGGTCCGGAAGCTCCATCGGGTACTCGCCGTCGAAGCAGGCGCGGCAGAGGTTCGGCTTGTCGATCGTCGTCGCCTCGATCATCGAGTCGATCGAGATGTACGAGAGCGAGTCGGCCCCCATCGACGTGGCGATCTCGTCGACGGACATGCCGTTGGCGATCAGCTCGGCGCGGGTCGCGAAGTCGATGCCGAAGAAGCAGGGCCACTTCACCGGCGGGGACGAGATCCGGATGTGGATCTCGGCGGCGCCCGCCTCGCGGAGCATCCGGACCAGTGCGCGCTGGGTGTTGCCGCGGACGATCGAGTCGTCGACGACCACCAGGCGCTTGCCCTTGATGACTTCCTTGAGCGGGTTCAGCTTGAGCCGGATGCCCAGCTGCCGGATGGTCTGGGACGGCTGGATGAAGGTCCGGCCGACGTAGGCGTTCTTGACCAGTCCGGCACCGAACGGGATTCCGCTGGCCTCCGCGTAGCCGATGGCGGCGGGAGTGCCGGATTCCGGAGTCGCTATGACCAGATCGGCCTCGGCGGGAGCCTCCGCGGCCAGCCTGCGGCCCATCTCCACCCGGGAGAGGTAGACGTTCCGCCCGGCGATATCGGTGTCGGGGCGGGCCAGATAGACGTACTCGAAGACACAGCCCTTGGGCTTCGCTTCCGCGAACCGGGAGGTGCGCAGACCGTTCTCGTCGATGGCGACGAGCTCGCCGGGCTCGATCTCCCGGACGAAACTGGCGCCGCAGATGTCGAGGGCGGCGGACTCGGAGGCCACCACCCAGCCGCGCTCCAGCCGGCCCAGCACCAGCGGGCGGATGCCCTGCGGGTCACGGGCGGCGTAGAGGGTGTGCTCATCCATGAAGACGAGGGAGAAGGCCCCCTTCGCCTCGGGGAGCACCTTGGTGGCGGCTTCCTCGATGGTGAGCGGCTTGCCCTCGTCATCGGTCTGGCCGGCGAGCAGCGCGGTCACCAGATCGGTGTCGTTGGTCGCTGCGACCTGGGTGGCGCGACCGTCCTTGCGGGGGAGGTCGGCGACCATCTCGGCGAGCTGGGCCGTATTGACCAGGTTGCCGTTGTGGCCCAGGGCGATCGAGCCGTGCGCGGTCGCACGGAACGTCGGCTGCGCGTTCTCCCACACCGAGGCACCGGTGGTGGAGTAGCGGGCATGACCGACCGCGATATGGCCCTGGAGTGATCCCAGAGAAGTTTCGTCGAAGACCTGCGAGACCAGTCCCATGTCCTTGAAGACCAGGATCTGGGACCCGTTGCTCACTGCGATGCCCGCGGACTCCTGTCCACGGTGCTGCAGGGCATACAGTCCGAAATAGGTGAGCTTGGCGACCTCTTCGCCCGGAGCCCAGACACCGAAGACGCCGCAAGCGTCCTGGGGGCCTTTCTCTCCGGGGAGCAGGTCGTGGTTGAGTCGTCCATCACCACGAGGCACGCCACCGAGTGTAGGCGAGATCGACCACTGGTCCGAATGGGGACACCCGGCCGGAGCACGGGACAAGCGCCACCGCCGCCGCCTCCGGACGCCACAGGGGCGATCACCCGGAGTGATCATCGCGCGGGGGCGGGCGGCCCGCCGCGAGGGCCGCAGGGCAGTTGTCGCCCGGATCACCGGCGGATTACCGACTGGATCAGGCCAGGACCCCGAGGACCCGCCGGACCGGTTCGTGGCACTCCGTGAGCCGGCCCCCGGGCTCGCGGGACGGGGTGGCCGAACGCTCGTTTCGTGGTGAGCCTCACACCGGGCGGACCGGTATGCGGTATCTGGGAGGCGGGGTGATGCGGGGGTGAGGTGGGGCGAGGGGCTGCTGGGGAGGCGCGACTTTGGGGCGAGGGCGGGGCTTGGGGGCGGGCGCAGGGCTTGGGGCGGGGCTCGGGGGCTGGGGTGTCGCAGACCGGTCGGTCGGTCTCGACCGTTGGCCGTTGGCGTCGGCCGGTCGGTCGCGCGTCTTTGCCGCCGGTCGGCGCAGGGGTTCGGGGGCTAGCTCATCAGGGGCAGCAGCGCGGCGAGGTCCGCACGCTCGCCGCTGGCGCTGACCTTCGCCGCGTCGAGTGCCTGAGCCCACTCCGTCCGCCCGGTGGCCAGTCGGAACCAGGTGACCGGATCGGTCTCGACGACATTGGGCGGGGTGCCCCGGGTGTGCTTCGGGCCCTGGACGCACTGGACGACGGCGAACGGCGGGACCCTCACCTCGACCGAACCACCCGGCGCCTTCTCCGCCAGCGCGTCGGCGAGCAACCGGGTACAGGCGGCGAGCGCCTGACGGTCGTACGGGATGTCGAGCCCGGCCGCCTCGTTGAGGTCGTACGTGTGGACGACGAGCTCCACGGTCCGGGTGACCAGGAAGTCGCCGAGGCGCATCGCTCCGACCCGCGTGGGCAGCAGCCGATCCTCGGACGCGCCGGCCACGAGCGACTCGAAGCGGTCGGCGACCTCACCGTAGAGCGCGTTCACATCCGGGTGACCGGCGGCGAGCGCCGCGGTGTCGTCCGCGATCCGTCCGGCCCGCGCGGCGGTCGAGAACGGCCACTCCAGGAGCGTGACATCGGGCTTGGCGACGGCCAACTCGGGTTGCTCCAGATTCCGGCTGACGTGCGAGAGCGCCATGGTCAGGTGGACGGCCAGCTCGCGCACCGTCCAGCCGGCGAGGCCGCTCGGCCCGTCCAGCTGCTGGGCCGTGAGGGCGCCAACGGCCTTACGGACAAGGGCGAACTGCGCCAGGACCGCGGTGCGGGTCCGGACCGGGTCGTAGCGGCGGGCGCGCTTCTGGGACGGCGGCATGACGAGGAGCCTACGGCTTCGCCCCTGGCCCCTGCGGGGGCCGGCCGCGGGTCGCGTAGTCGCCCAGCCCCTTTTCGAGCAGGTCGAACCCGCGCCCGGCGATCACCACCGCGTCCGCGGCGATCTCCTCGACCGGCTCCCCGGCGAGCAGCCGCCGGTGGTTCTCCGTGATCAGGGCGTTGCGGGTGCCGATGAGCTGGGCGGCCACGATGCGCGCGATGGCCGGCTCCTCGCCCTCCTCGACCAGGACGTCGGTCAGCTGGTCGAAGGAGAGCACGAAGAAGGCGTGGGCCCTGGTCAGCAGCGCGGGCGTCTGCTGGATCAGCCGAAGGAGTCCGAGCGCCACCGGCGAAGCGCTCATCCCCACCGAGGCGTCCCGGTTCTCGATGGACGTCAGGAAGTGGCGGCGCACGCCGGCCACCGCGGACTCACCGGGCTCCCGGTTCCGCACCACCTGAGCGACATCGCCGATGTGCTCCTCCATCGGCGCGAAGACCAGGTCCTCTTTGCTGTCGAAGTAGTTGAAGACCGTCATCTTCGACACGTCGGCCGCTTCTGCGATCTCCGCGACCGAGACCTGGTCGAAGCCACGCTCCGTGAAGAGCTTCGCGGCCTCGGCCAGCAGACGGCGCCGCGTCTGGATCTTCTTGCGCTCACGCAGGCTCAGCCCCTCGGTCATGACATCACTGTACCAGGATGAAACTTAATCTTGGGCGACAACTTGACTGGGTATATTTTGATCGGGAGAGTGGTGGCCACCACAGCGGCGCCATGCCGCTCCGGAGGGGAGCCCCGCCATGCCCGAAACGAAGCCCGGGACAGAGACCGGGACCGGGACCGGGAGCGACACCGGGACGACGGCCATTACGGCCACGCGACCCACCGATTCGCAGTCCAGCAGTTCGCAGTCCATCGGCTCGCAGTCTTCCAGGCCCTCGGCAGCGCCCTGGGCGCGTCCGTCTTCGGCACCGTGCTGAGCCGGGTGTACGCGGCCCGCGGGCCGGGCGGGTCGGCCGGTGGAATCGGTGAGCTGACGGGAGCCGCCCGCCAGCAGGCGCTGCATGCCTCCGCCTCTTCGACCAACGTGGTGTTCTACTGCGCCACCGGCGTGATGATCCTCGCCGTATTCCTGGCCACGCGGCTTCCCGGGGCCGTCCGGACTCAGGAGGTCTGAGCCCCTCCCGGCTCCCCGGCCGGACTTCCGTGAACAGCCGCCCCTGCCGTGAATGCCTCCTCGTTCGCCGGAACACCTATCCCCCGCCAGGTGAACGGAATTCCGACCGCCACATCCAGATCCGGATCGTCCATCAGCTGGAAATGCACATGTGGTTCGGTGGAATTACCGGAGTTTCCGCACTCGGCGAGAGGCTGCCCGGCCCGGACCTTCTCCCCCGCCCTGACCCGGATCGAGCCGTGCCGCAGATGGGCGTACATGGCGTACGTACCGTCGCCCAGGTCCAGCACGATGTGGTTCCCGACGATGGCTCCCGCGCCGCGCACGTCCCGCACGGATGCCTCTATCAGCATCAAGTAGGCGAGCGCGGGGCCTGAGTTGCGGCTGAGGTGGTCGCGGCGGCCGTGCGAGGCGTGCACCACCGTGCCGTCCGCCGCCGCGAGGAGCGGAGCCCCGAAGGCCGGGAAGTGGTGGTTGCGCCGGGCGACGGGCCACAGCACGCGGAACTTCGGGCGGGACAGGGCGGTGCGCCCTTCTGGGGCGGCCCCGGGCCCACGATCCGTCCCGGGCCCCATCTCCGGCCCCAACCCAGTCTCCGGCTCCGGCTCCGGCTCCGGCTCGGCCACGATGTCGATCGCGTACGTCTGCCCGTAGGCGTGCACCCCGTGGCTGGGCACCCGGTCCGCCGGGCTGTTCAGCGCCGTCCAGCGCCCCGTCACCGGCGGCTCGATCTCCACCGCGGGCCGTGGGTCCGCCACCGCTGCCCGGCCCCTGCGGCCCGTCGTCAGACCGAGGGCGACCGCGGCGGCCGCCGGCACCCAGGTCAGCCAGTACGGGAACGGCGGCCGGGGGAAGAGGCTGATGACCACCATCACGAAGAAGGCGATCCAGCAGACCCGGTACAGCACCATGACAGCTTTACGGACGGACATGACTTCCCCCTGGATCGTCTGTTGCGTCGTGTGCGTTCCCCGAATTACCCGCTTCGTCGTGCGCGTTCCCCGAATTACCTGCTTCGTCGTGCGCGTTCCTCGAATTGCCTGCTTCGTCGTGCGCGTTCCTCGAATTGCCCGTCTTCCTCGTACGCGTTCCTCAGGATCTGGCCGCCGTGAGGACCACCAGCAGCGGCACCACCCTGGCGCCGGGGACCTCGTACCGTCCCCGCCCCGCCGTGTGCAGCCAGCCAGCACCGGTCAGTTGACGCAGATGGTGGTAGATCTGGCCCGTCGTACCGGTCTCGTCGAGCGCGGCGAGCTCCGCGGCCGTGCGCCGGCCGCCGAGGATCTCCCGCAGCAGCCGCAGCCGCACCGGATGCCCGAGCGCGGCGAACGACTCCGCGGCATCCGACCAGTCGGCGCCCGGTTCCCCGGGGTCAGCCGCCTCCCCGTCCTCCAGCAGCTGTTCCGTGAGCGCGCTGTACTGCCACTCGTACCGCTCGCCCGTCGGCAGTCGTACCGCGCCTGTGTACAGCACACCGCCATCCGCGGTCCCGGCCTCGGAGAGCTGTTGCTTCAGCCCTTCCAGGGCCCAGAAATCGGCCCCCGTCGGACGCGGGGCGTCCGGGCGGTCACCCACGAGCGCCTCGAGCCGCCGCTCCAGCTCCGAGACGCGCTCTTCCAGTTCCATTCAGCCAGATTACGTAATTACGTAATCTGGCGCAAGAGGGGACGTGCACGGTAACCAGCACGTGGAAAGCGGATGGCGGAAAGCCGAAAGGCCCCCACCCGGACGGAAACGACCGGGTGGGGGCCTCTGCGGCAGTGCGCGGGCCGAACTACGCGAGCAGTGCGGGGATCGTCCCCTCGTGCGCCGTACGCAGCTCGCTCAGCGGGATGGCGAACTCACCCTGGATCTCGATCTCCTCGCCGTCCACGACACCGATCCGGGCCACGGGCAGACCCCGCGCCCCGCACATGTCGTTGAAGCGGAGCTCCTCGCTGCGCGGGATCGAGACGATCGCGCGTCCCGCGGACTCGGAGAACAGGAAGGTGAACGCGTCCAGTCCGTCCGGCACGACCAGCCGGGCACCCTTGCCGCCGCGCAGGCAGGACTCGGTGACCGCCTGGATCAGACCGCCGTCGGACAGGTCGTGCGCCGCGTCGATCATGCCGTCGCGGGAGGCCGAGATCAGGATCTCGCCGAGCAGCTTCTCGCGGCCCAGGTCGACCTTGGGCGGCATGCCGCCGAGGTGGTTGTGGACGACCTCGGACCAGGCCGAGCCGCCGAACTCCTCGTGGGTGTCACCGAGCAGGTAGAGGAGCTGGCCCTCTTCCTTGAAGGCGACCGGCGTACGCCGGGTGACGTCGTCGATCACGCCGAGCACGGCCACGACCGGCGTCGGGTGGATCGCCGTCTCGCCGGTCTGGTTGTACAGCGACACGTTGCCGCCGGTGACCGGCGTGCCCAGCTCCAGGCAGCCGTCGGCCAGACCACGGGTGGCCTCGGCGAACTGCCACATGACGTCCGGGTCCTCGGGCGAGCCGAAGTTCAGGCAGTCCGAGATGGCGAGCGGCTTGGCGCCGGAGGCGGCGACGTTGCGGTACGACTCCGCCAGCGCGAGCTGCGCGCCGGTGTACGGGTCGAGCTTCGCGTACCGGCCGTTGCCGTCGGTCGCCATGGCCACGCCGAGGTTGGTGTTCTCGTCGATGCGGACCATGCCGGCGTCCTCGGGCATCGCGAGCACGGTGTTGCCCTGCACGAAGCGGTCGTACTGGTCCGTGATCCAGGACTTGGAGGCCTGGTTCGGCGAGGAGACGAGCCGCAGGACCTGCTCGCGCAGCTCGGCGCCGTCGGCCGGGCGGGCCAGCTTGCCGGCGTCGTCGGCCTGGAGCGCGTCCTGCCAGGACGGCCGGGCGTACGGGCGGTGGTACGTCGGGCCCTCGTGGGCCACGGACCGCGGCGGCACGTCCACGATCTGCTCGCCGTGCCAGAAGATCTCCAGCTGCGAGCCCTCGGTCACCTCACCGATGACGGTGGCGATGACGTCCCACTTCTCGCAGATCTCCAGGAAGCGGTCCACGTGCTGCGGCTCGACGATCGCGCACATGCGCTCCTGCGACTCGCTCATGAGGATTTCCTCGGGCGAGAGGGAGGAGTCGCGCAGCGGCACGGTGTCCAGCTCGACGCGCATACCGCCCGAACCGGCCGAGGCCAGCTCGGAGGTGGCACAGGAGAGCCCGGCGCCGCCGAGGTCCTGGATGCCCGCGACGAGCTTCTCCTTGAAGATCTCCAGGGTGCACTCGATGAGGAGCTTCTCCTGGAACGGGTCGCCGACCTGGACGGCCGGGCGCTTGGCCGGACCGGTCGACTCGAAGGTCTCCGAGGCCAGCACGGAGACGCCGCCGATGCCGTCGCCGCCGGTGCGGGCACCGTAGAGGATCACCTTGTTGCCGGGGCCGGAGGCCTGGGCGAGGTGGATGTCCTCGTGCTTCATCACGCCGATGCAGCCGGCGTTGACGAGCGGGTTGCCCTGGTAACAGGCGTCGAAGACGACCTCGCCGCCGATGTTCGGCAGGCCCAGGCAGTTGCCGTAGCCGCCGATGCCCGCGACGACGCCCGGCAGGACGCGCTTGGTGTCGGGGTGGTCGGCCGCGCCGAAGCGCAGCGGGTCGACGACCGCGACCGGGCGGGCGCCCATGGCGAGGATGTCGCGGACGATGCCGCCGACGCCGGTGGCCGCGCCCTGGTAGGGCTCGATGTACGAGGGGTGGTTGTGCGACTCGACCTTGAAGGTGACCGCGTAACCCTGGCCGACGTCGACCACACCGGCGTTCTCGCCGATGCCGACGAGCATCGCGTCGTTGGCGGGGACCTTCTCGCCGAACTGCTTGAGGTGGACCTTGCTGCTCTTGTAGGAGCAGTGCTCGGACCACATCACGGAGTACATGGCGAGCTCGGCGCCGGTGGGACGGCGGCCCAGGATCTCGCGGACCTTGGCGTACTCGTCCTCCTTGAGGCCGAGTTCCTTCCAGGGCTGCTCGGTGTCCGGGGTTTCGGCCGCGTGCTTGACCGTGTCCAGGCTCATGCGTTGACCAGCTTCTTGATGATCGAGGTGAAGAAACCGAGACCGTCGGTGCGACCGGTGCCGATCAGCGGCTCGACGGCGTGCTCGGGGTGCGGCATCAGACCGACGACGTTGCCCGCGGCGTTGGAGATGCCGGCGATGTCGCGCAGCGAGCCGTTGGGGTTGACGTCCACGTAACGGAACGCCACGCGGCCCTCGGCCTCCAGCTCGTCGAGCGTGTGCTCGTCGGCGGTGTAGCGGCCGTCCATGTTCTTGAGGGGAACGGAGATCTCCTGGCCCTCGGAGTAGTCCGAGGTCCAGGCGGTGTCCGCGTTCTCGACGCGCAGCTTCTGGTCGCGGCAGATGAAGTGCAGGTGGTTGTTGCGCAGCATCGCGCCGGGCAGCAGATGTGCCTCGGTCAGGATCTGGAAGCCGTTGCAGATACCGAGAACCGGCATCCCCGCCTTCGCCTGCTCGATCACGGTCTCCATGACCGGCGAGAAGCGGGAGATGGCTCCGGCCCGCAGGTAGTCGCCGTAGGAGAAACCGCCCGCCAGGATGACCGCGTCGACCTGGTGCAGATCCTTGTCGCGGTGCCAGAGCGAAACGGGCTCGGCGCCCGCCACCCGTACGGCCCGCAGGCTGTCCTGGTCGTCGAGGGTGCCCGGAAAGGTGACGACTCCGATACGAGCAGTCACTTCGACTCCTCGGCCTTCTCCACCTTCACGGTGAAGTCCTCGATGACGGTGTTGGCGAGGAACGTCTCGGCCATCTCGTGAATACGGGCGAGGGCGGCCTCGTCGACCGGCCCCTCGACCTCCAGCTCGAAACGCTTTCCCTGACGTACGTCCGCGATTCCCTCGAAGCCGAGACGGGGCAGCGCACGCTGCACAGCCTGTCCCTGCGGGTCGAGGATCTCGGGCTTGAGCATGACGTCGACTACGACGCGTGCCACTGGCACTCCCGGTGTGGTGGTGTGGTGCGGCTGTTTCTCCGGGGGGTTCCCCAGGACCCCCGCGGGTCCTGCCAGCGTACCTGTCCAGAAATTCTACGCGGGTAGATATCGGACGGCCCGGATCACGCCGAGATATCGGCCGCGACTACGGAAGCGTCAACGGAACCGGGAACGCGTGCGGGAACGGATGTGGCAACGGATACGGAAAATCCTGTGGAAAAAATCCCCCCCAGCAGCACACATAGCAGGCTGACACGCGCACGTAATTGGGTGGGCTTCACAATGCGGTGCCCATCGCTGTACAAATGATTACCGGGGAAAGTCACATTGCCCCGGAACGGCCGGCACCAGTCGGCCCTCATCCGCGCTCTCAGCCGGAAGGCCGGCATCCGCGCATGTCAGACGCGCAGATGCCGCAGGAAAGGACCGATATCCGTGGCTCAGCGCGTAGTGGTCACGCTCTCCGACGACATCGACGGGGGAGCGGCAGCGGAAACGGTCGCCTTCGCGCTGGACGGGAAGGCGTACGAGATCGACCTCAATCCGTCCAATGCAAAGAAACTGCGCAAGGCCCTGGCCCCGTACGTGGCGGCCGGCCGTAAGCAGACAAATGCCAGCAAGCACGGCAAGGTTCCCGTCTCGTACCGGCACACCTCGCTCGCGCCCGACCCGGCGGCCGTGCGGGCCTGGGCCCGGTCACACCGGATGGAGGTGCCGGCCCGCGGCCGGATTCCCAAGAAGGTCTACGAGGCGTTCCAAGAAGCCAGTTGAGCAAAGACGCCGGACGACCGGTGCCGGGCGGGGGTGTCGGACCGCCCGGCACCGGCCTCCCCGACGACACCTCGAGGGAGCCGACTTGCGCGACACCCCTGCAGGTCGGCTAGAGTCTGGAGCACGCCGAAGGGCAAGGCCGAAAAGCCGGGCCCCAAGCAGCGTGCGGGTGTAGTTCAGTAGTAGAACATCCCCCTTCCAGGGGGAAGGCGCAGTGTGCAATTCCTGTCACCCGCTCTGCATGACTCTTCCTCAACCACTTCAGTGGATCAGGTAGAGTAGTGCTCGCTCCACCGGTGAAAGCCGAGTGGCTGCAAATGCGGACGTAGCTCAGTTGGTAGAGCGCAACCTTGCCAAGGTTGAGGTCGCCAGTTCGAACCTGGTCGTCCGCTCATTGAGTAAGAAACCCCCGGTCTTTCGGCCGGGGGTTTCTTCGTGTGCGATCCCGGTCATATCCGCACCGCCCGCACCCCCCCATGACGTTTGTCATGGAGTGCGATGACAGCTCGCACTGCTCCCGGCACCGTCCGGGAGGAAGTCTTGAGTCATCACCTTCGACGAAATTCCCCATGAGTGCGTGATCGAGGCGGACGGTGTCCGACGCAGTTATGCGGGCGGCTTCGAGGCTGTGACCGGCGTCTCCTTCTCCGTGGCACGCGGCGAGCTGTTCGCCCTGCTCGGCACGAACGGCGCCGGCAAGACCTCCACCGTCGAACTGCTGGAGGGTCTGGCCCGTCCCGACGGCGGAACGGTTCGGGTGCTCGGCCACGACCCGTTCGAGGAACGCGCCGCCGTCCGCCCCCGGATCGGGGTGATGCTCCAGGAGGGCGGCTTCCCCTCCGACCTGACGACCACCGAGACGGTACGGATGTGGGCCGGCTGCACCAGCGGGGCCCGGCCCACCGGCGAGGCCCTGGACCTGGTGGGGCTCGGCCACCGGGCGCGCGTCCGGGTCAAACAGCTCTCCGGCGGCGAGCGGCGGCGGCTGGACCTGGCGCTGGCCCTGCTCGGCCGGCCCGAGGTGCTCTTCCTCGACGAACCGACCACCGGCCTCGACGCCGAGGGGCGGCGCGACACCTGGGCGCTGGTGCGACGGCTCCAGGAGGGCGGCATCACCGTGCTGCTCACCACGCACTACCTGGAGGAGGCCGAGGCGCTCGCCGACCGGCTGGCGATCATGCACCGGGGACGGATCGTGACCTCGGGCACCACCGCGGAGGTGACGGCCGCGCGGCCGTCCCGGATCCGGTTCGAGCTGCCCGAAGGGACCGCCGCGGGACAGCTGCCGCTGAGCCTGCGCGCCGCGGCCGACGGCCCGCGGATCGAGATCCGCACCCACCGCCTCCAGGAGTCGCTGGCCGAACTGCTGCGCTGGGCAACGGAGTCGGACGTCCGGCTGATCGGGCTCGACGCACGGTCCGCCTCACTCGAAGAGGCGTTCCTCGACATCGCCAGGTCCGCGGCGGCGACCGAGAACCACAAGCACGAAGACGAGAACAAGACCGGTACCGGAACCGAAAAGGTGGCTGTGGCATGACGACCGCGACAACGCGTGCGAACACCGCGACGCCCGGATCCCCGACCACGACGGCCCGGGGCCGGCTGACCGCCCTCGGACGGGCCGAACTGACGCTGCTCCTCCGCAACAGGACGGCCGTCTTCGTCGCGCTGTTCATGCCCGCCGTGATGGTCATGGCCATGAAGTCGACGTTCGAGCAGATAGACCTCGGCGGGACCGGGCTGACCGTAGCCGGAGCCGCGCTCACCGGTGGCATCGGAACGGTGCTGCTCCAGGCCGTCTACATGAACATGGTCGCCGCCTATGTGGCACGCCGCGAGGAACTGGTCCTGAAGCGGCTGCGTACCGGCGAGGTCACCGACGGGGAGATCCTGACCGGAACCGCGCTGCCCGCGGCCGCACTTGCCCTGGCGCAGACCGCCATGATCGTCGTGGCCGGTACCGCCTTCTTCGGCCTCGGCGCGCCCGAACGCCCCGAGCTGCTCCTGCTGGGGCTGGTGATGGGTGTGGTGCTGCTGACGGCACTGGCCGCCGCCACCTCGCTGATCACCCGCACCGTGCAGACCGCTCAGCTCACGACCCTCCCGCTGTTCTTCGCCTCGCTGATGGGCTCGGGACTCTTCGTACCGCTGGCGATCCTTCCGGACCGGCTCGCGGCTGTGTGCGAGCTGCTGCCGCTGACCGGAGTGATGACACTCGTACGGGCCGGCTGGCTCGGCGGCGCGGAGAGCGCCGACCTGCTGCGGGCCGCGCTGACCGGGTTGGTCTGGACCGTGCTCGCGGTGTTTGCTGTCAAGCGGTGGTTCCGCTGGGATCCGCGACGCTGAAGGGTGTGGTGCAGTGCTGACGCGTGTACGTGGCTGGCGCCGCGGCTGGCAGGAACGCAGCAAACTCGAACGGATCGACCTCTACACGCGGCTGACCGTGTCGGCGATTCCCTGGCTCTTCACCCTGACGTGGCAGCTGGCTCCGCTGAAGCAGGACATCCGCCATGAGCCGCTCCCGCTGGCGCTGGGCCTGGCCCTGCTCGTGGTCTGCCTGGCGCAGTGCGTGCTGAGCAGCCGCAACGTGCGGCCGTCGTACGAGCACTACCTCGGCATCTCCGTGTTCCCCCGGCAGCGGATGATCGCGCCGCTCGCCCTGCTGCTGGTGGGGCTGGGACTGCTGGCGGCACTGGCCGCCGTGGACGGGGTCGGCGGATCGGGGCTGCTGATGATGACCATGAACGCACCGATGGCGCTGGTGATGACACAGGTCCTGCTGGTCCCGGTCCGCACGTTCCTGGTCCAGTCGCTCGTCCTCGTCGGGCTGACCACCGGCATCCTCGCGGCCGCCGGGGCGCGGGGCGGAATCCTGGCCGGCGTGGTGCCGGCCACGCTCTTCGGCTGTGTGCTGGTCCTGATCTCCGTACGTCCGAGCACCTGGAGCCTGAGCGTGATGTGGCAGGCGGAGGAGGCCCGTGACGTGCAGGCCCGGCTCGCGGTCGCCGAGGAGCGGCTGCGGTTCGGGCGGGACATGCACGACGTGCTCGGCCGCAATCTCGCCGTGATCGCGCTCAAGAGCGAGCTGGCGGTGGAGCTGGCCCAGCGCGGCAGGCCCCGGGCGGTGGACCAGATGGTCGAGGTGCAGCGCATCGCCCGCGCCTCCCAGCAGGAGGTCCGCGACGTCGTACGGGGCTACCGGGAGGCGGATCTGCGTACGGAACTGGCCGGGGCGAAGGGCGTGTTGCGGGCGGCCGGCATCGAGTGCGCGGTGGTGGGCGACAGCGGAGCCGAACTGGCCGCGCCCGTCCAGGCCGCCCTCGGCTGGGTGGTGCGCGAGGCGGCCACCAACGTGCTGCGGCACGGCGACCCCCGACGCTGCACGATCCGGCTCACCGCCTCGGCCGACCAGGTGGTGCTGGACGTGGAGAACGACGGCGCGTCGACGACGACCACGACCGGGGAGTGCGGTTCCGGCGGGAGCGGTCCTGGCGGGAGCGGTTCCGGGCTGGCCGGACTGCGCGAACGGCTCGGCTCGCTCGACGGCTCGCTGGACGCGGGAACGCCCGGCGACGGGCTCTTCCGGCTGACCGCGAGAATCCCGCGGTCCCGCCCGGACACGGGCCGGAAGCCCGGTGTCGCGGCGCGTACGGCTCCCGCCGATGTACCGGATACGGCTTCCGCCGATGTACCAGCCACGGATACGCGTACGGCCTTTCTGGAGGAGCGAAGATGACTGCGGTGCGGGTGCTGCTCGCCGACGACGAGCACCTGATCCGGGGCGCGCTCGCCGCGCTGCTCGCGCTGGAGGACGACCTGGTGGTGGTCGCGGAGGCGGCGACCGGCCCGGAGGCGCTCGCCATGGCCCGTGCGCACCGTCCGGATGTGGCGGTCCTGGACCTGGAGATGCCGGGGGCGGACGGTGTGAGCGTCGCCACATCACTGCGGTCCGAACTCCCGGGCTGCCGCACCATGATCGTGACCAGTCACGGCCGGCCGGGACATCTGAAACGGGCCCTCGCGGCGGGCGTGCGGGCGTTCGTACCGAAGACCGTCAGCGCCCGGCAGCTGGCCGGGATCATCCGTACCGTGCACGCCGGGAACCGTTACGTGGATCCGGAGTTGGCGGCCGACGCCATCGCCGCCGGGGACTCGCCGCTGACCGTGCGCGAGGCCGAGGTGCTGGAACTGGCGGCGGACGGGGCGCCGGTCGCGGAGATCGCGCAGCGGGCCTCGCTGACGCAGGGAACGGTCCGGAACTACCTCTCGTCCGCGGCCTCGAAGCTCGGGGCCGAGAACCGCCACGCGGCGGTGCGTCTCGCGCGCGAGCGGGGTTGGGTATAGTAGTTCTCGCGCTTCGGCGCTTGCGGACGTAGCTCAGTTGGTAGAGCGCAACCTTGCCAAGGTTGAGGTCGCCAGTTCGAACCTGGTCGTCCGCTCCGTTCAGCAAGAAGCCCCCGGTCGAAAGACCGGGGGCTTCTTCGTGTGCCGGGGGCGGCTACTTCCAGGGCATGCCGGTGAGGAGTTCGTACGCCTCCAGGTACTTGGCCCGGGTCGCGTCCACGATCTCCTGCGGCAGTGCCGGCGGCGGCTGCTCGCTTCTGCGGTCCCAGCCGGAGACCGACGAGGTCAGCCAGTCGCGCACGAACTGCTTGTCGTACGACGGCTGGGCGTGGCCCGGCTCCCAGGTGGCGGCGGGCCAGAAGCGCGAGGAGTCCGGGGTCAGCACCTCGTCCGCGATGATCAGTTCCTCGCCGCCGTCGGCGGTGGGCGCGAAGCCGAACTCGAACTTCGTGTCCGCGAGGATGATCCCCCGCTCGCGAGCGATGTCACGGGCCCGGCCGTACACGTCCAGCGTCGTGCGGCGCAGCTGCGCCGCTGTCTCGGCGCCGACCTGGCGGGCCACTTCCTCGTAGCTCACGTTCTCGTCGTGGTCGCCGACGGCCGCCTTGGTGGCCGGGGTGAAGATCGGTCCCGGGAGCTCGGAGCCGTCGACGAGGCCCTCGGGCAGGCCGAGGCCGCAGACGGTGCGCGAGGCGTTGTACTCGGCCAGGCCGGAGCCCGTCAGATAGCCGCGGGCGACGCACTCGACCGGGACCATCCGCAGCGACCTGCAGATCGTCGTGCGGCCGGCCCACTCCTCGGGGGCGCCGGCCGGCAGCTCGGTGGACAGGACGTGGTTCGGCACGAGGTCGGCGAGCTGGTCGAACCACCACAGCGAGAGCTGCGTCAGCACACGGCCCTTGTCCGGGATCTCGGTGGGCAGGACCCAGTCGTACGCGGAAATCCGGTCGCTGGCGACCATGACGAGGTCACCGGCCTCGTTCCGGTACAGGTCGCGCACCTTGCCCGTGTGCAGGTGGGTGAGCCCCGGTACCTGTACGGGCTCGGGCTTTTCTACAAATCCGGACACGCTGCCTCCGCGTAGGTTGATCCAGGAGTCGTTCCGATTGTCCCGTATCCGGGTGCGGACGGCTGCGCAGGGGTGGAGCAGGGACGCGGCCCGGCGAGGGCGGGTGCCGTGGTCCTCAGGCGCGCTTGCAGATGCGGTCGAGGAGGTTGGCGGTGGCGCGCTGGATGCGCGGGTCCACATGGCCGGGGCGGTCCAGGGCCGGGGACCAGGCGAAGGTGCCGGAGGCGAAGACGAGCGCGCCGGACGGGGCCCGGTAGAGGGACGTCTCCTGGTGACGCGTCGCACCCTCGGTGTCCTGGTACGGGGAGTGGGCCAGCAGGATGCGGTTGTCGTGCTCGGGAAGCGTGGTGCGCGGGAAGTAGCGGTCGGCCTCGCCCGCGACCAGGCCGTCGATCTCGTCGCCCTCGCCCGCGCCGGTCGCGTCCCACAGCCAGTGCTCCGCGTTCCGTACGACGAGGGGGTGGGGGTCGGGGACCCGGCCCGCGTACTGGATGCCGAGGAGCTGCTGCTCGGCCCGGTCGACCTCGCGCCAGAGGGCGGGTTTTCCCGGGCCGCGCCGCTTGCGGCAGGTGAGGAGCCGGTCGGGGACGCCGGACGCCGACGGAGCGAGGCCGACCTGCCAGTACATGGTGTTGGCGGAGAGGAAGACCAGCGAGGTGCCGTTGTCGCGGGCGCGTTCGGTGGTGCGGCGCATGGGGACCGACCAGTACTCGTCGTGGCCGGGGAAGACCAGGCCCCGGTAACGGGTCGGGTCGACGCGGCCCGCGTGCAGGTCGCGGGCGTCGGCGTAGGCGATGTCGTAGCCGTAGCGCTCGGCCCAGCGGATGAAGTCGTAGGCATGGCCGACGTGCAGCGGGAGGCCCGCGCCGGCGTACGGGCGGTCGAAGGAGACGGTGACCGCCGCGTCCTCCTCGCCCAGCAGCCGGCCCTGTTCGTCCCACGCGTGGTAGAGGCTGGCGCCGGTGCGGCCGTCCTCCGGGTAGAGGTTGTACGCCTGCCAGGTGATGTCCGGGAGGATCAGCAGCAGATCGGCCGGCTGGTCGTCGCGGACCGTGAACGGGATGTGGGAGCGGTATCCGTCGACCGTCGTGAGGACGGCGACGTAGGCGCCGATCGACCAGTAGGTGGGGATCTGGAGCCGCCAGGACTGCCACCAGTGGTGGCAGGAGACCGTGCGGTCGGCGGCGAGGGGCGCGGGCTGGACGATGCCGGAGAGCCGCGGGCTCGTGGTGATCTTGGCGGCGCCGTCGCCCCCGTAGTGGCCGATGCGGTAGATGTCCACGGAGAACTGCTGGGGCGGGTCCACGGTGATGTGGAAGTCGATCGCCTCACCGGGGGCCGCGGCGCCGGTGGAACTGAAACCCTTGATCTGCCGGTGCACGTCGTCGGCGGTACGGGTGCCGCCGCCGGTGGAGCCGCGGGGCAGCGTGGGATCGGCGTACCAGGGCACAACCTGGCCGGTGTCGTCGAAGTAGTTCTCACTGCCGCGCAGCCACGGGAGGGGACCCTGCCCGAAGGGGTCGGTGACGGCGTGCGCGAGGGCACCTGATTCCCAACGACGAATCTGCTCCGCCCCCATAACGCGCTTCCCTCTCTCAGGCCCCCGGAACAACAGTGGTGCGCTGACTGTCAGCGCCGGTCCCCAGCACATCACATAACGCATCCACTCCGTCACCGTTCGTCGCGAATTGACGTTAACGGAACCTATTCTTCCGGGTATTGGGCGTCGAGGAGTGGTGATATGCCTTGATTACACCCCAGTTGCACCGAGGATCGCAGCGGAATCGCGCGAGCGGCGTGGCACACGCACGGGACGCGTGTGGCGGTGCCCGCGGGACGCGTGTGGCGGGCGTCCAGGATGCGTGCGGCGTGCGTTCGGGACAGCGCGGGGGCGCGTCCGGGGTGCGTGCGGGGCGCGCCTTCGTTACGCCCGGGGCGCGTCCGGAGTGCGTGCGGGGGCGCCATCGTTTCGCCCGGGGCGCGTCCGGGTTCGAACCCGGTTCAGACGAGGCGGACGGGCTTGTCGGTGCGCACACCGACCGAGGCGAGCCAGGAGTGCAGGGGGCCGGCGTCGCCGTCCTCGACGAGGCTGAGGACCGGGGCGCCGAGATCGGACCGGCGCGCGCCGTCGACCAGCAGCGCGGGACCGTCGAGCCAGTCGAGGCCGGGGGCCGCGCCCGCCGTGTCGACCGCGGCGCAGCAGACCATCGCCGCGACGTGGTCGGCGAGCAGCTCGGTCCCCGTACGGGGCGGCTGCAGCGGGAAGAGCGGGAGGGGGTCGGGCCCCCAGAAGTCCAGCACGTCTCCACCGGACCCGCCGGACGGGCCGGCCCCGCCGGGTATGGGCTGCGGGGACTGGCCCTGGGCGTGTCCCTGGGAGTGTCCCTGGCTCTGGGCCTGCGCCTCGTCACGGGCCACGGCGGCACTGATCCCTGCCGCGAGCTCCTCGCTGCTGCTGCCGCCACTGCCGTTGCCGTCGCCGTTGCCGTTGCCCGAGACGAGATGCTCGACGACGCGGGCCAGTGTGGGCACCGCGGCACCGGCGACGTCGGACGCACCGGCGGAGGACGCGGGCGGTACGCCCATGTCGTCCAGGACCCGGTGCAGCCGGGCCGCCTCCGTGCGCCACTTCCGGTCGACGACTTCTTCCGGATACTGCTGCCAGTCCACCGGGGACCAGTCGGGCCCCGTCTCCGCGGGACCGCCGTGGAAGAGCCGGGCGGCCAGCAGGGACGCCGCCTCGTCGGCCGCTCCCGGTTCCTCCAGGAGGTCACAGGCGGGCCGCTCGCCGAGCCGGGAGGTGAAGCCGTCGGCCAGCCGGTCGCGCCGGGAGAGCTCGGTGAGGGCGGAGACGACTCCGGCGTCCAGCCGGGACGGCCAGCGCCCCATCCGCCAGGCGGGCAGCGCGACCCGCGTGAGCAGCCGGTCCCAGCCCGCGTAGGCGAGCCCGACCTGCTCCTGGGCGACTATCCGCAGCCCGTAGTCCACCGCCTGGGCGCGGGTGGACGCCGCGGCGGCGACACCGCGCTCCATCTCCGCGGCGTGGCTGTGACAGCTGCGCAGCAGCAGCCGGGCGATCCGGCCGATGAAGGCGTGCGGCAGCCGCAGAACCTTGCTCAGCGGCCCCTGTGCGGGTGCGGCAGCGTCGGCGACGGCCCCGTCCAGTCCCCGCACGAAGCGCCGGGCCGCGGCTATGTCGGGATGGGCGGAGGGGCCTGTGCCCGCGACGACCGGGGCGAGCACGGCCCGCAGCTCCGCGACGCGCATCCACCAGAGGAACGGCGAACCGATCACCAGCACGGGCGCGGCCTGCACTCTGCGGCGGCGTCCCGGACCCGTCCCCGGCCCGTCCGGATCCCGGCGGGCGGCTTCCCTGGCCGCACGGTCGGCTGCCGGGTGGGTGCGGTCCTCCAGCCAGCTGTCGCAGTCGGGCGTCAGCGCTATGGCCGAGGGCGCGGGGACGTCGAGGCGATCGGCGAGATCACGGACCAGCCGGTAGAGATCCGGGGCCGCCTTCTCACTGAGCGGGACGGTCGGGCTGACCGCCGGCTTCGCCCGTACCACCGCGATGGCGGTGGCCGCCGCGACCAGCAGGACGACGACGGCGCAGGCCGTCACGGCCCAGCGCACCGCCTCCCAGCCCCCGCCGTCGACGAATCCCTGTGCGCCCGCGGCGAACAGCACGACGGCGACGGCCGCGGGCAGCAGCGCCACTGCCGTCGCCCTGCTGCGGATGCGCAACAGAGCGAGCGCACGGGCACGTGCAGCCTGCGCACCCAACTCCTCACCTGTACCGGTACCGGACACGGCTGGATGTCACCCCCTCTGCCCTCGCGACGGTGTTGCTCACTCCCCCACTGTGGCACCCGTCACTGACATCGCAATGCCGGTGGGCCAAGTGCCGGAAAGCTTCCGCCGCACCCTAGTTGGGGCTTCGACGGGCGTCATCCGGATGGCTCAGCCGTCACTCGATGGAATGGCTTTGGGCAAAGCTGCTGACGCGCCGCTGTCCATGGGAAACGGCGCGTCAACGGAGGCAGGACCCCGACCGGGACCGGGGGCGGACCGGGTCGGAGAGGGCGCGGACCTCCGCGCCCTCTCCGACGGTGGACGGATCAGGCCCCCGGCGTTCTCCGCCAGGTGCTTCTACGGCTCAGGCCTCCGCGGCCTTCTTCGCGATGTCCGTACGGAGCTGGGAGCCGTCGAGGCGGATCCGGGCCGCCGCCGCGTAGGCGCGCTCGCGGGCGCCCGCGAGGTCCTTGGCGGTCGCGGTCACGGAGAGCACCCGGCCGCCGGCGCTGACGACCGCGTCGCCGTCCCGCCGGGTCCCGGCGTGCAGGACGTACGCATGCGGGGCATCCTGTGCCGCGACGTCTTCGAGACCCTCGATCGGGTCACCCGTTCGCGGGGTGTCCGGGTAGTTGTGGGAGGCGATGACCACGGTGACGGCCGCGTCGTCGCGCCACTTCAGCGGGGGCAGTTCGTCCAGGGTGCCGTTGGCGGAGCCCAGCAGGAGACCGGCCAGCGGGGTCTTCAGACGGGCCAGGACCACCTGGGTCTCCGGGTCGCCGAAGCGGGCGTTGAACTCGATGACCCGTACGCCGCGCGAGGTGATCGCGAGACCCGCGTACAGCAGCCCGGAGAAGGGCGTACCGCGGCGGCGGAGCTCGTCGACGGTCGGCTGGAGGACCGACTGCATGACCTCGTCGACCAGCTTGGGGTCGGCCCACGGCAGCGGGGAGTACGCGCCCATGCCGCCGGTGTTCGGGCCCTCGTCGTTGTCGAGGGCGCGCTTGAAGTCCTGGGCGGGCTGGAGAGGCAGCACGGTGGTGCCGTCGGTGATCGCGAAGAGGCTCACCTCGGGGCCGTCGAGGAACTCCTCGATGACCACGCGGTCGCAGGCCAGCGCGTGGGCACGGGCCGCCTCGACGTCATCGGTGACGACCACGCCCTTGCCGGCGGCGAGACCGTCGTCCTTGACGACGTACGGAGCACCGAACGCGTCGAGGGCCGTGTCGATCTCCGCGGAGGTGGTGCAGACGTAACTGCGGGCGGTCGGAACGCCTGCCCCGGCCATCACGTCCTTGGCGAACGCCTTGGAGCCCTCCAGCCGGGCCGCCTCGCCGGACGGGCCGAAGCAGGGGATGCCGGCGGCGCGCACGGCATCGGCGACCCCGGCGACAAGCGGTGCCTCCGGGCCGACGACCACCAGCTCGGCGCCCAGTTCAGTGGCGAGGCGCGCGACGGCAGTGCCGTCGAGTGCGTCGACCGGGTGCAGTTCGGCCACCTCTGCGATGCCGGCGTTGCCGGGGGCGCAGTACAGAGCGGTGACGTCGGGGTCGAGGGAGAGAGAGCGGCACAGGGCGTGTTCGCGGGCGCCGCCGCCGATGACGAGGACCTTCACGGGGTGCAGCCTAGCCGCCGGGGCAGGGCGGCCTTGACGGGCGCCGGTCCGTGGACACCGGACCGGGGGCTGCCCGCTGGATCTGGGCCGGACGGGGCGCGGTTGCCGTCCGGCTGTGCACCGCGCGGCGTTACCGGATACCCCGGCACCCCCGACAACCCCGCCGCCGAGACGCTCCGGCGCCGTCCCCGTACCCCACAGCCCCCGTGGCGCGCCCTACTCGTTGGTGAACTCCTCGACGACCGTGGCGCCCAGCTCGCGGACGATCAGGTCGTGGCCGGAGAGCGCGGAGTCGACCAGGTCCGGGTCGTCGGCCTCGGCGGTGTCGTCCTCCGGGGCGACCGAACGGGGCGGTTCGGGAGCGGTGTACGGCGGCGACGCGGGCGCCGCGGAGGATTCGCCGCCCCCCTGCCGCTGCCGCTCCGGGGCCGGCCGGGACTCGTACTGCTGCTGCGGCGCGGGCGGCGCAGGGCGCTGCGGTGCGGGCGGGGCCGAGGGGCGGCCGCCGCCGGTCTGCGGGGGCTGTCCGGCGCCGCCCGACGGGTCGACGATCGCCTCGATCTTCCACTGGGCGTTGAACCGCTCGGCCAGTGCCTGCTTCAGCACGTCCTCGCTGCCGCTGCTCGTGAAGTTGTCACGGGCCCCCGCGTTGAGGAAGCCGATCTGGAGGGTGGTGCCGTCGAAGCCGGTGACCTGGGCGTTCTGGCTGAGCAGGATCCAGGTGAACCGGCGGCGGTTCTTGACCGCCTCCAGGATGTCGGGCCACATGTTGCGCACCTGTCCGGCGCCCTGCGTCATACCCGGGGCCGGCTCCGGGGCGGCGGGCCCGGGAGCGGGTGCCACGGGCGCGGCCGGTGCGGGGGCGGCCTGCGGGGCGGGTGCCTGGCCGGGGGCGGAGGCGGTCGGCCAGCCTCCGGGCCGGCGCCCCTGCTCGGGCGCGGCCGCGGCGGGCCAGGCGCCGGGCCGCTGACCGGCCGCGGGGGCCTCGGCGGGCTGGGGCTGTACGGGCTCGGCGGGCGGGGCGGGGGTGGGCTGCGCTGGGGTGGGCGGCACCGGGGTGGGTGGCGCTGTGGTGGGCGGTGCTGCCTCCCCGCGTGCGGCGGCACGCGCGGCGGCGGGCCCCGACCCGGCGTCCGGCTGCGCGGCGGGGTACGACGCGGGAGCAGGGGCCTGCGGGGCTTGCGGGGCGACGGGGGCGTGGGCCAGGGCCTCGGGGCCCGGGGTGTAGCCCATGGCGGGCCCCGGTCCGGTGGTGGCGAAGGACGCGCCACGCTCCAGCCGGTCCAGCCGTGCCTGGAGCGAGCGCTCGTCGTCGAAGGCCGCGGGCAGCAGGACCCGGGCGCAGATCAGCTCGACCTGGAGCCGCGGCGAGGTCGCCCCGCGCATCTCCGTGAGCCCCTCGTTGACCAGATCGGCGGCGCGGCTCAGCTCGGCGGCCCCGAAGACGGACGCCTGGGCCTGCATCCGCTCGACGACATCGGCCGGGGCGTCGATGAGCCCCTTCTCCCCCGCATCCGGCACCGCGGCCAGGATCACCAGGTCGCGCAGCCTCTCCAGCAGGTCGGCGACGAAGCGCCGCGGGTCGTTGCCGCCCTCGACGACCCGGTCCACGACCTCGAACGCCGCCGCCCCGTCGCCCGAGGCGAAGGCGTCCACGACGGAGTCGAGCAGCGAGCCGTCCGTATAACCGAGCAGGGACGTCGCCATGGCATACGTCACACCGTCATCGGCCGCACCGGCCAGCAACTGGTCCATGACCGACATCGAGTCACGCACGGAGCCCGCACCGGCCCGCACCACCAGCGGAAGCACTCCGTCCTCGACGAAGCTGTCCTCCTTGGCGCACACCTCGGCGAGATAGTCGCGCAGCGTCCCCGGCGGCACCAGCCGGAACGGATAGTGGTGGGTACGCGACCGGATGGTGCCGATGACCTTCTCGGGCTCCGTGGTCGCGAAGATGAACTTGAGGTGCTCCGGCGGCTCCTCGACCACCTTCAGCAGGGCGTTGAACCCCGCCGAGGTGACCATGTGCGCCTCGTCGATGATGTAGATCTTGTAACGACTCGACGCGGGCCCGAAGAACGCCTTCTCCCGCAGATCACGGGCATCGTCCACACCACCGTGCGAAGCGGCGTCGATCTCGATCACGTCGATCGAGCCCGGCCCGTTGCGCGCGAGGTCCTGGCAGGACTGGCACTCCCCGCACGGGGTGGGCGTGGGCCCCTGCTCACAGTTCAGACAGCGGGCGAGGATGCGCGCGCTGGTCGTCTTGCCGCAGCCGCGCGGCCCGCTGAACAGGTACGCGTGATTGACCCGGTTGTTCCGCAGGGCCTGCTGCAAGGGGTCAGTGACATGCTCCTGACCGATGACCTCGGCGAACGACTCGGGGCGATAGCGGCGGTACAGCGCAAGGGACGACACACATACGAGGCTATAGGGGCGGACCGACAACCGGCCCCGGGCCGGGCACACCACCGGCCCCGAGAGCATCATCACGGCGAAGACCAGGGCCCCGGACACATACCGAACGACCCCGGAAACGTAAGGACCCCCCACGCACCCGCCAGAGCCAACCTACCCTTGCTGCCTTCCGGCCCTGGGGGAGTTCAGTCAGATAGCGCCACGTGAGGGGCTGACGCCCACCTTAGCCGATCCCCGCCCCCGCAAGTCCACCTCCCCACCCCTCAGGACCCCGCCGGGACCGCCGACGGGGAACGGGTTCGCGAGCACTCCTCAACGTCTTGTATTGTTTGCCGCGGAGGATTCGCCTAGTGGCCTAGGGCGCACGCTTGGAAAGCGTGTTGGGGGCAACCCCTCACGAGTTCGAATCTCGTATCCTCCGCCATTGCTCTCACCGGGCAATACGTCGAAGGCCCCCGCTGCTTGCAGTGGGGGCCTTCGACGTTGGTGGTTGCAGTTCCTGGCTACCGCCCGTTGAGGACTGCCCGGCACACGTTGCAGTACATGGCCGCGTTCTGCCCGTACCGCGGGCCGCTGGGCCGGCAGGCCGGGTAAGGGTGAAGCCGCCCGACCCTCGAGATCACTCGCTCGGTGCGGCCGCCCCGGCCTGCTCCTGCTTGTCGGCGTCGGCGAAGAGGAGCGTCGGTTCGGCGAGGATGTCCCGGCCTGCCTCGCTCTTGTAGATCTCGTCGACGCTGCCGAACCGAGCTCCCGAATAGTCGAGGTCGAGGAGGTCTGCTGCCTGTCGGACTGATGCTTCGTCGGGTCCTTCGATCTCGACGAAGGTGGGGAGGTCCGGCCAGGTGTCGAAGTCGAAGGCGACTTCGCCCAGGCGCCACTCCTCCCGGTAGTTCTCCTGGTAGCGGACTTCGCGCAGGCCGACGTTGCGGAGGATCTCGGCCATGGCGTGCAGGTCGGATACCTCGGTCTCGATCTCGGTGGTGCCGTCGATCGTCGTGGAGTCGGTGACCTGCTTCAGCGTGAGAGTGGAGCGCGTGGCCTCGTCCCTCAGGCGGACCCAGGCTCCGCCTTCGAGTGCGTCGTTCTCGAAGATCTTCCGGGTGAGCAGGGTGCGCGGAAACGCCTGGACGGCTCCGAGTGCCGTCAGTTTGGCCTGGAGGCCGTCGACGTCGACGGCGAGGAACTTGGCCTCGTACTCGTGCTTCATAGGTCCTTCTTCCCGTAGCTCTAGGAGGGGGTGGAGGCACGGGCGGCGAGGAGGAGGCCCATGCGGTGGTTGTGGTCCTGCAGCTGCCCGACGTGCGCCTGCTCGGTGAACTCGTTGGTCCGCAGGGTGAGCAGGACGTCCCAGTCCCCGATGAAGTAACGCCGGAGCTTCTCGGGGGATGTGTAGTGCTCCAGCACGTGGTGGCGTTGCGTGAGGGGCATCATGAACTCCGCGCCGAACAGACCGCCGGGCCGGACCAGGCGCTGCATGCGGTCGACGAACTCGCCCAACGGCCGGTGGTGGTTGGCACTGTAATGCCACGAGCAGCTCGTCCAGACGGCATCACAGGGGGCGGTGACGGGTTCGGAAGCGAGGAAGTCCTCCTCCACGACCTGGACACGGTCGTGGAGCCCTTCCTGCTTCAGCCGCCAGATCATGCCCGTCGCGTGACCGGTTCTGCCACCCGGGAGTTGGACCTCGCCGCCGTGGAGGGCGAGCGGGTCGCGCTCGATGGCGATGACGCGGTAGCCGGCCGCGGCCAGTGGCACGACGAGTCTGCCGTCGCTCGCGCCGATGACCGTCACGGTGGAGTCAGGCTCCGTACGCTCCTTCAGCGCGGCGAGGAACTGAGGGAAGAAGGTGAGGGTGTGCCGCCACATGCTTGGTGCCTGCACTGGCTTGCTCTCCTTGCGGGTGGGTGCTCAGGACGGCTTGGAGTACCTCGTCAGAGGTGAGACCGGTGGTGTTCACGCGGTGCATCGGGAACGAGGCGTAGGCGTCGGTGATCTTGTCTGCGGTGATCTCGGCGAGGGCGTCCCAACGCGAGACAGGCTTGTCGCGTCTGGCGAGTCGGCGCTGGCGCTCGTCCTCCGCGCAGACCAGGTAGTAGGTGACGGGACGCGGGATGCCCTGCGGCAGGGACACGGAGAGGTCGGCCCCGAAAGCGCGGTGGTTGGCCAGACAGCGTGCGAAGTAGCTCTCGACGACGACCGGGATGCCGGCGGACAGGTACCGCTGGATCTGGTCGGTGGCGGTGAACAGGGCCGAGAGGTAGAAGCACATGCGTGCCTCTGCATTGCCCAGCCGGTCGACCTCCTGCCGCAGTGCCTGGTAGGTGGGCGGCACGGTCGGGACCAGTACCGCGCCACGGGCAGCTGCGAGCAGGGGGGCGAGGGTGGATTTGCCGGTACCGCGGAGCCCTTCGACGCTCTCGAACGACGCCGGGTCAGACACGTCCGTACACCACGTCCGGCACCGCGAGGGTGAGTTCGTCGGTGGCGGAGGGCCGGTGGTCGATGTGATCGGCGAGCTTGTCGTACCAGAAGGCGTGCGAGTCCTTGCCGACGGCCTTGCAGGACATGGTGAGCGCGCCGCGAGGGTCGGCCTCGATCCGCTCGATCTCCACAGGGCCCCCGGAGGGGAGGCACGCGTCTGGTGCACCGAGCTCGGACAGGTCCTCGTCGAGGATCACCTCGATGTCCAGCTCGGCCGAGGCCAGGCACTCCCGCAGACGGGTGTAGGCCGTGGCGTCGTTGACGAGGAGCTCGGGGTGATCGGCTGCGTTGCCGACCGGCCGGAGGCAGTGGAGTTTCAGCTGCTCCACCCCGTACTGCTGCAGTGTGCGGGCGAGCGGCAGAACCTCGTCGATATTGCGTGAAGTGACCGTCATGGTCGCGCCGACGCGAACGCCGAGCTGCTGAGCGATTTCGAGGGCGCTCAGGGCACTGCGGTAGCTTCCGAACTTCCGGATCTTGTCGTTGGTTGTACCGATGCCCTCCAGCGATACCCGGAGCAGGTCCAGGTCGGGGGCGATCTCAGCCAGCCGGCGCTCGATCCGGTAGCCGTTGGTGCAGATCTCGACCTGCATGCCCAGGTCCCGCTTGGCGTACCGGACTACCTGGGCGAGGTCTCGGTAGACGAACGGCTCGCCGCCCAGCAGGGTGACAGCCTCGGTGCCGTACTCGTCACGCATCAGCGTGAGGAGGTTGACCGCCTCGTCCGTGGTGAAGGCGTCGGCGCGCTGGAGCCGTTCGCCGTGGAAGCAGTGCAGGCATTCGAAGTTGCAGCGGTAGAGCAGCTGCAGGTAGAGCATCCGGATCCTTCGGATCCCGGTGACTTCGCTGATCACGAGGGTCTCCTTCGGGCGCTTGCCTGGTGGGAGACCTGATATTGGCGGGGTGGATACGGACTTCGTCACCGCGTATCGGGACGCTCCGAGGACGTCCTGGGACGTTTTCAGCGGGCGGAGAGCGCGTCCAGAATCCCGAGTACACGGCCGGTGTCCATCAGATCGGGCAGAACCGTATGGGCACCGGCGTCTGCCAGTTCTTCGGTGCTGTGGACGCCGGAGGCGACCGCGATGATCTCGGAGCCCGTGGCGAGTGCGGCCTCCACGTCCCTCGGGGTGTCTCCGACGAGCACGACCGGCACGCCATCCGGGGCGCCCCGCAGCCGCTGGGCACGCTCCCGGGCGACAGCGACCAGGTCGGGGCGTTGAAGGGCATCGGCCCCGTAAGCGCCAACTGGTAGGTCGAGGAGTGGATCAAGGCCGAAGGCCGCGACCTTCACGCGGGCGTTGTCCGCGATATTGCCGGTGAGTACCGATGACACCCAACTGCTGCGCACGGAGACCTCCTTCAGGACTTCCCGCACGCCGGGGAGGGCTGCCCCCCGCTGGCTGAGAGCGTGGAGACGCGCCCCACCTGCGCCGGACAGCGCCCCCTCGATAGCGGTCCAGTCCGGCTCGGCCAGGCCGTTCCGATGGAACATGTCGCGCATGATCAGCCGGTCCGTACGCCCTTCCGTCCGCGCCGGCCCTGCGGGCGCCCTTCCTGCCAGGGCTGTGAAGGCGGCGGCGTAGATCTCCTTGCTGACCCCGGCGTTCTCGATCAGGGTGTGGTCGATGTCCCACAGGACGATGAGCTCCATACATCCAGCGTAAATACAGCAGCCATGACCCCCTCCTTCCGTGGAACGTCCCGAAACGTCCTTGCCGCTCCTGCCCCGTCTCGGCTTGTATGGCTTCTGTGAACGAGCGATTGCACTCCGTGCTCGCCCAGCGCGGCATCCCACCCGAATCACTCGCCGAAGTCTGCGAGGTGGACCCCAAGACCGTTGGCCGGTGGCTCGGCGGGCGCGTTCCCCATCCTCGCCACCGCTTCCGCGTCGCCAAGCACTTACGGGTCGAGGAACTGTTCCTCTGGCCCGCACCGGCACCGAGCACTCCGCAGCAGCTCACCGGTTCAGGGCAGGAGCTGGTCGGGACCTACCAGAACCGGGCGAGCGTCCCGCGCGACACGTGGCTGTCGCTGCTCAATGGCGCCCAGGAGCAGATCAGCGTCCTCGTCTTCTCCGGCACCTTCTTCGCCCAGTCCAACCCTCACGTCGCCAAGATGCTCGCCGAGCGCGCATCAACCGGAGTGCGAGTGCGGCTCTGCTTCGGCGACTCGAAGGGCCAGGCTGCGGCAATCCGGGGCCACGAGGAAGGAATCGGCGACACACTCGCCGCCAAAATCCGCGCCTCCCTCACCTACTACCGGCCCCTGCTGTCCGAGACCGGCTGTGAGGTGAGGCTGCACGACACCACGCTCTACACCTCTATGTTCCGGTACGACGATGACCTTCTGATCAACCCGCACGTCTGGGGCCAGCCGGCCAGCGCCAACCCCCTCCTCCATCTCCGCAGAGCAGACACGGCGGGCTGGTTCGACAACTACGCTCAGAGTTTCGAAGCTGTCTGGGCCTCCGCACGGCCCTGGACACCAGACCAGGAGGGGCCCTCGCCACATGGGCAGGACTGAGTACTACAACGACCCCAAGGCCCCCAAGGCGAACACGCTCATCCCCGCCAACAACCTGCTCGTCGTCGACGACAACGGCGCCATACTGCTCCAACGCCGCCGGGACACCGGCCAGTGGGCCCTGCCCGGAGGAGCCCAGGACATCGGCGAGACGGCGGCGCAGTGCGCGGTGCGGGAATGCCTGGAAGAGACCGGGATCATCGCCGAGATCACCGGCTTCCTGGGGGTCTACACGAACCCGAACCACATCGTGGCCTACACCGACGGCGAGATCCGCCAGCAGTACGAGAACACCTACATCGGCCGCCCCCTAGGCGGCGAGCCCACCATCAACGACGAAGCCGACGGCGTCCGCTACGTCCAGCCGAACGACCTGGACCAATACGACATCCACCCCAGCATGCGCCAGCAGATCGGCGACTACCTTGCTGGCACGTACCCCTACCTGGGCTGAGCGGCCAGTGCCGACTCCACCCGCCTCACCGCCGCAATGATATCCGGCTCCGCCCGACGGATAAAGTGCCCCACCAGACTGCCAGCCCCATAGCGAGCAGCGATCTCCGCCAGCCTGGCTTCGACAGACGTGACCTCGCCATCGGGCGTGGTCGTCATGTCGCAGTACACAAGGGCGTCAACAAGACGCTGGTCATCGAGGAGCGGAAACTCCGCTTCCAGCACAGCGCGCAATCCGCGCTCCTCCGCTTCCAACAACGCGAACGAGTGGTTGGCCACCAACCGAACCAACCGTTCATCCACGGCATGGGTGTCACGAAGAAACCGGGCCCCATCCAACGAATGAAAACCGGTGACGGCCAGGCGTGGGGCGTAACCAACGTCGTGCAGGATGGCCGCGGAGAACAGAAGTTCCGAGGCACCTTCCATGGCTTCGGCCACTCTGGCCGCGCGCCGTGAGACTCCTAGCGAGTGCGCCCATCGACGAGGAAGCGGTCCGCTCAACTCGGCCTCGGCAACCGCACGTGCCCAGTTCGCCATCGATCCGCCCATTCCCGGTACATGCCCAAGGCCAACCTTGCTCAGTCTCAGCAGAAGCGATCACTGTGCACCCTGTCGGTCAGGTTCGGCGATTCGCAGAGAGGGGTGTCGTGGGATCTGGTCCTCGACCCGACGATGCCGCCGCCGCGTGGTAGAGACGACCAGTGCCTGTCCGGTCGGCGGTAGCTGGGCCTGGGCCGCTGTCAGTGGGCTGTGGGAGCGTGGTCTGCTGACCGGCGGTGGAGCGAGAACAGGGAGTCGTCGATGGCAGGGGACGCTTTGGAGCTACCGGAATGGCTGGCGAGCGGTCGAGGGTCCGGTGCTTTGGACGGGATGGCCGTCCTAGATGCCCGAAGGATGGGATCTCGTTCCCACGGCATGATCGGGCGGTTCGGGATAGGAGCGAAGAGTGTACTCACTCTGCCCACCGGTACGGGAAAGACCAGGACTTTCGTAGCGACGGCAGTCGAGGCGGCCCAGCAGCGGCGTCGGTTGACGGTCGTGGTCAAGGACCGTTACAAGGTCGCGGAGTTCAAGGCGGAGCTAGAAGCCGCTTGGGGTGGGCTCGGTACGGCGGGGGACAATCTCACCGCACCGGGCAGTTTTCCTCTAATTCCCGAGCCTTACGTGCTACGGAGGCTGCGCGCCCGCACCGACCCAGTGGCCGCCTACAGGGCGCTGTGCAGGAGAGCCGTCGAGTGGGAAGCGACCGGGCGGGACCAAGAGCGGCGAGCCGTATCGGGAGACCAACGAGTACGCAATCGCGCGGCAACTCGTGCGGTGATCATTCGCAGCAGGGGGCAATGCGAGAGCCCGGAGTGCTTGTTGCCGAAGCTTCCGTATCGGACGACAGCCGGAGAGCCGCTGCTGGAGGCCGATCACATCGATGACCACGCTGGCGGCGGCCGTGACCATCCGGCAGCGATGATCGCCTTGTGCCCGAACTGCCACGCCAACAAGACCCGCGGCGCCGGGCGGGCTGAGCTTACCGAGAGGCTGCGTTGGGTCGCGGTGGGCCTGCATGCCGCCTGGGAGGCCAGCATCGTGTAGCGCGAGCGACGGGTTCAGGCGATGGCCTGCCGAGTATCTGGTGCTCGGGCAGATCCGGGTCTAGGGCGGCTACTGAGGCACCCCCGTACCCGCGCTCGCCGCTCCGCCGGCTTCCTTCACCACACCGCCCAATGCCACGGCCACCTCTTGGCCATCTTCCACGCCCTCCTCCTCGGCCTCCTCACCCACCGCCCAGAAGGCCCCTGCGCCTTCACGCCTGCAGCAAGAGCACCCTGGGAGTTCGCCGAGCGCCGTCTCTATACATGGGCTGATGCCGGAGCAGCGACTCATCAATCGTCGGTGTCGCCGTGCTTCCCCGGGCCTCTTGTGCGGGGAAGCGCCGTTCAGCCAAGGGCGGCCGCAGTGGCTCGGCAAGTGAAGAATTCGCAGGGCTACTAGAGGGTGGAGCACAGTCCACAGCGCCTCTCGTGCAAATCCGACGCATTCTGCTTCTGCCCAAGCGGCATTCGGCGCAGCAGCCGGATGCGTCGCAAACGGTAACCCGGAGGACTGTATTAGTTCCTGAGCGGCACGCAGCCACCAGCCCTCATTCAACGATTTTGGAATCAACAGGGTCGAGAGGGCGTCGCCGAATCCAGAAGTCGCTGGAAGTCCCGAACGAGGACCATGCGATAGATGTCGAGGTGTTTCAGATTTCGAAAGATGTCTGCCGCGATCTGCTCTTGTCGCTGAACGTCACTGCCGAAATCCCGTACAGTGATCAGCGCGTCATAGTTTTCGAATCGGATACCGTGGTCCTCTTCGTAATCATGTGACAGCTCCACTTCAACAGCCGCATGACCAAGAGATACGCTGTAGTCAATGTATCCGGGCGTCTTGATATGCAATAGGGCTCCGCAAGCGGATCCGATGTCAGAAATCAGCCTCTCTACTGGCTGGCCGGGGCTAATAAAGATGGCGTGGGTGATACTCATGAATCCTCCTATGGATAAGTGAGGTTGAAGTTGTCGCCGACGACACGAATGCCATCCATTCGACCCGGCGGATTGTTGCGGAAAAACTTGCCGACCCCCTCCCTGGCGGCTTCCTCGCTAAGACCACTTCCTCGTGCTTCAATAATTGCATGACGCGCCTGCCCCTTGGCCTTGTTGAGTTGATTCTTCACAGTGCTTGAGCTTGCTCCAGGATCGAGGCTCTTGAATTCAGTCTCAACCCCGTCTACGAATGCATCAGCTCGTCGCACCCCATCCTCAGTAGATTCCACTTGTGCCCTGACATGCTTCCCTTCCGATTTCAGTAGTTCAGCTACCTCTCGTTCCCTTAGATCGAATGTCTTTTCCGTCTCATCGATGCTGCCCTCTCTGCTGCCCTTCCCTTCACTACCCATCCCCGCCCGCTCACTTTCAGTGCCCCCGAAGCCCCCATTGGCACTGGCCCCCATGAGCACGATGCCCGCAGAGCCCAGGAGAGCTGCGTTAACTGCGGCGACGACGGTCAGACCGCCCGTGGCGCCCCCGCCAGCGAGGGCCAGACCGGCAAAACCCATACCAGGTCCGATGAGTGCGGCCAGGGAGACCAGAAGGAGAAGGAGTCCGACCCAGAAGAGAGTCTGGTCGAGGGCTTCCAGTAGATGGGCCGGGGAGAGGAGCGTGTCGGTGGTGACGTCGGCGCCACCCAGACCGCGGAAGAGCATGAATGCTCCGGCGGCGCCGGAACCCAAGGCAGTGGTGATGCGGAAGCGGTGCAGGGCCACTTGCTCACCGATGGGTTGGGCCGCAGTAGCCCGCCAGGTGCGGAGCAGGGCGGTCAGCTGCCAGGCGATCCAGGCCAGGGCTACTGGAGCGGAGTAGAGAAGGATCTTAGCTTGATCTTTATGGTCGACGGCCGTAGTGCTCTTCGAGTGATTCGGCGCGTTTGGTGGTTTTTCCCGGTGTGTGGCGGGGCGCTCTCGTACGGTTGATCGATCCGCGGGGGCGTCCTGGGCCGGGGCGGGAGGGTTTCGGTGCAGCTGCGGGACGGGCTGCCTTCGCGCGGATGTTGCGCAACCCCCGGCGCACCCGGGCGGGGGTCAACTTCTGTGCAGGGAGCGGGTGTTCCCATGGGCGGTGCAGGTCTTGCGCGGCCGGTCGGGCGAGCCACAGTTGGGTGTGCACGGCAATGATCAGGGTCGTCCACAGGTCGGCGGCGGCCGGGGCACGGAGCTTGGGCACGGTCCAGCCGAGTGTCTGCTTCATCAGGCGGAAGGTGTGTTCCAGGTCGAATCTGCGGAGGTAGGC
>NZ_JBIVTZ010000026.1:0-89855 GCF_044756945.1 Streptomyces sp. NPDC091387 | reverse complement strand
GGGGCGGGGGCCGCCCCCCGGCGGGGGGGGGGGGGGGGGGGGGGGGCGGCGCGCGGGGGGGGGGGGGGGGGGGGGGGGGGGGGGCGGGGCGGCCGCGCCCCCCCCCCCCCACCGCTGCTCCTGCTGCTGGTGGTGGATCGCGCCCGTCAGTTCGCCGAGCGGCCGCCCCGTGCCGCCCCAGCGGTGCTGGATGATCTCCGCGGCGATCGAGACGGCGGTCTCCTCCGGAGTGCGGGCGCCGAGGTCCAGGCCGACGGGTGAGGCGAGCCGCGCGAGCGCAGCCTCGTCGACCCCTTCGGCCCGCAGCCGTGCGACGCGGTCGAGATGGGTGCGCCGGCTCCCCATCACACCGATGTACGCGGCCGGTGTGCGCAGTGCGGCGACCAGCAGCGGGACATCGAACTTCGGATCGTGCGTCAGGACGCACAGGACCGTGCGCCCGTCGATCTCCGTGTCCGACAGATAGGTGTGCGGCCAGGCGCGGACGACCTCGTCGGCGGTGGGAAACCGCTCGCGGGTCGCGAAGGCCGGACGGGCGTCGCAGACGGTGACCCGGTACCCGAGGAACGAACCGATGCGGGCGGTCGCGGCGGCGTGGTCGATGGCGCCGAAGACCAGCATCCGGGGCGGTGGCGCGTACGTCTGGACGAAGACGGACACGTCCTGCATCCGGCGCTGCCCGCGTGTCCCGTACCACTGACGGCCGGTCGCCCCCTGGGCGAGCAGGCCCAGGGCGTCATCGGTGACGGCCGCGTCGAGCCCCTCGTTGCCGAGCGAGCCCTGTGCGCCGCCGGCCCGGACCACCAGCCGGGCCCCGGCCGCCGCGGCGCCCGGCAGGACGGTGGCCACGGCGACGGGGTCGCCGCCCGCGATCGAGTCCGTGACGCCCCGGAGCCATGCGCGGTCGGCGGCCGCGGCGAACGGCGCGACCAGGACGTCGATCGTGCCGCCGCAGGTCAGCCCGACACCGAACGCCTCGTCGTCGCTGATCCCGTACGACTGGAGCTGCGGGCTGCCCGTGGCGAGCACCTCGCCCGCCGCCTCGTACACGGCGCCCTCGACGCAGCCGCCGGACACGCTTCCCGCCACCGCTCCGTCGGCGGCCACCGCCATCACCGCGCCGGGGTCCCGCGGCGCGCTGCCCCGGACGGAGACGACCGTCGCCAGGGCGAAGGGGGTGCCGGCCTCGTCCCAGGCACGCAGCTCGGAGAGCAGTTCACGCACGGTACGGACCTCCTCGGCCCGGCACACCCGGCCAGGTGCGCCCCACCCTAGGCGAGCCGCCGGGCCGTACCGCTGAGCGCTGCCGCTGGTCCGCGCGGTCCCGCCGCATGGACGCAGGGGGTACCCCGACCCGCCGAACGGGCGGGTCAGTCCCCGTCGTACGCGGCGATCAGCTCGCTGCAGCGCTTCACATCGGCGGCCATCGCCACGAGGAGCTCGTCGATCGAGTCGAACTTCAGCATCCCCCGTACGTAGGCGAGGAAGTCCACGGAGACGTGCAGGCCGTACAGATCGAGGCCGACCCGGTCGATCGCGTACGCCTCCACCGTGCGCTCGGTGGCGTCGAACTGCGGGTTCGTGCCGACCGAGATCGCGGCGGGCATCGCCTCGCCGTTCACGTTCAGCCAGCCCGCGTACACCCCGTCGGCGGGGATCGCGGTGTGCGGCAGGGTCTCGACGTTCGCGGTGGGGAAGCCGAGCTCGCGTCCGCGCTGCGCGCCGCGGACGACGATGCCCTCGACGCGGTGCGGGCGGCCCAGGATCTCGGCGGCGCCGGTCAAGTCGCCCTCGGCGACCAGGCGCCGGGTGAGGGTGGAGGAGAACGGCTCGCCGCCGCCCGCCTCGCCGCGCACCCGAAGATCGATGACCTCGACCCGGTAGTCGTACGTGCCGCCGAACTCGGTGAGCAGCTGCACGTTCCCCGCGGCCTTGTGGCCGAAGCGGAAGTTGGGCCCCTCGATGACCAGCTGCGCGTGGAGCTTGTCGACGAGCACCTTCACGATGAAGTCGGCCGGGGAGAGCTTCGAGAACTCGGTGGTGAACGGCAGGATCAGCAGCGCGTCCACGCCGAGGTCGGCCATCAGTTCGGCGCGGCGGTGGTGCGGGGCGAGCAGCGGCGGATGGCTGCCGGGCCGGACGACCTCGCTGGGGTGCGGGTCGAAGGTCACGACGACCGACGGAACGCCCAGCTCGCGGGCCCGCTCGACGGCCCGGCCGATGATCAGCTGGTGTCCGCGGTGCACCCCGTCGTAGGAGCCGATGGTGACGACGCTGCGTCCCCAGTCCTGGGGGATGTCCTCCAAGCCACGCCAGCGCTGCACTCTGACCGCTCCTCGCCCGAACCTGTGTACGTGGGTTTGCCTCTTACGCAGGTCTAAGACTGCCATGCTCACGCCCTGCGGCCTGCATCGGCATGGGGATCGGGGTAGCTGAGACGCATCCGAGGGCCTCTACGGTGCGCCGGGCGCTGGGGCCGATGACCGCTGCCCACTCCTGTGGGGCGTCCGTCAGCCAGCCGGTGACCAGGGCGGCGAATCCGGGCACGTCATGGGCCAGTTCGACCAGTCGGAGGTCGAACTGGCCGGCCCCTTCCGGGGTGCGGACGAGCAGCATCCCGGTGCGGTGGACCAGGGCCCTGGTGCGGGCGCTGCCGCGCCCGGCGCTGCCGGCCGCCGCAGCCCGCAGCAGCGCGTCGAGCACGATCGGGTCCCGGTGGGCGCCTCGCTGTTCGAAGTCCAGCAGCACTTCCAGCAGCTCGTCCCTGAGCGGCTGGGAGGCCGGGCTGCCGGGTGAGGCCAGCACCCCGGCGAGCGCGCCGCGGACCGGCGCGGTCGCGGGCCGGTCCCGGAGCAGCCCGGTCAGCAGGGGGAGCAGCAGGGCGCGGGCGGCGGGCCCGTGCTCCAGCCTGCGCTCGAGGTAGGCCGCGGCGTGCACCGTGTCCTCGGGGTGGCTGTCGACGTACGCGCGTACGAGCCCGGCGGCGTGCAGGGCGAGCGCGGGGGCGTCGATCCCGGCGAGGGCGCGCAGCACATCGCCCGCACTGTCCCCGGACCGCACGAGCCGGTCGCGGTACGCGGTCAGCACCGGCTCGGGGTGGGTGGGCAGCGCGACGGCGAGCGCGGCCGGGGACAGCCGGGGGCCGCCCGCGGCGAAGACGCGCAGGGCCTGCGGCAGGTAGCGGTCCCTGGTCTGCGGATCGGCGATGAGCCGGGTGAGCGCCGGGCCGTGCAGCTCGGTGTCCCCGGGGCGGGCCAGCAGGGCGAGGGCGGAGCGGCGGAGCAGTTCGCGGTCGGCGTCTCGGGTGAGGTTCGGTGCGACGACCGCTCCGTACGAGGCGGCCGCGATCCGCCGGGCGCGGCGGTCGTCGTCGCGGGACCACCGCTCGACGGCCCGGCACAGCGCGGAGGGTTCGTCCTCGGCCAGCGCGGCGAGCAGTTCTCCGGCACGGGGGTGGTCGGTCGAGACGAGCGCGTCGGCCAGATCGTCCACGGCGAGATCGCGGCGGGCGTACAGGAGCGCCTGCGCGGCCGCCGCGACGGTCGGGCGCACCGCCACTCCCTGGTCGACGGCGAGCGGCTGCTCGTCGGTGAACCAGGCGCACAGGAGCGGCTGGAGGGTACGTGGGTGGGCGGCGAGCCGCCGCGCCACCGCGTCCAGGAAGCGCCCGCCGTCGGTGTCGCCCTCGCGCGGGGGCCCGTCGGCGGGGACGAGTCGCCGGAACAGGTCCGTCCGGTCCGCCTCCGGCAGCCGCAGCCGCCGCCAGAACCACGGACCGAACTCGGCGTACACCCCCTGCGCACCGGCCCCGCCCGCCTCGGCCGAGCTGCGGACGACGCGCCCGGTGAGCAGCCGGAGCACCCCGAGGTGCGGTCGGGCGTCGGGCACTCGCAGCAGTGTCCCGGCGAGCAGATGTGCGGCCCACCAGCGGGCGTCGGGCGGCGGGCAGTCACTGCCGGTGGGGGGCGGCCCGGCGGAGGGGGCGGGGTCCGTACCCGAATCGGCGCCCGAAGCCGTACACGGACCGGCGGCGGCGCGCGAATCGGGGCCGGAGGCCTTGTCCGGACCGGCGGCGGCCGCCCGTCCGGAGGCCTTACGCGGACCGGCGGCGGCCGCCCCCTCCGCCGGCAGCCGGTCCAGCGCCTCGATCAGGTCGGCCAGCCGGTGGGCCAGCGCGGCGGGGCCCTGGCGGCGGCCCAGGAGCAGCAGCGCCTGGATCACGGGGCCGATCCGATGGCGCGGCACCGGGAGGGTGCGCGGCTCCGCGTCCTCGGCTCCCCCGACGGCAGCGGGAGCGGGCGCATGCGCGGGCGCGCTGTCGGGCGCGTCGGCGCCGGCCGGGCGGCGGGGGCGCGGAACCCGCCCGCCGCTCTCCCCCGTGGCGGCACCCGGGGCGTGCCAGCGGTGCACCAGGGCCCGCAGCGCGGCGTCCACGTCCAGATGCGCGCCCTGGATCCAGTCCCCCAGCTCCTCGTGGGCGAAGCGGTAGCCCGCTCCCGCCGGGACGAGCAGCCCCTCGGTGAGCACGGCGGACGCCCAGCCGGTGCGCCAAGGGAAGACGTGCTCGAACGCGGACCGGTCCAGCTCCCCCTGGCCGGGCCCCAGACAGCGCCGGGCCGCCTCGTGGACCTGCCCCGCCACCTGCGCCGCCAGTCGCCGTACCGCCGTGCCCCTCGGTGCCGGGCGGCACTCGGCGGCGATCCGGACCGCGATGCGCAGGCACATCAGGTCAAGGTGCGCGCCGAACACCTCCTCGGTACCGGGCCGTCCCGGCGTGTCCGGGGGCAGGGCCGCCCGTACCTCCGCCAGCAGCCGCAGGGTGAGCGGGTGGCGGTCGTGGCCGGCGGCGAGCGCGTCGGGCGGGAGCGCGTACCGCTGCCGGGCCAGCTCGGTCTGGCCCACGGTGAGGTCGTCGATGCGCAGGGCGGACGGCAGCCGCCTGGCGGGCGTGGCCGGGCGGTGCAGCGCACCGGGCGGACAGAGCGCGCCGGCGGTCTCCCAGTGCTCGGGGCGGCAGGCGACGACGAGCCGCGCCCCGCTCGAACGCAGCCAGCCGACCGTTCCCGCGCTCCACCGGGCCAGCCGGTGCGCCAGGACGGGCGGCATCTCCTCCGGACCGTCCAGCAGGACGAGCAGGGGGCTGCCGGAGTCCGCTGCCAGCCGGGCCACCCGCTCCGGGGTGGCGGCTCCCATGTCGCCGAGGGCTCCGGCGGCGGTGACGATGCGTCCGGCCTGCCGGAGCGTGCGGGCGATCGCGTCGGCCACGGAGGTGTCGTCGGCCAGCAGATCGGCGCCGCGCAGCCACAGGGTGAGCGCGGGCACCGGGCCGCGGGCCCGGCGGGCGGCGAGTGCGGCGAGTTCGGTGGTGCGGCCCGTGCCCGGCTCTCCGACCAGGCCCAGAACCACCGCGGTCTCCCCGGTGGCCGCCGCCGGACCGGCAGCGGCGAACGCGCTGAACTCCGCGGTGGCTTCGGGCCGTTCCACCGGATCGGGGCAGGCGCCCGGCCCGTCCGCCGAGCCGACGGACATGGCGGTCAGCTGGAGGGCCCCGGCGAGGTTCAGGTCCCGGCCGTAGCCGGGGACGCTCATGGCGTTGCGCAGCAGCAGGGCGCCCAGCGGTCCCCCGTCGCCCGCCCCGGCCAGCGGCACCGCGCATCCGGCGGCGGCGTGTCCGGCGCGCAGGGCGGTGCCGAGAACCGCGATGACCGCGCCGGTGTCCGGGTCCAGGACCGGCCCGCCCACCGCGGCGCCGCCCAGCAGGAGCGCGTCGCGGCCGTCAGTACCAAGGGCGAGTTCCAGCGCCCGGCCGATCCGGTGGGTGGCGCCGCCCGCGGTGTAGGTCACCGGGGCCGGGCCCAGGACGCGGGCCTCGCGCCAGCCGTGCGCGGCGATCGTCACATACGTACCGGCCTCGATCCGCTCGCGCTCCGCGATCGGCAGCGGCTGCGCGCCCAGCGCGTCCGGTCCGCCGGTGGGAATGAGCGCGAGGTCCAGCTCGGGCAGGGCGGTGATGTCATCGGCGTCGACGCGGCAGCTGCGTCCGTCCGCGCCGTGCAGGACGAGGTGTGTGACCCCGTCGACCGCCTCGTGGCTGGTCACGACCGTGCCCCGGTCGTCGGCCACGAACCCGGTCCCTCTCGGCCGGCCGGCCGGATCGCACAGTCGTACCAGCGTCGTCCGGTCCCCGCATCCCATGATCCGACGTTAGGTCGGCCGTGATCGACTCGGAGTGATCAGAGCGAAAGCGCCCCCGTTCGCACCCCTGATTCACTCCGAGCGCCTGCCCGTTGGGGTGAATCAGGGGCGTTCGCCGGACAGGAAGCAACGCAGGACGCGATACGGGTCGTGGAGCGGGCAACGGCCCCCTGCCCACTCCACGACGCGATGCGATGCGAACGTCCGAGGAGCTCAGCCGAAGACGGCGAGGCTCTTGGCCTTGCCCTTCTGCTCCTCGACGAGGACCAGGAACCGTCCGTCGGGTCCGAAGACCGCGACCGGGCCCGGCGGGTACGCGGGCATGTCCAGCCGCATCCCGTTGAGCAGCAGCTTGGCGCGCTTCTCGTCGACGTCCCAGCGCGGGAAGGCCGAGGCGGCGGCCTCGGCCACCGGCATCACGACCAGTTCTTCCTGGTGCTGGTCCAGCGTCCTCGCCCCGTCGAGGCCGTACGGGCCCACGCGGGTGCGCCGCAGCGCGGTGAGGTGCCCGCCCACGCCGAGTCCGGCGCCGAGGTCGCGGGCGATGGCCCGGATGTACGTACCTGAGGAGCAGACCACCGAGACGACCAGGTCGACCACCGGGGTGCCGTCCTCGGCGACCGCCTCGCGGACGTCGTAGACGTTGAAGGACGAGATGGTCACCGGCCGGGCCGGGATCTCGAACTCCTCGCCGCCGCGCACCCGCGCGTAGGACCGCTTGCCGTCGATCTTGATGGCGCTGACCTTGGACGGCACCTGCATGATGGCGCCGGTCAGTTCGGCGACCCCCGCGTCGATGCCCTCGCGCGTCACTCCGGAGGCGTCGGTGGACGAGGTGATCTCGCCCTCGGCGTCGTCGGTGACGGTGTCCTGGCCGAGCCGGATCGTGCCGAGGTACTCCTTCTCGGTGAGCGCGAGGTGGCCGAGGAGCTTGGTGGCCCGTTCCACGCCGAGCACGAGAACGCCCGTGGCCATCGGGTCCAGCGTGCCGGCATGGCCGACGCGACGGGTCCTGGCGATGCCGCGCATCTTGGCGACGACGTCGTGCGAAGTGAAGCCGGACGGCTTGTCGACAATGACAAGGCCGTCCGGCGTTTTGTTCTGCGTCATGCGGAAGGGGAGTCCTCGTCGGTCTCGTCCTCCGGCTTGCGGTACGGGTCGGCGTCGCCGGCGTACGTGGCGCCCGAGGACGCCTCCCGCACCTTGGCGTCCGAGGCCCGTGCCCGGTCGAGGAGGGTCTCGATCGCCTTGGCGTTCTCGGGCAGCGCGTCCGCCATGAAGGCGAGCGTGGGGGTGAACTTCGTCCCCGCCGCCGCACCGACCGCCGAGCGCAGGATGCCCTTGGCGCTCTCCAGGCCGGCTGCCGCGCTCGCCCGGTCCTCGTCGTCGCCGTAGACCGTGTAGAAGACCGTGGCCTCCCGCAGGTCGCCGGTGACGCGGGTGTCCGTGATGGTCACGTGCGTACCCAGGCGCGGGTCCTTGATTCCGCGCTGCAGTTTCTCGGCGACCACCTCCTGGATGAGGTCCGCCAGCTTCTTAGCCCGCGCGTTGTCGGCCACTGGTCCGTCTCCGTTCCTACTCAATCGTCTTCGTCGCTGTGCAGCCGCCGCCGTACGGACAGCAGCTCCACTTCCGGCCGGCCGGCGATCAGCCGCTCGCACCGGTCCAGCACGTCCGTGAGGTGCCCGGTGTCCCCGGAGACCACGGCGAGGCCGATCTCGGCCCTGCGATGGAGGTCCTGACCGCCCGTCTCCGCCACGCTCACCGCGTACTTGCGCTGGAGCTCGGCGACGATCGGACGGACCACGGAACGCTTCTCCTTCAGCGACCGTACGTCGCCGAGAAGCAGATCGAAGGACAGTGTCCCCACATACATGTGTGTCCGGATGTCCCGCCGGTTCGGGTTCGTGCCCTGCCGATGATTGGCAGGGACACAAGAACCGTACACGGAACGGCCGGGGCCGATCGACGGAAATACGACCCGTCGACCGGCCCCGACTGTTGAGGTACGGGTCAGCCTCGCGGCTTCTCGCGCATCTCGTACGTCGCGATGACGTCGTCGATCTTGATGTCGTTGAAGTTTCCGAGGTTGATACCGCCCTCGAAGCCTTCGCGGATCTCGGTGACGTCGTCCTTGAAGCGGCGCAGACCGGAGATGTTGAGGTTCTCCGCGATGACCTTGCCGTCGCGAAGCAGGCGCGCCTTGGTGTTGCGCTTGACCTCGCCGGACCTGACCAGCACACCGGCGATGTTGCCCAGCTTGGACGAGCGGAAGATCTCGCGGATCTCCGCCGTACCGAGCTCGACCTCTTCGTACTCCGGCTTGAGCATGCCCTTGAGGGCCGCTTCGATCTCTTCGATCGCCTGGTAGATGACCGAGTAGTACCGGACGTCCACACCTTCGCGGTCGGCCATCTGCGCGGCACGCCCTGCGGCGCGCACGTTGAAGCCGATCACGATGGCGTCGGAGCCGGTCGCCAGGTTGATGTCCGACTCGGTGACCGCACCCACACCGCGGTGCAGGACCCGGATGTCGACCTCTTCACCGACGTCGAGCTGGAGCAGCGAGGACTCGAGAGCCTCCACCGAACCGGACGCGTCGCCCTTGATGATGAGGTTGAGCTCCTGGACCAGACCGGCCTTGAGCGCCTCGTCCAGGTTCTCCAGGGAGAACCGGACACCCTTGCGGGCGAAGTTGGCGTTGCGCTCACGAGCGGCACGCTTCTCGGCGATCTGACGGGCCGTACGGTCCTCGTCGACCACCAGGAAGTTGTCGCCGGCACCCGGGACGTTGGTGAGACCCAGCACGAGGACGGGGGTCGAGGGACCCGCTTCCTCGACGTTCTCGCCCTTGTCGTCGAGCATCGCCCGGACTCGGCCGTACGCGTCGCCGACGACCACCGTGTCGCCGATGCGCAGCGTGCCGCGCTGGACGAGGACGGTCGAGACGGCACCGCGACCGCGGTCGAGGTGGGACTCGATCGCAATACCCTGTGCGTCCTGGTCCGGGTTGGCCCGCAGGTCGAGCGAGGCGTCGGCGGTGAGGACGACGGCCTCCAGAAGAGCCTCGATGTTGAGGCCCTGCTTGGCGGAGATGTCGACGAACATCGTGTCGCCGCCGTACTCCTCCGCCACCAGACCGAACTCGGTGAGCTGACCGCGCACCTTGACCGGGTCGGCACCCTCGACGTCGATCTTGTTGACCGCGACCACGATCGGCACGTCGGCCGCCTTGGCGTGGTTCAGCGCCTCGATCGTCTGGGGCATCACACCGTCGTTCGCCGCCACCACGAGGATCGCGATGTCGGTGGACTTCGCACCACGTGCACGCATGGCGGTGAACGCCTCGTGACCCGGGGTGTCGATGAAGGTGATCCTGCGGTCCTCGCCATTGACCTCGGCGCCGACCTGGTACGCACCGATGTGCTGCGTGATGCCGCCGGCCTCGCCCGCAACGACGTTCGTCTTGCGGATCGCGTCCAGCAGCCGGGTCTTACCGTGGTCGACGTGACCCATGACGGTCACGACCGGCGGACGGGAGACCAGGGCCTCTTCGCCGCCCTCGTCCTCGCCGAACTCGATGTCGAAGGACTCGAGCAGCTCGCGGTCCTCCTCCTCGGGGCTGACGATCTCCAGGACGAAGTTCATCTCGTCCGCGAGCATCTTCAGCGTCTCGTCCGGGACGGACTGCGTGGCAGTGACCATCTCGCCGAGGTTCATCATCACGCCGACGAGCGACGCCGGGTTCGCGTTGATCTTCTCCGCGAAGTCCGTGAGCGAGGCACCGCGAGACAGCCGGACAGCCTGCCCGTTGCCGCGGGGCAGCATGACGCCGCCCACCGACGGGGCCTGCATCGACTCGTACTCCTGGCGCCTCTGCCGCTTCGACTTGCGGCCACGACGCGCGGGACCGCCGGGGCGGCCGAAGGCACCCTGTGTGCCACCACGGGCACCGGGACCACCGGGACGACCACCGAAGCCGGGACGGCCGCCGAAGCCGCCGCCACCACCCGGACGGCCGGGAGCGCCACCGCCGCCACCGGGACGGCCTGCGAAACCGCCGCCACCGCCACCGGGACCGGCCGGACGGCCTGCGAAGCCGCCGCCACCGGGACGGCCTGCGCCGCCACCGCCGCCGGGACGACCGCCGCCGCCACCACCGGGACCACGGCCACCGCCGGGGCCACCACCGGGACGCGGGCCGGCAGCGGGACGCTGCGGCATCATGCCCGGGTTGGGACGGTTACCGCCGGCGCCGGGGGCGCCGCCGGGACGAGGAGCCTGCGGGCGCGGCATGCCGCCCGGAGACGGACGTGCGCCGCCCTGACCCTGACCCTGCGGGCGCGGGGCGCCGCCGGGGCCGCCCTGCGGACGCGGGGCGCCGGGGCGCTCCGAGCCGCCACCGGGACGCGGGGCGCCACCGGGACGGGGTGACTGCGGACGGGCCATGCCCGTCGAGCCACCGGAGGTGAACGGGTTGTTGCCCGGACGGGGACCCGCCGGACGTGCGCCGGGACGCGGGGCGCCCTGGCCCGCGGGACGCGCCGGACGGTCGCCGCCACGGGCGCCGTCGCGCTCGCCGCCACGGCCGCCGTCACGCTGACCGCCCTCGCGGCCACCGTCACGCTGACCGCCGGCCGGAGCCGGACGGGCGGGGCTGGCGGCGGGACGCGGTCCCGGGGTGGCACCCGCGGGACGCGGGGCCTGCTGCTGCGGTGCGGCCGGCTGTGCCGGGGCCGGAGCCGAGAACTCGGCTGCGGGCACCGGTGTCACCGGGGCGGGCTTCACGGGTGCGGGCTTGGGGCCCGGACGCGGGCCCGCGGACGGCGCGGAGGCCGCAGCGGGGGTGCTGCTCTCCGGAGCCTCGGCAGCGGACGGCTTGGCAGCCGGTACGCCGGGCTTCGGGGCGGCGGGACGTGCCGCAGCGGCCGGGGAGGGCGCTGCGGGCTTCACGGGGGCGGCCTTGCGGGGCGCGCCAGGCTTTGCAGCGGACTTGCCGGCGGCGTTGCCACCGGGACCCTGCAGTGCGTCAGTCAACTTGCGTACAACCGGCGCCTCGATCGTCGAGGACGCCGAACGTACGAATTCACCGAGTTCTTGGAGCTTGGCCATGACGACCTTGCTCTCAACCCCGAACTCCTTGGCGAGTTCGTATACCCGGACCTTAGCCACTTCGCTCCTTTTAGGTCCGGGTTACCGCCGGACCGTCGCTACTTCATGGGCGTACTCATCGCGTACTCATCGAGTGCTCATCGCAATCTCGACCTACTTCCAACTCGCGAGGTACCTGACCGCACGGGGACCCGTGCCGTTCAATTTCCTGTTCCTACGGTGTCACCCGTTCGACGAACCGCTGTACTGCGGCGGGATCGAACGGCCCCTTGGCCTTGAAGGCCCGGGGGAATGCCCGGCGGCGAACCGCCAGGTCGAGACAGACAGATGCGGGGTGTACATACGCACCCCGGCCGGGCAGCGTACCGCGTGGGTCGGGGACGCATGCGTCCCCATCCGCCACGATGCGCAGCAGCTCGCTCTTGGCCGCTCGCTCCCGGCATCCCACACAGGTTCGCTCAGGGCAAGCGCGGGCGTGCGTCCGGCCAGACACGTTTAAGTCTACCTCCCCGTATCGACATCACCTGTTTGGGGCAACGATCGAACGGATGTTGTCGTGATCTCAGCGGCATGCCGACGAGTTCTATTCCTTGTGCCCCGGTCCGGGCCGGGCCTCGGCGCGCTGTCGAATCGGCGCCCGGCCCGTCTCCGGATCAGCTCCGCTCGGCGCGCTCCCGGGCCCGCTCGGCCCGCTCGCGGTCGGCCACGTCGCGCTCGGCGTCGGTCTCGGTGTCCGGGCGGATGTCGATGCGCCAGCCGGTCAGACGGGCGGCGAGACGGGCGTTCTGCCCCTCCTTGCCGATCGCCAGCGACAGCTGGTAGTCCGGCACGGTGACCCGGGCGGAGCGCGCGCCGAGGTCCACGACCTCGACCTCGCTGACCCGGGCGGGCGACAGCGCGTTGGCGACCATCTCGGCCGGGTCGTCCGACCAGTCCACGATGTCGATCTTCTCGCCGAGCAGCTCGGCCATGACATTGCGCACACGGCCGCCCATCGGGCCGATGCAGGCGCCCTTGGCGTTGAGGCCGGAGCGGGTGGAGCGGACCGCGATCTTGGTGCGGTGACCGGCCTCGCGGGCGATCGCGCAGATCTCGACGGAACCGTCGGCGATCTCCGGGACCTCCAGCGCGAAGAGCTTCTTCACCAGGTTGGGGTGGGTCCGCGACAGCGTCACCGACGGACCGCGGACGCCCTTGGCGACCCGTACGACGTAGGTGCGCAGCCGCAGGCCGTGGGTGTACTCCTCGCCGGGCACCTGCTCCTGCACCGGCAGGATGGCCTCCAGCTTGCCGATGTCGACCAGGACGTTCTTCGGGTCCTTGCCCTGCTGGACGACACCGGTGACGACGTCGCCCTCGTGGCCCGCGTACTCGCCAAACGTCCGGTCGTCCTCGGCGTCGCGCAGCCGCTGGAGGATGACCTGCTTGGCGGTGGTCGCGGCGATCCGGCCGAAGCCCGACGGGGTGTCGTCGAACTCCTTGGGCTCCTGGCCCTCCTCCAGATCGGCCGGGTCCTCCTTGGCCCACACCGTCACATGGCCACGCTCGTCCAGCTCCACGCGCGCCCGGCGGTGACTGCCGTCCGTGCGGTGGTACGCGATGAGGAGGGCCGACTCGATCGCCTCGACGAGTACGTCGAACGGAATCTCCTTGTCCTGCGCCAAGCCCTTCAGAAGCTTCACATCGATGTCCACGGCTACGCCTCCTCTTCCTTCTTGTCCTTGCGGTTGAATTCCAGCTCCACGCGCGCCTTGGCGATCTCCCCGAAGGCGATCCGGCGGGACGTGGGCTTGCGGCCCTTGACACCCGGCACCTCGAGATCGAGGCCCTCGTCGTCGACCGCGAGGATGCGGGCCACCAGCTCGCCGCCCTCGCGCAGCTGGAGCCTGGCCAGCCGGCCCGTGGCACGTTCGTAGTGGCGGTGTTCCGTCAGCGGGCGGTCGGCACCGGGAGAGCTGACCTCCAGGACGTACTCGTCCTCGCCCATCACATCGGTCTCGTCGAGCCGCGCGGAGATCGCCCGGCTCAGTTCCGCACAGGTGTCGAGCTCCACGCCCTCTTCGGAGTCCACGATGATCCGCAGCACCCGGCGGCGGCCGGCCCGGGACACTTCGATCTCTTCCAGATCCAGCTGCTCGGCGCTGACGAGCGGTTCTACCAGCCCGCGCAGCCTCTCGCTCTGGGTGGTGCTCATCCGGGTGACTCCTCGGCCGCGTGTGCTGTTGTGGGGATCGTCGCGTGTCTGGTCAAAGGGTATCCGGTCCGGAGGGGTGTTGCCGTCCGCCGGCCCCGCGAGCGCGGGTACGCTCGCCTGCGGTGATCACTTCCGGACACATCCGGTCAAGACAGGTCCAGGCCCGAAGGAGAACACGTGCGGCGCACGGGGACGACGCGCAGGGGCGCGCTCACCGCGACGGGAGCGATCGCCATGGGGGCGGTACTGGCCGGCTGCGGAAGCGACGGTGACGACGGGGGCGGCGGCCGGAAGGGTTCCGCGCACGCCGGTGCCCGGACCGCGTCCGACCGCTCGTCGGCGGTGCGGGCGGAGACGTCACTGCGGAAGAAGGCCGTCGGCGTGACGGCGTCCCTGCTCGGGCAGTACGAGAACGTGCTCGCCACCCATCCGGCGACCGCGGCCGGGCTCACCCCGCTGCGCGACGCCGTCCGCGCCCACGTCAAGGCCCTCGCCCCGGCCGGGGCGGCCTCGCTCGAATTCGTCCGGACGCGGCCCGCCGGCGGCCCCCGGGAGGCCGTCAAGGCACTGGCCGCCGCCGAGCGCCGTGCCGCGGCCTCGCACACGGCAGCCCTGCTGGACGCGCCCCCGGAGCTGGCCCGGCTGCTCGCCTCGGTCGCGGCGGCCGCTTCGGCGCACTCCTACCTGCTGACCGAACTGGCCAAGGAGACGAAGGCGTGAGCGACGAGGACGTGCGCGACGGGGCCCTGAAGGCCGCACAGGCGGCGCTGGCCGCCGAACACGCCGCGGTGTACGGGTACGGGGTGGCGGGCGGCCGGGTCGCCGCAGGCCGCCGGGCCGAGGCCACCGCCGCACACCACGCCCACCGGGCCCGCCGCGACGCACTGGTGCGGACGGTGCGCGGGCTGGGCGGTGAGCCGGTGGCGTCGGACCCCGCGTACGCTCTGCCGTTCGCGGTGCCAGGACCAGCCGCGGCGGTGCGGCTCGCCGCCGCGCTGGAGGACCGGGTCGCGGACGTCTACTCCGACCTCGTACGGGCCGCGGAGGGCCCGCTGCGGCGGGAGGCCGCGGACGCGCTGCGGGAGGCCGCGGTGCGCGCGGTGCGCTGGCGGGGCAGCGGCGTACCCTTTCCCGGGCTCGCCGAGCGGGCCGCCGACGGCTCCCGCGAGGACGGTGCCGACGCGAGGATCGGTTCCGATGCGAAGGGCCGGACCGGCACGACGCGCTGAAGCAGGCTCTGAAAGGGAACACGGCACGTATGGGTTTTGAACCGCCGCAGCGTCTGGTGCGAGCGCTCGGCGAGTCGTACGGGGATACGGCCGCCGGGGAATGGCTCGCGGGGCTGCCCGCACTGACCGGGCAAGCGCTGGCCGGGGCCGGGCAGGAACTGTCCGTGGACCGGGTCGCGGCCCCGGGCGGGCGCAGCAGCCTGGTCCTCCTGGTGCGAGGCGGCGACGGCGCCCCCGCGGCGCTGAAGATCTCTCCGTCCGGGGCGGCGCCCGAGCTCGAAAGGGCGGCGCTGGCGCACTGGAACGGCTGGGGCGCGGTCCAGCTGATCGCGCCGGGTGAGGACATGCTCCCCGGGCACCCCGCCGCCGGCGCCCTGCTGCTGGAGCGGCTGCACCCCGAGGTGTCGCTGCGTTCGCTGCCGGAGGCGAAGGCCCTGCTGGAGGCGGCGGGCACGGTACGGCGGCTGTGGGTCGAGCCGCCCGCCGGACACGCCTTCGAGACGGTCGCCGAACGGACCGCGCGCCGGACCGGGCCGATGCGGGCCGCCGCCGAGGCCGATCCGGACCTGGAACCCCTGGTCTCCGCGGCCCTGGCCGCGCGTGAGGAACTGGTCGCCCACTCCCCCGAATCCCTGCTGCTGCACGGCAACTTCCGGCAGAGCAAGGTGCTCTCGGGCGAGCGCGCGCCCTGGCTGACGGTCGGGCCGGAGCCGCTGGTCGGCGAGCGGGCCTACGATCTGGCGCGGCTGGTGCGGGACCGGGTCGAGGATCTGATCGCCTCGCCGGGCGGCGCGATGACGGCCCGGCGCAGGATCAAGAGGCTCGCGGACGCGCTGGAGGTGGACCGTGAGCGGCTGCACGGCTGGACGCTGTTCCGTGCGGTGGAGTCCGGTACCCGGGCGCTGGCCGCCGGCCGCGGCCAGGAGGGCGAAGTGACGCTGGAGTTCGCGGGCTGGCTGTAGCTCCCGCACACGGAAGGGCGCCGCACGGAGATCCGTGCGGCGCCCTTCCGTGTGACGGAGTGGTTCAGCCCTGCTGGGTGAGGCGGGCGATCGCCTCGTCGACGGTGAGCTCCTCGCGCTCGCCGGTGCGGCGGTCCTTCAGCTCCAGGACGCCCTCGGCGGAGCGGCGGCCGGCGACCAGGATCTGCGGGACGCCGATGAGCTCGGAGTCGGTGAACTTGACGCCGGGCGAGACGCCCGCGCGGTCGTCGACCAGGACGCGCAGCCCGGCCGCGCCCAGCTTCTCGGAGACGTCGAGGGCCAGCTCGGTCTGGAGCGCCTTGCCCGCGGCGACCACGTGCACATCGGCCGGAGCGATCTCGCGGGGCCAGCACAGGCCCTTGTCGTCGGCGGTCTGCTCGGCGAGGGCGGCCACCGCGCGGGAGACGCCGATGCCGTACGAGCCCATCGTGACGCGGACGGGCTTGCCCTGCTGGCCGAGGACGTCGAGGGAGAAGATGTCGGCGTACTTGCGGCCGAGCTGGAAGATGTGGCCGATCTCGATGGCACGGTCCACCTGGAGGCCGGTGCCGCAGTTGGGGCAGGGGTCGCCCGCCTCGACGACGACGACGTCGAGGTAGTCGTCGACCTCGAAGTCACGGCCCGCGACGACGTTCTTCGCGTGCGTGCCCTCCTTGTTGGCGCCCGTGATCCAGGCGGTGCCCGACGCGATGCGCGGGTCGGCGATGTAGCGGACCTTCTCCAGGCCCTGCGGGCCGACGTAGCCGCGTACCAGGTCGGGGCGGCCCACGAAGTCCTCGGCGGTGACGAGCTCGACGACGGCGGGGGCGAGGTGCTCCCCCAGCTTGCCGAGGTCGACCTCGCGGTCGCCGGGCACGCCCACGGCGACGATCTCGCCGTCGACCTTGACCAGGAGGTTCTTCAGGGTGGCGGAGGCCGGGACGCCGAGGTGGGCGGCGAGGGTCTCGATGGTCGGGGTGTCGGGGGTGTCCAGCTCCTCGACGGGACCGGTGCCCGAGGCGTCGCCCGGGGTGGACTTGTAGGTCACGGCCTCGGTGTTGGCCGCGTAGTCGCAGCCGGGACAGTCGACGAAGGTGTCCTCGCCGGCCGGGGCGGGCGCGAGGAACTCCTCGGACGCCGAGCCGCCCATGGCGCCGGAGACGGCGGAGACGATGCGGTGGTCGAGGCCGAGCCGCTCGAAGATCCGGATGTAGGCGGCGCGGTGCAGCTGGTACGCCTCGGCGAGACCCTCGTCGGTGGTGTCGAAGGAGTACGAGTCCTTCATCTGGAACTCGCGGCCGCGCAGCACTCCGGCGCGGGGGCGGGCCTCGTCGCGGTACTTGGTCTGGATCTGGTAGAGGATCACGGGCAGGTCCTTGTAGGACGAGCACATGTCCTTGACGACCTGGGTGAAGATCTCCTCGTGGGTGGGGCCCAGGAGATAGTCGGCGCCCTTGCGGTCCTTGAGCCGGAACAGCAGGTCGCCGTACTCCTCGTACCGGCCGCTCGCCTCGTACGCCTCCTTGGGCAGGAGCGCGGGGAGCAGGACCTCCTGGCCGCCGATGGCGTCCATCTCCTCGCGGACGACGCGGCTGACGTTGTCCAGGACCTTCTTGCCGAGAGGCAGCCAGGACCAGATGCCGGCGGCGGTGCGACGTACGTATCCGGCCCGGACGAGCAGCTTGTGGTTGAGCGTCTCGGCGTCCGCCGGGTCGTCGCGCAGTGTCTTGATCATCAATCGGGACATGCGCTGGACCTGGGCCATGGTGAACTCCTGCTCGGAAGGGTGATGTGCAGGAGGTTAGCCGGGCGGCACGGGCGGGCGGAAATCGATTGGGTCACTCACGCGTCCGGCGGAGCAGCGGAAGCGGTGCTCCCATGACCGCGTACGGCTTGGGAGCGCTGGGGAAGAGCACCTGCCGGGCCAGGTCCTGATAGCCGAGTGAGCGGTACAGGCCGCGTGCCGGGCTCTCCGCGTCGATCGCGGAGAGGATGGAGCGGGGCTGGTCGACGGCGTCGGTGACGGTGGTGATCAGGGCGCGGCCGATCCCGCGGTTCTGGAACTCCGGGTGGACGTGCAGTTCGGTGATCACGAAGGAGTCGTCGAGCCAGCGGGTGGCGTCGGTGGCGCGCAGATAGGGCTCGACGACGGTGGACCACCAGTGACCGCGTTCGTTCGGCATGCCGTAGACGAAGCCGACGAGCCGGTCGGCAGGGGTCAGGGCGCCCAGCGCGCGGGCGTGGGGGTGGTCGAGGTGTCTGAGGACGATGTGGCGGCGCACTTCGATCTCGTCGGGGCCGAGGCCGAAGGCGACGGCCTGCACGGCGAGCGCCTCGTCCACGCGTGCGGCGAGATCGATCGGTCCGATCCGGACGCTGGGATTGTGGGGGCCGCCCCCGGAAGCTGCTGCCATGGACAGACCCTACTGTCCGTGGCGGGGTGCGGGGTACGGGTCGGCGCGGGACGGGGGCGGTGCGGGCGGCCGGGTCAGAACAGCACGCTCATGAACGCGCCGACCTCGCGGAAGCCGATCCGGCTGTAGGACCTGCGTGCGGGGGTGTTGTAGTCGTTGACGTACAGGCTGACGATCGGCGCGACCTCGGTCAGCGCGTGGCGCAGGACGGCCGCCATGCCGGTCTCGGAGTATCCGCGGCCGCGGAATTCCGGGGCGACCCAGACGCCCTGGATCTGGCAGGCCTGGGAGGTGGTGGCGCCGATCTCGGCCTTGAAGACGACCTTGCCGTCCTGGATCCGGGCGAAGGAGCGGCCGGCGGCGATGAGTTCGGCGACGCGGGCCTGGTAGAGGAGTCCGCCGTCGCCCGCGAGCGGGGAGATGCCGACCTCCTCGGTGAACATGGCCACGCAGGCCGGCATCAGGATGTCCATCTCGTCCTTGCGGACGCGGCGGACCTGCGGATCGGGCGCCACGTCCGTGGCGGGGCTCTCTGCGACCATGAGCGGCTGGTTGGCCCGGACCTCGCGGGCGGGGCCCCAGCCCGGTTCGAGGAGCCGCCACAGCTGTGCGGTCCGCTCGGCGGGGCCGACGATCGAGGAGCAGCGGCGGCCGGCCCTGCGGGCCCGGTCGGCGAAGGCCCTGACGGCTTCGGGGGTGGCGCAGATGGGGACGAGGTTGGCGCCGGAGTAGCAGAGGGAGCGCAGCCGCCCGTCGGCGTACCAGCCCCACATCTCGCCGCCGAGACGCCATGGGTCGAGGCCTGCGATCTGGACCCGGGAGGTCACGAAGGCGTTGGCTACGGGTTCGCTCTCCAGCACCGCGAGTGCGGCGCCGAGGTCGCTGGGTTCGAGGACCCGGGTGGTGGTCTGCGTCAACACGAGGGGGCCTCACCATGCGGTCTGCTGATTTCCGCACTGTACCGAAAGAGGCCGTTGGGCGCCGCTCGTGGCCGTGAACAGCCTCCGCGGAACGCGGTGAGCTCGCTCACGGACAGCGCCCCGCGGAGCTGGCTGCTCCGGCGGGGCGCTGTCACGGGTGTCATGGGCGGGGCTTCCGCATCACTTTCTAGCTGATGGAGACCTTGGGCTCGCCGGAGGCGATGCCGTCCTTCTCCATCTGCTCGGCGATCTTCAGGGCTTCCTCGATGAGGGTCTCGACGATCTTCGACTCGGGCACGGTCTTGATGATCTCGCCCTTGACGAAGATCTGGCCCTTGCCGTTGCCGGACGCGACGCCGAGGTCGGCCTCGCGGGCCTCGCCGGGGCCGTTGACGACACAGCCCATCACGGCGACGCGCAGCGGCACCTCCATGCCCTCCAGGCCGGCGCTGACCTGGTCCGCGAGCTTGTAGACGTCGACCTGGGCGCGGCCGCACGAGGGGCAGGACACGATCTCCAGGCGGCGCTGCTTGAGGTTCAGCGACTCCAGGATCTGGAGCCCGACCTTGACCTCCTCGGCCGGCGGCGCGGACAGGGAGACGCGGATCGTGTCGCCGATGCCCTCGCTGAGCAGGGCGCCGAAGGCGACGGCCGACTTGATGGTCCCCTGGAACGCCGGACCGGCCTCGGTCACACCGAGGTGGAGCGGGTAGTCGCTCTGCGCGGCGAGCTGCCGGTAGGCGTTCACCATCACGACCGGGTCGTTGTGCTTGACCGAGATCTTGATGTCCCGGAAGCCGTGCTCCTCGAAGAGCGACGCCTCCCACAGCGCCGACTCCACCAGCGCCTCGGGCGTCGCCTTGCCGTACTTCTTCAGCAGCCGCGCGTCCAGAGAACCGGCGTTCACCCCGATCCGGATCGGGGTCCCCGCGTCATTGGCGGCCCGCGCGATCTCCTTCACCTTGTCGTCGAACTGCTTGATGTTCCCCGGGTTCACCCGCACCGCCGCACAGCCCGCGTCGATCGCCGCGAACACGTACTTCGGCTGGAAGTGGATATCCGCGATCACCGGGATCTGCGACTTCCGCGCAATCGTCGCGAGCGCGTCCGCGTCGTCCTGCGTCGGGCACGCCACCCGCACGATCTGGCACCCCGACGCCGTCAGCTCCGCGATCTGCTGCAGAGTCGCACCGATGTCCGACGTACGCGTCGTCGTCATCGACTGCACCGAAACCGGTGCGTCCCCGCCGACCGCCACCGACCCGACCTGGATCTTGCGGCTGACCCGCCGTACGGCGAGCTGGGTCGGAACGGTAGGCATTCCGAGAGAAATCGCAGTCATGCGCTGAGCATCCCCAAGGTGTGGATCAACGTCCCGAGATCGGCGGGCTCCGACCTTCGAGGTTACGGCACCGAGGACAACCTGAGGCACACGACGTCCGGCGTCCGCACAAAATGTGGGCCACCGGACGCGTCGTGCGCCTCCGCGGTCGCTCGGGTCACAGCAGGTGTTTCCGTCTCACCGGTCAGGTGATCTTGACCGGATTCACGACGTCGGCCACCAGCACGAGCAGGGTGAAGCAGATGAACACTCCGGCCACCACGTAGGCGACGGGCATCAGCTTGGCGACGTCGAAGGGACCGGGGTCGGGGCGCTTGAAGAGGCGCGCCGCGTTCCGGCGGCCGGCCTCCCACAGCGCTCCCGCGATGTGACCGCCGTCCAGCGGCAGCAGCGGCAGCATGTTGAAGAGGAACAGCGAGAGGTTGAAGCCGGCCAGCAGGAACAGCATCATCGCGATCTGGTTCTGCGCCGGAACGTCCAGCGTCATCACCTCGCCGCCGATCCTGGCCGCACCGACGACGCCCACCGGGGAGTCGGCCGCACGCTCGCCGTCCGAGAAGGCCGCGTTCCAGAGGTCCGGGATCTTGGACGGCAGGGCGATGATCGAGTCGACGCCGTTCTCGATCATGTCGCCCATGCGGACGACCGAGTCACCGAAGGAGAGCGGGATGATCTCCGTCTGCGCCGCGAATCCGAGGTAGCCGGCGGAGACGAACTTCCCGGGGATCACCTCGCCTTCGGAGTCCTTCTTCGCCACCGCGTTCTTCTTGAGCACGGCGTGCAGGGTCTGCTCCTGGCCGTCGCGCTGGACCGTGATGGTGGCGGGGCCGATCGTGTCGCGGATCCGGTCGGAGAGCGTGGACCACTCGTCGACCTTCTGGCCGTTGAAGGCGACGATCTTGTCGCCCTCCCGGAGTCCGGCCGCCTGGGCGGGCGAGACCGGGTCGGACTTCTTGCAGGTCTCCCGCTTCTCGCTCTGGGAGATCACGCACTTCTGGACGCCGGCGACCTCGGTCGTCTGGGTCTGGAACCCGAAGGTCATGGCCACGCCGAGGAAGATGGCGACGGCCAGGATCAGGTTCATGAACGGTCCGGCGAACATGACGATCACGCGCTTCCACGGCTTGCGCGTGTAGAAGAGCCGCTTCTCGTCGCCCGGCTCCAGCTCTTCGAAGGCGGCCGATCTGGCGTCCTCGATCATGCCGCGCCACGGCGAGGTGGAGCGCGCCTCCAGCCGCCCGTCCGGGCCGGGCGGGAACATCCCGATCATGCGGATGTAGCCGCCGGCCGGGATGGCCTTGATCCCGTACTCCGTGTCGCCCTTCTTGCGCGACCAGACCGTCGGGCCGAAGCCGACCATGTACTGGGGGACGCGGATGCCGAACAGCTTCGCCGTCGAGAGGTGTCCCAGCTCGTGCCAGGCGATGGAGAACAGCAGGCCGATGGCGAAGACAGCGATGCCCAGAACGGTCAACAGGACCGACGTCATACTCATGCGCGCGCCTCCGCTGCGGCCTTGGCCGAGAGTTCACGGGCCCGGGTCCGTGCCCAGGCCTCCGCTTCAAGGACGTCCGCGACGGTCAGTGAAGTTCCCGTCGGCGGCGTCCCGTGTTCGGCCACCACCGCGGTGACGGTGTCCATGATGCCGTTGAACGCCAGTCGTCCGGCCAGGAAGGCGTCCACGCACTCCTCGTTGGCCGCGTTGAACACCGCCGGCGCGGTGCCGCCCAGCGTGCCCACGTGCCGGGCGAGCCCGACGGACGGGAACGCCTCGGTGTCCAGCGGGAAGAACTCCCAGGCCGAGGCCTTCGACCAGTCGAAGGCGGGGGCGGCGTCGGGGACGCGCTGCGGCCAGCCGAGGCCGATGGCGATCGGTCCGCTCATGTCGGGCGGGGTGGCCTGGGCGAGGGTCGACCCGTCGGTGAACTCCACCATGGAGTGGACGTACGACTGGGGGTGGACCACGACCTCGATGCGGTCGAAGGGGATGTCGTAGAGGAGGTGCGCCTCGATGACCTCCAGCCCCTTGTTGACCAGGGTCGCCGAGTTGATCGTGATGACCGGGCCCATGGCCCAGGTCGGGTGCGCGAGTGCCTGTTCCCTCGTGACGTCCGCGAGCTCGCTCCTGGTGCGTCCGCGGAACGGGCCGCCGGACGCGGTGACGACGAGCTTGCGCACGTCGCTGCGCTTGCCTGCCGCCAGCGCCTGGAAGAGGGCGGCGTGCTCGGAGTCGACCGGGATGATCTGCCCCGGCGCGGCCAGCGCCTTGACCAGCGGACCGCCGACGATCAGCGACTCCTTGTTGGCGAGTGCCAGGGTGCGGCCCGCCTTGAGCGCGGCCAGCGTGGGCGCGAGGCCGATCGAGCCGGTGATCCCGTTGAGCACGGTGTGGCAGTCGCCGGCGGCGAGTTCCGTGGCGGCGTTCGGCCCGGCGAGGATCTCGGGGAGCTGTTCCCCGGTTCCGTACTCCTGCCGCAGTGCCTCGCGCAGGGCGGGCACCGCTTCGGGAGCGGCGACCGCCACCGTGCGCACCCGCAGTCGGCGTGCCTGTTCGGCGAGGAGGGCGACCCTGCCGCCCGCCGCGGAGAGCGCGGTGACACGGAAACGGTCGGGATTACGCAGCACCAGGTCGATGGCCTGGGTGCCGATGGACCCGGTGGAGCCGAGGATGACGAGATCCCGGCGGCCTTCCACGGCGTCGAAGACGAGGTGCGGGTCTGCTAGGGGGGCAGGGCTGTCGCTCATGGCCCCCATTGTTGCCGCATCCGCTGTGTGCGTGGACAGGGCGCCCCTGGCGCCGGGTCGTGGCTGCTCGCTCATCTCGGCCCCTCAGCCCTTGGCCGCACGGAACTTCGCCCACTGGGCGGCCATGATCTCGGGCGGGACGCCGCCGATGTCCTTGGTGGAGGTGATCTCCGCGCGGAAGGCGAGGGTGGTGGAGCCGGAGCGGACGACGGTGAGGTACTCGTACAGCTTCTCCTTCCCCTTCACGTCGAGGATGGTGAAGCGGTACGCCTTCGACTCGTCGGCCTCGGAGGCGAAGGCGGGGGCCTTGGCGGGCTCGGCCTTCAGGTACTTCGCGCGGGCGACGGCCCGCTGCTCGGTGAAGCCTCCGGCGCAGTCCCGGCCGGCCTTGCCGAGTGCCTTCATGACGGTGGCCGCCCCGCCCTTGGCGTAGGCGCGCAGCGTGACGTCGACGGTGACGCCGAGCATCTCCTCCGGGACGTCGGCCTTGCGCTGCACCTGGGCGGTGGGGTCGGGGTCGCTGACCTCGGCGGCGAGGCTGACGAGCGGCTGGCATCCGGCCGGGTCCGCGGTGTAGGCGTCGCCGAGGGGGCTGCCGAGCGCGTACTCGGACGCGGTGTACGTGCCGACGCTCTCGCCGTCGGTGAAGGAGGCGGCCGTCAGCCGGGCCTCGTCGAGCGCCCGGGTTCCGGAGGGCTCGGCCGGGGCCTTGGCGCCCTTGTCCGCTCCGGCGGAGCCCTTGCCGTCGTCGTCGCTGCCGCAGGCGGACGCGCCCAGGGCCATCGCGGCCGCGATCCCGACGGCGGCCACCCGGTGCCGCCGTCCCCGCAGATTCCTCGCCCCGTGCATGCCTGTCCCCTGTTCGCTGGATTCCGGTTGCCACTCGCGCTCCCGGCCGACGCTCGATTGTGCTGCATGCAGCGGGTCCGGGGCACCGGCGGGCCGGGTCGCCTCAGAAATGCGTGGCCACGCCGAACTCCCCGCGGAGCCGGGCCATGTCCTGCAGATCGGCGGGGCGGGGGTCGTAGTCCCGGTGGAACTCGACCTGTTGCGCCACCGAGAGGCAGCGCACCGGCGTCCCGCCGACGGTGCCGGTGACGAAGCACTCCGCCGGGTAGCGAAACGGCTCCTGCGGGTCGAACGACGACTGGGTCGCCGACCCGTCGGGCGCGAACTCCAGGGGGTGCAGGTCGATTTCGGCCCCGGACGGATGGCTGAGGACGAACCGTACGGGCCGCCAGTCGACCGTCTGCGCGTAGCCGGCCGCCACCAGGGCGGCGACGAGGGCGGGTTCCTGTTCGCGGCGGTGCAGCAGGTCGAGGTCCTGGTGGGGGCGGGTCTCCTCGCCGACCAGCGCGTCGATCCCCCAGCCACCGGCGATCACCACGTCCGTACCGGCCTCGCGCAGCAGGGAGAGCACGGAGAGCACATCAGGGGCGGACATCATGCCGCGGAGACTATCCGTCCGTCGCGGGCACCGGCCCGGGATTTCCCGGACCGGGCTCCTGCCGGGCCAGGAGCTCCGCGAACCCGGCGAAGGCCTCGTGGAACCGGGGGAAGGTCTTGCGTACGCAGCCGGGGTCGTCGTAGGTGAGGCCGGGGGTCCGCAGGCCGGCGACGGCGAACGACATGACGATGCGGTGATCGCCGTGGGTGGCGATCTCGGCGGCCCGCGGGGTGCCGGGCCGGATCTCGATCCAGTCCGGGCCCGTCGCGACCGTGACGCCCATCCGCCGCAGGTTCCCGGCGCACGCCTCCAGCCGGTCGCACTCCTTCACGCGCGTGTTGCCGACGTCCTCGATGCGCACCGGCCCCGAGGCGTGGGGGGCGATCGCCGCCAGCGTCGGCATGGTGTCGGAGATGTCGCGCATGTTGACGGTGAGGCCGCGGAGCGTCCCGGTGGAGCGGACGGTGGTGGATCCGGCGGTCGTGCGCACCTCGGCGCCCATCCTGCGCAGTACGTCGACGAACGCCAGGTCGCCCTGGAGGGCGTCCCGGCCGAGTCCGGGGACGGTGACCTCCCGGCCGGTGAGGGCCGCCGCGGCGAAGAAGTAGCTCGCGGTGGACGCGTCCGGCTCGACGGCGTAGGTGGTGGCCCGGTAGCCGCCGGGCGGCACCGTGAAGACGGTGCCGCCGGGGCCGCCGGGGCCGCCGCGGGTGACCTCGACGCCGAAGCTCCGCATCATCGCGAGGGTGATCTCGATGTAGGGCGCCGACACCAGCTCCGTGACGGTGATCCGGAGCCCCTCGGCCGTCAGCGGTCCGAGCATCAGCAGCGCGGTGAGGTACTGGCTGGACTGCCCGGCGTCCAGGGTCAGTTCGCCGCCCCTGATGCCCGCGGCGGTGATCCGCAGCGGGTGGTGGCCCTCGGCCGCCTCGTGGTGGAGGTCGACGCCGAGGGTCCGCAGTGCCTCGGTGAGCGGGGCGAGAGGGCGGCGGCGCATCTGCGCGGAGGCGTCGAAGCGGTAGGTGCCGCGGGCCCCGGCCGCGGCGAGCGTCGGCAGGAAGCGGGCCGTGGTCGCGCCGTCGCGGCAGTAGATGTCGGCCTCGGTGGCGGCGGGCCCGGACGGGCGGCCGGTGATCCGCCAGCGGTCCGCCTCCCGCACCACCTCGTAGCCGAGACCGGTGAGCCCCTCGGCGAAGCCCTCGGTGTCGTCGGAGGCCAGTGGACGTACGAGCGTGCTGGTGCCGTTCGCGGCGGCGGCGAGGAAGAGGGCGCGCGCGGTGACGGACTTGGAACCGGGGACGTGGATGACGGTCACGGGTCCCCATTCTGCCGTGCCGCACGCGCGGCGGCGGGGCGCGTCCAGCGAGTGGACGCGCCCCGCCGGGTCCGGCGTCAGGCGCTCAGCGGATGGGCCGGTGCACGTTGTCCCGGGTGGAGGGGCCGGGGGTGGCGTCAGCGATCCACGGGCCTTCGCCGCTCGGGTCGACGATGCCCTCCTCCAGCCAGGTGTACGTGCCGGACAGGACGCCGTCGACCACGCGCCGGTCCAGGTCGTCGGTGTTGGACCACAGCCGGGTGAAGAGTTCCTCGACCCGGACGCGGGACTGGTGGCAGAAGGCGTCGGCCAGCTGGTACGCCTCGCGGCCGTGGTCGCCGCCGGTGCGCAGGAGTTCGGCCCGGACGCAGGCGGCGCTCATCGCGAAGAGTTCCGCGCCGATGTCGACGATCCGGCCGAGGAAGCCCTGCTTGGTCTCCATCCGGCCCTGCCAGCGCGACATGGCGTAGAAGGTGGAGCGCGCCAGCTTGCGGGAGGAGCGCTCGACGCAGCGCAGGTGGCCGGACAGATCGGCATGGCCCGCGGGGTGGAACTCCCCGTAGGTGCCCGGAAGCTGTCCGGGTCCGGCGACGAGCTTGGGCAGCCACCGGGCGTAGAACCCGGCGGCGTTGGCGCCCGCCCTGGCCTTGGCGGAGAGCGGCTTGTCGGGGTCGATGATGTCCCCGGCGACCTTCAGGTGGGCATCGACGGCCTCGCGGGCGATCAGCAGGTGCATGATCTCCGTCGAGCCCTCGAAGATCCGGTTGATGCGCATGTCCCGGAGCATCTGCTCGGCGGGGACGGCCCGTTCACCGCGGGCGGCCAGGGACTCCGCGGTCTCGAAGCCGCGGCCGCCGCGGATCTGGACGAGTTCGTCGGCCATCAGGCAGCCCATCTCGGAGCCCAGCAGCTTGGCGAGCGCGGCCTCGATCCGGATGTCGTTGCGGTTCTCGTCGGCCATCTGGGAGGCGAGGTCGACGACCGCTTCGAGGGCGAAGGTGGTCGCGGCGATGAAGGAGATCTTCGAGCCGACGGCCTCGTGCCGGGCGACCGGCCTGCCCCACTGCTCGCGGACCGCCGACCACTCGCGGGCGATCTTCAGACACCATTTCCCGGAGCCGACGCACATGGCGGGCAGCGAGAGCCGTCCGGTGTTGAGGGTGGTGAGCGCGATCTTGAGCCCGGCGCCCTCCGGTCCGATGCGGTTCGCGGCGGGGACCCTGACCCGGTGGAAGCGGGTGACGCCGTTCTCCAGGCCGCGCAGCCCCATGAAGGCGTTGCGGTTCTCCACGGTGATGCCGGGGGCGTCGGCCTCGACCACGAAGGCCGTGATGCCGCCCTTGTGGCCCTCCGACTTCGGGACCCGGGCCATGACGACGAGCAGATCGGCGACGACCCCGTTGGTCGTCCACAGCTTCACCCCGTCGAGCACGTAGTCGGAGCCGTCCGGGACGGCGGAGGTGGCCAGGCGTGCCGGGTCGGAGCCGACGTCCGGTTCGGTGAGGAGGAACGCCGAGATGTCGGTACGGGCCAGCCGGGGCAGGAAGGTGTCCTTCTGCTCCTGGCTGCCGAAGATCTTCAGCGGCTGGGGCACGCCGATGGACTGGTGGGCGGAGAGCAGGGCGCCGATCGCCGGGCTGGCGGAACCGACCAGGGCGAGGGCCTTGTTGTAGTACACCTGTGTCAGGCCCAGACCGCCGTACTTCACGTCGATCTTCATGCCCAGCGCGCCGAGTTCCTTGAGGCCGTTGACCACCTCGTCGGGGATCCTGGCCTCGCGCTCGATCAGCGCCCCGTCGATCCGGGTCTCGCAGAACTCGCGCAGCCGGGCGAGGAACTCCTCGCCGCGCCGGACGTCCTCGCCGGCCGGCAGCGGATGCGGGTGGATCAGGTCCAGGCGGAAGCGGCCCAGGAAGAGTTCCTTGGCGAAACTGGGTTTGTGCCAGTCCCGCTCGCGCGCGTCCTCGGCCACTTGGCGCGCTTCACGCTCGGAGACCTTGGGCGTGTGCTGTGGTGCGGACGGCCGTTGTGCGGATGGTGCGGACATGAGGAGCTCACCTCGCCGCTTCGTCGGGGGGACTTCTACTTGTCCGTATGTACCCGATTCCTGCCGGTGCCACCATCCTCGGGACGCCGATCGGGTCGGCCGCCACTCCAGTGACCGGCCCGGCTCGCGGAACACGGAAACGGCCGGAGCCCCCGCGCAGTGGGCTCCGGCCGCTCGGCTGCGGCCCTGCGGGCCGCAGGGCTACAGGGCGAGGCCGGTGAGGACCAGGACCCGCTCGTAGGTGTAGTCGTCCATCGCGTACCGGACGCCCTCCCGGCCGGTGCCGGACTGCTTGGTGCCGCCGTACGGCATCTGGTCCGCGCGGTACGAGGGGACGTCGCCGATGATCACGCCGCCGACCTCCAGCGCGCGGTGGGCGCGGAAGGCGGTCTGCAGGTCGTGGGTGAACACGCCCGCCTGGAGGCCGTACTTGGAGGAGTTGACGGAGGCGAACGCCTCGGCCTCGCCATCCACCTTCTGCACCGAGAGCACCGGCCCGAAGACCTCCTCGCAGGAGAGGCTGACGCCGTCGGGGAGGTCGGTGAGGACGGTCGGGGCGTAGGTCGCCCCGTCGCGCTTGCCGCCGGTGAGCAGCGTGCCGCCGGCCTGTACGGCCTCGTCGACCCAGGACTCCACGCGCTTGGCGGCGTCCTCGTTGACCAGCGGGCCGACGTCGGTGGCGGCGTCGGACGGGTCGCCGGTGACCTGGGCCTCGACGGCCGCGACGATCTTCGGGAGCAGCCGGTCGTAGACCGTGGCGTCCGCGATGACGCGCTGCACGGAGATGCAGGACTGGCCGCCCTGGTAGTTGGAGAAGGTCGCGATGCGGGTCGCGGCCCAGTCCAGGTCGGCCTCGGAGGCGTAGTCGCCGAGGACGACCGCCGCGCCGTTGCCGCCGAGCTCCAGGGTGCAGTGCTTGCGCGGCACCGAGTCCATGATCGAGTAGCCGACCTGGGCGGAGCCGGTGAACGAGATCACGGGCAGCCGCTCGTCCTGGACGAGGGCGGGCATCCGGTCGTTGGGGACCGTCAGCACGGACCAGGAGCCGGTCGGCAGGTCGGTCTCGGCCAGCAGCTCGCCCAGGATCAGCGACGAGATCGGGGTGGCCGGGGCGGGCTTCAGGATGATCGGGGCGCCGACCGCGATGGCCGGGGCGACCTTGTGGGCGCTGAGGTTCAGCGGGAAGTTGAACGGGGCGATGCCCAGGACCGTGCCGCGCGGGAAGCGCCGGGTCAGGCCGAGGCGTCCGGTGCCGCCGGGGTCGGTGTCGAGGCGCTGGGCGTCGCCGCCGTTGAAGCGGCGGGCCTCCTCGGAGGCGAACCGGAACACCGAGACGGCACGGCCGACCTCGCCGCGCGCCCACTTGACGGGCTTGCCGTTCTCGGCGGAGATCAGCTGGGCGATCTCCTCGGTGCGCTCCGTCAGGCGCCGGGCGACGTGGTCGAGCGCGGCGGCGCGGACGTGGGCCGGGGTCGCGGCGAACTCGTCGCGCACGGCGTGGGCGGCGGCGACCGCCTCCTCGACCTGGGCCTCTGTGGGCACGCCGACGGTGCCGACGAGCCGGCCGTCCCAGGGGTTGGTGACGTCGAAGCTTTCCTCGCCGGTGGCCTCGCGGCCGGCCAGCCAGAAGGCGTGGGTGGAGGTCATGGAGGTTCCGGCCCTTCGATGTCGTGGGGTGTTCCGCCCCACCGTAGGGCCGTGCCGCCCACCTGGCGTTTGTCCGGGGTGGAGCAGAGGCGCTCCGGGGTGCTCCGGTTTGTCGCAGGTGGGTCCCTGTGTCTTCTACGCAGCCGGGGGGTTGGTGACCTTGAGGGCGAGCCAGAGTTCCATCCGGCTGTCCGGATCGTCCAGCGAGCGGCCGAGGATCTCCTCCACCCTCCGCATCCGGTAGCGCAGGGTGTGCCGGTGCACTCCCAGGTCGGCGGCGGCGGCGTCCCACTGGCCGTGGTGGGAGAGCCAGGCCCGCAGGGAGGCGACCAGGTCGCCGCGGCCCTTGGTGTCGTGTTCGTACAGGGCGCGGAGCATGGCGTCCGCGAAGGCGCGCACCGCGTCGTCGGCGAGCAGCGGGAGCACGGAGCCGGTCGCCAGCTCCTCGTGCTCGACCAGTGCCCTGCCCCGGCGGCGGGCCACCGACAGGGCCTGTTCGGCCTGCTTGTACGCGGCCGAGACGGCGATCGGCCCCGCGGGGGCGGAGAGGCCGACGACCACGTCGGTGTCCTCCGCCGGTTCGTGCGCGGGCCGTTTCTCCTGGGCCTCCGCGTAGGCCGTGCAGGCGGCGACGGCGGTGCCCCCGTCGGCGGCCAGGACGACGAGGCGTTCGCCCTCGGGCACCATGAGCACGGTCTCGCCGGACCGGGAGGCCGCGGTCTCCATCGCCTCGGCCAGGTGTGCCGTGGTCGAGGGTTCGGAGGCCTCGGCGATGAGCAGCCGGAAGGGCGCGTCGAGCAGTCCGCCGTAGAGGTCTCCGGCGACGGCGCGGGCGTGGTCGGGCTGACCGGCGAGGAGCATGCGCAGCACCGCGGCGCCGAGCCGCTGTTCGGCGCCCTGGAGCGAGCGGGAGCGGGCGGTGGTCAGGGTGAGCAGGGCGACCGCCGAGTGCACCGCGTACCGTTCCGCGGTGCCGAGCGCCGCTCCGGTGCCGACGGCGAGCGCGCCGCGGGCGCGGCGGCCGGTGCCCAGGGACTGGAGCTCGACCCGGTCCTCGGTGTCGCCGACGACCACGCTGGCGGGGGCAGGCCGGTCCCGCAGGCGTTCCACGTCGGGGGTGAGCCGGGCGGCGCGGCGGGCGGCCCAGTCGGGGGCGGCGGCCACGACGGCCCCGGAGGCGTCGTACAGCGCGGCCCATCCGTCGACGTGCGCGGCGAGCCGGATGAGGAGTTCGGCGGGTCCGTCCCCCACGAGCGCCGCCCTGGTGAGTTCGCGCTGCGCCTCGAAGCCGGCGGTGACGGCCCGGTACTGGTCGGCGGCGATCTCCGAGGAGACCGCCTTGGCGATGGCGATGAACGGGGTGCGGCGGGGCACTTCGAGGAGCGGCAGACCCGCCTCCTCCGCGGCGTCGATCAGTGCCCTCGGTACCTCGTCGTAGTTCACGCCGACGGCGAAGCCCACCCCGACGACTCCGGACCCGGCCAGCCGGCGCACGTACCGCTGCATGCTTTCCGGGCTCTCGGCGTCGAGATTGGTCGCGGTGAGCAGCAGCAGCTCCCCGCCCTCCATGTAGCGGACGGGGTCGGCCAGCTCGCTGGCGTGCGCCCAGCGCACGGGCGTGTCGAGCCGGTCGGCCCCCGCACGGACCGTGAGCTTGAGCGCCGAGTGCTGGACGAGCGAGGCGAGCGTGGGGGGCATGGGACGGGCGACCTTTGGGAGGGGGCGTCGATTGTGCCGTCCCGTATGAACGGCTGCCATCGATTCTGCCAGGGCGGCAGGGTTCCCGTAACCGCTCCCAGCCCTCCTGTACCCCTACTCCCACGTCGCCCGTCAGCCTCCCAGCTGTACCAGGAGCGGGGGCGCGTGCTCGCCGTCGACGGTGGTGAGGGAGAGGACCGCGTGACCGGCCGGCAGTTCGTAGGCCAGCTGTGACGCCGACCAGCGCTCCCGCTCCACTTGTCGCACGGTGACTGCGTCGGTGGTGACAGCGTTGCCTGTGGCCAGCTTCCGCAGTGTGTGCAGAGCACGGGTGACCGGCTGGTCCGCGAAAACGGTGTGCTTGGCCACTTCCCGGACCGTGACCCATTCCTTGCCCCAGGCTTCCGAGAACCGTTTTCCGTCCCAGGTGGTGACGCCGGAGAAGATCATCCCGCACCCCATGGCACCGAGCAGTGCGGAATGCAGCCCTTCGGGAACGTCGTCCACGGTTCGCAGTGCCAGCACCGCACCGGCATTGACGGACCTGAGATGCCGCAGACCCCTGACGGTTCCGGGAGTGATCGTGCCGGTCGCGTCGTCGAGCACCAGACAGGCGAAGCGCGAGCGCTCCGTTCGCGCTGCGGCGATCGAGTTGAACTGCGCGAGAATCAGACGGGTCAGGACCCTCGACGCACCGGCGTGCACGCGTTCCGGAAGATCGATCCGAACCCTGACCGGGTGCTGTTCGAGCGAGCGGAGAGTAAAGGGCCGGGCGTCAGCACCGGTGGCGAAGAACCCCGCGAAAGCGGGCCGGTCGAGCAGGCCGATCCGCTCGGCGAGGACCGTGGCCGGGTCCCCGCTGCTGCCCGTGTGACGCACTCGGGCATCCAGCTCACGCAACATGGCGTGGTGGCCGCCCTCCTCCAGAGCCTGTCGCAGCTGGGCGAGGGCCGACTCGCTCCCCGCGAGAAGTTCACGGAGCTCCGGTACGGACGGGAAGTGGCCATGGACGGTGCGATAGGGACCGAGCAACTGGCCGAGCGCGAGAGCCGCGCGTCGGCTGTCCAGGTCCGGAACGTCTCCGACCAGCCCTTCCGCGAGAGTGGCCGCTGCCTCGTCGGGATCGGTCGTACCGCCGTAGAGATCGAAGTCGTGCAGGGACGCGGGATCACCGACCTTCACGACGATGTCGAACGCCTCGTCCGGACCGAGCGAGGCCCCCGCCGCGCCCACGGCGAGCACGGCGGCCTTGCCGGCGAGCGCCTGGAGCGCCAGCGTCTCGACGACCGGCCGCACCAGCCGGGCGGTCTTGCCCGCGCCGGACGGCCCGACCGCCAACAGGGAGGTTCCCAGGACGGCGGGTTCCAGAGCGACACCCGTGCCTCGGCGCGCGTAGGCATTGCGATCATTGTCGACACAGACACCGATACGGACCTGATCGGTCAGCAGGTCGTGACGGGCGGACCGCAGTGGCAGGTCCCGGCTCCCCGAGGGGTGAAGGAAGGCATCCGGCCCTTTGCGTACGGTCTCTGCCGCAAAGGCAGCGAGGCGATCAGGGCTGAACCGTGCCCGCTCCCACGCCTGGCCCAGCCGCGCGCAGTCGACGTCGTTCATGCGCTCGGCCTGGACTGCGCCGGTAAGGACGTCCGCCGCTTCGGGGAGTCCCGCGGCACGCAGTTCGGGCCAGCGCGCCGAGTCCTCGCGGGCGAGCGCGGCCGGGAGTCGCGTCTGTGCGCCCGCCCGGCGTTGCCGGAATTCCGTGACAGCGGCGTGCCACCGGCCGATACGGGCGAAAGGCCACACCACCACAGCGGCGACCATGGCGTAGGCACCGTAGGCGACCAGAGTCACGGTGAACGCACTGCCGTCGGCACGCAGAAGACTTCTCGGAATCGCCAGGAAGACGATCTCCAAGAGGGGCACGCTGCCGTTCCAGACGACCCACAGAGCGATGAACGCGCCCAGCCCCGTTGCCATCAGTCTCACGCGCGCGAAGTTCGCCCCTGCGTAGTGACGGAAGAACCCCGCCCAGTTTCCGAGCTTTGCCGCCCATAGCACGAGCAGGAGAGCCATGGCTTGGAAGTAGAGGGCCTGCCAGGCGTAGGCAATGTCCGGAGCGACACCCGGCCGGAGTTCGTTGCCATACGTCCACCAGTCCCGCGGCGTGAGGTAACGGAACGGGAGACTCAGGTAGGGAATGCGGTAGCCCGAGCTGTATGCCACGAGGAGGAGAGCGAGCACCAGGGTGAGCAAGCGCCCCAGCAGAGACGGCCGAGGAGGCTTCTCGGCGGGCCGCGGCACGTATGCGTACCGCCAGACCCCGGGGCCAGCAGCAGGGCGGGGGGTGTCCAACCACCGGGCGATCGGTGTTCCCCCTCGGGGCGCACCGACAAGGTGCGGCGGCCCGCTGGGCGGCGGCACCGTCGGCGGGAACGCGGGCGGGGCCATGGGCGGCGGGCCGGGCGGCCGCGCCGGCGGCGGTCCCGCCGGGTGCGGCACGGAGCTCCAGGGCCCGCCGGAGCGGCCGTCGGGCGGCTGCGCACCCCGCGTGCCCCGGGCGCCGTACGTGCCTTCGTTGTCCATGAACCATTGCCCCCTGACCAGCCAGGTCCGACCGCTGCACGGCCAATCTAGTGCGCGGACACGGGGAGTTCAGCAACGCGCCCGGATAGTGAAGGGGAACGGGCCGCCCCGTCCCCCGTACCGCCTTCTGTCCGCCGCGGACAAGGACACGCCCCCCACCACTCCCGATCGGAGCATGCCCGCGCCCCGTCCCCGCCCCTAGCCTGCAGAAACAGAAGCGTCCGAAACACCCCCAGGAGCCCCGCATGACCGCTATTCCGCAGGAGCGCCGCCTCGTCACCGCCATTCCCGGCCCGAAGTCGGTGGAGCTGCAGGCCCGCCGTCTCGCGACGGTCGCCGCCGGTGTGGGCTCCACGCTGCCGGTGTTCATCGCCCGTGCCGGTGGCGGGGTCATCGAGGACGTGGACGGCAACCGGCTGATCGACTTCGGCTCCGGCATCGCCGTGACGTCGGTCGGCGCCTCCGCCGAGGCCGTGGTGCGGCGCGCGTCGGCGCAGCTCGCCGACTTCACCCACACCTGTTTCATGGTCACTCCGTACGAGGGGTACGTCGAGGTCTGCGAGCAGCTCGCCGAGCTGACGCCGGGCGACCACGCGAAGAAGTCCGCGCTGTTCAACTCGGGCGCGGAGGCCGTCGAGAACGCGGTGAAGATCGCCCGTGCGTACACCAAGCGCACCGCCGTCGTCGTCTTCGACCACGGCTACCACGGCCGGACCAACCTCACCATGGGCATGACGGCGAAGAACATGCCGTACAAGCAGGGCTTCGGCCCGTTCGCGCCCGAGGTCTACCGGGTGCCGGTGGCGTACGGCTACCGCTGGCCGACCGGTGCCGAGAACGCCGGCGCGGAGGCGTCCGCCCAGGCCATTGACCAGATCACCAAGCAGATCGGCGCGGACAACGTCGCCGCGATCATCATCGAGCCGGTGCTCGGTGAGGGCGGGTTCATCGAGCCGGCCAAGGGCTTCCTCCCGGCGATCGCGCGGTTCGCCCAGGACAACGGCATCGTCTTCGTCGCCGACGAGATCCAGTCCGGCTTCTGCCGCACCGGCCAGTGGTTCGCCTGCGAGGACGAGGGCATCGTCCCCGACCTGATCACCACCGCCAAGGGCATCGCGGGCGGCCTCCCTCTGTCCGCGGTCACCGGCCGCGCCGAGATCATGGACGCGGCGCACGCCGGCGGCCTCGGTGGTACGTACGGCGGGAACCCGGTCGCCTGCGCCGGGGCCCTCGGCGCCATCGAGACGATGCGCGAGCTCGACCTGAACGGGAAGGCCAAGCGCATCGAGGAGGTCATGAAGGGCCGGCTCGCGGAGATGCGGGCGAAGCTGCCGAACGGCGAGCTCATCGGTGACATCCGCGGCCGCGGCGCGATGATCGCGATCGAGCTGGTGAAGTCCGGCACCAAGGACCCGAACCCGGAGGCGGCCGCGCAGCTCGCGAAGGCCTGTCACGCCGAGGGCGTCCTCGTCCTCACCTGCGGCACGTACGGCAACGTCCTGCGCTTCCTGCCGCCGCTGGTGATCGGCGAGGACCTGCTGGGCGAAGGTCTCGACGTCATCGAGCAGGCGTTCGCCACGGTCTGAGGCCGGCGGGTCCCGGAGGCGGCGCGCGGCGTTTCCTCCGGGGATGCCCGGCGCCCCGGTGAGGGCCTGTGAAGAAGGTGTGCGGGGGCGATGGCGGGATACCGTTCCCGCTGTCGGTCCCCCCATCGCCTGACGTACGGTTTCCGCAGATGAGAGAAACACCCCGCCCGCAGGGGACTGCGGGCGATACCGGGTCGGAGCTCCCCCAGCGCCGTCCTGGTCGTGCCTTCGCGCACACCACTGGAGCCTCGGGCTCCGGAACTCCTCACCGATCGGATGGCCGCCCGCCCCACACCCCCCGGGGCGCGCGGCACACCGGTCCTACCGTCCGGCCCGGAACAACCCCCCCTGTTCCGGGCCGGACGGCTCTTCTCGTTTCCGTGGTGTCGGGCCTGCTGGCGCTGTTCGCGCTCACGACCTGGCAGATCGCGGCCGGCGGCCCGCTGCGCGGCCTCGACGAGCGCGCAGGCCGGGCCCTGGTCGGTCACGGTCCGGCCCGGCTCACCGAATTCCTCGCCGATCTCGGCAATACGCAGATCGCGCTGCCGGTGCTGGGCTGCGCGATCGTCTGGAGCCTGGTGCGCGGTGAGCGCCGCGAGCCGTTGTACGCGGCGCTCACCATGGCCGCGGTGCCGCTGTTCGTCGTCCCGCTCAAGGACTGGATCGCCCGCCCCGGGCCGCTGACCGACGCCACCGGCTACTACCCCTCGGGCCATGCGGCGACCGCGGCGGTGGCGTACGGGGCCGCCGCGCTGCTGCTCGCCCCGTATGTGAGGCGCTCATGGATGATGCCCGTCGCCGCTGTCCTGCTGACGGCGGCGACGGGCATCGGTCTGGTGCTGCGCGGCTATCACTGGCCGCTGGACGTGCTGGGCAGCTGGTTCCTGTGCGGGCTGCTGCTCCTCCCGCTGGTGCTCAGCCGCCGAAGTAGGCGTCGAAGTTCTTCGAGAACTCCCAGTTGTTGAAGCGGTCCCAGTTGATCGACCAGGTCATCAGTCCGCGGAGTCCGGACCAGGTGCCGTGGGTGGCGTACGAGCCGCAGTCGGTCTTCTTCGTCAGGCAGTTCAGCGCCTTGGTGACCTCGGCGGGCGAGGTGTGGCCGTTGCCCGCCTGGGTGGAGGCCGGCAGGCCGATGGAGACCTGGTCGGGACGGAGACCGGGGAAGACCTTGGTCTGGTCGCCCGCCACCGGGAAGCCGGTCAGCAGCATGTCGGTCATCGCGATGTGGAAGTCGGCGCCGCCCATCGAGTGGTACTGGTTGTCCAGACCCATGATGGAGCCCGAGTTGTAGTCCTGGACGTGCAGCAGGGTGAGGTCGTCGCGCAGGGCGTGGATCACCGGGAGGTAGGCGCCGGCGCGCGGGTCCTGGCCGCCCCACGGGCCCGAGCCGTAGTACTGGTAGCCGAGCTGCACGAAGAAGGTCTCGGGGGCCATGGTGAGGACGAACTTCTCGCCGTACTTGGCCTTGAGGGTCTTCACCGCGGAGATCAGGTTGACGACGACCGGCGTGGTGGGGCTGCGGAAGTCGGTGTCGCCGGTGTTCAGCGAGAGCGAGTGGCCCTCGAAGTCGATGTCCAGTCCGTCCAGACCGTACTCGTCGATGATCTTGCTGACCGAGGAGACGAAGGTGTCACGGGCGGCGGTGGTGGCGAGCTGCACCTGTCCGTTCTGGCCGCCGATGGAGATCAGCACCTTCTTGCCCGCGGCCTGCTTGGCCTTGACGGCCGCCTTGAACTCGGCCGCGGACTCGACGTTCGGGCACTCGGCGACCGGGCAGAGCGAGAAGCGGATGTCGCCGGAGGTGACGGAGGTCGGCTCGCCGAAGGCCAGGTCGATGACGTCCCAGGAGTCGGGGACGTCCGCCATCCGGGTGTAGCCGGAGCCGTTGGCGAAGCTGGAGTGCAGATAGCCGACGAGGGCGTGGGCCGGCAGGTCCGTGTTGCCGCCTCCCCCGCTGCCGGCGGTCTTGGTGGTGGCGGGCACCGCGGCGGACTTGGCGGACTCGCCCGCCGCGTTGGTGGCGGTGACCTGGAAGCTGTACGCGGTGGAGGCCGCGAGACCCGTCACGGTCGCCGAGGTGCCGGTGGCGGAGAGGACCTTCGTGCCGCCCTGGTAGACGTTGTAGCCGGTGGCGCCCGCGGACGCCGTCCAGGACAGCGGGACCGAGGACGCGGTGGCCGTGCCGGCCTTGAGGCCCGCGGGCACCGCCGGGAGCGCGACCGGATCGCCGCCGGGGCCGACGAGGGTGAGGTCGTCGGCGTAGTAGGCGGGGGTGCCGTACCAGCCGTGCGTGTAGACGCTGACCGAGGTGGTGGACGCGCCGGTCTTGAACGTGGTGGTGAGCTGCTTCCAGCTGCCGGCGGACTGCGTCCAGGTGGACACGTCGGTCGTGCCGGTGCCGTCCGCGCCCAGGTAGACGTAGCTGCCCTGCACCCAGGCGCTCAGCGTGTACGTGGAGCTGGGCTTGACCGTCACGGTCTGGGAGCACTTGGCGTTGTCGCTGCCGGCCGGGGTCGCCTTCAGCGCCGAGGTGCCGCCGTGCACGGGGCTGCTGACAGCGGCTCCGCTGCCGCCCGTACAGCTCCAGCCGTCCAGGCCGGCCTCGAAGGTTCCGTTGCGCGCCAGATCGGCGTCGGCCGCGGCGGCGCTCGGCGCCGAGGCCGCCAGGCCGCCGGCGGCCAGCAGGGCGGCCGTGAAGGCGGCCAGAAGTCCGGTAATGCGAGCGGGGGGTCCCGTGCGTTCCACAACGGCCTCCGTGCAGGGGGGAATTGAGTGGCCACAACATGGTCCAGACCAATCCGGTTGTCAAGACCTCTGGCATCCGCCCGCCTCATCGATGTCCCCCGCCGCGGCCGCTCCCGCGGCCTCGTGCATCGCGAGTTCCAGCAGCGTGGCGTCGGTGAGCGTGCCCGATCCGTCGGGCGGGATCAGCCAGCGCACCCCGCCGGCGGCCCGCCGCGGATACGGCACCACGATCCAGGTGCCCTGGCCCGCGCCCCTGATCCCCGTGCCGATCCAGTGGTCGGCGGTGCCCGGCGGCACGAAGAACCCGATGCGGGCGTCGCCGAAGTCGGCGAGGACCGGCCCCGGCCGGTCGATGAGCCGGGTGAGCACATCGAGCGTCGGACGGCCCAGCTCTCCCGGCAGAATCAGCACGTCCCAGCGCTTGCCGGCAGGAAGGAGCGCGATCCCCTGCGGATTGCGCTCCCACTCCCACCGGCAGGCACCGGGATCCGGTGCCACCGACACGAGCCACTCGACCGCTGCCTTGACCTCCGAGCCAGTCATGGCCCGCCTCCGTTCCGTCTCGCACGGCAGGGTTCTGCCGCTGCGTTCACGGGAGAGAGCGGGGCGGGACCGATCCATTACGCGGGTTTGGCTACCAACCAGTAGTGAACTGGGTCACGGTGGGCCCGGCCGAGCGACGCCGCAGGTCACAGGCGGGTTCAGCTGTCGAAGCCGAGCCCCATCCGGTCCATCGTCCGCAGCCACAGATTGCGGTGGCCGCCGTTGTCGTCGGCCCTGGCCAGGGAGCGCTTCGTGAGCTCGATTCCGGCCCACGCGAGGGGCTCCGGCGGAAACGGCATCGGCTTGCTGCGCACCATCTCCAGCGCGGTCCGCTCCGTCCGCTCGCCGGCGAGGAGGTCGAGCATCACATCGGCGCCGAACCGGGTGGCTCCGACGCCGAGTCCGGTGTATCCGGCGGCATAGGCGACCCGGCCCTGATGGGCCGTACCGAAGAATGCGGAGAATCGGGAACAGGTGTCGATGGCGCCGCCCCAGGCATGGGTGAAACGCACTCCCGCCAATTGCGGGAAGCATGCGAAGAACTGCCCGGCGAGCTTCAGGAACGTTTCCGGCCGCTGGTCGAGATCGGCACTGAGCCGCCCCCCGAACGGATAGATCGCGTCGTATCCGCCCCACAGGATCCGGTTGTCCGCGGAGAGCCGGAAGTAATGGAACTGGTTGGCGCTGTCCCCCAGACCCTGCCGGTTCCGCCAGCCGATGGCGGCGAGCTGTTCGGCGGTCAGCGGCTCCGTCATCAGCGCGTAGTCGTAGACCGGGACGGTGTACGGGCGCACCCGCTTCACGAGCGACGGGAAGATGTTCGTGCCGAGGGCGACGCGGCGGGCGAGGACCTTTCCGTACGGGGTGCGGACCGCCATTCCGGTTCCGGTTCCGGCCAGCTCCAGGCCGCGGGTGTGCTCGTAGATCCGCACTCCCAGGTCGAGACAGGCCTGCTTGAGTCCCCAGGCCAGCTTGGCGGGGTGCAGCATCGCGACCCCGCGGCGGTCCCAGAGGCCACCCAAGAATGTCGGTGAGTCGACATGGGCGCGCAGTGCGTCACGGTCGAGGAACTCCACGCCGCCGAAGCCGCGCCGCTCCAGCTCCTGGTGCCATTCCCGCAGCTCTTCGAGCTGGTGGGGCTGGGTGGCGACATCGATTTCGCCGGTGCGCTCGAACTCGCAGTCGATGCCGTAGCGGGCGACCGCCTCCTCGATGGCGTCGAGGTTGCGCGCGCCCAGCTCCTCCAGTTTCCCGATCTCCTCGGGCCAGCGCTCCAGCCCGTTGGACAGGCCGTGGGTGAGGGAGGCGGCGCAGAATCCGCCGTTGCGGCCGGAGGCGGCCCAGCCCGTCTCGTGCCCCTCGATCAGTACGACATCGCGTTCCGGTTCGCGCTCCTTGGCGAGCAGCGCGGTCCACAGTCCGCTGTAGCCGGCGCCGATGACGAGGAGATCGCAGTGTTCGTCGCCGATGAGCGCGGGGAGCGCTTGTGGCCTGCCGGGGTCGTCCAGCCAGAACGAGACCGGCTTCGCGTCGGCGAGTGACTGGGCGGCGGTGCGCATGGCAACTGGGGCCATGGTTTCCAACTCCTTCGGGACTTTCAGGGTCGTGCGCTGTTCTTTCGCCGGTTCGCGATGAGCTGGCCGGCGAGAACCACCAGTACCGCAATGATGAACATTGCCGTGCCGATGACGTTGATCTGCACGGGCGTGCCGCGCTGTGCCGAGCCCCAGACGAACATGGGGAAGGTCACGGTGGAGCCCGCGTTGAAATTGGTGATGATGAAATCGTCGAAGGAGAGCGCGAATGCGAGCAACGCTCCCGCGGCGATTCCGGGGGCGGCGATCGGCAGGGTGACCCGTACGAAGGTCTGTACGGGCCCGGCGTACAGATCGCGCGCCGCCTCCTCCAGCCGGGGGTCCATCGACATGACGCGCGCCTTGACCGCCGTCGTGACGAAGCTGAGGCAGAACATGATGTGCGCGATGAGGATCGTCCAGAAGCCCAGCTGCGCGCCCATGTTGAGGAACAGCGTGAGCAGCGACGCGGCCATGACGACCTCGGGCATCGCCATCGGCAGGAAGATCAGCGAGTTGATCGCGCCGCGCGCCCGGAAGCGGTAGCGGACCAGGGCGAAGGCGATCATCGTGCCGAGCACGGTCGCGCCGACCGTGGCCCAGACGGCGATCTGGAGGGAGAGCGAGAGCGAGCCGCACATGTCGGCCACCCCGCAGGGGTCCTTCCAGGCGTCCAGCGAGAAGCGCTGCCAGGAGTAGTTGAACCGCCCGTTGGGCTTGTTGAAGGAGAACACCATCACGACGATGTTCGGCAGGATCATGTAGGCGAGGGTCAGCAGACCCGCGATGACGATGAGGTGGCGTCGCAGCCAGCGCAGTACGGGCATCAGACCAGGTCCTCCGTCCCGGAGCGGCGGATGTAGAGGGTGACCGCGATCAGGACGACCGCCATGAGGATGAACGAGAGCGCGGCCGCCGTCGGGTAGTCGAGGACGCGCAGGAACTGGGTCTGGATGACGCTGCCGACCATCTTGGTGTCGGTGGAGCCCAGCAGTTCCGCGTTGACGTAGTCGCCGCTGGCCGGGATGAAGGTCAGCAGGGTGCCGGAGACCACGCCCGGCATGGAGAGCGGGAACGTCACCTTGCGGAAGGTGGTGGCGGGGGTGGCGTACAGGTCCCCGGCGGCCTCGTGCAGCCGGCCGTCGATCCGTTCCAGCGAGGTGTAGAGCGGCAGGATCATGAACGGCAGGAAGTTGTACGTGAGGCCGCAGACCACGGCCATCGGTGTGGCGAGCACCCGGTTGGACTCGGTCCAGCCGAGCCAGCTGGTGACGTCCAGGACGTGCAGGGTGTTCAGCACGTCGACGACCGCGCCGCCGTCCGCGAGGATCGTCTTCCAGGCGAGCGTGCGGATCAGGAAGCTGGTGAAGAACGGGGCGATGACCAGCACCAGCACCAGGTTGCGCCAGCGGCCGGCCTTGAAGGCGATGAGGTAGGCGAGCGGGTAGCCGAGCAGCAGGCAGAGGATCGTCGCGGTGCCCGCGTACAGCAGGGACCGGATGAACTGCGGGTAGTAGTCGGTCAGCGCGTCCCAGTACGTCTGGAAGTGCCAGGTGACCTCGAAGCCCTTCTCCAGGGATCCGGTCTGTACGGACGTCGACGCCTGGTAGATCAGCGGCAGCGCGAAGAAGACGACGAGCCACAGGATGCCGGGGAGCAGCAGCCAGTAGGGGACGAGGCGCTTGCGGGTGGAGGGCTTGCGCACCTTCGGCTCCTCGACGGGAGCGGGCGGCGCCTCCTGGGTGACGCTCACGCCGCGTCCTCCACGGTCTCCACACCGGCGTCGATGTCCTGGGTGGCGTCCAGGCCGAAGGTGTGTGCCGGGTTCCAGTGCAGGACGACCTCGGCGCCGGCGGTGAGGCCCGCGCGCCGCTCGACGTTCTGCTCGTACACGTGGAGGGACTTGCCGGCCGGGCTCTCCACCACGTACTGCGTGGAGACGCCGATGAAGCTGGAGTCGACGATCCGTCCGGTGACCCGGTTGCGGCCCTCCGCTATCTCGTCCGCGTCGTCGCGGTGCGCGAGGGAGATCTTCTCGGGGCGGATGCCGAGGAGCAGCTTGCCGCCCTTCGTGGTCGGCTCCGGACAGCGGCCTGCGGGCAGCCGGAGCTTCCCGCCGCCGGCCGACACGACGGTGTCGGTGCCGGTGGAGAGGACTTCGCCCTCGATGAGGTTCGAGGTGCCGAGGAAGTTGGCGACGAACGTCGTCCGCGGGTTCTCGTAGAGATCGGCGGGGTCGCCGAGCTGCTCGACCCGGCCGGCGTTCATCACCGCGACGGTGTCGGCCATGGTCATGGCCTCCTCCTGGTCGTGGGTGACGTGGACGAACGTGATGCCGACCTCGGTCTGGATGCGCTTGAGTTCGAGCTGCATCTGGCGGCGCAGCTTGAGGTCGAGGGCGCCGAGCGGCTCGTCGAGGAGGAGCACCTGCGGGTGGTTGATCAGGGCGCGGGCGACGGCGACGCGCTGTTGCTGGCCGCCGGAGAGCTGGTGGGGTTTGCGCCGGGCGAAGTCGCCGAGCTCGACGAGTTCCAGCATGTCGTCGACCTGTTTCTTGACCGACTTGATGCCGCGCCGGCGCAGTCCGAAGGCGACGTTCTCCGTGATGTCGAGGTGCGGGAAGAGCGCGTAGCTCTGGAAGACCGTGTTGACGGGCCGCTTGTACGGGGGGAGGCCGGTGATGTCGCGGCCGCCGAGCGAGACGGTGCCGGTGGTGGCCTCCTCCAGGCCCGCGATCATCCGCAGAGTGGTGGTCTTGCCGCAGCCGGACGCGCCGAGCAGCGCGAAGAAGGAGCCCTGCGGGACGGTCAGATCGAGCGGTCGGACGGCGGCGAAGGAGCCGTACGTCTTGCTGATCCCGGTGAGGCGGACATCGCCGCCTGTCTGCTGCTGTGTCATGGATCGCAGTCCCAGTGGTGTCAGGGGGAGATCGGGGGGAGGGCGTGGCGTCAGGCGCCGATGAGCTTGGCGAACTTCTCCTCGTACGCCGTCTCTTCCTCGGCGGTCAGGGACCGGAAGGCGTGCGAGGCGGACGCCATCTTCTTGTCCGGGAGGATCAGCGGGTTGTCGGCCATCGAACGGTCGATCTTCGCGAGTTCCTCGCGGACCCCGTCGACCGGGCAGACGAAGTTGATGTACGCGGCGAGTTCGGCGGCGACCGGGGGCCGGTAGTAGTGGTCGATGAGCTTCTCGGCGTTGGTCTTGTGCCGTGCCTTCACCGGAACCAGCATGTTGTCGCTGGATATGACGTAGCCCGCGGCGGGTATCGCGTACTTGATGTCCGGGTTGCCGGCCTGGAGCTGGATGATGTCGCCGGCCCAGGCGACGCAGGCGGCGATGTCGCCCTTGTCGAGATCCGCGGTGTAGTCGTTGCCGGTGAAGCGGCGGATCTGGTTCCTGTCGACGCCCTTCTGGAGGCGGCCGATCGCGGCGTCGTAGTCGGCGTCGGTGAAGGTGCCGGGGTCCTTGCCCATGTCGAGCAGGGTCATGCCGATGGAGTCGCGCATCTCCGAGAGGAAGCTGACCCGGCCCTTGAGCTGGGGGTCGTCGAGCAGCTGGCTGACGGAGTCGATCCGGCGGCCGCCGGTCGCCTTGGAGTTGTAGGCGATGACGGTGGGAATCCCGGCCCAGGGGTAGGAGTAGGCGCGGCCGGGGTCCCAGTCCGGGGAGCGGAACTGGGCGGAGAGGTTGGCGTAGGCGTGCGGCAGGTTCGACGGGTCGAGCTTCTGCGCCCAGCCGAGGCGGACGATGCGGGCGGCCAGCCAGTCCGTGACGCAGATGATGTCGCGGCCGGTGTCCTGGCCGGCCGCGAGCTGCGGCTTGATCTTGCCGAAGAACTCGACGTTGTCGTTGATGTCCTCGGTGTACTTGACCTTGATGCCGGTCCGCTCGGTGAACTGCTCCAGGGTGGGCCGGTGCTTGCCGTCGTCGGTGACGTCCATGTACTCGGTCCAGTTGGAGAAGTTGACCTGCTTCTCCTTGGCCGAGTGGTCGTCGGAGGCCGCCGCGGCGTCCCCCTCCCGCTTCGCGGGAGGGATTCCGCACGCGCTCAGCGCGCCCAGCCCGCCGAGTGTGAGCGCGCCGGTACCGGAGGCGCGCAGCAGCGATCGGCGGGTGAGTGCTCCCCTGCCGCTGGTCAGAGTGCGACGCATCGCGGCCAGCTGGGCCGCGGAGAGACGCTCGGGCTCGTACTGCTCCATGCGCGTTGCCCTTTCGGGTGGGTGTGCGGCCGGTCCGGCCGGGTTATCGGTCCCCGAAGATCGTGCGGTGCCAGTCCTTGCGGGCGACCGCGGTGTTGTCGTACATGACGTGCTTGACCTGCGTGTACTCCTCGAAGGAGTACGACGACATGTCCTTGCCGAAGCCGCTGGCCTTGTACCCGCCGTGCGGCATCTCGCTGATGATCGGAATGTGGTCGTTCACCCAGACGCAGCCCGCCTTGATCTCGCGGGTGGCGCGATTGGCCCGGTACAGGTCGCGGGTCCAGGCGGAGGCGGCGAGCCCGTAGGGGGTGTCGTTGGCCAGCGCGATGCCTTCGTCGTCGGTGTCGAAGGGCAGCACGACCAGGACCGGGCCGAAGATCTCGGACTGGACGATCTCGCTGTCCTGGGCCGCTCCGGCGATCAGGGTCGGCCGGTAGTAGGCGCCGTCGGCCAGTTCGCCGCCGGGGGCCTCGCCGCCGGTGACGACGGTGGCGTAGGCGCGGGCGCGCTCGACGAATCCGGCGACCCGGTCGCGCTGGGCGTGGCTGATCAGCGGGCCTAGGTCGGTCTCCGGGGCGAACGGGTCGCCGACCCGGACGGTCGCCATCAGCTCGGCGACACCCTGCACGAAGGCGTCGTACAGCGGGCGCTGGACGTAGGCGCGGGTGGCCGCCGTGCAGTCCTGGCCGGTGTTGATGAGGGAGCCGGCGACCGCTCCGTTGACCGCGGCCTCCAGGTCGGCGTCGTCGAAGACCAGGAAGGGGGCCTTGCCGCCGAGTTCGAGGTGGAGGCGCTTGACGGTCGAGGTGGCGATCTCCGCGACCCGCTTGCCGACGGCGGTGGAGCCGGTGAAGGAGGTCATCACGACGTCGGGGTGGCCGACGAGGTGTTCGCCGGCGTCCTTGCCGGCGCCGGTGACGATGTTGATCACGCCGTCCGGGATGCCGGCCTCGGTGGCCGCCTGCGCGAACATCAACGAGGTCAGCGGGGTGATCTCGGCGGGCTTGAGCACGATGGTGTTGCCCGCGGCGATGGCCGGGAGGACCTTCCAGGCGGCCATCTGGAGCGGGTAGTTCCAGGGGGCGATGGAGCCGATGACGCCGATCGCCTCACGCCTCACGTACGAGGTGTGGTCGCCGTCGTACTCGGCGGCGGACTTGCCCTCCAGATGGCGGGCGGCGCCCGCGAAGAACGAGGTGTTGTCGACCGTTCCGGGCACGTCGAACTCGGTGGAGAGCTTGACCGGCTTGCCGCACTGGAGGGACTCGGCGTACGCGAAGTCGTCCGCCTGCCCGGCGAGGACGGCGGCGAAGCGGTGCATCGCCTCGGACCGCTCGGCCGGGGTGGCTCCCGACCAGCCGGGGAAGGCGTCACGGGCGGCGGCGACCGCCGCGTCGACATCGGCGGTGCCCGCCAGCTCGTACGTGTAGACGGTCTTGCCCGTGGCCGGGTTCACCACGTCGTGGCTGCGTCCCGATGTGCCGGGTCGCAGTCTTCCTCCGATGTACTGCGCGCCGTCCGCGAAGCGGTCCTGTACCTGGAAGCTGTTGCCCATCACGCTCTCCTCCGCCGCTGTCCCCGGAGTGCGGGGCGGCGTAGCTTCTGCTCGATTTGAGTGCCGATCCTGACAGAGGGGACCGAGCCCAACAAGTGATTCCGTTGTTGCCTTTTGGTTACGCAACGGAATCTGTCGACCATGTGTCGCGTCAGTGCGGAATTCCCCGTACGTAGTGTCAGTGGCGGATGCCAGACTCCCGTGTCATGGAACACATCGACGACCTCGTGGCGCGGACCGGCCGGGGCGAGAGGGTGAAGTATCTGAGGTTCTGGGGGCACCGGCCGCGCCCCGACGGAAGGACCGGCGCGAGCTGCCTCAGCCAGTGGTGGCCGTCGCCGTTCACGGTCGACGGGGTGACGTACGCGTCGGCCGAGCACTGGATGATGGCCGGCAAGGCGCGGCTGTTCGATGACGCCGCGGCGGCGGAATCGGCGGTGGCGGCGAAGAGCCCGGCCGAGGCGAAGAAGGTGGGCCGGCTGGTCCGCGGTTTCGACGAGGCCGTCTGGGAGCGCGAGCGGTACGGGCTCGTGGTGGCGGGCAGCCGCCACAAATTCGGCCAGGACCCGGCGCTGCGGGAGTTCCTGCTGGGCACGGGCGACCGGGTACTGGTCGAGGCGAGCCCGATGGACCGGATCTGGGGCATCGGGCTGGCGGCGGACGATCCGCGTGCGGAGGACCCGGCGGCCTGGCGGGGGCTGAATCTGCTCGGGTTCGCGCTGATGGACGCGCGGACCGGGCTGCGGGCCGCGGCCGGGGCGGAGACCCTGGCCATATGAGACGGCCCGTGGGGCGGTGGGTCGAATTCCCACCGCCCCACGGGCCACGCGCGACCGCGCGGCCGCACCGTCACTCCGACGAGCGGCTTTACCGCATCACACCGACGGCCGGGGAATCGACGACCAGCGACGCCGACATCGGCTCGTAACCGGAACCGCTGTCCTCTTCGAAGTGGTCGCCGGTGGCGGCCCAGATGACCAGCCCCAGGAACACGGCGCTGACGACGATGCCGATCGAGCCGAGGATGATGCCCGCGAGGGCCACTCCGCCGTTGTCGGCCTCACCCCGGCTGACCCGGCCCCGGCCTATCAGACCGAAGATCAGCGCGAGCACGCCGAGGATCACTCCGAGGCCGTACATGCAGAAGACGGCCACCGCGATGATGCCGAGCACCATGGAGGCGATCCCGAGCCCGTTCGCGGGCTGGGGTCCGCCCCAGACGGTCTGGCCGTAGCCGGGGTATCCCGGGTAGCCGCCGCCGTACTGCGGGGCCTGCGGGGCCGGGTAGCCGTACTGGCCCGCGGGCTGCTGGGGCGGCGGCGCCGCCGGGTAGCCGTACTGGCTGGCGTGCGGCGGGGCCTGCTGGCCCGGACCGTTCGGGCCGACCGGCGGGGGCGGCACGGCCCCCGGGCCGTACCAGCCGCCGGGGCCGGACGGCTGCCCCGCCTCAGGCGGGACGCCGAACCCTGCCGCGGGCGCGGGGCCGTTCCCGGTGCCCGGCTGCCCGCCCGCGTCCGGTGCGGTGGCCGGCATCGAGGTGACGGTCTGCTGGTCGTGGACGGCCGGCGGGCGGGCGTCCTCGGGCTCCTTCTTGTCCAGCGGCACCCTGTTGTCCGGCGGAGCCCACGGATCGCGCGGCACGGCCCCGTCCGCGGGCTGCTCTGTGTTGTCTGACATGGGCCTCCCCCATCGTGATGCCCGTCATGCTACGGCCAGCCCCCGTCCTACGATGACTTCCGTCCCCTGCCCGGTTCCCACATGGGTCCGGGCCCCGCACCACCCCCTGCCCCCGGAGGATCCGATGACCGATCTGCACCCCTTCATCGCGGGGCTGCCCAAGGCCGAACTCCATGTGCACCACGTCGGTTCGGCCTCGCCCCGCATCGTCGCCGAGCTGGCCGCGCACCACCCCGACTCCAAGGTCCCCACCGCCCCGGAAGCGCTGGCCGACTACTTCTCCTTCACGGACTTCGGCCACTTCATCGACGTCTACCTCTCGGTCGTGGACCTGGTCCGCACCCCGGAGGACGTCCGGCTGCTGACCTTCGAGGTCGCCCGCGACATGGCCCGGCAGAACATCCGTTACGCGGAACTGACCGTCACCCCCTTCTCCTCGACCCGCCGCGGCATTCCGGAGCAGGGCTTCATGGCGGCCATAGAGGATGCCCGCAAGGCGGCCGAGGCCGAGCTCGGAGTGGTGCTGCGCTGGTGCTTCGACATCCCCGGCGAGGCCGGACTCGAAGCCGCCGAGGAGACCACCCGGCTCGCCCTGGACCTGCGGCCGGAGGGGCTCGTCTCGTTCGGCCTCGGCGGCCCCGAGATCGGGGTGGACCGCCCGCAGTTCAAGCCCTACTTCGACCGTGCCATCGCCGCGGGCCTGCACTCCGTACCGCACGCCGGCGAGACCACCGGACCGCAGACGGTCTGGGACGCGCTGACCGCGCTGCGCGCCGAGCGCATCGGCCACGGCACCAGCTCCGTCCGTGACCCGGAGCTGCTGGCGCACCTCGCCGAGCACCGCATCGCCCTGGAGGTCTGCCCCACGTCGAACATCGCGACCCGCGCGGTGGCGGACATCGAGCAGCACCCGGTCCGGGAGATGGTGGAGGCCGGTGTGCTGGTCACGATCAACAGCGACGACCCGCCCATGTTCGGCACCGACCTCAACAACGAGTACGGGGTGGCGGCCCGCCTCCTCGGCCTCGACGAGCGGGGACTCGCCGCGCTCGCGAAGAACGCCGTCGAGGCGTCCTTCCTCGACCCCGCAGGCAAGCGCACGCTGAGCGACGAGATCGACACGTACACGACGAGCTGGCTGGAGGGCACCGGCCGGTGACCCTCCGGTGGTGACAATGGCCCCATGGCCACCCCTGTCACCGCTGTCGCCCATCGCGGCGATCCGTACCGTGTCCGCGAGAACACCCTCCCCTCGATCCGCTCCGCCCTCGAACGGGGGGCGGACGCGGTCGAGATCGACGTCCGGGTCACCCGCGACGGCGTGCCGGTCCTGCTGCACGACGCCACTCTGGGGCGGCTGTGGGGCCATGACCTGCGGCTGGACCGGCTCACCCGGCAGGAACTGACCGAGCTGACGGCAGGGGGCGTGCCGACCCTGCGCGAGGCGCTGCTCGCCCTCGGGGCGCACCGCGTCATGGTCGATGTGCCGGGCTCCACGGAGGACTCGGTGCGGAAGATCGTCGGGACGGTCCGGGAGTGCGGGGCCGGTGAGCGGGCCTACTACTGCGCGGGCCCGGAGGCGATGCTGCGGGTACGGGCCGCCGATCCGTCCGCCGAGATCGCGATGACCTGGACGACCCTCGCACCGCCGCGGGCAGCCCTGCTGGCGGCGGTGCGGCCGCGCTGGCTGAACTACCGGTTCGGACTGGTGAGCCGGGAGCTGGCGGACCGCAACCACCGGGACGGGCTGCTGGTCTCGGCCTGGACGGCGGACACCGGGCGCACCATGCGCCGGCTGCTCCGCCACGGCGTGGACTCCATCACCACCAACCGGATCGATGTGCTGCACACCCTGATCACCGACTCCGCCGGAGACGCCGCCCCTTGATCGGTCCGGCATCATGGACGCACCTCATCGTCCCGATGCCAGGCCAGGCGCCAGAGGAGCAGACGTGTCCGATCCCCGCAGCAACTCCTTACCCGCCCGTGTCCGTTCCGACATCGCCCACAACGCCCGGGTCTGGAACTACTGGCTCGGCGGCCGGGACCACTTCCCGGTGGACCGGGCCGTCGGCGACCGGGTCACCGGCATGTATCCGAGCATCGGTGAAGTGGCGCGGGCCGACCGGGCGTTCCTGGGCCGGACGGTGCGGTATCTGGCCGGTGACGCGGGCATCGGCCAGTTCCTGGACATCGGTACCGGTCTGCCGACCGCGGAGAACACCCATGAGGTCGCGCAGCACACCGCGCCCGACGCCCGTGTCATGTACGTCGACAACGACCCGATCGTCCTGGCGCACGCCCGCTCGCTGCTCACCAGCTCGCCAGAGGGTGCGACCGAGTACATCGACGCCGACGCCCGCCACCCCGAGGAGATCCTGCGGGCGGCCCGGCCGACGCTCGACCTGGAGCGGCCGGTCGCGGTCATGCTCCTGGGCATCCTCAACTTCGTCCTGGACACGGACGAGGCGCTGCGCATCGTGCGGCGGCTGATGGAGGCGGTGCCGTCGGGCAGCTATCTGGTCCTCACCCATCCCACGCTGGAGCTGGGCGGCGAGGGCAACGAGGCGGCGATGCGGTTCTGGAACGAGAACGCCACGCCCCCGATCACCGCCCGCAGCCGCTTCGAGTTCGCCGCGTTCCTGAGCGGGATGGACCTGGTCGAGCCGGGGATCGTCTCGTGCGCGCGCTGGCGGCCCGCGCCCGGCACCCGGGCCGTCGAGGTGGCCCAGTTCGGCGCGGTGGCGCGGAAGCGCTGACGTCCCGGCCGGGGCGCACGCGACGCCAGTGGGCCGCCCGGATCCGGGTCCTGGATCCGGGCGGCCCGGCGCAGCGGCAGGGCGTCTACCGTCCGTGCCCGTTGCCCCGCACCTCGGCGGCGGACTGCGCCGCACCCGTGTCGATCACGAACTGCGATCCGGGTTCGACCAGGACGTCTCCGTCGCGCGAGCCGCTGATCGTCACATCGGTGAGCGTCGCGCTGCCTCGCGCGCCGCCCATGGCGAGGATGCCGGAGCCGTTGGGCGACCCGGAGATCGTCACATTGCTGATCTTGGCGTCCGGGATCGCGCCTCCGCCGGTCTTGAACTGGATGCCGTCGTAGGTCGAGTCCTGGATGTCGGTGTCACGGATGGTGACGCCGGGGATGTCGGAGCCCTGGGCGAACAGGGTGATCGCCCCGAACTCCTGGTCCTCGTTCCAGAACGCGCCTCCGGTGCGGTAGAGCCCGTTGTTCGCGATCAGTGTCTGCCCGGAGAAGGGCACCGGGTCGTGGTCGGTGGCCAGCATGATGCCGGGGTAGTTCATGGTGTCGTACACCAGGTTGTTCTCGATCTTGTTGCCGTAGCCGCCGTACACCGCGATGCCGTTGGCCCGCCAGGGCAGCTGGATCGTGTTGTTGCCGAAGACGTTGTCGTGGCCGACGTCGACCGCGGGGTCCTTGACGTACTTGCTCGCCCACACCGCCAGCGAGTCGTCCCCGGTGTTGCGGAAGGACGAGTCGGTGACGGAGGAGTTGCGGGTGCCGTTGGTGAAGTTGATGCCGTCCGCGTAGGTGTTGCGGATGCGCATCCCGGTGAATTCGAGTCCGTCGCCGGGGCCCCACAGCTCCGGGATGTTGCTGTAGTCACGGCCGACCCAGGTGGCGACGTTGGCGTGCTCGATCCAGACGTTGGTGATCTTGGTGTCCTTGCCGAAGCGGCCGTTGAGACCGACGCCGCCCTCGGCGTTGCCGTCACCGCCCCGGATGGTGCCGGAGCCGAAGATCGCGATGTCCGAGATCTGGGTGTTGTCGTCGATGTCGAAGCCGAAGTTGCCCTCGTGCGGGTGGTTGATGCCGCCCGCGTCCTGCGGCGCGGTCAGCGTGTACAGCTGCGAGTGCCACATGCCGGCGCCCCGGATCGTGACGTCGCGGATACCGACCTGGTTGTACTGCCCGCGGTCCAGCGGGTCGTCGGTGAGGATCTTCTGCTCCTGCCGCCACTGCCCGGCCGGGATCCACACACAGTCGATCTCACCGTTCTGGTTGGCGGTGACGGCCTTCTGGATGGCGTCCGTGTCGTCGATCCCGTCGTCGGGGACCGCGCCGTACTCGGTGATCGAGGTGCACTCGGCGGGCTTGGGCGTGGGCGGTGCCACCTGCTCCAGGTCGACCAGGTCGACGACGTAGTACGCGGCGTCGTCACCGGCGTCGCGCTGGAGCCGGAAGGTGGTGCCCGCGGGGTAGGTCTTGTCGAGCAGGGCGTGCGACTCGTCGAACAGACGGCGCGCGTCCCCGCCTGGGGTGTTCGTCAGGCCTTCGGGCTCGTCCGTGCTGCCGTACAGCCAGCTGTGCTTGGACGACAGGTCCAGCTTCTGCACGAACGTGCCGTCTGCGTAGAGGCTCAGCGTCTTCTGTTGGCCGCCTCCGCCCGGCGCGTCGGGGATCGAGTTGCGGACGACGATGGAATTGGTGCTGCCGGTCGAAGTGAACTCCACGTGCTGGCCGGTGGAGTCGAGGCGTACCGACTTGCGCCCCGAGGACTCGGTGGCGAAGTTGGTGTGCCCGAAGGTGCGTGTGGCGTCCGTCTCCAGCAGGGTGCCGTCGTAGGTGCCGTCCTCCGCCTCGTACTCGTCGTACGGGGCCGAGGCGCCCCGGGCGGCCGCGGCGGCGGACGGCTCGGCTGCCACCGGCGCCGCGTGGGCGGCCGGTACGAGCCATGCGGCGGTCAGGGCGGCGCCGAGTGCGACGGCGATGCCCGGCCGGCTCCAGTCTCTCCTTGTCACAGCGTGCGTTCCTCTCGGTGTGGGGGGATGGTGCGTGTGGGGGGGGTGTCGCTAGGTGCCGCTGCCCGGCTCGGTCCAGGCGGAGCAGTCGTCCCAGGTGGTGTCCCAGCCGGTGTTGCCGCCGCCGTCGGTGAGCGTGAAGGTGCCGGAGCCCTCGGGGTAGGGGCAGTTGTATACGCCTGCCGCGCCGGTCCCGGTGGCGGTGACGTTCGACATCGTCACGGCGCCGGGCGTCTCGGCCTGGACGACGACCGTGCCGACGCCGTCGATGGCCGACCCGTCGACGGTCACGTTCTTGACGTCCTTGCCGGTGCCGCCGCCGGAGACGAACTCGTAGGCGCTGTAGGGGCTGACGTGCGCATGACACTTCCATTCTTCTGTGACTGCGCTTCCTCATGGGCGAGTTGGGGGGAGAGGGAAGCGCCTGACACTCAAGCATCACGAGCACATGAACACAAGATGTCGCTCAGTTATTGAAAATATTTGACATCCAGATGAAACAACCAACTGATACAGAGGCGCAGGGTGGGGCGGGTCGCTGGAAGGAGCCGTGCCGCCCCACAACGAAGCGGCACCACGCGCATTCCGCGTGGTGCCGCTGAACCTCAGCTGTGCCCGGAGAGAGCCCTCGTCACAAGCGCTCTGGGCAGTGCCTCACAGGCCGACGATGGAGTTCCACTTCTTGGCGAACCCGGTCCGCTCCTCGGACGTGATGTCGCGGGCGATGGCGAGCCGTTTGCGCATGGCGTCGTCGGGGAAGATCAGCGGGTCCTCGGCGAGTGCGGCGGTCTCCTCGTCCTTGGAGGAGGCCAGTACGTCGCGGGCGGCCGGGACCGGGCAGACGTAGTTGACCCAGGTCGCCAGTTCGGCGGCGACCTCGGGCTCGTAGTAGTAGTCGACGAGCCTCTCGGCGTTGCGCTTGTGGTGGGCGAGGTTGGGGATCATGAGTGATTCCGCCCAGAGCTCGGCTCCCTCCTCCGGCACCACGAACTCGATCTCCGGGTTGTCCGCCTGGAGCTGGATGACGTCACCGGAGTAGGCCTGGCAGGCGAGCACATCACCGGTGGAGAGGTCCTTGATGTAGTCGTTGCCGGTGAAGCGGCGGATGTGCTTCGTCTTCACCAGCTTCTCCACCTGGTCGCAGATGTCGTAGAAGTCGTCGCGCTTCCAGCGGGTGATGTCGACGCCGTTGCCCTGCATCAGCAGCGCGAAGGACTCGTCGAGTCCGGAGAGCAGCGTCACCTTGCCGCGCAGGTCGGGCGCCCACAGGTCGCTGAGGTGCCGGATCTCGCGGCCGAGCCTCTTGCGGTTGTACGCGATGCCGGTGATCCCGGACTGCCAGGGCACGCTGTGGGTGCGGCCCTTGTCGAAGGCGGGCGAGCGCAGCTGCGGATCGAGGTACTTCGTCACATTGGGCTGCTTGGCCCGGTCCATCTCCTGGACCCAGCCGAGCCGGACGAACCGGGCGGCCATCCAGTCGCTGATGACGATGAGGTCGCGCCCGGTCTGCTGGTGGTTCATCAGCGCGGGGCTGATCTTCCCGAAGAACTCGTCGTTGTCGTTGATCTCCTCGGTGTACGTGACGGAGATCCCGGTGCGTTTGCTGAAGGCGTCCAGGGTGGGCCGCTTCGACTGGTTCCTGTCATCGGTGTCGATGTAGAGCGGCCAGTTGGCGAAGTGCAGGGTGTGGTCGCCCGCGGAGGAGTCGCGTCCGGCGCGGTCACCGGGCTTCACATAGGCGGCGGGCACTCCGCAGCCGGCCAGCGTGGCACCGGCCGCCCCCGCCCCGAGGGCGCGGAGCAGGGACCGGCGGGACATGGGGTTCTTCGGGATCGCTCGCACCTGCGCAGGATGCCGGGCGGCGGGTGCCGCGGGCAATGGACCAACCGTCCAGCGGTGGCCGCCCCCCGCGCACACCCTGTCGATGCCGGGCGGGTCCGGGAGTACGGATGCGGCCCCGGGCGGGAGCCCGGGGCCGCATCCGTACGGTTCGCCGCGGCGGTCAGCCGTCGAGCGAGGTCATGACGTGCTTGATGCGGGTGTAGTCCTCGAAGCCGTAGGCGGAGAGGTCCTTGCCGTAGCCGGACTTCTTGAATCCGCCGTGCGGCATCTCGGCGACGAGCGGGATGTGGGTGTTGATCCACACACAGCCGAAGTCGAGGTTCTTGGACATCCGCATGGCGCGGCCGTGGTCCTTGGTCCACACCGAGGAGGCCAGGGCGTACTCGACGCCGTTCGCCCACTCCAGCGCCTGCGCCTCGTCGCGGAACGACTGGACGGTGATCACCGGGCCGAAGACCTCGTGCTGGATGATCTCGTCGTCCTGCTTGAGGCCGGAGACGACGGTGGGGGCGTAGAAGTAGCCCTTCTCGCCGACCCGGTGGCCGCCCGCCTCGACCTTGGCGTGGGCGGGGAGCCGCTCGATGAAGCCGCTGACCTGGGCGAGCTGGTTGGCGTTGTTGAGCGGGCCGTAGAGCACGTCCTCGTCGTCCGGCAGGCCGGTCTTCGTGTCGGCCGCCGCCTTGGCCAGCGCGGTGACGAACTCGTCGTGGATGGACTCGTGGACCAGGACGCGGGTCGCGGCCGTGCAGTCCTGCCCGGCGTTGAAGTAGCCGGCGACCGAGATGTCCTCGACGGCCTTGGCGATGTCGGTGTCCTCGAACACGACGACCGGCGCCTTGCCGCCGAGCTCCAGGTGGACCCGCTTGACGTCCTTCGCGGCGGACTCGGCGACCTGCATGCCGGCCCGTACCGAACCGGTGATGGAGGCCATCGCGGGGGTCTTGTGCTCCACCATCGCGCGGCCGGTGTCCCGGTCGCCGCAGATGACGTTGAAGACGCCCTTGGGCACGATCTGCCCGATGATCTCGGCGATCAGCACGGTGGACGCCGGAGTGGTGTCGGAGGGCTTGATGACGACGGTGTTGCCCGCGGCGAGCGCCGGGGCGAACTTCCAGACGGCCATCATCATCGGGTAGTTCCACGGCGCGACCTGGGCGCAGACACCGACCGGCTCGCGGCGGACGATGGAGGTGAGCCCCTCCATGTACTCGCCGGCCGAACGGCCCTCCAGCAGCCGGGCGGCCCCCGCGAAGAAGCGGATCTGGTCAACCATCGGCGGGAGTTCCTCGGTGCGGGTGAGCCCGACCGGCTTGCCGGTGTTCTCGGACTCGGCCGCGATGAGGTCCTCGGCGCGCTCCTCGAAGGCGTCCGCGATCTTCAGCAGGGCGCGCTGGCGTTCGGCGGGGGTGGCGTCGCGCCAGGCGGGGAAGGCCGCGGCGGCGGCGTCCATGGCGGCATCGACGTCGGCGGCGCCGGAGAGCGGCGAGGTCGCGTAGACCTCTTCCGTCACCGGGTTGACCACGTCGATGGTCCGCCCGTCGGCGGCGTCACGGAACTCTCCGTTGATGTAGTTGCGCAGACGGCGCACCTCGGTGGTCACAGCCGGCCCTCCTGCTCTGAAGTCCAATGGGTGAGACGCCCAGCGTAGTCGCTCGGGTAACGCTTTCGACATACCCAACCGCCGTGAACTTCGGATTCAGTGTGATTCAAGCCCTTCAACAACGAATTTCATCGATTGAGGGTTGCGAGACAGACGAGTCCCGGTGCACAGTGGCTCCGTGGCCAGTCGTAGCGCAGACTCCAGGACCGGGAACGGATCGTCCTCAACGGTCGATGCCGTGTCCCTCGCGATCATCGAGCAGCTCCAGGAGGACGGACGTCGTCCGTACGCCGCGATCGGCAAGGCCGTCGGCCTCTCGGAGGCGGCCGTGCGCCAGCGCGTCCAGAAGCTGCTCGACCAGGGCGTGATGCAGATCGTCGCCGTCACCGACCCCCTCACCGTGGGGTTCAGACGCCAGGCGATGGTCGGGATCAACGTCGAGGGCGACCTCGATCCCGTCGCGGATGCCCTGTCGGCCATGACCGAGTGCGAGTACGTGGTGATGACCGCGGGCTCCTTCGACCTGATGGTGGAGATCGTCTGCGAGGACGACGACCACCTGCTGGAGACGATCAGCAAACGCATCCGGGCCATTCCCGGCGTGCGCTCCACCGAGAGCTTCGTCTACCTCAAGCTCAAGAAGCAGACCTACATGTGGGGAACCCGATAGCCGTGAGCAAGGACCTCAGCCGGACCGCGTACGACCACCTGTGGATGCACTTCACCCGCATGTCGGACTACGAGAACGCGCCCGTTCCCACCATCGTGCGTGGCGAGGGCACCTACATCTTCGACGACCAGGGCAAGCGCTACCTCGACGGCCTGTCCGGCCTGTTCGTGGTGAACGCCGGCCACGGCCGTCACGAGCTCGCCGAGGCCGCGTACAAGCAGGCGCAGGAGCTGGCCTTCTTCCCGGTGTGGTCCTACGCCCACCCGAAGGCCGTCCAGCTGGCCGAGCGCCTCGCCGACTACGCCCCGGGTGACCTCAACAAAGTCTTCTTCACCACCGGTGGCGGCGAGGCCGTCGAGACCGCGTGGAAGCTGGCGAAGCAGTACTTCAAGCTCACGGGCAAGCCGACCAAGTACAAGGTCATCTCGCGTGCGGTCGCCTACCACGGCACCCCGCAGGGCGCCCTGTCCATCACCGGCCTGCCGGCCCTCAAGGCCCCCTTCGAGCCGCTGGTCCCCGGCGCGCACAAGGTGCCGAACACCAACATCTACCGCGCCCCGCTCTTCGGCGACGACCCGGTGGCCTTCGGGCGCTGGGCCGCCGACCAGATCGAGCAGGAGATCCTCTTCGAGGGCGCGGACACCGTCGCCGCCGTCTTCCTGGAGCCCGTGCAGAACGCGGGCGGCTGTTTCCCGCCCCCGCCCGGCTACTTCCAGCGCGTCCGGGAGATCTGCGACAAGTACGACGTGCTGCTCGTCTCCGACGAGGTCATCTGCGCCTTCGGCCGGCTCGGCACGATGTTCGCCTGCGACAAGTTCGGCTACGTACCGGACATGATCACCTGCGCCAAGGGCATGACCTCGGGCTACTCGCCGATCGGTGCCTGCATCATCTCGGACAGGCTCGCCGAGCCGTTCTACGAGGGCGACAACACCTTCCTGCACGGCTACACCTTCGGCGGCCACCCGGTCTCCGCGGCGGTCGGCCTGGCCAACCTCGACATCTTCGAGCGGGAAGGCCTCAACCAGCACGTCCTCGACAACGAGAACGCGTTCTTCACCACGCTGCAGAAGCTGCACGACCTGCCGATCGTCGGCGACGTCCGCGGCAACGGCTTCTTCTACGGCATCGAGCTGGTGAAGGACAAGGTCACCAAGGAGACGTTCACCGACGAGGAGACCGAGCGCGTCCTGTACGGCTTCCTCTCCAAGGCGCTGTACGACAACGGCCTCTACTGCCGGGCCGACGACCGCGGCGACCCGGTCGTCCAGCTCGCCCCGCCGCTGATCTCCGACCAGTCCACGTTCGACGAGATCGAGTCCATCCTGCGGTCCGTCCTGACGGAGGCCTGGACGAAGCTCTGACCGACAGCTCGATCGGCTGACCGACCGAGCTCGGTTCGACCACCGCTTGACCGTCCCCCCGACGGTCTTCCAGCGGTCATTTCATACGGTTCACGCGGCCCGGATGCGCCCAGTCGAGTGGGAAGAGGCGCACCCGGGCCGTGTGCTGTGCGCACACCGCGGTCCGAATCCTTACGGTGCCGAGTGACCGATCGGCCCCCTCTTCGTTCCCCCGTACGGGGGAACGGGATATCTGATCTGAACCGAGGTGTACGCCATGGTGGCCCCGCCGGACAACGACGTGATCTGGGCGCGCTCCCTGCACCACTCCCACAACGGCTCACCCGCGCTCGGCGGGGTGTCCCTGGGGATCCGCGACGGCGAGATCCTCGCCGTGACCGGCCCGCGCGGCAGCGGCAAGACCACGCTGCTGCACTGCCTGTCCGGCCAACTGGTGCCCGCCCAGGGGGAGGTGTGGTTCAACAGCGTCCCCGTCCACACCATGGGGCCCCGGCTGCGCGAACGGCTGCGCCGCGACAAGTTCGGCTGGATCGCCCCCGAGCCCCAGCTCGTCCCGGAGCTGACCACCTGGGAGAACACCGCCCTCCCGCTGCTGCTGCGCGGCGTCTCGCACCGGGAGGCCAAGAAGTCCGCCATGGAGTGGCTGGAGCGCCTCGACATCGGCATGTGCGCCAGGAAGCGGCCGCACACCCTCCAGCAGAGCCAGCGGCAGCGGATCTCGGTGGCCCGCGCGCTGGCCACCGCCCCCGCGGTGATCTTCGCCGACGAGCCGACCGCGACCCTCCACCGCACCGACCGCACCCATGTGCTGCGCACCCTGACCAGCGCGGCCCGCTCGCACGGCATCACGGTGGTCCTCGCCACGCACGACGCGGAGATCGCCGCCCTCGCCGACCGTGCGGTGCCGCTGCTGGACGGACGCCGGGTCGCCACGGTCGCCCTGCCGGCCGCAACCGACACGGAGGGGCGCGCGGCGTGCTCGCTCTCCGTCTAGCCCGCGGCTCCCATCCACTGGTCCTGATGCGGCGGCTGCTGGTCGCGGCCGCCTCCGCCGGGGTCGGCTTCCTCCTGCTGTGCACCCTGGGCTACGCCTCCGGGCACCCGGCACACGCCACCGGTTCCGTCCTGCGGCTGCTGTGGTGCTTCGTACCGCTGGCCGCCACCGTGCAGTTCGCCGTCGCGGTCGCCCGGACCGACCCGAGCACCCGCCCGCGCGCCGGGCTCTCCGCCGTCGGCCTCGGGCCGGTCCGGCTCAGTGTGCTGGCCGCCGTCTCCACCGCGGTCTCGTGCACCCTCGGCTCCATGGTGGCGCTGCTCTTCTTCCTCCATCTGCGCGGCGATCTGTCGGGGCTGCCGTTCGACGGTGCGGCGGCCGGGCTGCTCGGCGCGGAGGCGTCGCTGCCGCTGGCCGCCGTCCTGGTCCTGCTGACCCTGGTGCCCGCCGCGGCCGCCACGGCGAGCGCGCTGGCGCTGCGCACCAGGCCGGTGCGGGCAGCGGGCGTGCAGGACGGTTCGCAGGACCTGCTGCCCGAGGAGCAGGCCCCGGCCCCGGCCGCCCCGCCGGCCGGGCTGCCGTGGGGCGTGGCCCTGACGGCCGCCGGACTCGCGGTCGAGGCGTACGCGAGCCGCGGTTCCGCGGGCAGCCCGTTCCCGCTCCCCGGAAAGCTCGACTCCACTCCGGCCTGGGTCCTGGTGGGGTGGACGCTGACGGCGATCGGCCTCGCCACGGCCGGCCCCGGGCTGACCCATCTCGCCGGACGGCTGCTCCAGGCGGTGCGCCCCGGAGCCGTACGCCTGCTGGCGGGACGGGTACTGATGGACGAGTCACGCCGGATCGGCCGGCCGCTGGGTGTCGTCTGCGCGGTGCTCTCGGCCGTCATCGCCGCGTTCGCGCTGTACGGGACGGGTCCCCGGCCCTTCGGACCGCTCACCGCGCTCGGCGCCGTACTCGTCATCGGCTGCACGACGGCGACGCTGCTGACCTCGGCGCTGGAGGCGAAGCAGGCCCGCGCGGAAACGGCGCGGGCACTGCTGCGGCTCGGCGCCCCGGCCTCGGCGCTGCGGGCCGCGACGGCGCTGCGCGCGGCCGCACTGCTCCTCGTCTTCGCCCCACTGACCTGGGCGATCGCCGAGCTGGCCGCTCTTCCGCTGACCCCCTGAGCGGCCGAGCGGCCGGCCGGCCGCCATCGGGGCGCCCGCCCCGCCGGTCCGTGGCATGAGGCCGTGGAGAACCCGGACGAGAGCATTCCCGCACCCGGCGGCGAGATCGAGTCACTCGCCGCATTCGACGCGGCGGTCGCCGCCGGCTCGCTGGCCGGGCGCCGCGTCCAGTCCGTCGATCTGACGGACCGCACCGCCGCCCTGCTCACCGCCGACACGTCGGGGGCCGTCTTCCTCGGCTGCCCGATGGGGCCCGACGCGGCGACGAAGGTGCGGGCCGACGGGGCGTTCGTCTTCCCGCCGGTGCCGGGTCTGCCCTTCGCCCCCTACCGCAGACTGCTCTACTCCCCCGACGCGCTCTACGACGAGCTGACGAAGGGCGGTTACGAGGCCACGCCGGACGCCCGCGCCCACCACTGGTTCCAGGAGACGCGGTCCAACGGTGACGCGTTCGCGTCGATGCTCCGCGCGCTCCACGACGACGCGGTCTCCGACGCGCTGGACGCACTCCTGGCCGGGGCCGGGGTGGTCGTCTTCGGTGTCGGGTCGGACGGCATGTGCGCGCCGCCGCGTCCAGCCGTGCTGCGTCACGGCCCAGACGGCGAGGACCAGCGGATATACGAGGTAGCCGAAACGGGTGGCGGGCATGAGGACGACGGCGAGGCTCAGCCCGAGTGCCAGCCGCAGCGCGGCGGCGGGCGCCGTTCCCGGTGGCCGCACGAGCAGCGAACCGGCCAGCGCCAGGGCGCAGCACAGGAGCAGGACGAGGGCGACGGTCCGGCCTCCGGGCACCCCGGAGGCGAGCAGATGTCCCGGGAAGGGGGTCGCGGCCGGTGACACGGCACCGGCCAGCCCCAGCGGGTAGCGGACGACATGGGTGACGAAGGCCGACGGATCGCGCAGTACGGCCGGGAGCACCAGTACGGCGGTGGTGAGCCCCGCCGCGAGGGCGCAGCGCCACGCTGCCCCGCGCCCGGCGGCGCCGTCCCGGCGCATCGACATGAGCAGCACGACGACCACCGGGAGCGCGGGCCAGGCCGTCCACTTGAGGGCTGCGGCCAGGCCGGTCACCAGTCCGGCGGCGACCGGCCTGTGCCGTCCGGCCAGCGAGAGGCCCAGACACATCAGCCCGGCCACCGGAAGATCGACGCCGCCCACCGCCATCGGCAGGGCGACGAGAGGGACGGCGGCCAGTGCGAGGAGCGGCGGGCGGCGGGCGGCCAGTGCGAGCGCCCCGAGGAAGGCGGCTCCGGTCCACAGCCGGGGATCGGTCAACGGGCCCTCCCCGAACAGGGCGTGCGGCATCCCGAAGACGGCCATCGCGGGAAGGTAAGGATCGAAGTCCGCCACCGCCGCGGGGTCGGGGGCGTACGGTGAACCGGTCGCGAGCAGCGAATGCGCCGAGTGCGCGACGACTTGGACCTCCAGTTGCGCCCGGCCCAGGAGCACGAGGAGCGGCAGTGGCAGTCCCACGGCGCCGACGGCCGCGACGGCGGACGCCGTACGGCGGTTCCCGCGCAGGGCCGGCCACACCGCGCCGGCGTATCCGGCGGCGGCCGACGCGCCCCAGATCCGGTGCGGAGCGAGTCCGGAGCACAGCGCGAGGAGCAGGGCGGCCACCGCGCAGCCGGCCCACGCGCACGCACCGGCCGGGGCTCCCCGGCCGAACCGCTCCACGCGGGCGCCCCGTCGCACCGTCGCCGCCGCCGCGGCCGCCGCGGGATCTGCTGTTCCGTCCATGCATCCGAGGCTAGGAACGTGGCTCTCACGGCACGTCACACCGGAATCCGGTGTTCGCACTCAACCCGTGGCATGAGACGCGGCGGGGAATTCCACCCCTGCTCCGATGTGCCGGAGGTCCCCGGTGTCGAACAATCCTGGGTATGAGCAGCACGATCACGCCGCGCGCCCGGGTCCAGCGGGCGCGCCTGCGAACGCGCCGGTGGGCCTCGGCCCCCGCGTACCCCTGGCTGACGGGAGGTGCGCTGACCCTGTTCGCGGCAGGTGAGCTGATAGCCGTACCGGGCTCGGCGATCACCACGTTCGGGGTGCTGGTCTGTACGGCTTCGCTGATGTGGCGGGGTGTGCGGCCCGCCGTCTGCCTCCTCACGGTCGGCGCGGCCCTGCTCAGCTTCGGAACCGACGGCAACATGGCCTACGCGACGGTGGCCGGCACCCTGATCGGCAGCTACACGCTGGGCCGCCATCGCGTGCAGCACCCGGCCCTGCTCGTCGTCGGCGGTGCGCTGGCCTCGCTCACGGTCAACCTCGTGCACATCGACCGCTGGGCACGCGACGGATCGCCGGCGCTGCCCACGCTCCAGGGGAGTGACCGGCTGAGTCTCGGGCTGTACGCCGAGACGCTGGCCCTGACGGTGGTGATCCTGGGGGCGGTGAGCATGGGGGACGCGGTGCGCGCACGGGAGGAGACGCGGCAGGAGCGGGCGGCCGCCCAGTCCAGGCTGCTGGTGATGGAGCGCCGGCAGGCGGCGGAGGCGGAGCGGGCCGCCATCGCCAGGGAGTTGCACGACATGATCGCCCACTCCGTCTCCATGATCGCCGTGCAGGCGGAAGGGGCGACCTACACCACCCCGGGGCTGTCCCCGCAGGCCAGGGACGCCTTCCAGCAGATCGCGGGCACGGCACGCGCGTCGATGACCGAGCTGCGGCGGATGCTCGGCGTGCTGCGCACCGACCGGGCGGCGGGGACGGCGACGGCGCCGCAGCCGACGCTGGCCGGGCTGAACGACCTGGTCGAGCAGCACCGGGCGGTGGGCGGCACGGCGGAGCTGCGGATCAGTGGCGAGCGGGCGGAGTTGCCCCCGTCCTGGGAACTGTCGGCGTTCCGCATCGTGCAGGAGGCCCTGACGAACGTGCGCCGCCACGCGCCGGGGGCGCGGGCCGTGGTGGACATCGTCTACGGGACCGGTGTGCTGGCGGTCCGGGTCGGGGACGACGGACCGGGGCCGCGCGGCGCACCGGCCGAGGGCGCCGGCCACGGGCTGGTGGGGATGAACGAGCGGGCGGCGCTCCTCGGTGGCAGCCTCACCGCGGGCCGGGGCCCGGCGGGCGGCTTTCTCGTCGAGGCGGAGCTCCCGTGGTGATCCGGGTGGTGGTGGCCGATGACCAGGCCGTCGTACGGACCGCCTTCGCCGGGCTGCTCGGCACCCAGCCGGACATCGAGGTGGTCGGGGAGGCGGAGGACGGGGCGGCGGCGGTCCGCATCGCCGCCGAACACCGCCCCGACGTGGCCCTGCTCGACATCAGGATGCCGGGGCTGAACGGCATCGAGGCGGCTCGCGAGATCATCGCCGCCTCGGGCGGTGCGACCAGGGCGCTGATGCTGACGACGTTCGGGCTCGACGCGTACGTGTACGACGCGCTGACCGCGGGGGCCAGCGGCTTCCTGCTGAAGGACGCGACGTTTCCCGAACTGCTGCACGCGGTACGGGTGGTGGCCGACGGCCGGGCGCTGCTCTCGCCGGACATCACCGGGCGGCTGATCGCGGAGTTCACCAGGCAGCGGGTCGCCGCTCCGCCCGCGCGCTCCGTCGAGGGCCTGACCACCCGGGAGGTGGAGGTGCTCGTGCTGATCGCCCGGGGTCTGTCGAACGGGGACATCGCCGACCGGCTCACCATCACCGCGCACACGGTCAAGACCCACATCAACCGGCTGTTCGCGAAGATGGAGCTGCGGGACCGCGCGCAGGCGGTGATCCTCGCCTACGAACTGGGACTGGTCGTGGCCGGTTCCGGTGCGAACGGCTGCGGCGCGGGCGGGATACCGGCGGGGCCGGACGCGGGCCGGTGACCCGCGCGGCCGGTCACCGCACGGCGGGCAGTACGACGCTCTCCGACGCGTCGAAGGTGACGCCGACCCGCGCGCCCTCCTCCGGTGTGGCGCGCAGTGCGCACTCGGCGTCCAGGGCCGGGCCGTGCTCCGGCCTCAGTGTCACGGCGACGTGGTTGCCGCGGAAGGTGCGGGCGCCGACGGTGCAGCGCAGGCCGTCCTCCGGGGCGCCGATCCGGACTCCGGCCGGACGCACCAGCAGGTCGCAGGCCCCCTGAGGCGATCCCGCGGGCACCGGCACCTTGCCCCAGTCCGTGTCGGCGGCCTCGCCGGTGACCGTCGCCTCCACCACGTTGTCGAAGCCGAGGAAGCGGGCGACGAAGGCCGATGCGGGACGCTGCCAGACCTCCAGGGGGGTGCCCACCTGGGCGATGCGTCCGTCGCGCATCACGACGACGCGGTCGGCCAGCGCGAAGGCCTCGCCCTGGTCGTGGGTGACCGCGAGCACGGTCGTGCCCAACCGGCCGAACAGCGTGCGCAGTTCGACGACGAGGCGTTCGCGCAGGCTGCGGTCCAGCTGGCCGAGGGGTTCGTCCAGCATCAGCAGCTTGGGCCGGGGGGCGAGCGCCCGCGCGAGGGCGACGCGCTGCTGCTCGCCGCCGGAGAGCGCGGCGACGGCCCGCCGCTCGGCGCCGGGCAGCCCCACCAGATCGAGGAGTTCGGCGACCTTGCGGTCCCGCTCGCTCCGGCTCACGCCGTGCATCCGCAGCCCGAAGGCGACGTTGGCACCGACATCGCGGTGCGGGAAGAGCTGGTGGTCCTGGAACATCAGGCCGAGCCCGCGCCGGTGCACCGGCACCCCGGCCTGGTCCGCTCCGTCGAGCAGTACCCGCCCGCCGTCCGGATGCCGGAGTCCGGCGACCACCCGCAGCAGGGTCGACTTCCCGCTGCCGCTCGGCCCCAGCACGCAGACGATCTCGTGCTCGGCGACCTCCAGGTCCACCGCGTCCAGCGCCGCCCGGTCACCGAAGCGCACGGTGGCCGATTCGAGTGTCAGCATCCCTAGAACTCCCCGGATCGATCGGTGCGGATACGTTCGAGCAGCAGCAGCGACACCGCGCACACGAGCATCAGAATGGTGCTGAGGGCCATCGCCTGGCCGTAGTTGAGATCCCCGGACCGCCCCAGCAGCCGTGCCACGGCGACCGGGAGCGTCGGGTTGTCGGGCCGTGCGATGAACACCGTGGCGCCGAACTCGCCGAGCGACACGGCGAACGCGAAGCCCGCCGCGACCAGCAGCGCCCGGCGCACCAGCGGCAGATCCACCTCGCGCCAGGCCCGCAGCGGCGACGCGCCGAGCACCGCGGCCGCCTCGCGCAGCCGCCCGTCCACCGCGCGCAGGACCGGCAGCATGGTCCGTACGACGAACGGCACCCCGACCAGGGCCTGGGCGAGGGGCACCAGGATCCAGGAGGTCCGCAGATCGAGCGGCGGCTTGTCCAGGGTGATCAGGAACCCGAAGCCGACGGTGACGGCGGAGACCCCGAGGGGCAGCATCAGAAGGGCGTCGAAGCCTCTGACCAGCCGGCCGCCCCGCCTGGTCAGAGCCGCTGCGGCCAGGCCCCCGACGACCAGCGCGATGACGGTCGCGACCAGCGCGTACCGCAGCGAGTTCCCGATCGCTTCGAGCGGCGCGACCAGGAACGTACCGCTGTTCGCGTCCGCCGATGCCAGCGCCCGGTAGTAGTCGAGGCCGTGGCCGCCGGACACGTCGAGCGAGCGCTCCACCAGTACGGCGAGCGGCAGCAGGATCAGTACCAGCACGGTCAGCAGGACGCCTCCGAGCAGCGCCCACTGGCCCGCGCCGCGCGGCCTGCGGGCGGTCTGCGCCGGGTCGACGAGCTTCAGCGCGGTCTCCCTGCGCCGTACGGTCCAGGCGTGCAGGGCGAGGATGGCGCCGACCGCGGCGAACTGCACGAGTGTCAGCACGGCGGCGGCGGGCAGCGCGAGCAGCTGTGCGGTCTGGCGGTAGATCTCCACCTCCAGTGTGGAGAATCCGGGGCCGCCGAGGATCTGGACGACGCCGAAGGAGGTGAAGGTGAAGAGGAAGACCATCAGTGCCGCGGCGGCCACGGCGGGCGCGAGCGCCGGAAGGGTGACCCGTCGCCAGGCGGTGAACCGTCCGGCGCCGAGGACGCGGGCGGCCTCCTCCTGCCGCGGGTCGAGCTGCGACCACAGTCCGCCGACGGTGCGCACGACGACCGCGTAGTTGAAGAAGACATGGGCCAGCAGGATCGCCCACACCGTGGTGTCGAGCCGTACCCCCCACAGCCCGTCGAGGAAGCCGCCGCGCCCCAGCAACGCGAGGAACGCGGTGCCCACGACGACGGTCGGCAGGACGAACGGCACCGTGACGATCGCCCGCAGCAGTTGCTTGCCCGGGAAGTCGAACCGGGCGAACACATAGGCGCCCGGCAGTGCGATCAGCAGGGTCAGCGCGGTCGAGGCGAGCGCCTGCCAGAGGGTGAACCAGAGGACGTCCAGGATGTCCGGCCGGCTCAGCACCTCACCGAACCGGCCGAACTGCCAGACGCCGTCGGCCTTGAGCCCCCGCCCGACGATCGCCGCGACGGGGTAGGCGAAGAACACCGCGAAGAAGGCGACGGGCACGGCCATCAGGCCGAGCCGCACCGCGCTCCCGCGCCGTGACCGGGTCCGTGCGGCCTTCCCGCGCGCGCCCGGTCCGCGTACGGGAGTCCTCGCTACTTCACTACGAGCGAGGACCATGACTGGACCCACTGCTCACGGTTCTTGGCGATGGTGTCCGGGGCGACGGTCGCCGGCTTGTCCGCGGTGGCCCCGAACTCCGTGAAGAGCTCCGGCACCTTCGCGCCCTTGTTGACCGGGCTGACGAACATGTTGAGCGGCATGTCCTCCTGGAACTTCTTTCCGATCAGGAAGTCCAGCAGGGCCTTGCCGCCCGCCTCGTTCTTCGCGCCGTCGAGCAGACCGGCGAACTCGATCTGCCGGAAGCACGTCCCGGTGGCGACCCCGGTCGGGGCCGACTCGGGCTGCGGGTCCGCGTACAGCACCTCGACGGGCGGGCTGGAGGCGTAACTGACGACGAGGGGCCGGTCGGCCTTGGCCTTCCTGCCGCCCGCGGAGCCGGAGAACTCCTCGTTGTACGCCTGCTCCCAGCCGTCGACGACCTTGACGCCGTTGTTCTTCAGCTTCTTCCAGTAGTCCTGGTAGCCGTCCTCGCCGTAGGTGGCGACGGTGCCGAGGAGGAAGCCGAGACCGGGCGAGGACGTCGCGGCGTTCTCGGTGACGAGGAGGTTCTTGTACGCGGGCTTCGCCAGGTCGTCGAAGGACTTCGGCGGCGCGAGCTTCTTGTCGGCGAAGTACTTCTTGTCGTAGTTGACGCAGATGTCGCCGGTGTCGACCGGGGTGACCCGGTGCTTCGCGGCATCCAGCTGGACGTCGGACGCGACCTGATCGAGGCCCTCGGCCGCGTACGGCGTGAAGAGGCCGTTGTCGAGGGCGCGCGACAGCAGGGTGTTGTCGACGCCGAAGAACACGTCACCGCGCGGCGATCCCTTGGTCAGGATCTCCTGGTTGAGCGCGGCGCCCGCGTCCCCGCTCTTCAGCACCTTGACCGTGTAACCGGTCTCCCGGGTGAACTCCTTCAGCACGCCCTTGGACGCGTTGAAGGAGTCGTGGCTGACGAGGGTGACGGTCTTGGAGCCGGCGCCCTTGGTGCCGGCGGAGCCGGACGACGAGTCGTCGGAGCTGCCGCAGCCCGCGAGCGCGGTGGCCCCGATCGCGGCGGCGACGGCCGACACCGCGATCTTCTTGGTGGTGCTCATGTGATTCCTCCTGGGGGTGACCAGGAAGAGACGCGGCCCTGCCCGCGCCGGATCGGAACCGGAAGCGGGCAGGGCGCAACAGCTTGAGTAAGGTCCGAACTTCCTACCCGGAATGACCCGGGCGAGGTTCAGAGGGTCTGCGGCCAACCTGTCCTTGGTGCCGCACTCTCAGCGCTGTGGCGCTCCCCTGTCGGAATATGAAGTTGAATTCACGCCCAGGCTACACGGCCGGTTTCGGCCTCAGCGCTCGGATGCCGCCAGCTGCCCGCAGGCGCCGTCGATCTCCTGGCCCCGGGTGTCCCGGACGGTCACCGGCACCCCGTGGGCGGCGATGGCCTCGACGAACGCCTTCTCGTCCTCGGGCCGCGAGGCGGTCCACTTCGAGCCGGGCGTCGGGTTCAGCGGGATCAGGTTGACGTGCACCCGCTTGCCCTTGAGGAGCCGGCCCAGCCGGTCCCCCCGCCAGGCCTGGTCGTTGATGTCACGGATCAGCGCGTACTCGATGGAGATACGGCGACCGGACTTCTCCGCGTACTCCCAGGCCGCGTCCAGCACCTCGCGCACCTTCCACCGGGTGTTCACCGGTACGAGGGTGTCGCGCAGCTCGTCGTCCGGGGCGTGCAGCGAGACGGCGAGACGGCACTTGAAGCCCTCGTCGGCGAAGCGCAGCATCGCCGGCACCAGGCCGACGGTCGAGACGGTGATCCCGCGCTGCGACAGCCCCAGCCCGTCGGGCTCGGGGTCGGTCAGCCGGCGGATGGACCCGACCACCCGCTTGTAGTTGGCGAGCGGCTCGCCCATGCCCATGAAGACGATGTTGGAGAGCCGCGCCGGGCCCCCCGGTACCTCACCGTCGCGCAGGGCCCGCATGCCGTCCACGATCTGGTGGACGATCTCCGCGGTGGAGAGGTTGCGGTCGAGACCGGCCTGCCCGGTGGCGCAGAACGGGCAGTTCATCCCGCATCCCGCCTGGGAGGAGATGCACATCGTGACGCGCTCGGGGTAGCGCATCAGGACGGACTCGACCAGTGTCCCGTCGTGCAGCTTCCACAGCGTCTTGCGGGTGGTGTCGTCGTCGCAGCTGATGTGCCGGACCACGGACATCAGGTCCGGGAACAGCGCCTCGGCGAGCTTGTCGCGCGACGCGGCCGGAATGTTGTTCCACTCCGACGGGTCGTGCGCGTACCGCGCGAAGTAGTGCTGCGAGAGCTGCTGGGCGCGGAAGGGCTTCTCGCCGGTCGCGGCGACGGCTTCCTTGCGCTCGGCGGGCGTGAGGTCGGCGAGGTGCCGCGGCGGCTTCTTGGCTCCGCGGGGCGCGACGAAAGTGAGTTCTCCGGGCTTAGGCATGGTTCATCCAGTGTCGCAGACACGCCGGGGTGCGATCGGTCATCGTGCTGCCCGGCCCGCTGAGGGTACGGATCACTCCGCGACGAGGGCCCGGATCGCCTGGTCCGACCAGTGGCCGACGGCTTCGCGCGAGGAGGCGATGCAGGCCGCCACCGTGTCCACGTCCCGAGCACCCGCATCGAGCAGGCCCGCGTACGCCCTGGAGGGAGGCACCGGGGTCACTTCGCTCCACAGCTCCGGGCTCGATCGAACGCGCGCCGGCCATGATGTTCCTTCCCTGCTTGCCTCCGTTCCTCCAGCGTCCCAGACACACGGCAGTGGCCCCGCCCCACGCCATTGGGGGCGACGCAGCACCCCTGAGCCGGGCCGGACGGGGTACCCGGAGTGACAGGACAGCCCGCCGACCCAGCAGGAGGTATCAGCCGTGCACACCGTGAAGCACTGGTTCAGCCACAGCCTGGCCGCACAAGCCCTGGTGCTCTTCGTACTGGGGCTGGGCCTCGCAGCCGTGTGGCGCCGGGACGGTCATCCGGCGTTATGGGCGGTCCAGAGTCTTGTCTACACCGCGGTGGTCATCGGGTTCGTGGCGTACCAACGCCGCAGGACCAGCCGTGCGACCGGCGCGCGGCCCGACACGCTCGTCGACCTCGGCCGCAGGATCCGGCACCGCGAGGTGCCGGAGGATCCCGAGGAGCGGGCGGTCATGAGCCGGCTGGTCGAGGACCAGCTCGGGAAGTTGGAGCGGGGCAGCCGGTGGCTGCCCTACTGGCTGGGCTTCATGGGCCTGACCGCGGTGGGCATGCTGGTCCTCGGGGTCACCACCGGCTCACCGGCCCTCCCCGTGGTCTTCAGCGTGGGCGTGATCGTGTTCAGCTGCTGGCTCGTGTGGATACGCAAGCGGGCGATCGAGCGGTATCAGCACATGCGCTCGGCCCTGCGGGAACGCGGCTGACATCACCGGACACGAGTGGGGCCCACCGTCCATGGACGGTGGGCCCCACTCGTGGTGACGCGTACGGACGCTCAGCCGGAGCCGACGAACAGGACCATCAGCAGCCAGACCACCGGGGCGGTCGGCAGCAGGGAGTCCAGCCGGTCCATGATGCCGCCGTGGCCGGGAAGCAGCGTGCCCATGTCCTTGATCCCGAGGTCCCGCTTGATCATGGACTCGCCCAGGTCACCGAGGGTGGCGCTGGCGGCGACCGCGAGGCCGAGCAGCAGGCCCTGCCACCAGGCGCCGTCGTCGATCAGGAACTCCATGCACAGCGCACCGGCCACCATCGCGAAGGCCACCGCTCCGAAGAGGCCCTCGCGGGTCTTCCCGGGGCTGATCCGCGGCGCGAGCTTGTGCTTGCCGAACCGCCAGCCGACGGCGTACGCGCCGGTGTCGCTGACCACGGTCAGCAGCAGGAAGGTCAGCACTCGCTGCGGCCCGTCCCCCGCGGTCAGGAGCATGGCGACGAAGGTGGCCAGGAACGGTACGTAGAACGCGGCGAAGACGCCGGCCGTGACGTCCTTGAGGTAGCCCTCCGGCGGCTGGGTCATCCGCCAGACGAGTACCGCGAGGGCGGTCAGGGCCATGGCGGCCCAGGCGCCCTCGGCGCCCCGTGCGTAACCGGCCACGACCATCGCCGCGCCACCGACCGCGAGGGGAACGAGCGGCGCCTTGATGCCCTTGCGCTCATCCAGCCGGGAGGTGAGCTCCCAGAGGCCCACGACGACGGCGACCACGATCACACCGACGAAGACGGCCTTGACGATGAAGAGCGAGGCGACGACGACGGCACCCAGCCCGACGCCGACCCCTATGGCGGCTCCGAGATCACGGCCCGCACGTTTCTTCTGCGGGGGTGGCGGCGCGGTGGACATGGGCTCCTGCGGCTTCTCGTCGCGGAACAGGGGGCCGCCGCTCAGGCGTGCGGCCCCCTGGTCCCGGTCATCACGGTCGTCAGCGTCTCTACCTGCGTCGGGAACGTCCGGCACGATGGGCATGGGCCGAGTCTGCTGGGCGTTATGCACATCGTATGCAGGACCCGCCGGAGCGGCCCGCATCTCGGGAGCGGCACCGTGGCCGACGCCCTGCGGGGCGCCCCAGGAAGAGTCGTTCATCAGACTTCGAGCAGCTCGGCTTCCTTGTGCTTCAGCAGCTCGTCCACCTGCGCGACGTACTTCGCGGTGGTGTCGTCGAGCTCCTTCTCGGCGCGACGTACCTCGTCCTCGCCGGACTCCTTGTCCTTGACCAGCTTGTCGAGGATCTCCTTGGCCTTGCGGCGGACCGCGCGGATCGAGATCTTGGAGTCCTCGGCCTTGGTCTTCGCGACCTTGATGTAGTCGCGACGGCGCTCTTCGGTGAGGTCGGGGAAGTTCACCCGGATGATATTGCCGTCGTTGCTCGGGTTGACCCCGAGGTCGGAGTCGCGGATGGCCTGCTCGATGTTGCGCAGCGCCGTCTTGTCGAACGGCGTCACGACGGCCATGCGGGGCTCGGGCACCGAGAACGAGGCCAGCTGGTTGATCGGGGTCAGCGCGCCGTAGTAGTCGGCGACGATCTTGTTGAACATCGCCGGGTGCGCACGGCCGGTGCGGATCGCGGCGAAGTCCTCTTTCGCGACCACGACGGCCTTCTCCATCTTCTCCTCGGCCTCGAGGAGGGTTTCTTCGATCACCACGTGCTCCTGCGTGTCTTGAGTGGGCCCGGCGTGCTCGGGCCCGGCGGGTCCTGCGTCGCGTCCTCACCTGCACGGTGTCCGACCGGCAGGCCGTTGTCCATCCTTCGGGCCCCTACCGCGGGCCCCGGGAACTCACCGGGTCTCCCCGGTTCGGTCCCCCGGTTCTCAGGCCCGGGTGCCCCGGTCACTCACGAGCGAACCGATCTTCTCACCCTTGACGGCGCGGGCGATATTGCCCGCCGTCGTCAGTTCGAAGACGAGGATCGGCAGCTGGTTGTCACGGCAGAGCGTGATGGCGGTGGCGTCGGCGACCTTGAGGTCGCGGGCGAGCACCTCGCTGTACTCCAGCGCGTCGAACTTCACCGCTCCGGGGTTGGTCTTCGGGTCGGAGTCGTAGACCCCGTCCACACCGTTCTTGCCCATCAGCAGCGCCTCGGCGTCGATCTCCAGGGCGCGCTGGGCCGCGGTGGTGTCGGTGGAGAAGTACGGCATGCCCATACCGGCGCCGAAGATGACGACGCGGCCCTTCTCCAGGTGCCGTACGGCGCGCAGCGGGATGTACGGCTCCGCGACCTGGCCCATGGTGATGGCGGTCTGGACGCGGGAGTCGATGCCCTCCTTCTCCAGGAAGTCCTGGAGCGCGAGGCAGTTCATGACGGTGCCGAGCATGCCCATGTAGTCGGACCGGGCCCGGTCCATGCCGCGCTGCTGGAGCTCGGCGCCGCGGAAGAAGTTGCCGCCGCCGATGACGATCGCGATTTCCGCGCCGTCCCGGACGACCGCCGCGATCTCGCGTGCGATGGCGTGTACGACGTCGGGATCGACGCCGAGACCCCCGCCACCGGCGAACGCCTCTCCGGACAGCTTCAGCATGAAGCGTCCGGCCACCTTGCCGTCGTCGCGCCTGTGGTCACCTGTTGCGGCGTCCGCGCCCTTGTTCATGGAGATTCTCCTCGTGCACATACGAAGAAGGCCATTGCCGGTGGGTCCTATGTCCCTCAGCGGCAATGGCCTCCTCGTCAGATCTGCGGTCGTACGGCGGTGTGCGGCCGTCGACTGCACCAGACCCTATCGGGGTCCACCGTTTTTCGCGGACGGACTCAGATGCCGACCTTGATGCGCGAGAAGCGCTTCAGGCTGACACCGGCCTCGTCCAGGACCTTCTGGACGGACTTCTTGTTGTCCAGCGCATACGGCTGGCCGAGGAGGGTGGCCTCCTTGAAGAAGCCGTTGACGCGACCCTCGACGATCTTCGGGAGCGCGGCCTCGGGCTTGCCCTCGGCGCGCGTGGTCTCCTCGGCGACACGACGCTCGGTCTCGACGATCTCGGCCGGGACGTCCTCGCGGGAGAGGTACTTCGGCGCGAAGGCGGCGATGTGCTGGGCAAGGCCCTTCGCCAGCTCTGCGTCGGCCTTGTCGAGCTCGACCAGGACACCGATCTGCGGCGGCAGGTCGGGCATGGTGCGGTGCATGTACACGGAGACGTAGGCGCCGGTGAACTGCTCGAAGCGGTCCAGGACGATCTTCTCACCGAGGTTGGCGTTGGCCTCGTCGACGTACGCCTGAACCGTCTTGCCGGCCTCGATCTCGGAGGAGAGCAGCGCGGCCAGGTCGGCCGGGGAGGTGGCGGCGACGTGCGCGGCCAGCGCGTTGGCGACGGCCTGGAACTTCTCGCCCTTGGCGACGAAGTCCGTCTCGCACTTCAGCTCGAGCAGGACACCGGAGGTGTTGTCCTCGGAGATGAGGGAGACGACGGCGCCGTTCTCGGCAGAACGGCCCTCGCGCTTGGCGACGCCCTTCTGGCCCTTGATACGAAGGGCCTCGACGGCGCCATCGACGCTGCCGTCGGCCTCGTCGAGCGCCTTCTTGCAGTCCATCATGCCGGCGCCGGTGAGCTCACGGAGCTTCTTGACGTCAGCGGCGGTGTAGTTCGCCATGAGTCTGTATTTCTCTCTCGAAGTCTGAAAGATCTACGGGTGAACGGCGGGGGCGGTGCTTGTGGCACCGGCCCCCGCCGTCGTCAGCCGTGACGGGTGTCAGGCCTGCTCGCCGTCCGCGGCCGGAGCCTCGGCGGCGGGGGCCTCGACGGCCGGCGTCTCGGTGGCGGGAGCCTCGGCGGCGACCTCGGCCTCAGCCTCGGCCGGCGTCTCGGCCGCGTCCGCGACCTTCTCGGTCTCGGCGGAGGTCTGGACCTCGGCGTCGGCCTTCTTGTCGCCCTCGAGCAGGTCGCGCTCCCACTCGGCGAGCGGCTCGCCGGCGGCCTTCTCGCCCGGCTTCGAGTCGCCGGTCGCAGCGCCGGAGCGGGCGATGAGGCCCTCGGCGACGGCGTCGGCGATCACGCGGGTGAGCAGGGTGACGGAGCGGATCGCGTCGTCGTTGCCCGGAATCTTGTAGTCGACCTCGTCGGGGTCGCAGTTGGTGTCCAGGATCGCGACGACCGGGATGTGGAGCTTGCGCGCCTCACCGACGGCGATGTGCTCCTTCTTGGTGTCGACGATCCAGACGGCGCTCGGCACCTTCTGCATCTCGCGGATACCACCGAGGGTCTTCTCCAGCTTGGCCTTCTCGCGGGAGAGAACCAGGAGCTCCTTCTTGGTGAGGCCGGAGGCGGCCACGTCCTCGAAGTCGATGAGCTCAAGCTCCTTCAGACGCTGAAGGCGCTTGTAGACGGTGGAGAAGTTGGTGAGCATGCCACCGAGCCAACGCTGGTTGACGTACGGCATGCCGACGCGCGTCGCCTGCTCGGCGATGGCCTCCTGGGCCTGCTTCTTCGTACCCACGAACATGATGGAGCCGCCGTGGGCGACGGTCTCCTTGACGAACTCGTAGGCGCGGTCGATGTACGACAGCGACTGGAGCAGGTCGATGATGTAGATGCCGTTGCGCTCCGTGAAGATGAAACGCTTCATCTTCGGGTTCCAACGACGGGTCTGGTGACCGAAGTGGACGCCGCTTTCCAGCAGCTCCCGCATCGTGACGACGGCCATGGCCGTACTCCTTGAGGTGCTCGGTTATCGCGACCGCAGGATTGCTGTCGCGCCTGACGCCCCGACGCGCCGTGCCACGAGGGACCGAGGAGCGCGGCCACCTCCGTTGAGAGGGAGATGGCGGGGCGTGCGAAGTCGACCCGGTGACCCGGATCGCCACAAGAAGTGTACGGGACCCGTCGAGTGCCGGGTGACGGCGCTGTCCACAACCGGCCGGTACTCCACAGATCCGGTCCATGATCCCCGCGAACCGGCCCGGCGGGGGACGGTTGTGCCATGCGAAACACATCTGACCGGGACGGATGCCGTGCCCGGCCCCGGGGCCGCGGCGCACCGGGCGGCGGCCCGGGGCGTCTGGTGCGGGCGGCGTCGTCGGCGACCGCCGCGGCGCTTCTCGCGGTGGGGTGCTGCTGGGTCGCCGCGCCGGCCGCGGGACAGACGCCCGCACCGGTGACGGCGCCGGACCCGGTGGATCCGCCGGACCGCGATGGTGTCTGGCCGCTGGCGGGGCGGCCCGTGGTCGTACGGGGGTGGGAGCCGCCGGCCACGGAGTACGGGCGGGGGCACCGCGGGGTGGACCTCGGCGCCGGACCGGGAACGGCGGTGCTCGCGGCCGCCTCCGGCCGGGTCTCGTTCGCGGGCGGCGTCGCAGGACGAGGGGTGCTGGCCATCGAGCTCGCGGGGACGGGCGATCCACCGCTGCGGACCACGTACGAGCCGGTGCGCCCCTTGGTCGCCGAGGGGGACGAGGTCACCGCGGGGCAGGTGGTGGCGGTCATGGCGACGGGGCCGTCCCACTGCGCTTCGGGCTGTCTGCACTGGGGGCTGCGCCGCGCGGCGGCGTATCTGGACCCGCTGTCCCTGCTGCCGCCCTCACTGCTGCGGCGCGGACCGTCCCGGCTGCTGCCGGTGACCGGCGTACCCGAACCCGCACCGACGTCCGGCGGGGACCCGGCGGCGCCGCAGGACAACGGGCAGGCCTCCCCCGCACTGCTGAGGGGTGCCGTGTGGGCGCGCGGGCGTCAGCCCTGGCTGCCGGGGGCGCCCCGCACGCCGCAGAGGATCATGGCGACGGCGGTGTCCGCGATCACGCCCGGCTCCTCCGCCACGCTGAGTTCGATACGTCGCACCGCGGCGTCCACGGAGCCCTGCAGCAGCATGGCCGCCAGCCGGGGCTGCTCGTGGCCGAGGTCGCCGAGCGCCTCGACGATCATGGCGATCAGCCCGCCGTGGGCGGCACGGATCTTCTCGCGGGCGCCCGCGTCCAGTTCGCTCGCGGAGATCGCGACGACGGCCCGGTGGCGCCGGTCCCCCACGAGATCGAGCTGCCGTCGCACATACGCCTCGATCTTCTCCTCCGGCGTCTGCGCCCGCTCCATCGCGTTCTCCACCTCGGCCGCCCAGACGGGGAAGTCGACGGTGCAGAGTTCCTCCACGACGGCCGCGCGGGACCGGAAGTACTCGTAGACGGAGGACCGGGCGAGGCCCGTGCGTTCGGCGAGGGCGGGGAAGGTCAACGCCTCCGTGCCTCCCTCGGACAGCAGGGAACGCGCGGCGTCCAGGAGGGCGCCGCGCTGCATGGTCCGGTGCTCGGCCACAGAGGCCGCTCGAATCCTGGGCACGCGTCCACTCTACGGCGACCGGTGCCCGGGAGGGGGCGGGCGGCCCCGATCGGTGGCCGGAGCAGATCCGGCCGGGCGTCACCGGAGGCATTCTCCGGTGGTGTTCCCGGTGGTGTTGTCAGCGCCCGGCGTCGGCCAGTTTCGCGCGCAGCTGCAGTACCGACTTGGTGTGGATCTGGCTGACCCGGCTCTCAGTGACCCCGAGGACGTTGCCGATCTCGGCGAGGGTGAGCCCCTCGTAGTAGTAGAGCGTGACGACCGTCTTCTCACGGTCCGGGAGGGTGTTGATCGCTCGGGCGAGCAGCCTCCTGAGCTCACGGCCCTCGGCCACTTCGACCGGATTGTCGGCGGCGGTGTCCTCAAGCGTGTCCATCAGGCTCAGGCGGTCGCCACCCTCGCCGCCCACGTGGAGCAGCTCCTCCAGCGCGACCACATTGGCCAGCGACAACTGGCTGAAAACCGCGTGAAGTTCCTCCAGCGCGATCTCCATCTCCGCCGCGACCTCCGCCTCCGACGGGGTGCGCCGCAGCCGTGCCTCCAGCGTCGCGTAGGCGCGTTCCACCGCCCGCGCCTTCTGGCGCACGGAGCGGGGGATCCAGTCCAGCGCCCGGAGTTCGTCGATCATCGCGCCCCGGATGCGGGTGATCGCGTACGTCTCGAACTTGATCGCACGCTCGATGTCGAACTTCTCGATCGCGTCGATCAGCCCGAAGACCCCCGAGGAGACGAAGTCCGCCTGCTCGACGTTGGACGGCAGGCCCACGCTCACCCGCCCGGCGACGTACTTCACCAGGGGCGAGTAGTGCAGGATCAGCTGCTCCCGCAGCCGCTCGTCGCCCGTGGTCTTGTACGAACGCCACAGCTCGTCGAGCGAGGAGGGGGCGGGAGGGCGCACAGTGCCACGCGCAGCCGGTGGTACTGCCGCTCGGTCAGACCCGGAGGTGTGCTGGGGCATGTGGTGCCTTGAGCCGTTCTGCTGTGAATTGCTGGGGAATTTGCGTCTGGAGCGGGATCCTTGTGAGCGTAGCGTGACTGAAGTGTCGCGGTGCGCGCAGGATATGGGATCGGCGCTGTGCGCTTCCCGGAGAGCGGACACGACACCGGACTCGGCGACGGACATGACCGCGGACGCGGACGAGGACATGGCCGGCCTCCGGGGCCGACGCGTCGCGCGCCGGCCCCGGAGACGTTGCCGAACGATCCGCCGAGGTCATCGGCATCACCTTTTCACCCGAATGCCCCAGGTCAAGTACCGCCTCGCCGCGCGTCGTCATTGCAAATAGGCCGTCGCGTCAACTGCCATCCATCGCCATGACGTTCGACGAACCCCAGTGAGTGCAGTTCGTACAGCTTGGCGAGCGCCTCGTCGGCCCCCGTTCCGGCGGTGCGGGCCACCTCGCGTGCGTCGGCGGCGCCGCGGGCCGGCAGCGCGTCGAGAACCCGGGTGCAGCCGGCGTCCAGAAGGTCCCGCGGAAGCACCGGACCACGCCGGGGCGGGGCGAGCTCCCCCATGTCACCCACCAGTTCGGCGACTTCCGCCGCGTCCGTCACCAGCACTCCCTCTCCCCGCAGGAGTTCATGGACGCCGGCCGACAGACCGCTGGTGGCAGGCCCCGGAACGCCCATGGTGAAGCGGCCGAGCCGCTGGGCGCAGCGCGCCGTGACCAGTGAACCGCTGCGGTACTCCGCCTCGACCACGACGGTTCCCCGCGTCAACGCGGCGATCACCCTGTTCCGGAGGATGAACCGGGTGCGGGTGGGGTGTTCGGCCGGCGGCAGTTCACCGATGAGGAGCCCCTGTTCTGCCACGCGTCCGATCAGTTCGGCATGTCCGCGGGGGTACATGACGTCCACCCCGCAGGCCAGCACCGCCGCCGTCGCCCCGCCGGCGGCGAGGGCTCCCCGGTGAGCGGCCCCGTCGACCCCGAACGCCGCGCCCGAGACGACCACCCACCCCAGCTCCGCGAGTCCGGCGCCGAGCGTCGTCGCCATGTGCGCGCCGTACGGGGTGCAGGCGCGGGCGCCGACCACCGCGACGGAACGCAGCGCCCAGAGCCGCAGATCTGGCCTCCCGCGCACCCAGAGCCCGGTCGGCCGGGTGTCGCCCAGGTCGTCGAGCTGGCTCGGCCACTCGCGGTCGCCCGGACAGACGAAGCGCCCGCCGACCGCCGCCACTGCCTCCAGGTCGCGCCCGGGGTCGGCCACCTCCGCCCGCAGCCGATAGCCGGCCAGGCGCTTCGCCGTCATGCCGCCCAGCTGCTCGGCCGATCCGTCCCGGGCTGTGATCCGCCGCAGCAGTTCCACGGCGCCGCACTCCCGCAGCCAGCGGCCGCCCCGTTCGTCCCCCGGCTCCATGACCCGGGTCAGCGCGGCCCGCGCCAGCCGCTCCCCGTCGCCCACTCCACCGGAAGCCCTCCCCTGCCGCTCCCCGTCGCCCACCCCACTGGCGGCCCGCTTCTGCCGCTCGTCCTCGTCCACCTCACCGGAAGCCCCCACCTGCCGCTCCCGGTCACCCGTTCCCGGCGCCCTCGGAGGCCCTTCTGCCGCCCGGCCGCTCCCCCCGGCCACCTGCCCCGTCATGCCGCATCCGCCGTCATCGGGGCCCCTCGCGGAATCCCGGTGCGCAGCTCCAGCGCCACCGCGATGTCCGAGGCGTCCGGCCGGCCGGCGCCCCGCAGATCCGCGACGGTCCACGCCACGCGCAGGACCCGGTCCAGGCCGCGCGCGGTGAGCAGGCCACGCTCCATGTCCCGCTCGGCCGCCATCAGCGCCCCCGGCGCAGCGACCAGCCGGGTCCTCAGCTCATGTCCGGGCACCTCGCTGTTGGTGGTCCAGGGGGTGCCGGCCAGCCGCTCCGCCGCCCGCACCCGCGCCTCCCGCACCCGGGCGGCGACCGTCGCGGTCGACTCGCCCCGGCCGCCCTGCCCCATCAGGTCCGCGCGCTTGACGGGGTCGACGGCCACCCGCAGATCCACCCGGTCGAGCAACGGACCGGAGAGCCGGGCCTGGTAGCGCCGGACCGACGCGGGAGGGCATTCGCAGCCGGCCCCGCTCAGGGTGTGCCGCCCGCACGGGCACGGGTTGGCGGCCAGCACCATCAGGAAGCGTGCGGGCAGCCGCACCACCCCGGCGCTGCGGGCCACCACCACGTGCCCCGACTCCAGCGGCTGGCGCAGCGCGTCCAGGGCCCGTACGGAGAATTCCGGCGCCTCGTCCAGGAAGAGGATGCCGCGATGGGCCAGCGACACCGCGCCGGGCCTCGGCAGCCCGTTGCCCCCGCCGACCAGCGACTGCATGGTCGCCGAGTGGTGCGGCGCGCAGTACGGGGCCCGGGAGACCAGGGGTTCGCCCGGCGGCAGGATGCCCGCCACCGAGTGGACCGCGGTCACCTCAAGGGATTCCTGCCTGGTCAGGGGCGGCAGGATCGCGGGCAGCCGTTCGGCGAGCATGGTCTTGCCGGCGCCCGGCGGTCCGGACAGCAGGAGGTGGTGGCCACCGGCCGCCGCGACCTCCAGGGCCTTGCGCGGCCGCTCCTGGCCCGCGACGTCCGCCAGGTCCGGCCGGTGTCCCTCGCCCAGTGCCGAGCCCCTGGCGATGCCGGTGCCCATACCGGCGCCGGGCACCATGAGACCGGCCAGCATGGTGTCGGGACGCCCCTGGTCGTGGGGCTCCTGCTCCTCGGGCACCGGTTCGTCGCAGAGCACGGCGATCAGCTGCCGCAGGCTCCGCACGCCGAGCACGGAGACCCCGGGTACCAGGGCCGCCTCGCCCGCCGTCTGTTCGGGGACGACCACCTGCCGGTACCCGGCCTCCGCGGCGGCCAGCACGGCGGGCAGTACCCCGCGCACCGGCCGTACCCGGCCGTCGAGCCCCAGCTCCCCGATCATCACGACGTCGGCGATCGAAGCGGGGTCGATCCGCTCGGCCGCGCCGAGCACCGCACACGCCACAGCGAGATCGAAACCCGAACCGCCCTTGGGGACCGAGGCCGGGGAAAGACCCACCGTCAGCTTCTTCTGCGGCCACTCCGCACCGGAATTGACCACGGCCGCCCTGACCCGGTCGCGGCTCTCCACCAGGCTCTTGTCCGGCAGCCCCACCAGGGTGAAGGCCGCCACTCCCGCCTCCAGGTCCGCCTGGACCTCCACCACCACGCCCTCGACGCCGACCAGGGCCACCGAGCAGGCACGCGCGAACCCCATCAGGCCACCCCCCGCGCATGCTCGGCCAGCGGCGCGCCACGCCTGGGCAGCACCACGCCGACCAGGTCGATCCGCACCCCGCCGGGCGGCGGGCCGCCGTGCCGGTCCAGCCAGAGTTCGGCCAGCCGGCGCAGGCGGTCCGCCTTGGCCGGTGTGACGGCGGCCATCGGGTGCTCGAAGGCACCCGCCCTGCGCGTCTTCACCTCACAGATGACGAGCGCGTCGCCGTCCAGCGCGACGATGTCGATCTCGCCGGTGCGACAGCGCCAGTTCCGTTCCAGTACGGACATGCCGGCATCGGTCAGCAGCCGCGCCGCCAGATCCTCGCCGTACCGCCCGAGTGCCCCCCGTGCGTTCATATCGGCACCACCTCCGGCACCGACTCTGACGCGTCCGCCCGCAGCTAGTGGATCTTGGTGGACAAGCCGGCGGATGTGGACAACTCAGCCACCCGGAAGTTCGAGATCGCTCTTGTTGAGCTCCTCGATGTTGACGTCCTTGAACGTCAGCACCCGGACCTGCTTGACGAACCGTGCGGGCCGGTACATGTCCCAGACCCAGGCATCCGCCATGGACACCTCGAAAAACACCTCGCCCTGGACCGAGTGCACCTGCATCTCGTAGTCGTTGGTGAGGTAGAAGCGCCGTTCGGTCTCGATCACATATTTGAACAGACCGACGACATCGCGGTACTCCCGGTAGAGCTTCAGCTCCATCTCGGTCTCGTACTTCTCGAGGTCCTCGGCGCTCATTGACATGTTCCCCTTCAGCCGTGCGTTCCCCCATTGTGCGCCAGGCCCCGGCGCCCCGGACGCTCAGGCGATTTCGGGAGCCAGAACCAACGGCGAACGCGGGGGACCCTCGTCGAGCAGCGTGCGCAGCAGCCCGGCGAGTCTGGTCGGGTACACCGTCTCACGCGTCGCCGACAGTTCGGCGGAGGTCCACCACCTCAGACCCGCGACACTGCGCCGTTCCAGCCCGGTCTGCCCGCTGGTGTCCGTCAGGGTCTGCGTCGTGCGGGCGAGGAAGTACCACTCGTCCTGCTCCCAGCGCCGGCCGTCGAAGGGGAAGGAGCACTGCCGCTTCCAGAGGAGCGGGCCCAGCTCGACGTCCCGGATCCCGGTCTCCTCGGCCAGTTCGCGCAGCGCGGCCTGCTCGCGGGTCTCGTCACCCTCCAGCCCGCCGCCGGGGGTGAACCACCAGGTGCTCGCCGGGTCCTCCGGTTCGAACCCGTGCATCAGCAGGATGCGGTCGTCCGGATCGAGGAGTACCAGGCGGGAGACCTCGCGCTGCTCAGTGGACACCGGCGGGCGCCTTCCTCTGCTTGTTCCGCTTCGACCGGGCGGCGACCGGGCCGTACACGGCACCGGCCAGGATCAGCACCATGCCGCCGATCACGGCCCCGAGCTGAAGCTTGAGCGGTCCCGCCGACGACACCCCGCCCGGCAGCGCGGCGAAGGCCTGCGGCCGTCCGATCATGCTGCCCAGCGGCCAGGCGACGGCGTCCACCCGGGCCGTCACGGCGGTGCGGGGCACCGAGCCCTGTCCGCCGTCCTCCAGGTGGACCCGGGAGTCCAGCGAGACCCGGCGGTCGTCGCCCAGGAGAAAGAGCTGCCCCTTGGGCACCTCGGCCGTGAAGTCGTTCGCCGAGGCGGGGTCCGCCGTCTGCAGATACGGTTCCTCAACGGGTATGCCGTTGACCGTGAGCCGGCCGTCCTTCTCGCAGCAGGCGACCTTGTCGCCGCCGATCCCGACGACCCGCTTCACCATCGGCATCTCGCCCCACGCCGGATCGGTGAACACCACCACATCGCCGCGGCGCACCTCGCTGCCGTCCACCCGTTGGGCGAGAACCCGGTCGCCCGCGTTCACCGTCGGGGTCATCGACTCGGTCGGCACCGTGTACGGCCGGTACTCCACGGCTGCCCAGGCGAACCCGCCGAGGAAGAGCACACAGCCGACGGCCACCGCCAGCCCCGACAGCATGCTGCCGAGCCGGCCGCGGCCGTCATCCGTACGTCCTGTTCCACTCATCCCAGCGTCCCCCATCGGAGATCGACAATCGCTGATCCGAGTCGGCACCCTACCCGGCGGTACGTCCGCGGGTCAGCCTCCGCCTGCGCCGGATCACGAGCGGCAGGGCACCGGCGATGCCGAGCGCGCCGGGCGCCATCGCCGCCGAGGCGCTCATGCCCGGCTGGTCGAAGGTGTCCGGGACCGGCAGGGTCGCCCAGCGATTGAGCGGCCAGGCCACCACCACGGCCCGGCCCACCACGTCGTCGACCGGAACGAAGCCCTTGTTCACGTCGCTGGTGTGATAGCGCGAGTCCGAGGAGTCCTGCCGGTGGTCGCCCATCACCCAGATCTTGCCGTCGGGCACCTTGAACGGGCCGAAGGGCATGTCGTCGCACGCCGTGCCACCGGGGAAGATGTACGGCTCGTCGAGCGCCTTCCCGTTGACCTCGACGGGACCGCCCTTCTTGCAGGACACGGTGTCACCGCCGACCGCGATCGTCCGCTTGATCAGGTCCTTCTCCTGCGCCGACGGCATCAGCCCGATGAAGCTGAGGAACGTCTGCACCGCGTTCGGCTCAGGGGTCGGCTCCCCGTCCAGCCAGCCACTCGGGTCGTGGAAGACGACGACCTCGCCGCGCTCCGGCTCCGAGCCGAACCACGGCGTCAGCTTGTCGACCAACACCCGGTCACCCCGCTGAAGGGTGTTCTGCATCGAATCCGACGGAATGGAGAACGCCTGCACCAGAAACGTCTTGATCAGCAGCGCCAGAACCAGCGCGATACCGATGAGGAGCGGCAGCTCCTTCCAGAGAGGACGGGGCTTCTTGTTCCGCTTCCCGTCCCGGTCCGAGGTGGACGCGCTCTCCGGCCCGTCCGGATGCCCTGCGCCTCCCACCGGGTCGAAGGCGGAGTCGGCGGGCTGCGAGAGCCTCTCCGTGGACTGTCCGTGTCCAGCTCGTGCTTCGCCTGCCACGTCGCTCACATTCATTCCTCACTCTGCGCCATCGCCTGCCCACCGGGCCTGCCGAACACAAACCCGCCCCCCGTACAACGAGCGGGGGTTCCCCTGGGCTACCGCCCTCTCCGGGCCGGTGGAGACGGAGAGAGCGGCCGACCCACGACGGAGGCGCATCCGGCGGGCCCCGATGGAGCGACGGGGTACCGGCGGGCGACTCCGTACGCCTACCCCTGCCGCGCTTGCACGGCCCTGCTCCTCCTGCGCCAGAGCACGAGGGGCACGGCACCCGCGAAGCCGAGCGCACCGGGCGCCATCGCAGCCGCGGCGTTCAGACCCGGCTGGTCGAAGGTCTTCGGGATGGGCAGGGTCGCCCAGCGGTTGATGGGCCACGCGACCACGATGGCCCGGCCGACCACCTCGTCCGTGGAGACGGTGCCGCCGCCCGACAGCTCCTGGTGGTAGCGGGAGTCGAGGGAGTTCTGGCGGTGGTCGCCCATCACCCAGATACGGCCCTTGGGGACCTTGATCGGGCCGAACGGCTCGTCGTTGCAGGCGGTGTTCCCCTTGAAGATGAAGGACTTGTCGTCCAGCGCCTTGCCGTTGACCTTGACCGGGCCGTTCGACTTGCACTCCACCGTGTCACCGCCGATCGCGATGACCCGCTTGATCAGATCCTTCTCCTCGGCCGACGGCATCAGCCCGATGAAGCTCAGGAACTTCTGCACCGCGTTCGGGTTGGCTGCCGGGGCGTTCTCCAGCCAGCCACCCGGGTCGTGGAAGACGACGATCTCACCGCGCTCCGGCTCCGAGCCGAACCACGGCGTCAGCTTGTCGACCAGCACCCGGTCACCCCGCTGAAGGGTGTTCTGCATCGAATCCGACGGAATGGAGAACGCCTGCACCAGAAACGTCTTGATCAGCAGCGCCAGAACCAGCGCGATACCGATGAGGAGCGGCAGCTCCTTCCAGAAGGAGCGGGGCTTCTTCCGGGCCGTACTGCCGCCGCTCGGGGAGTCGCCGTCACTCCCCGTCCGGTCCGCCGCCGTCCCGGCCGACTCGGCATCCTCCGGAGTGTCCGGCCGGTCCTCGGGTCCGTCGTGTCCGGATCGTGCGCCCACCGCCACATCCCCCACATCTGCTCCTTATTCCGTGCCACCGCCTGCGACCTAGCCGGTGCAGGCCAACCACTCCCATAACGAGCGGGAGTTCCGCAGGGGTCGGGAGCCGGATCATTCCATTGGGATCCTCGGACACACTATTCGACGGTCCGGGGCCGGCCGCCGTCCCGGCGCGCGCGTCCGGGACCGAGGAGAACACCGAACGCTGCTCCAGCTTCCCCCAGTGCCCGAAGGGCCAGGCGATCACCACGGCCCGTCCCACTACGGCATCCTCGGAAACCGTCCCGTCGGCCGTCTTGTCCAGATGGAAACGTGAATCGGCGGAATTGGAGCGATGGTCGCCCATCACGAAGATTCGTCCGGCTGGAACCTTTACCTCGAATTTGATCGTGGAAGGGGGATTGCCGGGGAAGAGATAGGGCTCGTCGACCGCCTGGCCGTTGACCATGAGCCGGCCGTCCTCGGCGCAGCACTTCACCATGTCGCCACCGACGGCGACCACCCGCTTGATCAGGTCCTGTTCGTCGTCGGACGGCAGCAGGCCGATAAAGGTCAGCACCTGCTTCACCTGCTTGATGACGACAGGTGACTCCTCGGTCGTCACCGGGTTCGGCGGCGGCCAGTCGGAGGGGTTCTTGAACACGACCACGTCGCCGCGCTGCGGCCGGGACCCGAACCACGGCGTCAGCTTGTCCACGAGGACCCGGTCACCGATCCGGATGGTCTGCTCCATGGATCCGGACGGGATCACGAAGGCCTGTACCAGGAACGTCTTGAGGACCAACGCGATCACCAGCGCGACGGTGATGAGGACGGGTACCTCCCTCACGGCCGATCTGCGCCGCTTCCGCTTCACCTTGCGGGCCAGTTTGCGCCGCTCAGCCCGGGTGGGCAACGAGCGGGCGGTCCTCGGACCGCCGCCGGTGGACGCCGGTACCCCGGGATCGGCGGCGTCGTGCGCCCGCCCGTGGTTACCCATGCGTCGCGCCCGGCGCGGGCACTCCGCCGAAGGCCGCGCTCTGAGGGAGGGAGCCCAGCCGCCCCAGCGGCCAGCCGATCCAGTCGACCCTGCCGATCACCCTGTCGACGGGAACCATGCCGCCCCCCGGTTCGCCCAGGTGGTCACGGGAGTCCCGGGAACGGCTGCGGTGATCGCCCATCATCCAGAGCGTGCCGTCCGGCACGACGATGTCGAACGGGACCCGGGACGGCGCATCACCCGCGAACAGGTAGTCCTCGTCCAGCGGCCTGCCGTTCACCTCGGCCCTCCCCCGCTTGTCGCAGCAGACCACCCGATCGCCCCCCACACCCACCACCCGCTTCACGAAGTCGGTCTCGGCGGGCTCCGCGAGCCCCAGGGATGCCGCCGCGGCGTGCAGCAGTCCGGTGACGGGGTTCTGCCGCGGCGCCTCCTGCAGGAAGGAGCCGGTGCCGTCGAAGACCACCACGTCCCCGCGCCGCGGTTCGGACCCGAAACGGTACGCCAGCTTGTTGACCAGCACCCGGTCCCCGACCTGCAGCGTGGACTCCATCGAGCTGCTGGGGATCAGGAAGGGCTGCACCACGAAGGCGCTGAAGAGCAGGACGAAGACCGCGCAGACAGCACCGAGCGCGAGGGTGCGCCGCCAGGACATCGAGGCGGCGAAACGGTGCGGGATACGCGAAAAGCGCGACCTCTCCTCCGGCCCCGTAGGGTCTGCGGAGGAGCGGTCGCGCTCCGTGGTTCTTGCTTCCGTGTCCATCGGGGCCAGAGCTTATCCGGCCGTGCTGTGGACCTGGGAGCCAGCTCAGCGGTCGCGCTTCTCCTTGATCTTCGCGGCCTTGCCGCGCAGCTCACGGAGGAAGTACAGCTTGGCGCGACGGACGTCACCGCGGGAGACGAGCTCGATCTTCTCGAAGATCGGGCTGTGCACCGGGAAGGTGCGCTCGACGCCGACGCTGAAGGAGACCTTGCGGACCGTGAAGGTCTCGCCGACGCCCGCGCCCTGACGGCGGATGACGATGCCCTTGAACTGCTGGATACGGGAGCGGTTGCCCTCGATCACGCGCACGTGAACGTTGACGGTGTCACCGGGGCGGAACGCCGGTACGTCGGTGCGCAGCGAGGCGGCATTGACGCCATCGAGCAGGGAAGTCATGTTGTCTGCTTTCTTCGCCAATGCCACAGGTCATCGACGGGAGAGTGATGAGTTCGGGGTGCTGATCGCGTCGGGCGGGCGTCTTTCCCCCTGTGGCAGGGGCGCGCGTCGGACGTACAGCAGCGGCCTATTCTTCCACGGCGTCGGGCCTACACCAAAATCGGCCGCCGGGCTCGGGTGACCAGCCCAGGATCGAGAGCATCTCGCGGTCCTTCTTGTCGAAGCCCGCCGCCTCGCAGCGCTCGATGAGATCGGGCCTGTTGAGCGCGGTACGGCGGAAGGCCTCGTCCCGGCGCCAGCGCGCGATCCGGCCGTGGTGGCCGCTCAGCAGCACGTCCGGGATCCCCCGGCCGCGCCACTCGGGCGGCTTGGTGTAGACGGGCCCCTCCAGCAGATCGGCCATGGCGCCGGGGGCGAAGGAGTCGTCCCGGTGCGATTCCGCGTTGCCGAGCACGCCGGGCAGCAGCCTGGCCACCGCCTCCGTGATCACCAGCACCGCGGCTTCCCCGCCCGCCAGCACGTAGTCGCCGATGGACACCTCGACGACCGGCATCCGGGTGGCGTACTCCTCGGTCACCCGCCGGTCGATGCCCTCGTAGCGGGCCGGGGCGAAGATCAGCCAGGGCCGCTCGGAGAGCTCGACGGCGAGTTCCTGGGTGAACGGCCGGCCGCTCGGTGTCGGCACCACGAGCACCGGGGAGTGGGCACCGGTCTCGTAGCCGTCGGCCAGGGTCTCGTCCAGGGCGTCGCCCCACGGCTCGGTCTTCATGACCATGCCGGGACCGCCGCCGTAGGGGGTGTCGTCGACCGTGTTGTGGCGGTCGTACGTCCACTCCCGCAGATCGTGCACGTGCACGTCGAGGCGTCCGCGGGCGCGGGCCTTGCCGACGAGCGAGACGTTCAGCGGTTCGAGGTACTCGGGGAAGATCGTGACGACGTCGAGGCGCATCAGTCGTCGTCCCCGGGCTCAACAGGACCGGGCTCGACTGAACCGTCCGCACGGGGCCCGGCGGACTCCGCGCCAGCGGCCGAAGACTCCTCGTCGCGCGAGGAGACCACCACGGCCTCGCTCTCGTCGATGAGGCCCGGCGGCGGAGTGATCACCGCGCGCTGCTCCTCCAGGTCGATCTCGGAGACGATCTCCTCGACGAACGGGATCATCACCTCGGTGCCGTCGGGACGCTCCACGATGAAGAGGTCCTGCGACGGCAGGTGCGTGATCTCGGTGATCCGGCCGATCTCGGTGCCGTCGGCGAGAACCACGTCCAGGTCCATCAGCTGATGGTCGTAGAACTCCTCGGGGTCCTCCGGGAGCTCCTCCGGGTCGACGTCGGCGATCAGCAGCGTATTGCGCAGTGCCTCGGCGCCCGTACGGTCCCGTACGCCCTCGAAACGCAACAGCAGCCGGCCGCTGTGCACCCGGCCGGTCTCGATCGTCAGCGGTCCCGTCGAGGCCGGCTCTGTGGCCAGTACCGCACCGGGTCCGAGCCGGATCTCCGGCTCGTCCGTGCGCACCTCGACGGTGACCTCGCCCTTGATGCCGTGGGCGCGACCGATCCGCGCGACTACCAACTGCACCTTGTGTCTCTCCTGTCGTACGACGACGGGCCGGGGCGGGCTCTTGGCCCTCCCCGGCCCGTGCCGGTGTTCAACTCTGTCAGCGAACCTGATCCACATCGACGAGGTCGACGCGGATACCACGGCCGCCGATGGCGCCGACGACGGTACGCAGCGCGCGTGCGGTGCGGCCGTTGCGGCCGATCACCTTACCGAGGTCATCGGGATGGACCCGGACCTCGAGCACACGGCCGCGACGCAGGGTGCGCGAGGCGACCTGCACGTCCTCGGGGTTGTCGACGATGCCTTTCACGAGGTGCTCGAGAGCCTCCTCGAGCATGCTCAGGCCTCGGTCGACTCGGCGGGCGTGGCTGCGTCAGCAGCCTCGTCCGCCTTCTTGTCGGCCTTCTTCGCCTTCTGCGTGATGGCCTCGCCCTTGGACTCCTCTGCGGTGTCCTTGGTCAGGGCCTCGAACAGGGCGCGCTTGTCGGGCTTGGGCTCCGGCTGCAGAAGCGGCGCGGGGGCCGGGAGACCCTTGTGGGCCTGCCAGTCACCGGTGAGCTTCAGGATCGCGAGAACCGGCTCGGTCGGCTGGGCGCCGACGGACAGCCAGTACTGCGCGCGCTCTGCGTTGACCTCGATGCGCGAGGGGTTCTGCACCGGGTGGTACAGGCCGATCTCCTCGATGGCCCGGCCATCACGGCGGGTACGGGAGTCGGCGACGACGATGCGGTAGTGAGGCGAACGGATCTTGCCCAGACGCTTCAGCTTGATCTTGACTGCCACGGAAGTGGTGTCTCCTGGTCTATGACGTGGTTGGGCACAACGAAGATGCCACGTGGGGTTGCGGTACTCGAGTGCCCGATGGACGCGTCAGCCGGAGGAGAGAGGGGTCCTATGCGGCTGTCGAGTACAGCTAGCCATTGTGCCACACCACATCGGCTCACCCCACCGCGACCACTGCCTCCGGGATCCGGAACGGCTTTCCGCAGCCGCCGCAGACGATCGGGGCCTGCGCGAGGACCGAGGGGACGACGCGCACGTTGCGACCGCAGTCGCAGACGGCCTTGACCCGCACACCCCCTCCGGAGGAGCCGTGCCGGGCGGCCGGGCCGCGGAAGGAGCGCTTGGTGTCGGCGGCGGTGGCCACGGTGTGCGCCTTGAGGGCGCGCTGCAGCCGTTCCGTCGTCGGGCGGTACCGGCGCTTGGCCTCGGGGTTGAGCGTGACCAGCGAGAAGCCACTGCTGGGGTGGGGCTCCTCGGCATGGTCGAGGCCCAGCTCCTCGGCGATCGCGAGGAATCGACGGTTGTGGTATCGGCCGGGGGGGGGGGGGGGGGGGGCCCCCCCCCCCCCCCCGCCGGGCGCCCCCCCCCCCCCCCGGGGGCCCGGGGGGGGGGGGCGGGGGGGCCCCCCCCCCGCCCCCCCCCGCCCCCACACGACGCGGGCCGGGCC
>NZ_JBIVTZ010000025.1:0-90200 GCF_044756945.1 Streptomyces sp. NPDC091387 | reverse complement strand
GGGGGGGGGCCCGCGGCCCGCCCCGGGGGGGGGGGGGGGGGGCGGGGGGGGGGGGGCGCCCCGGGGGGGGGGGGGGGGCGGGTCGGGGGGGGGGGGGGGGGGGGGGGGGGGGGGGGGGGCCCCCCCCCCCCCCCGCGGCGGCGATGCCATGGACTGCCTCATGGAGCAGCCGTTCGAAGGAGAGCTCGGCGCCACAGGCGGACGAGGACTCTCCGATCAGGGACTCGGGCGCGGCAAGATCGGGCAGCTCGGGGTGGTACCGCTGAATGTCGGCCCACGCCTGTGCCAGCTCTGCGGCAAGTACAGGTGGTGTCGTGCTCACGTCGTGACAACGAGCGCGAGTGCCCCGGTGTTCCGATTCCGGGCCATCCCAAATAATTTGCACGTACCAGTCAGTTGCCCTTGATGCGTCCTGACGCGGGCGGGTGCCCTGATCTGCGGAGAAGTCTCACAGCTCACACCAAGGTGGTACGTAGCGACGTGTGCGCCCGAGCGCGCAGACCGCGCGTACGCCCCCTGGAACCCGCACTACCCGGGCGCCCGGAACATCAACGGGCGCGTCCCCCGGGAACCGACAGTACCGGGGGCACCGCCCGCCCCGTCCGCCCCCCTCCCCGGACGCCGCCGGACCGGGCCCCGAGTCCTCGACGTGCCCGGTCCCGCGTGCCGGGTGAGACTGGACCGGCGAACGGCACCAAAGGCAACCATGACCCGTAGGCCCCTGGACGCGGCGGCGGATGCGCAGTTCTCTGGCATACGGGGGAAGCGCGGCCGCAGGCACGGGGGAACCGTCCACTCGGACATGACCGACCGGCATCACCGGCATCTCGGCGGATTGGGGCGCATTCCATGACACCAACGCTCGTCCGGCACCATGCGTACACGGAGTCGTCCGCCTCGGTGGACACCGGTTCCCGGGCCCGTGACTGGGCCGAGATCCAGGAGCGGATGCTCGCGCCGCTGTACGAGGCGGTGTACCGGCGGCTGGAAGTGGGGGCCGCCACCCGGATGCTCTCGCTCGGCTGCGGCTCAGGGCTCGCGCTGCTGATCGCGGCCGGCCGCGGAGCGCGCGTCACGGGCATCGACGCCGACGCCGAACGGCTCGCGCTCGCCCGGACCCGGCTGCTGCCGGACCCCGACGGCGACGCCGGGGCCACCGGGCCGCGGCTCCTGGACGGCGTTCCGGCCGCGGCGCCCGGCCACGAACCGTACGACCTGATCACCGCGTTCACGCCGATCGGCTGCACGGCCGACGACGCGGAGGAGCTGGTGGGCGCGCTCGGTTCGGCGGTGCCGCTGGCGAACCGGGGCAGCACGGTCGTCCTCACCGGCTGGGGCCCGCCCGAGCGGTGCGCCACGGCGGCGGTGCTGCGGGTGGCGGCCCGGCTCGCGGAGGGGACGCGTGCCGCCGGGGCGGGCGGCTGGCTGGGCGCGCAGCGGGACGATCTGGAGGACGTGGCGTTCCGGACCGGGCTGAAGCCCGACGGCTCCGGGCGGGTGGCGTGCCCGTTCGGCTACGCGGACATGGACAGCGCGGTCCGGGGTCTGCTGTCGACACGGCTCTTCGACGCGGCGGTACGGGCGACGGACCGGTCCCAGGTGGAGAAGGAGGTGGCGGAGGCCCTGCACCCGCACTCGCGCCGGGACGGCACCGTCTGGATGCCCAACGTCTTCCGCTACCTCGTGTGCACGACTTAGGACCCGTATGGGGCCCCGGATCACCGGCCGGCCCCGTCCGCACGACGTGCGGGCGGTCCGGCCGCCGGGTCCCGTTACGGCTTGGCCAGCCGGGTGATCCCCGCGGCCCGGTACGCGGCCACCTCGTCCAGCGTCTCGTTCTCCAGCAGCGCGCCCGCCAGGGAGTCCAGCCGGGCCCGGTTGTTACCCAGCAGCCGGCACGCCTCCTCGTAGCACTCGTCGACGATGCGCCGCATCTCACCGTCCACCGCGTCCAGCGTCGCGGGCGCGGCCGAGAGGCCGTACGCCTGCTGGGCATCGGCCGGGATCGCCGTCAGCCGGCCGACCTTGTGGCTCATGCCCCAGCGGCCCACCATGCCGCGGGCCAGTCCGGTGACCTGCTCCAGATCGCTCTCCGCGCCCGTGGTGACGACACCGAACACCACCTGCTCGGCCGCCATCCCGCCGAGCGCGCCGATGATCCGGCCGCGCAGGTACTCCTCGGTGTAGGCGTACTTGTCGGCGTCCGGCGTCGAGAGCGTGACCCCGAGCGCCCGGCCGCGCGGCACGATGGTGACCTTGCGGACCGGGTCGGCACCCGGATGGAGCATGCCCAGCAGCGCGTGTCCGCTCTCGTGGTAGGCGGTCCTGCGGCGTTCCTCGTCCGACATGACGAGCGAGCGTTCCGCACCGAGCTGGACCTTCTCCAGGGCGTCGGAGAGATCCGCCGCGTCGACCTCCGACTGCCGCCGTTTGACGGCGAGCAGCGCGGCCTCGTTGGCGAGGTTGGCCAGGTCGGCGCCGGTCATCCCGGGGGTCGCGCGTGCGACCTGACCCAGGTCCACGTCGTCGGCCAGCGGGATCTGCCGGGTGTGGATCTCCAGGATCGCCTCCCGGCCGTTCCTGTCCGGCGGGCTGACCTGGACGATCCGGTCGAAGCGGCCGGGCCGGGTGAGCGCCGGGTCCAGGACGTCGGCGCGGTTGGTGGCGGCGAGCACGACCACGCCCTCCGAGCCGGAGAAGCCGTCCATCTCGGTGAGGATCTGGTTGAGCGTCTGCTCGCGCTCGTCGTGCCCGCCCATGCCCGAACCGCCGCCGCGCACCCGCCCGATGGTGTCGATCTCGTCGATGAAGACGATGGCGGGGGCGACCTTGCGCGCCTCGGCGAAGAGCTCCCTGACCCGGCCGGCGCCGACGCCGACGATCATCTCGATGAACTCGGAGGCCGAGGCCGAGAAGAACGGAACCCCCGCCTCCCCCGCGACGGCCCGCGCCAGCAGCGTCTTGCCGGTGCCGGGAGGACCGGCGAGCAGGACGCCCCCGGGCATCCTGGCGCCCATCTTCCGGTAGGCGTCCGGGTTCTTCAGGAAGTCCACGACGTCGTTGAGCTCGCCCTCGACATCGTCGATGCCGGCCACGTCCTCGAAGGTGGTGCGCCTGCGCCCCTCCAGTTCGACCGGCTTGGGCGGGGCCTTGCGGCCGAAGCCGCCCATCCCGCCGCCCATGCCGCCGCGCGACATCCGCCGGGCGATGAACACCCAGAGCAGGACGAGCAGCAGCATCGGCGCCAGCGAGATCAGCAGGTTGGCCAGGAAGCTGCGCTCCCTGACGACGGGCTCGGCCGTGACCGTGACGTCGTCCTTGACCAGCTCGCCCCAGAGGTTGTCGTCGGCGAAGGCGGGCCGCTGGGTGACGAACTTGGTGTATTTGTCGTCCTTCTTGCCAGGGACCTTCGCCTCCTTCTTGAGCTGCCCCTCGATGGCGTCGCCCTTGGAGTAGATCTTGGAGACATTGCCCGCGGTGACCTGCTTGCTGAACTCCGTGTAAGCGATCGTCCGCTCCTCCTCGCCGTTGAAGAAGGAGAGCAGCAGGTTGGCGATCAGATAGACGACCAGCGCCATCAGCAGCAGTCCGCCCCAGCCCCCCGGCATCTTCCGGCCGGGCGTCGGGGGCGGGGGCGCGCCCTCGGAGCGCCAGGGCTGGTCGGTGCGGTCGCGGGGAGGTACCGGACTGGTCACGCGCGCTCCTCTGCCGACAGCCGTTGAGCCGACATTAAGGGAGAAACCCGGAGGAAGCCCTCGGGGCGGCACCCGCTGGGCCCACTGGAGGGAACCCCGCTCCCCCGCACACGCCGGAGGGGGCGCCCGCCGTGAAGCGGGCGCCCCCTCCGGGACGTGACACGGGCTTGCTCAGCCCATGAACTTCTTGAACTCGTCCGGCAGCTCGAAGTTCTTGTCCTCCTGGCCGGCCGGCAGACCGAGCGCGCCGCCCTGCGCCGCCTGCTCGCGACGGGCGGCCTCGGCCTGCTCCTCGGCCTTGCGCTTCATCGGGTTACCGCTCTTGCGCTTGCCCTTGGCCTGCTTGACCTGCTTCTTCTGCCGGCCGGGGCCACCGCCCATGCCCGGCATCCCGGGCATCCCCGGCATGCCGCCGCCCTGGGCCATCTTCGACATCATCTTGCGTGCGTCGAAGAACCGCTCGACCAGGCCCTTCACCGCACTGACCTCGACACCGGCGCCCTTGGCGATACGGGCCCGGCGCGAGCCGTTGATGACCGTCGGCTCGGCGCGCTCCTTCGGAGTCATCGACTTGATGATCGCGGCCATGCGGTCGACTTCGCGCTCGTCGATGTTGCTGATCTGGTCCTTGATCTGCCCCATGCCCGGCAGCATCCCGAGCAGCTTGGAGATGGAGCCCATCTTCCTGACCTGCTCCATCTGGGACAGGAAGTCGTCGAACGTGAAGTCCTTGCCCTTGCTGGACGCCAGCTTGGAGGCCATTTTGGCGGCCTCTTCCTGGCTGAAGGTCTTCTCCGCCTGCTCGATCAGGGTGAGCAGGTCACCCATGTCGAGAATGCGCGAGGCCATCCGGTCCGGGTGGAAGGCGTCGAAGTCCTCGAGCTTCTCGCCGTTCGACGCGAAGATGATCTGCTTGCCCGTGACGTGGGCGATCGACAGGGCCGCACCACCGCGGGCGTCGCCGTCGAGCTTGGAGAGCACCACGCCGTCGAAGCCGACGCCGTCGCGGAAGGCCTCGGCGGTGTTGACCGCGTCCTGGCCGATCATCGCGTCGACGACGAAGAGGATCTCGTCGGGGCTGACGGCGTCGCGGATGTCCGCGGCCTGCTGCATCAGCTCCTGGTCGATACCGAGGCGGCCGGCGGTGTCGACGACGACCACGTCGTACTGCTTGGACCTGGCGTACTCGATCGAGTCCTTGGCGACCTGGACCGGGTCACCGACGCCGTTGCCCGGCTCGGGGGCGTACACCGCGACACCGGCCCGGTCGGCGACGACGCTCAGCTGGTTGACGGCGTTGGGGCGCTGGAGGTCACAGGCGACGAGCAGCGGGGAGTGGCCCTGGCCCTTGAGCCAGAGGCCCAGCTTTCCGGCGAGGGTCGTCTTACCGGCACCCTGGAGACCCGCGAGCATGATCACGGTGGGCGCGGTCTTGGCGAACCGCAGCCGCCGGGTCTCGCCACCGAGGATGGAGACGAGCTCCTCGTTGACGATCTTGATCATCTGCTGGGCGGGGTTCAGCGCCTGGGAGACCTCGGCGCCGCGCGCCCGCTCCTTGACATTGGCGATGAAGGACCGGACGACGGGCAGGGCGACATCGGCCTCAAGCAGGGCGATACGGATCTCGCGAGCCGTGGCGTCGATGTCCGCCTCGGACAAGCGGCCCTTGCCCCTGAGGTTCTTGAAAGTCGCGGCAAGGCGGTCGGAGAGAGTATCGAACACGGCGCTCGTCGGTCCTCAGGGTCGGGGGCGGGGTCGGGTCAGTCGTTCCCCAGAGTATCCGGACGCCGGGGAACGCAAAGCCCTCGCCCGGTTCTCGTGACGCGCGGGGGCGACTTCACGGGGTGGCGGGGCTCAGCCGAGCGCCTTCTCGACCTCCTGGGCCAGTTCCGCGGCGCGGGCGGCGGGCAGCGGCCGGCCGTCGGAATCCGTGACGTAGAAGGCATCCACCGCGTTGGCCCCCAGCGTCGACACATGCGCGCTGCGGACCCGTACCCCGCTCCGTTCCAGCGCCCGGCCGATCCGGTGCAGGAGCCCCGGGGCGTCCTGGGCGCGCACCTCGATCACCGTGGCCAGCTGCGAGCCGGCCGGCGCGACGGTCACCCTCGGCGGCGGGGCCTTCACCCCGCGGCGGCGCGGGTAGGCCGCCTCGCGCTCGGCCAGCCGGGACCGGATGTCCAGCGATCCGTCCAGGGCGCGGACGACATCGGCGCGCAGCCGGGCGGCCTGGGGCAGCGCCCCGTACTCGGCGGCGACCCGCCAGCTGAGCAGCAGTACGTCGGCGGACTCGCCCAGTTCGGTGGGGAGCTCGACGGCCCGCAGGTCCGCGGCGCGGACGGTGAGGCGGTGCAGGGCGAGGACCCCGGCGGCGGCGGGCAGGACCCCGGGCCGGTCCGGGAGCGCGATGAGGAGTTCGACTCCGACGGGTTCGGGGGCGCCGTCCTCGTGCGGGGTCTCGGTCTGTGCGTGCAGGGCGAGGACCGGCTCGCCGGTGCGCAGGGCCTCGATGGCCAGGCGTTCCTGTTCGGCGCCGGGGGCGGCGGGCTCGGGCTCCTCCGGTTCCTCGCCGGCGAGGACCGCCGCGACGCGTCTGACCAGATCGGTGACGAGGGAGGCGCGCCAGGTGGACCAGGCGGCGGGCCCGGTCGCGAGCGCGTCGGCCTCGGTGAGCGCGTGCAGGAGCTCCAGCGTGGAGGCGGTGCCGACGGCGGTGGCGACGGAGCGGACGGTCGCCGGGTCGTCGAGGTCGCGGCGGGTGGCGGTCTCGATGAGCAGCAGATGGTGGCGGACGAGGGTGGCGATGACGCCCACGTCGTGCGGGTCGAAGCCGATCCGGGCGGCCATGTCCCGGGCGATGACCTCACCGGCGACGGAGTGGTCGCCGGGCCAGCCCTTGCCGATGTCGTGGAGCAGCGCGGCGACGAGCAGCAGGTCGGGGCGGCCGACGCGGCGGGTGAGGGAGGAGGCGCGGACGGCCGCTTCGACGAGGTGGCGGTCGACGGTCCAGGTGTGGACGGGGTTGCGCTGGGGCCGGCAGTGGACCCGTTCCCAGTCGGGCAGGAGGCGGGTGATCAGCCCCTCCGCTTCGAGCGCCTCCCAGACCGGGACGGTCGCCTCGCCCGCGCCGAGCAGGGTGACGAGCTCCTCCCTGGCCTCGGCGGGCCACGGCACCGGCAGCGGCTTGGCGGCGGTGGCGAGGTGGCGTACGACGTGGCGGGAGAGCGGCAGCTCGGACTGGGCGGCCGCGGCGGCGGCGCGCAGGACGAGCACCGGGTCGCGCTCTGGGCGGGCGGTACGGGCGAGGACGACCTCGCCGTCGGCCTCGACGACGCCGTCCGCGAGCGGGCTGCGGTCGACGGCCGGGGCCCTGCCGCCGCCCAGCATGGCGCGCAGCCGGGGGCGGGCCGAGCGGGCGCGCAGCACCCGGTTGACCTCGCGCCAGGTGACGTCGGTGGCGTACGAGACGGTGCGGGCGGCCTCGTACACCTGGCGCAGCAGCACATCGGCGTCGAGGAGACCGAGGGCGGCGGCTACCTGGTCCTGTTCCTGGAGGGCGAGGCGGTCGGTGGCGCGGCCGGTCGTGAGGTGCAGGGCGTCGCGGGCGTCCAGCAGGACGCGGCGGGCCTCTGCGAGGCCCTCGCGGGGTGCGTCGGCGACCCAGGAGGCGGCGACGGCGCGCAGGGCGGTGGCGTCGCGCAGTCCGCCGCGGGCCTCCTTGAGGTCGGGTTCCAGGAGGAACTGGAGCTCGCCCTGGCGTTCCGCCCGTTCGCGGCAGAGTTCGTCGAGCGCGGGCAGCCGCTTGGGGGCCTGGTTGCGCCAGTCGGCGAGGATCGCGGTGCGCAGCGAGGCGACGAGGCCTAGGTCCCCGGCGACGGGCCGGGCGTCGAGGAGACCGAGCTGGACCTTGAGGTCCTCGCCCGCTGTTTTGCGGGCTTCGGCGGGGGTGCGCACGGAGTGGTCGAGGGCGAGGCCGAGGTCCCAGACCGGGTACCAGATGCGGTCGGCGAGGGTGGCGACGGCTCCGGCGTCGGCGTTGCCGTCGTGCAGGAGCAGCAGGTCGAGATCGCTGCGCGGGGAGAGTTCGCCGCGGCCGTAGCCGCCGACGGCGACGAGGGCGGCGCCGCGGACCCCGGCCTGTTCGGCCGCGGAGGTGAAGAGGGCGGTCAGCCAGTCGTCCGTGAGCGAGGCGAGGGCCGCACGGCGCGGCGGCCCGGACCGCGTCTCCTCCTGGAGGAGGCGCAGCCGGGCCGCCGCATAGCCGCTGGGTCCCGAGTCCTCTGCTTCGGTGGTCACTTCGGTGCTCGTCACCCAGTTGCCTTTCCGTGTGCGGAACCGTCGGTCAGAGTGCGTCCGGGCCGCGTTCGCCGGTACGGACCCGGACCGCGGTCTCGACCGGGACGCTCCAGACCTTGCCGTCACCGATCTTGCCGGTCCGGGCGGCCTTGACGACGACATCGATGAGCTGTTCGGCGTCCTCGTCCTCGACGAGTACCTCGATGCGGATCTTCGGGACGAGGTCGACGGTGTACTCGGCGCCCCGGTAGACCTCGGTGTGGCCGCGCTGACGCCCGTAGCCGCTGGCTTCCGTGACCGTGAGGCCTTGGACGCCGAAGGCCTGGAGGGCCTCCTTGATCTCGTCAAGCCGGTGGGGCTTCACGACTGCGGTGATGAGCTTCATGCGTCCACCTTCTTGTTCGTCGGGGCCGCCGTGGTGCCGGGGGCGGGAGGCGTGGGGCGGGAGGACAGACCGCCGCCGGCGCCGCTGAAGTCGTACGCGGTCTCGGCGTGCTCGACCTGGTCGATGCCGGAGACCTCGTCGTCCTCCTCGACCCGCATCCCGATCGTCCTGTCGAGGATGAGGGCGAGGACCGCGGAGACGACCAGAGAGTACGCGAGGACGGCGAAGACGCCGACGGCCTGCTTGCCGAGCTGTTCGAGTCCGCCGCCGTAGAAGAGGCCCTTGGCGTCGGACTGGACTCCGCCGGTGGCGAAGAGGCCGACGAGCAGGGAGCCGACGATGCCGCCGACGAGGTGGACGCCGACGACGTCCAGGGAGTCGTCGTAGCCGAACCTGTACTTGAGGCCGACGGCCATGGCGCACAGGACACCGGCGATGGCACCGACCGCGATGGCGCCGAGCGGGCTGACGGCGCCGCCGGACGGGGTGATGGCGACGAGGCCCGCGACGGCGCCGGAGGCGGCGCCGAGGGTGGTGAAGGAGCCGTGGCGGAGCTTCTCGTAGCCGAGCCAGGCAAGCATCGCGGCGGCGGTGGCGACCTGCGTGTTGACGAACATGACCGCGCCGACGCCGTCGTCGTTGCCGAGCCACGATCCGGCGTTGAAGCCGAACCAGCCGAACCAGAGCAGTCCGGCGCCGAGCATGACGAGCGGCAGGCTGTGCGGCCGCATCGGGTCCTTCTTGAAACCGACCCGCTTGCCGATGACGAGGATCACGCCGAGGGCCGCGGCACCGGCGTTGATGTGGACGGCGGTACCGCCGGCGAAGTCGATGACACCGAGCTCGTACAGCCAGCCGCCCGCGCCCCAGACCCAGTGCGCGACCGGGAAGTAGACGACGGTGACCCAGAGGGTGATGAACAGCGCCCAGGAGGTGAATTTGACCCGGTCGGCGAGGGCACCGCTTATCAGGGCCGGGGTGAGGACCGCGAACATCAGCTGGAAGACGGCGAAGACGTACACCGGAATGGTGTAGCCGTCCCAGAGCTGGGTGACGCCGATCCCGCTGAGGCCGGCGAAGTCGGAGCTCCAGCCGATGAAGGACCCGATGTCGGTGCCGAAGGCGAGGCTGAATCCGTACAGCACCCACAGGATCGTCACGATCCCGAGGCTGATGAAACTCATCATCAGCATGTTGAGGGTGCTCTTGACGCGGACCATGCCTCCGTAGAAGAAGGCCAGGGCCGGAGTCATGACCATCACGAGGGCCGAGCAGATGAGCATGAATCCGGTATTGGCGGCAGACAGTGTCGGGGCGTCTGCTGCGAACGTCGTGATGCCTGGGGGCATCGGCGTCTCCTCGTCGTCGGTGCGGCCGCGTGCGGGCGATGGGGGCACAACCACGTGCGGGACCACTGGGGAAAAGGTGCGGGCCGGTTATGCGCCATGAGATTCGCCCAGCGCCGTTTCCGCCGATGCCGCACGGTGTTTCGCCGCAGTGACGAAGGGGGGCGACGTGTTACGTCCCCATGAACCGCCCGTGCCGCATCCGCGCTCGGGCCTACTCTGCGGCCGTGGCCGCATACGGTGCGGTTACGACGCTCCGGTACGGGCACGACCACACGAACCGGCCACGGCGACCACCCACTGACCTGGCAATCGGGGGAGCCGAAGTCGGTCTGTGCGGGGTGGTCGTCGTGGCCGGGGCAGGGGTGCCGTCAGACCGCTTCCGCGGTCTCGGGCAGTTGTTCGGTGAGGAGATCGGTGAGGCAGGCGACCTCGGGAATGTCCCCGAAGTCCCTGGCCGCGGTGTCGACCGTCTTGCGCAGCCGGGTGTTGACGCGCTCGGAGCGGACCTTCTTGGCGACGCGCAGCGCCTTCTCGGCCAGCACGGTGGATTCCTCGGGCTCGCGCTTGAGGAGGTGGACCGTGGCGAGACCGATCAGGTTGAGGGCGTACGACCGCTGGTGTTCGTCGTCCTCGCCGAAGAGCTGCACCGCCTTGCGCATGACGGGTTCGGCGAGCGAGGCGTACGTGGGGCTGCGGCCGGCCACATAGGCCAGGTCGCGGTAGGAGTGGGAGTTCTCGCCGCTGAGCTCGGCGTCGGAGAAGAACCGGATCCAGTCGGGTTCGGGCTCCCCGTCGATGCCCGCGTCGAGGAAGGTGTCCTCGGCCATCCGGACGGCTCGTTTGCACTTGCTGGGCTGGCCCATGTTGGCGTAGGCGCGGGCCTCCATCGCATACAGCATGGCCTGGGTCCGCGCGGTGGCGCAGTCGCGGCTGCCGTACTGCGCGAGGTGGATCAGTTCGAGGGCGTCGTCGGGGCGGCCGAGGTGGATCATCTGGCGGCTCATGCTGGAGAGCACGTACGAGCCGAGCGGCTTGTCGCCGGCCTCCTTGGCGGCGTGCAGGGCGAGGACGAAGTACTTCTGGGCGGTGGGCTGGAGGCCCACGTCGTAGCTCATCCAGCCCGCGAGCTCGGCCAGTTCGGCGGCGCAGCGGAACAGCCGTTTGGCGGTGACGGCCGGCTGCGGCTCCTGGAGCAGGTCGGTGACCTCGTGGAGCTGGCCGACGACGGCCTTGCGGCGCAGTCCGCCGCCGCACTGCGCGTCCCACTGGCGGAACATCGCGGTGGTGGATTCCAGGAGGTCGAGCTCGGGGCCGGAGAGCCGGGAGGGGCGGCGGGCGGCGGCCTCCGGATCCGGCTCCGCGGCGGGCGCGGCGGTGGCGACGGGGACCAGCCAGCGTTGCATGGGTTCGATGAGGGCGGGGCCGGCGGCGAGGGCGAGGGAGCTGCCGAGGAAGCCCCGGCGGGCGAGCATCAGATCGCTGCGGGAGAACTCGCTGAGCAGGGCGACGGTCTGCGGTCCGGCCCAGGGCAGATCGACGCCGGCCACCGACGGGGCCTGGTGTGCGGCGCGTAACCCCAGGTCCTCTACGGCGACGACGGTACCGAAGCGTTCCGAGAACAGCTCGGACAGGATGCGCGGGATCGGTTCGCGCGGCTGCTCGCCGTCGAGCCAGCGCCGTACCCGGGAGGTGTCGGTGCTGATGTGGTGGGCGCCCAGCTGACGTGCCCTGCGGTTGACCTGCCGGGCCAGCTCGCCCTTCGACCAGCCGCTGCGCACGAACCATGATCCCAATTGCTCGTTCGGGCGCTTACCGGCATTCGAATCGCCTGCGCCGCTGCCACTCACTGGAACGCCCCCATCCCGCCGAATACCCGTCCGCCGCGAACCACTATCAGAATGCCGTGAACCGATGCTGTCCGTACGGAGGTCGCACACCATCGAACAGAAAATCGGGATGCCTCCGGCATACCCATGGGAGCACATACTTCCATGGTTCGTGTACCGACGGTAATCCTACGATCACCCCCTCAGGGAGGGTGATTGCGGAAACGCCACCATTCGCCACCCCTTCGGATGAACGCCGCTACGGCCGGGCGCGATTGACTTGACAGAGAGCGATCAGCGGTGGGCGCAAAGGCGCATTCAGGGGCGTGCGGGCCGATTCAAACACCCCGGTGCGCGCCCCGCGTCCAACCGGATCGACGGGACGGCGGAGTCACGAATCGGCTCCGGTCCGTAACCACCGGCGAGTTGGACCCGTTGGAGGGGGCATGGGCTTCACGATCGGCGGCATCCGCGAACTGCGATCCGGCTCACGGCGCCGCGGCCGTGCGACCGAGGGCACCGCGGTGGCCGAGTACACGGGGCTGTGGGGCTGGGCCGTGACGCCGGGTGCGCGGATCGTGGACGGCGACTGCTCCTGCGGTGAGGCGGACTGCCCCTCCCCCGGCGCGCATCCGCTGGACCGCGCGCGGGAGGTTCCCGCCGGGGCGACGCTCGAAGCGGCGGCGCGCGCCTGGGCCGAGGTGCCGGGCGCCTCGATGCTGCTGCCGGTGGGCCGCAGCTTCGACGTCCTCGATGTCGCCGAGCAGTCCGGGCGCCGCGCGCTGGTACGGATGGAGCGGATGGGGCTGCCGCTGGGCCCGGTGGCCGTGACGCCGGCCGGCCGGGCGCAGTTCTTCGTGGCGCCGGGCGCCGCCGCCGGACTCCCCCAGCTGCTGTACCGGATGGGCTGGGACGACGCGGGGCTGGACCTGCGGGCCCTGGGCCCCGGCTCCCACATCACCGCACCGCCGTCGGACCAGGGTGGCCTCGGCCCCGTCCGCTGGCTCCGGTCACCGGCCCCGGACAACGCTGCGGCGCCGCCGGAAGCACGGCTGCTGCTGGGCACACTGGCGTACATCTGCCACCGGTGGGCACTCTGCGGCTGAGCCGCCCAGGGGCTGTTCAGCCGTTCACTGTTCAGCGGTCCGGCACGTGCTGGGCCGCCCGGCCCGGCACACGCTTCGTCGTTGCAGCGAAGAGCCCGGCCGCATGGGTCATGCGGCCGGGCTTCTTTCCACCGACGGGTGTCAGTCCCCGATCAGGGCGTCCACGAACGCCTCCGGGTCGAACGGGGCCAGGTCGTCCGGCCCCTCTCCGAGCCCGATCAGCTTCACCGGTACGCCCAGCTCACGCTGGACGGCGATGACGATGCCGCCCTTCGCGGTGCCGTCCAGCTTGGTGAGGACGATGCCGGTGATGTCGACGACCTCGGCGAAGACCCGGGCCTGCACCAGGCCGTTCTGCCCGGTGGTGGCGTCCAGGACGAGCAGGATCTCGTCGAGCGGTCCGTGCTTCTCGACCACCCGCTTGACCTTGCCGAGCTCGTCCATCAGGCCGGTCTTGGTGTGCAGCCGGCCCGCCGTGTCGATCAGTACGACGTCGGCGCCCTCGGCGATGCCTTCCTTCACCGCGTCGAAGGCGATCGACGCCGGGTCACCGCCCTCGGGTCCGCGCACGGTGCGGGCACCGACGCGGTCGCCCCAGGTCTGGAGCTGATCGGCGGCGGCGGCCCGGAAGGTGTCGGCCGCGCCGAGCACGACGCTGCGGCCGTCGGCCACGAGCACCCGGGCGAGCTTTCCGGTGGTGGTGGTCTTGCCGGTGCCGTTGACACCGACGACCATCACGACGCCCGGGGTGTCGACGCCGCTCTCCGTCTTGACCGCACGGTCGAAGTCGGTGCCGAGCAGGGTGAGGAGCTCCTCGCGCAGGAGCGAGCGCAGCCCCTCCGGAGTACGTGTGCCGAGGACCCGGACGCGCTCCCGGAGCCGTTCCACCAGCTCCTGGGTGGGGGCGACGCCGACGTCGGCGGTGAGGAGCGTGTCCTCGATCTCCTCCCAGGTGTCCTCGTCGAGGTTGTCCCGGGACAGGAGCGCGAGCAGCCCCTTGCCGAGGGAGTTCTGCGAGCGGGCGAGGCGGGCCCGCAGCCGTACGAGACGGCCGGCCGTGGGCTCGGGAACGTCGAGCACGGGGGGCGCGACGGCCTCCGGGGCCTGCTCGTCGGCGGTCTCGGCGGGCGGGAGCCCGACCTCCTCGATGGTGCGGCGCGATGCGTCGCGCGGCGTCTCGGCCTCCTCGCCGACATGGGGCTCGGCGGGAGGAGTGATGGTCGGCGTGCTCGACGGTGCCGGGGGCAGCTGCTTCTTCTTGCGGCTGCTGACCACGAGCCCGCTGATCACGCCGACCGCGACCAGGGCGATGACTACAGCAAGGATGACGAATTCCATAACCCACCCAGTATCGGTCACGAAAGGCGGGGAGTCGCAGAAGGCGCGGACCCGTGACCGTGCGCGTACGGGCCGCGCGGTCCGTGCGACGCTTCCGCCGGCGGGAATCGTCCTTCGAAGCGCTCAACCTGTCGCAGTCGCACCCGGGGGTTCCGGGCTGTCTCAGGCCTCGACGGCCTGCCGTAGCGCGGCACACCCCTACACTTCTGACGCTGCGTCAGCTACTGTCCGGCCTCGCCCGCCCGCCCGGCGAAGGGGACAGTGTCATGGCCTTCACAGTCGTCCGGTTCAACCTCGTCGATCCAGACGCCACGCCCGCCTCGCTCTCGGCCCGCTACCGCGCGGCCCTGGACATGGCCGCGTACGCCGACGAGCACGGCGTCGACACCGTGCAGACCGAGGAGCACCACGGAGCCGCCAACTCCTGGCTGCCCTCCCCCTTCGTCCTCGCCGGTGCCGTCTTCGGCGCCACCGGCCGGATCGCGGTCACGGTCTCCGCGATCATCGGGCCGCTGCACGACCCGCTGCGGCTGGCGGAGGACATCGCGGTGCTCGACCTGCTGAGCGCGGGCCGGCTGGTCACGGTCGCGGGGATCGGCTACCGGCCGGAGGAGTACGAGCGCGCGGGCGTCGAATGGGGCAGGCGCGGACGGATCCAGGACGAGCTGCTGGAGACGCTGCTGCTGGCGTGGACCGGGGAGCCGTTCGAGTTCCGCGGCCGCACGGTCACGGTCACCCCGCGTCCGTTCACCCGGCCGCACCCGCTGCTGCTGGTGGGCGGCAGCTCGCGGGCGGCGGCGCGGCGGGCGGCACGGCTGGGGCTGCCGCTGTTCCCGAGCGCGCATCTGCCCGAGCTGGAGGCGTACTACCACGAGCAGCGCGCGGAGCACGGCACGGAGGGCTTCTGCATGATGCCGGCGGCCGAGACGCCGCTGCTGCACGTGTCCGAGGACCCGGACCGGACCTGGGCCGAGTACGGGGAGCACTTCCTGCACGAGGCGCGTACGTACGCCTCCTGGCAGTCCAAGGACATCCGCTCGGCCGTCCGTTCGGGGGCGACGACGGTGGCGGAGCTGCGCGACGAGGGCGTCTACCGGATCATCACCCCGCAGGCGTGCACGGAACTGGGCGAGGAGCTGGACAGCCTGGTCCTGCATCCGCTGTGCGGCGGAATGCCGGTCGAGGAGGGGTGGCGCAGCCTGCGGCTGTTCTGCGAGGCGACCGGCTCCTGAAGGCCGTACGGCCTTCAGGAGCAAAGACGCGCATGGGATCAGCCCATCTCCTCCAGCGCCTTGCCCTTGGTCTCCTTGACGAACTTGAGGACGAAGGGGATCGAGAGCGTGGCGAAGCAGGCGTAGATGATGTACGTGGCCGACAGGTTCCAGTCAGCGAGGCTCGGGAAGCTCGCGGTGATCGCCCAGTTGGCGATCCACTGTGCGGACGCGGCGACGCCGAGCGCGGCGGCGCGGATCCGGTTCGGGAACATCTCGCCGAGGAAGACCCAGACGATGACACCCCAGGACAGGGCGAAGAAGAGTACGAAGACATGGGCCGCGACGAGCGCGACCACGCCCTGGGTGTTGGGGAGTTTGCCGTCGACCAGGCTGGCTGAGAAGGCCCATGCCTCGAAGGCGAGGGCGACGGCCATACCGCAGGAGCCGACGAGGGCCAGCGGGCGGCGGCCCACCCGGTCCACCAGGATCATCGCGATCACCGTGCCGATGATGTTGATGATCGAGGTGGTGAACGAGTAGAAGAACGAGTCGGTCGGGTCGATGCCGACGGACTGCCACAGCGTCGCCGAGTAGTAGAACGCCACGTTGATGCCGACGAGCTGCTGGAAGACCGAGAGTCCGATACCGACCCAGACGATGGGCAGGAAGCCGAAGCGGCTGCCCAGCAGGTCCTTGAAGGTCGACTTGTGCTCGCGGTGCATCGCGGTCTCGATCTCGGTCACCCGGGCGTCGAGGTCGACACCGTTTCCCTCGACCTCCGACAGGATCTGACGGGCCCGGTCCTTCTTGCCGACCGAGATCAGGAACCGCGGCGACTCGGGGATCGCGAAGGACAGCAGTCCGTACAGGACGGCGGGCACGACCATCACGCCGAGCATCCACTGCCAGGCCTCGAGGCCGCCGATCTTGCCGCGCTGGTCGCCGTCGGCGATCTGCAGGATGCCGTAGTTGACCAGCTGGGAGATGGCGATGCCGATGACGATCGCCGCCTGCTGGAAGGAGCCGAGACGGCCGCGGTAGGCGGGCGGCGACACCTCGGCGATGTACGCCGGGCCGATCACCGAGGCCATGCCGATGGCGAAGCCACCGATGATGCGCCAGATCGCCAGGTCCCAGAGCGCGAAGGGGAGCGCGGAACCGACGGCGCTGATGGTGAAGAGGACCGAGGAGATCTGCATGCAGCGGATGCGGCCGATGCGGTCGGCGATCCTGCCCGCGGTGGCGGCGCCGATCGCACAGCCGATCAGGGCGATGGCGATGACCTGGGCGAGTGTGCCGGAGCCGATGTCGTACCGGCTGCGGATCGCCTCGACGGCCCCATTGATCACGGAGCTGTCGTAACCGAAGAGGAAGCCGCCCATCGCAGCGGCTGCCGTGATGAAGATGACATGACCGAGGTGGTCCGGGTGGGCCGCTCTGGCTCCGGACTCTGGTCCCTGCGATGTGCTGGTCACATGAACTCCTGGTACCTGGCCGCGGGCGCAGGCGTGGGGGGGCGAGCTGTTCCCAGTGGCGCATACGTTCACCACTGCCACCACTTGAAGATGCAAGCGGTGACATTGGCGCCGCGTCTTCAATTTTTCAAGCCGGAATCGCGCTCCTTGCGGGCATTCACCCCAGGAGTGCGAGCAGACATGTTGAAGTCCTGAAGGCGCGGCTGGGCCGGAAAGGGCTCAGCGCAGCCGCTGGCTGATGACCTTGGAGACTCCGTCGCCCTGCATCGAGACGCCGTAGAGCGCGTCGGCGACCTCCATCGTCCGCTTCTGGTGCGTGATCACGATGAGCTGGGAGCTCTCCTGGAGTTCCACCATGATCCGGATCAGCCGCTGCAGGTTGGTGTCGTCGAGCGCCGCCTCGACCTCGTCCATCACGTAGAACGGACTCGGCCTGGCCTTGAAGATCGAGACGAGCAACGCCACTGCTGTCAGTGACCGTTCGCCGCCGGACAGCAGGGACAGCCGCTTCACCTTCTTGCCCGGCGGACGGGCCTCGACGTCCACGCCGGTCGTGAGCATGTTGTCCGGGTCGGTCAGGACGAGCCGCCCCTCACCGCCCGGGAAGAGGCGCGAGAAGACGCCCTCGAACTCGCGGGCGGTGTCCCGGTAGGCCTCGGTGAAGACCTGTTCGACGCGCTCGTCGACCTCCTTGATGACCTGCATCAGATCGGCCCGGGTCTTCTTCAGGTCCTCAAGCTGCTCGGAGAGGAACTTGTGCCGCTCCTCCAACGCGGAGAACTCCTCGAGAGCGAGCGGATTCACCTTCCCGAGTTGCTGGTACGCCCGTTCGGCCGACTTCAGCCGCTTCTCCTGCTCGGCCCTGACGAACGGCTTCGGCTGGTTGCGCGGATGCTCCGGATCCTCCGGCAGCTCCTCGCCCTCCGCCGCCGGGGACGGCGGCACGAGCTGGTCGGGCCCGTACTCGGCGGCCAGACCGGCCGGCTCCACGCCCAGCTCCTCCAGCGCCTTCGCCTCCAGTTGCTCTATCCGCAGCCGCTTCTCGGCGCCGAGTACCTCTCCCCGGTGGACCGAGTCCGTCAGCTTGTCGAGCTCACCCTTGAGCTCGCGGCCCTGCAGCCGCTCGGCCGCCAGCTCCTGTTCCCGCTCGGCCTTCGAGGCCTCCGCGGCGGCCCGTTCCCGCTCCGCCCGTACGACGGACACCTCGACGTGGGCCAGCAGCTGACGGGCGCCGGACGCCACGGCGGAGGCCACCGCGGCCTCGTGGCGCAGCCTGGCCCTGCGCTGCTCGACGCGGGCCCTGGCCTCCCGTTCGGCGCGGGCTCCGCGGTCGAGGGAATCGGCGCGGCCGGCCAGCGCCTTGACGCGTTCCTCGTGGGTACGGACCTGGAGGCGGGCCTCCATCTCGGTCTGGCGGGCGTTGGCACCGTCGGCGGCGAGCCGGTCGCGCACGGCGGTGTCCGGTTCCTCGTCCGCGCCGTCCTGCGAGGCCTCCTCGGCGACGAGCAGCCGCTCGGCGAGCTCCTCCGCGTCCTGGGTCGCGCGCTCCAGCGCCTCCTGGGCACGGGCCGCGGAGGCGGCCATCCGGTCCGCCTCACCGGCGGCGCCCCGCGCCTGGCCGGCCAGCCGCCCGAGCTGCTGGGCCACCCCGGACTTCTCCCGCTCCGCGGTCCGGCGCCGCTCCCCCAGCTCCTCGACGAGCGCCGCGACGGTACCGCGACGCTGCGCCGCGAGCCGCTGCGCCTCGGCCAGCTCCGTGCACCGCACCGCCAGTTCCGCGAGCTCGGCGGCCGCCTCGTCCACGGACGCCTGGACTTCGAGGAGACTGGGCGCCCCGGCGGAACCACCGTGCGCGAAGTGCGCCGAGAGCACGTCGCCCTCGCCGGTCACCGCCGTCAGCTCCGGGCGGGCGGCCACCAGGTCCTCGGCGTCCTCCAGCGTCCCGACGACCACCATGTCCCGCACCAGCCTGCGCACGGCGGCCATCAGTTCGACGGGACCGCTGACGAGATCGGCGACGGCGGGGTTCCCCCGGCCGTCGAGAGCCACGGCCACCGGTCGCCCGGCCACCGCCGCCTCGGTCCCGGTGGGCCCCTGCGGCATCGGCAGGGCCGAGCCCTCCTGCGCGGGGACGTGGGCGACGCCGCCCCGGGACGCGGTGTCCGCCTCCGCGCCCTGACCGGGTACGTGCCCCACGGCATCGGACGCCCCGGGGAGGACGCCCGGTCCGCCCCCGAGCAGCAGCGCGGCCCGTCCCGCGTCCAGTTTCCGCAGCAGCCGGATCGCCTCCGCCGCGGTGGCCGGGTCCGTCACCGCCACCGCGTCCGCCGCCGCGCCCAGTGCGGCGGCCACCGCGACCTCGTGTCCCGGGGCCACCGTGAGCAGTTCCGCGGCCGGCCCGAGCAGGCCGGTCAGCCGGTCCCTGGCGCCGAGCAGCACCCCGGTGCCGTCCTTGCGGCGCAGCCCGAGGGCCAGTGCGTCGTGGCGGGCGGCGACCGCGGCGCGCTTGCGCTCTGCGGCGGTGGCGGCCTCCCGGGCGGCGGAGAGCGCGGCCTCCGCCTCCTTCAGCTCGCTCCTGGCGGCCTCGTGCCGCTCGCCGAGCTCGGCGTCGCCGGCGTCCAGGCCGTCGACCTCGGCCTTGAGCTCCTCGTACTCCTCCTGTGCGGCGACCGCCCGCTCCCGCGCCTCGTCGCGCGACGCGGCCAGCCGGTCGATCTCCGACTGCGCCGAACCGGCTCGGCTGCGGGCCGCGTTGACCTGGCCGCTCAGCCGGGCGAGCCCTTCGCGCCGGTCCGCGAGGGCGCGGGCCGCGTCCTTCAGCCTGCGTTCCTCGGCCGCCAACTCCCTTTCCAGGTCCGACCGGTGGGACGCGGTGTCCTCCAGGGCGTGTTCGGCCGCTTCCAGCGCCGCGGTCAGCTCCGCCTCCTGCTCGCGGATCCGGGCGGCCTCGCGCTCCATGTCCTCCGGGTCGCGGCCGCGCCGCTCCTCCTCCGGCGGGGCGGTGGCGCTCTTCACCCGGGCGTCGGCCAGCGAGATCGTGCCGCGTACCCGTTCGGCGAGCTGCGACAGCTCGTACCAGGTCTGCTGGGCGCGCTGGAGCCGCGGCGTCAGCCGCCGCACCTCGTCCTCCAGTTCCGCCTCGCGCCCCAGCGCCGCCTTGAGCTCCGCCTCTGCCGCCTCCCGGCGCTGCTTCAGCGCAGCCTCGTCGGCGATCTCACCGCGCAGCGCGGTGTGCAGCCGGACCAGGTCGTCGGCGAGCAGCCGCAGCCGGGCGTCACGCAGATCGGCCTGGATGACAGCGGCCCGGCGCGCGACCGCGGCCTGCCGGCCGAGTGGCTTCAGCTGGCGGCGCAGTTCGTCGGTGAGGTCCTGGACCCTGGCCAGGTTCGCCCCCATCGCGTCGAGCTTCCGCAGCGCCTTCTCCTTGCGCTTGCGGTGCTTCAGTACGCCGGCGGCCTCCTCGATGAACGCGCGGCGCCCCATCGGGTCGGCGTGGAGTACGGAGTCCAGCTGGCCCTGCCCGACGATGACATGCATCTCCCGGCCGATGCCGGAGTCCGAGAGGAGCTCCTGGATGTCCAGCAGCCGGCAGGTGTCGCCGTTGATCTGGTATTCACTGCCGCCATTGCGGAACATGATCCGAGTGATCGTCACTTCGGCGTACTCGATGGGAAGTGCGCCGTCGGAATTGTCGATGGTCAGCGACACCTCCGCCCTCCCGAGCGGAGGCCGCCCGGTGGTACCGGCGAAGATCACGTCTTCCATCTTGCCGCCGCGCAGGGATTTGGCACCCTGCTCCCCCATGACCCAGGAGAGAGCGTCCACGACATTGGACTTGCCCGATCCATTGGGGCCGACCACACAGGTGATCCCGGGTTCGAACCGCAGGGTCGTGGCGGAGGCGAACGATTTGAAACCACGCAGGGTCAGGGACTTGAGGTGCACGCCGCCGGACTCTACCTTTCGCTCTCGGTTTCGCTGATGAAAGTGCAGGGCACATCAGACGGTAAGGGAAGGGGTGTACGTCCGGGGCGGGACGGGCGCGGTTCTGAGGGGAAAAGAAAGAAGGGACGCCGAAGCGTCCCCTACAAATCTTGTGCATTACTGTCTCGCACATTGCTGTGCCGGCGGATGCGACGCCTCCGTGGAGGCGCGCACGCCGGATCAATGACAGACAGATGAAGACGCGGATCACCGGCAATCGATGATCAAGCGCAATCGATCTTCAATGATCCGGTGGCGATCCGACGACGATGATTCCGTGCGGCTGACGCGTGCAGCCCGACCGGCCCTGGGGCCATCGGTCAGGTCAGCGCCGGCTCCGCCTGAGGTACGTCGATGTCGATGCTGTCGAGCAGCGACTCTTGGTGCTGAGCGGCGGCGTTGAGCGCGTCGTTCTCGTCCTGAATCCGTACGATCTCGGATTCAAGATCCTGGACGCGCTGCTGAAGCCGTCGCATCTCGGCGAGGAGTCGCGGGTCGGAACCGCCGACGTAACCGAGAAGCGCCTTTGCCATGAGGATGGTCCTCCACACTGAGTGACCGACCGATGCGGTGTGGGTCGTGAGGGAATCGCACCCGCGGTGCTCGGCAGTGCTCTGTGTTCACTGCTGTTCTGCTGCCAAACAGCTCTGCCGAACAGCTAAGGTGCGCGGGGTTTTCAGCGTCTCACCAAAAAGTTTGACGGTCAACACGATCACACACTGTAGAGACGGGCGTCCCGGGGGCGCGCGGCTTGGCGATCATGCGGCGCGACTCTCCTGCGGGGCCCTCAGCGGCACGGAGATCATCCTTCTCGCCGCAGCCTCGCACGGCAACCGAATCTTGGCAACCACCGGATCATTCCGCAGGTCATTTCGTGTGTACGCGCAATGGCGCCCCTCGCCGTCACCCCGCGCCGCACCTCGAACACAGCCCGAACACGAGACCTCTCCCACCCTTGCCCGGGTACCGGATCAGCGGATCGCGAACCCCTCGTATCCGCCCCTCGGGGTGTCCCAGATCTCAGTGACTCCGTCAACGCGGCCGGGTGTGTCGTCCGAGCGCAGCCAATCCAGCAGACGGTGGCAATTCTCACGCCGCCCCTCGGCGACCACCTGCACCCTGCCGTCGTCGAGATTGAGGGCGAAACCGGTGAGACCACCGATCTCCAAAGCGTTTGCCCTGGTGAACCAGCGGAACCCTACTTGCTGTACTCGGCCGCGTACCCAGGCGGTGAGTCGTACCTCTTCGTTCATGCCCGAACGCTAACCGGCCACTTGCTTCCGGAGCACTTCTGGCCGAAAGGCCATGGCGTACAGTCCCCTCGCAAAAGCTTCACTCGATCGGGTGAGCCATGGTGGCGTCGAAATCGGCGTCCAGGTCGTCAGAAGGGCAACAGCAGATGGGACGCCATCGACGCTCCGCCGCAGCTCCCGCCGCTGAAGAGACCGCGGAGTGGGACACGGAACCCAGCCGGGGAGCCCGCCGCAGGAAGCGGTCCGGGATGCCGGTGCGTACGGGACTGCTCGGTGTCTCCGCGGCCATGGCCGTCGGGGCCGTCGCCGTGGCCTCCGGACTGCTGCCCGGCGGCGACAACTACCTGGGCGGCGGTTCGGCCGCCGACCAGGTGCGCTCCGAGGGCGCCCCGGACCTGCTGACGCAGGGCGGCTCCACGACCCCGCCGGCCGACCGCGGTACCGCGTCCGACACCGCGAGCCGCGGTACCGGCCGCACCGACGGGCCCACGAAGTCGAGCCCCTCCGCCGACGGCAAGCCCTCCGCCTCCCCTTCCACGACGTCCGGACCGACGAAGGAAGCGGAGAAGAAGGAGCCGTCCAAGAAGGCCTCCGCCTCCAAGGCTCCGGCGGCCAGGGCCACGAAGAGTGCTGTCGCAGCGGCGAGCTCGGCGCCGGCCCCCTCGACCTCCGCTCCGGCTCCCCGCCGGACCACGGCACCGCCCGCCGACACCTCGGCCCAGGCCGCCGTGCTCTCCCTGGTCAACCAGGAGCGCGCCAAGGTCGGCTGCAGCCCGGTCACGGCGAGCAGCTCGCTGGCCTCGCTCGCCCAGAACTTCAGCGACGACATGGCCGCCCGCGGTTTCTTCGACCACACCGACCCCGACGGCAAGACCCCCTGGGACCGTGCCGCGAAGGCCGGAGTGGACGGGCTCGGCGGCGAGAACATCGCCCGCGGCCAGGCCGACGCGCAGGCCGTGATGGACGCCTGGATGAACAGCGAAGGCCACCGCGCGAACATTCTCAACTGCGACTACAAAACGCTCGGCGTGGGTGTCCACTTCGGCTCCGGCGGCCCCTGGTGGACCCAGGACTTCGGCTTCTGAGCCCTGCCCGCCCCGCACCACCCCCCTCTCCGACCTCGTACGCCCCACCCGCTCACCCACGGATTACGCAACCCTGGAGAAAGCGCTGTGCGGGCGTACGCTGGTTTCCATGGACGAGAACGGCGGCAGTGGAACGGACGGCTGTCCGGGCGAGGCGTGGGTCTTCGACGTGTTCTCCAAGCGGTGCCCCTCGCGCGGCACCCTGGAACATGTCACCGGCCGCTGGGGAAGTCTGACCCTCGGCGCCCTGTACGAGGGCACCCTCCGCTTCAACGCGCTGCGCCGCCGGGTCGACGGGGTGAGCGAGAAGATGCTCTCCCAGACACTGCACGCGCTGGAACGTGACGGACTGGTGCACCGCGAGGCACAGCCGGTCAACCCGCCCCGCGTCGACTACGAGCTGACCCCGTTGGGGCGGCAGGTCACCGAGCAGCTGCTCGGGCTGATCCAGCTCGTCGAGGGCCGGATGATCGAGGTCATGGCGGCTCGTGAACGCTACGACGAGGCCCACGCAGCCCGGGAGGGCTAGGCGTCGCGCGGCGGGCGCTGGCAGCGCGGGCAGAAGTAGCTGGACCGGTTCATCCAGGCGCGGCGCCGCATCGGCGTACCGCAGCGGTGGCACGGCTCGTCCTCGCGCCCGTAGGCGTCGAGCGACCGGTCGAAGTAGCCCGACTCACCGTTCACGTTGACGTAGAGGCTGTCGAAACTGGTGCCGCCCTGCTCCAGCGCCGCGTTCATCACATCGCGGACGTGGCCGAGCAGCTCGGCCGACGTGGGGCGGGTCAGGGTCGCGGTAGGGCGGTCGTAGTGCAGCTTGGCGCGCCACAGGGCCTCGTCCGCGTAGATGTTGCCGACACCGCTGATCAGCGACTGATCGAGCAGGGCGCGCTTGACCGTGGTGCGGCGCAGTCGCAGCGCGGTGAAGAACGCGGCGTCGTCGAACTCCGGGTCCAGCGGATCGCGGGCGATGTGCGCGATGGTGTCGGGCACTCCGTCGGGGGTGTTGTCGTGGAGCGAGAGGCCGCCGAAGGTGCGCTGGTCGACGAAGCGCAGTTCGGTGCCGACGGAGTCGTCGAACCGGACCCTGACCCGCAGGTGCTTCTCGTCGGCGGCGTCCTGCGGCTGCACGAGCAGCTGCCCGCTCATGCCGAGGTGGCCGAGGAGCGAGCCGGCCGTGTCGTCCAGCGGCATCCAGAGGTATTTGCCGCGGCGCATCGCCGGCCCGAAACGGACTCCCGCGAGCCGGGCCGCGAAGTCCACGCCCCCCGCGAGATGGCGGCGGACCGCCCGCGGGTGCAGGACCTCGACCTCGCCGACCGTGCGCCCGGTCACCCAGCGCTGGAGACCGCGTCGTACGACTTCGACCTCGGGCAGCTCGGGCACGGTGTCGCTCCTGTGTCTGTATCGGTGTCGATACCTGGTTCTGGGCAGGGAAAACCCCCCGGTGCACAGGGCACCGAGGGGTTCTCGGGTCAGGCCGGAGCGACGTCCGTGGACGGCGGCGGGTCGGCAGGGGTGTCGGCGGCCCCTCCGTCGGCAGTGGCCTCCTTGGCCACAGCCTCCCGCGCCTCCGCGGCGGCACTGATCTCGCGCCAGGCGGATTCTGCCGCCTGTTGCTCCGCTTCCTTCTTGCTACGGCCGGTGCCGGTGCCGTACGAGACACCACCGACGCGAGCAGCAGCAGTAAAGGTCTTCTCGTGGTCCGGGCCGGTCTCCGTGACGAGGTACTCGGGGACTCCGAGGCTCTCGCTCGCGGTGAGCTCCTGGAGACTGGTCTTCCAGTCCAGGCCGGCGCCGAGGTTGGAGGACCTGTCGATCAGCGGGTCGAAGAGCCGGTGGACCAGCTCCGAGGCCGCGCCGAGGCCCTGATCGAGATAGACCGCACCGAGCACCGCTTCCAGGGTGTCGGCGAGGATGGACGCCTTGTCCCGGCCACCCGTGCCCTCTTCACCGCGGCCGAGCCGGATGAAGGAGCCGAGTTCGAGGCCGCGGCCCACTTCCGCAAGCGCACGCGAGTTGACTACCGCGGCCCGCAATTTGGCCAGCTGGCCTTCAGGCAGGTCGGGGTGAGTGCGGTATAGCGTGTCCGTGACCACCAGGCCGAGCACCGAATCCCCGAGGAATTCGAGCCGCTCGTTGGTGGGCAGACCGCCGTTCTCGTACGCGTACGAACGATGGGTCAGCGCACGCACCAGAAGGGCGGACTCGAGGTGGTACCCGAGCCGCCCTTCCAGAAGCGTGTGGGACGAGGCTGTGTTGACGTTGTCTGCCTGCTTCTTGGCTTGGGACAACTCAGACATCGGGCCTCTCACCAGCCGCTCAGACCTCGAGGACCTGGCGCTTGTTGTACGTGCCGCAGCTGGGGCACGCGATGTGCTGCAGCTTCGGCTCCTGGCAACGCTCGCACGAAACCAGGGTGGGGACCGCAGCCTTCCACTGCGACCGGCGGTGGCGCGTGTTGCTGCGCGACATCTTCCGCTTCGGAACAGCCACGGCTACTTCTCCTGCTTCTCGTCGACGCCAGGTTCGGCGCCGCCCATGTTGTCCTTCTCGCCGTCCTGAACGGTCTCGGCGAGTCCTTGCAACGCTGCCCAACGGATGTCGAGGGCTTCGTGGTGGTGACCGGGGTTCTCGTCCAGCCTGACTCCGCATTCGGAGCACAGACCGGCGCAGGTCTCCCGGCACACCGGCTGCATCGGCAGTGCGAGCACCACCGCATCACGCAGCACTGACTCGAGGTCGAACAAGCCGTCCTCAAGGAAGAACCTGTCCTCGTCGTCCTCGGCGTCGTCGACCGGGTCCGCCGTCTTGCTGCGGTTCCGGTCATCGGCGTCAGGGTACGAGAACATCTCCTGGAAGTCCGCCTCGACCTCAAGGCTCAGCGGCTCCAGACACCTTACGCACTCCCCCTCGGCCGATGCACGGGCGGTGCCTGTGACGAGCACACCTTCCATGACCGATTCGAGGCGGACATCCAGCTCCACGGGTGCGCCTTCCGGCACACCGATGACTCCGTCGATACCGAAGTCCTTGGGGGCGTCCACCGAGCGGGTCAGCCGCTTCATGGCACCAGGACGCCGACCCAGCTCGTGCGTATCGAACACGAGAGGGTTTCGGTGGTCGAGATGGCCGTTCAGGGCTTTTCCTGCTTTCGAATCATGCGCATCACGCGTGGTGGGGTGGGGCCGACCGGCTCCGGGGTCGAAGCGGGCAGCCTGGATCGCGGACATACGCGCGACCGAAGAGCCAGGATACTTGACGCGCCGCTCAGCTCCCAATCCGGTCCTGATCCGCCCCTGAGCGGCGCCCCGGCCGGCTCCCGGCCGGTCAGTGCTCCTGTTCGTACCTGCGGAGCTGGTCCAGGTCGATCATGCTGGTGTCGAACAGGCTGGTCTCGTCCAGGGCGCCCTCGCCGTGCTGCTGGAGGGGCTGCTGGGTCTGGGCGGGCTGCTGCTGCCAGGCGTCGTAGCCCTGGGCGGGCGGCGGGACCTGGTTCTGGTCGTAGCCCTGCTGCTGGTAGCCCGCGTAGGGGTCCGGCTGCTGCTGGTAGCCGTACACGTCCTGCTGCGGCTGGTCCTGGTACGCGTACGTCTGCGCGTACTGCGGCTCGGCCTGCGCGGGGAAGTGCGGATCGGCCTGCGGAGGGAGCTGCTGGGGCACCTGCCGCGGCTCCGGGGTGGCCGTCTCGGCCAGTCCCGCCCAGTGGTCCTCGTCGCTGGTGTGGCCCTGGCTGCCCGCGGCGTCCTGGGCGGCCATGTGCGCGCCGAGATCGTCGGTGGCGACCCGGCCGTGCAGCTTCTGCCGGCCCCGGCCCACCGCCTCCAGGGTCTTGGCGAGCACCGCTTCGAAGGCGCCGAGCTTGGTGTCCACGTAGTCGTCGGCCCGGCGCTGGAGCGTGGCCGGGTCGGCGCTGCGCTCGGGGGCCTCGGCGAAGTCGGGGTCCTCGTAGCCCTGCTCGTCGAAGCCCTGGCCGCGGCCGAGGAGCTTCTCGCGGCCCCGGTCGACCGAGCCGATGGTCTTGGTGAGGACGACCTCGAAGTTGGCGAGCTTGCTGTCGACGTACTCGTCGGCCTCGCCTCGGATCTCCTCGGCGTCCTTGCGGGCCTCACCGAGGATCCGGTCGGCCTCGGCCTGGGACCGCTGGGCGATCTCGGTGCCGGAGATCAGGGAGCCCCGCTCGGCGTGGGCGGACTCGATGATCCGCCCGGCCTCCTGGCGGGCCTGCTCGACGAGCTGCTCCCGGCCGCCGATGAGCTCCTGCGCGTGCGCGAGGGAGCCGGGCAGGGCCTGGCGCACCTCCTCGAGCATCGCGAGCAGTTCGGCGCGGTTGACCACGCAGGACGCCGACATGGGCATCGACCGGGCGTTCCCGACCGCTTCGACGATCTCGTCGAGCTTCTTCTGCACGTCCACCGTGTGCTCGCCACTCTCTACTGCCGATTGGAGACGGACGGCACGACTGTACGGCCAGTCGGCGCCCGCCCGACACCTGGTGACGGTCCGTCAGTGCCTCAGCGCTGGGCGAGGCGCTCCGTCAGGGCCTCCTGGACCAGTGGCGGCAGCAGGTGCGAGACGTCGCCGCCCCAGGTCGCCACCTCCTTGACCAGGGAGGACGACAGGAAACTGTAGGTCGGATTGGTCGGCACGAAGAGCGTTTCGACACCGGAGAGCCCGTTGTTCATCTGGGCCATCTGGAGTTCGTAGTCGAAGTCGCTGACGGCCCGCAGGCCCTTCACGATCGCCGGGATGTCGCGCTGCTTGCAGAAGTCGACCAGCAGCCCGTGGAAGGCCTCGACCTGGACGTTGCCGAAGTCCGCGGTGACCTGGCGGATCATCTCGATCCGCTCGTCGATCGTGAACAGACCCTTCTTGGACTGGTTGATCATCACCGCGACATGTACGACGTCGTACAGCTTCGAGGCGCGGCCGATGATGTCGAGATGTCCATTGGTGATGGGGTCGAACGACCCCGGGCAGACGGCGCGGCGCAACTTGATTCCCTCGCTCTCCGGTCCGGTCATCGTGCGTCTTCGCACGTAGCGGCGGCGCGACCGTACCAAAGCGTTCCCTCGCCGTAGCGACGGGCCCGCAATGGCTCGAATCCCTTGGGCCAGCTGAATTCTCCGCCTCTGGTGCTGCGCTCCACGGTGACGAGCGCATCGGCCGAGAGCCACCCCTGGGCACGGAGTGTGAGCAGGATCTCGCCAAGATCGTCGTCGGTGACGGCGTACGGCGGGTCCAGGAACACCACGTCGTACGGGTTCGCGGGCGCCGGTCCTGTCACGATCTGTTCCGCTTTGCCTGCCCGGACCTCGGCGCCGGGCAGGCCCAGGGTGCGGACGTTGTCCCGGACGGTGCGGACGGCCTTGGCGTCGGCCTCGACGAGCAGGGCGTGGACCGCGCCCCGGGAGAGCGCTTCGAGGCCGACGGCTCCCGAGCCCGCGTACAGATCGGCGATCCGGATGCCGTCGAGGGTGCCGAGGAGCGCCTGCCAGGTGGAGAACAGGCCCTCGCGCGCGCGGTCGGAGGTGGGGCGGGTGCCGGTACCGGGCGGGACGGCCAGGCGGCGTCCGCCGGCCGAGCCGGCGATCACGCGGGTCATGGGTGTCTGATCCTCGGGTCGGGGCGGCGCGCAGGGTGCTGCGGGCGCCGTGCCACCCACGATATGGCGTCGCGGGGACCGGGGCGCCCGCAGTACCCGCACCCCGGGGCGTCACCCCTTGTCGAGGTACTCCTCGCGCTCCTTGTCGAGCAACGCGTCCAGGACGAGGCGCAGCTCGGGCAGGTGCTCCAGGTCCGGGTCGGCGGCGACGACCGTGACGGCCTCCTCGCGGGCGGCGGCGATGACCTCCTCGTCGTCGATGACGCTGAGCACCCGCAGCGAGGAGCGGACCCCGGACTGGGCCTGGCCGAGGACGTCGCCCTCGCGGCGCTCCTCCAGGTCGATCCGGGAGAGCTCGAATCCGTCGAGGGTGGAGGCGACGGCGGAGAGCCGGGCGCGGGAGGGGCTCGCCTCGTGGGCCTCGCTGACCAGCAGGCAGAGCCCGGGGGCCGAGCCCCGGCCGACCCGGCCGCGCAGCTGGTGCAGCTGGGAGACGCCGAACCGGTCGGCGTCCATGATCACCATCGCGGTGGCGTTGGGGACGTTGACCCCGACCTCGATGACCGTGGTGGCGACCAGGACGTCGACCTGGCCGGCGGCGAAGCGGCGCATCACGTCGTCCTTGTCGTCGGGGTGCATCCTGCCGTGCAGCACCTCGACGCGCAGACCGCTCAGTGGTCCCTTGGCGAGCTGTTCGGCGATGTCCAGGACGGCGAGCGGCGGGCGCTTGTCCGCCTCCTCCGCGGCGTCCTTCTTCCCCTTCTTCTTCGCCGCCTCGTCCTCGTCGTCACCGATCCGGGGGCAGACCACGTACGCCTGGTGCCCGTTCTCGACCTCTTCGCGGACCCGGTCCCAGGCGCGGCTGAGGAAGTGCGGTTTGTCCTTGGCGGGGACGACGTGGCTGGCGATCGGTGAACGGCCGGCCGGCAGCTGGTCCAGGACGGAGGTCTCCAGGTCACCGAAGACGGTCATGGCGACCGTACGGGGGATGGGGGTGGCCGTCATGACGAGCAGGTGCGGCGACCTCCTTTCCCCCTGGGAGTGCGCCTTGGATCGAAGAGCGTCGCGCTGCTCGACCCCGAAGCGGTGCTGCTCGTCGACGACGACAAGGCCCAGCTCGTGGAACTTCACCTTGTCCTCGATCAGCGCATGGGTGCCGATCACGATCCCGGCCTCGCCGGTGACCAGGTCGAGCAGCGCCTGGCGGCGGGCGGCCATGCCCATGGAGCCGGTGAGCAGGACCACCTTCGTGCCGCGCTCGGAGCCGCCCAGCATGCCGCCCTCGGCGAGCTCCCCCATCATCTCGGTGATGGACCGGTGGTGCTGCTGGGCGAGCACCTCGGTGGGGGCGAGCATCGCGGCCTGCCCGCCGGCGTCGACGGTGGTGAGCATGGCGCGCAGCGCGACCATGGTCTTCCCGCTGCCGACCTCGCCCTGGAGCAGCCGGTGCATCGGGTGCTCGGCCGCCAGATCGTCGAAGATCTCCTTGGTGACCTTGAGCTGGCCGTCGGTGAGGGTGAAGGGCAGTTTGGCGTCGAAGGCGTCGAGCAGCCCGCCGGGGACGGGGCGGCGGGCGACGGCGGGCAGCTGGGTGTCGGCGTACCTGCGGCGGGCCAGCGCGACCTGGAGGACGAAGGCCTCGTCCCACTTGAGCCGGTCCCTGGCCGCCGCGACGTCGGCCTTGGTCTGCGGCCGGTGGATCTTCAGCAGCGCCTCGGGCAGCGGGGTGAACCCTCGGCCCTCGCGCAGCGCGGGCGGCAGTGGGTCGACGGCCTCCTGGGCGCTCGGCAGCACGGCGTCGACCGCCTTGGCGATCCGCCAGGAGTCGAGCTGCTTGCAGGCCGGGTAGATCGGCAGGAGCTTGCCGGCGAAGGCGTCCACGGCCTCGGTGGCCCCGGCCTCGTCGGTGGACTCCGCGTCGAGCAGTTGGTACGTGGGGTGGGCGAGCTGCATCTTCCGGTTGAAGACGGAGACCTTGCCGGCGAACATGGCGCGCCTGCCCGGCAGCAGCTCCTTGTGCGGCTTGTGCACACCGTGGCCGAAGAAGACGAGCTGGAGCCGGCCGTGGCCGTCGGTGAGGGTGACTTCGAGGCGCTTGCCCCGGCCGTTGTTGAACGCCATGACGCGGGCGTCGGCGACCTGGGCGACGACCGTCACATGCTCGTCCAGCGGGAGGTCGGTCAGCGCGGTGAGCCGGCCGCGCTCCTCGTACCGCCGCGGGTAGTGGTGCAGCAGATCGCCGACCGTGTGCAGGTCGAGGTGCTCGGCCATCACCTTCGCGGTGACGCCACCGAGCAGCTTCTTGAGGGGTTCGTCGAACGCAGACACGCGATCCATTGCACACCACGCCACTGACAGTTGTGCGCCGGGCACCGCCGGGCGGCGGCGATTCCTGGTCTCGATCACCGCACCGGGCCGTGATAAGTCCTGGTCAGAATCGTACGCGCGACCCTAGGATCGGCTCCCACGCTTCTCGCTCGCGATCGCCTGCCAAGGGATCGCCCGACCCGCGCTGTCGCAAGTGCCTCGTCCGGTGAGGCACGGGTCCCCCCACCTGCGCTGCGACGATGACATCTGAGACCTCAGCGAATTCCGCTTCCCCCGAGTCCGCCGCCCAGTCGCCGCACACCTTCCAGGTGGATCTGCGCGGGCTGGTCGACCTCCTCTCCCATCACCTCTACTCCTCTCCCCGCGTCTACCTGCGTGAGCTGCTGCAGAACGCGGTGGACGCCATCACCGCCCGCCGCGCCGAGCAGCCGGAGGCGCCCGCGCGGGTGCGGCTGTACGCCGAGGACGGCCGACTGCGGGTCGAGGACAGCGGCATCGGCCTGACCGAGACCGATGTGCACAGCCTGCTCGCGACGATCGGCCGCAGTTCCAAACGGGACGGTGCGCAGGGGCTCGCCTCCGCACGGGCGGATTTCCTCGGCCAGTTCGGCATCGGGCTGCTGGCCTGCTTCGTCGTCGCCGCCGAGATCCGGGTGGTGAGCCGCTCCGCGCGGACGCCCGACGCCCCGCCGGTGGAGTGGCGCGCCCGTGACGACGGTTCGTACACCGTGCGGACGCTCCCCGACAGCGCCCGGCCTGAGCCCGGCACCACCGTGCATCTGACCGCCCGCCCCGGCAGCGCGGAGTGGCTGACCGAGGAGCGGGTGATCGCGCTCGCCCGCGATTTCGGCTCGCTGCTGCCGTACGACGTACGGGTCGGGGACACGGCCGTCACCGATCTGCCGGCGCCGTGGGACCGCGCGTACCCGAGCCCCGCGGGGCGGCGGGTGGCCCTCGCCCGCCACTGCCACGAGCAGTTCGGCTTCTCCCCGCTCGACACGATCGACCTCGATCTGCCGCTCGCCGGGATCCGCGGGGTCGCCCATGTGCTGCCGTCGGCGGTCAGTCCGGCGCAGCGCGCGGGCCACCGGGTGCATCTGAAGGGGATGCTGCTGACGGACCGGGCGGACGAGCTGCTGCCCGACTGGGCGTTCTTCGTGCGGTGCGTCATCGACACGGACAGCCTGCGGCCCACCGCCTCGCGCGAGGCGCTGTACGCGGACGAGACCCTGGCCGCGGTACGGGACGCGCTCGGCGAGCGGATCAGGGACTGGCTGACCGGTCTCGCCGCGGGTGATCCGGAGCGGCTGGCCCAGTTCCTCTCGGTGCACCACCTGGGGGTGAAGTCGCTCGCCCGGCACGACAACGCCATGCTGCGCACGATGCTGCCGTGGCTGCCGTTCGAGACGACGGACGGCCGGCTCTCGCTGGAGGAGTTCGCCCGGCGTCATCCGGTGGTGCACTTCACCCGGACCGTGGAGGAGTTCCGGCAGGTCGCGCCGATCGCCTCCGCGCAGGGGATCGGGGTGGTCAACGGCGGCTACACGTACGACACCGAGCTGGTCGAGCGGCTGCCCGCGGCACGGCCCGGGACGGTGGTCGCGGAGCTGGACGCCGATACGGTCACCGCGCACCTGGACTCGGTGGACCCCCGGGAGGAGCTGGCGCTCGGCCCGTTCCTCGCGGCGGCCCGCGCCGGGCTGGACCCGCTGGGGTGCGATGTGGTGCTGCGCGCCTTCCACCCGCTGACCGTGCCCGCGCTGCATCTGGACGACCGGTCCGCGCGCCACGAGCAGGCCCGTGCCGAGGCCGAGGGGCAGGCGGACGACCTGTGGGCGGGCATTCTGGGCTCCCTGCGCGGGAGTGCGCCGCGGGCCCGGCTCGTACTGAACCATCTCAATCCGCTGATCCGCCGGATCAGTTCGCTGGACTCCCCGGAGCTGGCGGTGACCGCGACGGAGGCCCTGTACGGGCAGGCGCTGCTGATGGCGCAGCGGCCGCTGCGGCCGGCCGACTCGGCGCTGCTGAACCGGGCGTTCCTCGGCCTGCTGGAGTGGGCCACGCACCCCGCCGCACCGGGGCACTCCCCCGCGAACCCCCAGGAGGACGGCCGATGAGCGCCGATGCCACGAAGGTCCGGCAGGCCCTGCGGGACAACAAGGACGAGCCGGAGGGGCCCGCGCGCAACGCCCGCGCGGAGCGGCTGCTGGCCGATGCCGAGCAGAGCGGGGACGCGGCGCTGCTGGTCGAGGCGCTCGTCCATCAGCTGCAGGTCTACAACTACAGCTCCGAGAAGGACAAGATGTTCGTCCCGTTCGCGCGGCTGCTGCGCGTGTGGGACGAACGGCCGGGCGATTTCGACCCGGTCATGACCCACCATCTGTTCTGGATGTTCAAGTGGGTCTCCAGCTCCATGATCGACCAGCCGCACATCCCGCTCGCCTCCATCGAGAAGTGGCAGGGCGAGATGGCGCACCGCTACCGGCTGGCGGGCCACTCCGAACGGGCGGTGCGGCAGGGCGAGCTGGAGATCGCGCGGCACCTGGGCGACGTGGAGCGGGCCGCGCGGGCGTACACCGCCTGGCAGGCGGCGGACCGGGACCGGATGGCCAACTGCCACGCCTGCGAACTCCACGAACAGGGCGGCTGGCAGGTGCAGCGCGGCCAGGACGAGGAGGCGCTGAACAGCTGGGCGCCGGTGCTGGACGGGGAGCACGTCTGCGCGCACGAACCCCATGCGGTGCTGGCCGCCTCGCTCCTCCCGCTGCTGCGGGCGGGGCGTCCGGAGCAGGCCCGCGCGCACCATCTGCGCGGGTACCGGATGGTCCGGCCGATGGAGAGCATGCGGTACTCCGTCGCGCTGCACATCGAGTTCTGTGCCCTGACGGGCAACGAGGCCCGGGGGCTGGAGATCCTCGCGGAGCGGCCGGCGTACTTCACCGACAGCGGGAACCCCGCCAGCCTGATGGACTTCATGGCCGTCACCGCGGTGCTGATGGACCGGCTGACCGCGCTGGGGCACGGCGGGCAGTCCGTGCCGGGCCCGGCGGGAACGGACTGGACCGCCGCCTCGCTGGCCGTCCACGCCCGTAGCCGGGCCCTGGCGCTCGCGGCCCGCTTCGACGAGCGCAACGGCACCACGTACGTGGGTGAGCTGGTACGGGAGCGGCTGGCGCGCCGGCCGCTGCTGGACCGGCTGCCGCTCGGGGTGCGCGCCGTGCGGCTCGCGGCGCCGCCGGTGGCACCGGCCGCCGTGCCGTCCTCCGCTCCGGAGCCGGTGCGGGACCTGGCCGCTCTGCTGGCCGAGGCGCGCCGGCTGTCCGAGGCCCAGCACCCGGACGCCGGGGACGCCTGGCGGGCCGTCGCCGAGCGGGCCGGGGACACGGACGTGCTGACCGCCCACGACCGGGCGAACGTGGCGGACCACCGCGCGATGGATCCTTCGCTGCCGCCCGCGGAGGCCGAGGAGGCGTTCCGGACGGCCGCCTCGCTGTACGAGGAGGCAGGCGACCGGGGCGAGGCCGTCGCGGCGAGCGCGAGGCGCGCCTTTCTCCGCTCGACGGCGGACGGCGACGCCGACGCCGATGCCGACGCGGCGGCGGAGATCGCTCCTCTCGTGGACCGGGCCCTCGCCCTGTACGCGGAGGGCGCGGCCACCGGGCGGCAGACGGGCGGTGTGCTGGTGTGCCGGGCCCGGATCGTCCAGCAGCGGATGTTCCGGGCGGCGGACGAGGAGTCCACGGACGCGGCGGTCGCCGCCCTGGAAGAGGCGGCCCGCGAGGTGCTCGCGTTCGCCGAACCGCTGCGCACGCGGGAAAAGGTGGCCACCAGGATCTCCGAGGCGCTGGGCTTCCTCGCGGACGTCGCGGCGTACCGCGGCGACGGTCCGGAGGCGGCGGAGCTGTACGCGCGAGCCGCCGCCGCGGTCCACGAGGAGGAACTGCCCTGGTACGCCGCCGAGTACGAGGCCAGGACGGCACGGATCGCCGCGCAGCTCGACGACCACGCGACGGCGGAGCGGGCCGCCCGCGCGGCGCTGGAGCACGGCGGCACATCGCTGTCCGGGCCGGGGCGGGCCCGGCTGCATCTGCTGCTCGCCGAAGTGCTCGGTGCCACGGGACGGTTCGCAGAGGCGGTGGAGCACGCGCTCGACGCGGCCCACTGGGCGGACGAGTCGGACGAGAGCGCCACGCTGGGCGTCCATGCCAGGCACCGGCTCGGCGGCCTGCTGCTCAGGCTGGAGCGGGCGGCGGAGGCGGCGGCGGTACTGGAGGCGGTGCTGCCCGACCTCACGTCCGAGGACCACGGGGAGGGCATGGTCGTCCAGACGCTGTGGTGGCTGGGTGACGGGCTGTCGACGCTCGGTGAACCGCGGGCCGCGGCGGAGCACTGGCTGCGGGCGGCGGACATCGCGCGCGGCTGGCCCGAGCAGCACGATCACGCGATGCTCGCCAACCTCGCGGCTCAGGCGCTGTACCGGGCCGAGCTGAACCCGGAGGCGGAGCGGGCGTACGAGCGGGCCGGGGAGCTGTGGCGGGCCCTGGGCGACGTTCCCTCGCTGGTACGGACCCTGCGGGTGCGGGCCTGGATCGCGCTCCGGGAGGGGCAGCCCGGTCTCGGCGCGGCGCGGGCGTTCATGGCCGCGGCGGAGCGGGAGTGCGAGGCGGCGGGTCCGGAGTTGCTGGCCGAGCTCGCGGACACCTTCCGCCAGACCGCCGAGATGATCGCCAACGCGTGCGAGGGCGAGCCGGGCGAGGAGGCGGACGATCCGGCGCGCAGGGCGTACGAGGAAGCGCTGGGGTACGTCGAGCGGGCGTCGGCGGCCTTCGCCGGGGCCGGCCCGGGCCACCTCGCCGCAGGGACGGCCGCCTGGCTGATGGCCGCCTGGCTGGAAGCGGACCTGGGCCGCGCGGACGCGGCGCTGTCCCGGGCGGCGGAGGTCGTCGCGGCCTACGAGGAGGTGCCGGAGGGCGCGGACGAAACGGCGGACGCGCGGCGGGGAGAGGCGGCGTCGGTGCGGGCGTACGTGGCTCAGGGGGCGGGGAGTCCGGGCCCGTCGGGCGGCTGAGGACATCCTCGGACGGGCGGGGCCGCACGGGCCCGCCCGTCAGCGGTCCCCTACTCCACGCCGATCAGCAGCGGGGCGCACTGACGGCCGCCGCGGTAGACCACCGTGTCCACCGCGAGGTAGCCCTCCCGGACGTGTTCCTCCAGGGTGTCCGCCAGTGCGTCCGGGACGTCCTCGCCCAGGACCAGGGTGACCAGTTCGCCGCCGGCCGCCAGCATCCGGTCCAGCACGCCGCGGGCCGTCTCCGGGACGTTCTCGCCGATGACGGCCACGTCTCCGTCGATCAGGCCCAGGATGTCGCCGGCCTGGCAGATCCCCGCCATGGTCCAGGACTGCCGCTCCGCGACGGCCAGTTCGGCGTACCGGGTGGCGCCGGCCGCCGCGGTCATCGCGACCACGTCCTCGTCGAAGCTGCGGTCCGGTTCGTGGACGGCCAGCGCCGCGATGCCCTGGACCGCGGCCCTGGTCGGGATGAGGGCGACCCGGATGCCCTCGGCGCGGGCCTGCTCGGCCGCCGCCGCGGCCGTGTGGCGCAGGTCCCCGTCGTTGGGCAGGAGCACCACCTCGCGGGCGTGGGCGCGGCGGATCGCGTCGACCAGTTCGCCGCTGGCGGGCGGTTCCCCGGGGCGGGCGAGCACCGTCGTCGCCCCGGCCTCCGCGCACAGGCCACCGAGCCCGTCGCCCGGGACGACCACGACGACCGCGCGCTGGGCGGGTTCGGGGCGGGCGTGCACCCGGTCCGCGGCGAAGTGGGTGATCCGGATGCGGTGGGGCCGCCCGGCCTCGACCCCGGCCTCCACCGCCGCACCCGCGTCGTCGACGTGCACATGGACGTTCCAGAGTCCGTCGCCCCCCACCACCACGAGGGAGTCGCCCAGGGCGTCGAGCCGGGTCCGCAGCCGCTCCACGGCCCCGTCCCCGGCCTCCAGCAGGTAGATGACCTCGAAGGCGGGTCCGCCCTGCGGATCGTCCGCCGCGGGGCAGTCCCCGGCAGCGGCGGTGAACGGGGCGGGAGCGGCCGTCGGCTCGTAGAGCCGCTCCGGCGCCCGTCCGGAGACCGCCTCGACGAGCGCGCCGAGGACCGCCACCAGCCCGCGCCCGCCGGCGTCCACGACACCTGCCCTGCCGAGTACGGCGAGTTGTCCGGGCGTCGCCTCCAGGGCCGTGCGTGCCCCCTCGTACGCCGCCTGCGCCACCACGCCCACACGGGCGCCGCCCGGCGTACGCCCCGCGGCTTCCGCCGCCGCGGTGGCCACTGTCAGGACCGTGCCCTCGACGGGGTGGGCGACGGCCTCGCGCGCCGATACCGCGGCCCGGGTCAGCGCGAGGCGCAGCCGGTCCGCACCGGACAGCTCGCGGGCCTCGTCGGCCAGCACCCCGGCCATGCCGCGCAGCAACTGCGCCAGGATCGTGCCGGAGTTGCCGCGGGCACCGATCAGCGCCCCGTGCGCCATGGCCCGTACCGCGTCGGCCGTGGAGGGTACCGAGGTGCCGGTCTCGTGGGCGGCGAACACCGCCTCGACGGCCGCCGCCGCGGATTCCGCGGTCAGGTAGAGGTTGGTGCCGGTGTCCCCGTCGGCGACGGGGTACACGTTGATCGCGTCGATCGCCTCGCGCTCCCGGCCGAGTGCGTCCAGCGCCAGTGAGCACCAGGTACGCACCGCGACGGCGTCCAGGTCGTCGGCGGTCTGCGGCACCTGATGGTCCTCCTCGGAACGGGGCCTGGGGGCGGCGGGCTGCACCGCAGGGTAGCCCCGGCCGGCGGGCCGGGCGGGGTCAGGGGCGGGGCGGGGAGCTGTGGAACCCATGGTAGTTTCGTATCTCCGACGCAGGCGTTGTATGCTGCTTCGGTTGCCCGACGAGAGTCGGGACATTCCCCCGGTACCGCCACTTCAGTCAATGAATCCGGCGTGCCGGAATTCACTGTAAGTGCATCTGAAGTTTTGGAGTGACCCGTGGCTGCCAACTGCGACGTTTGCGGCAAGGGGCCGAGCTTCGGCAACAGCATTTCGCACTCGCACCGCCGTACGTCCCGTCGCTGGAATCCCAACATCCAGCGCGTGCGTGCCGTGGTCGGGCGGACGCCGAAGCGGCTCAACGTCTGCACCTCGTGCATCAAGGCCGGCAAGGTCGCGCGCTGACGTTCCCGTCGTAGCGCAGCCTTACCGGTTGCCCAAAAAGCCGGTCCACCTCGGTGGACCGGCTTTTTGCTGTGCTCGGGCTCCTCAGCGGGCGTTCCGCAGCCGCCACCCGTGGTCGACCGGGCCGATCCCGGCGCCCAGCGCGAAGCCCGCCGCGATGGCCCCGGTGACATAGGACTTCGCGGACCGTACCGCCGTGGGCACGTCCTGGCCCCGGGCCAGCCCGCAGGCGATGGCGGAGGCGAGGGTGCAGCCCGTGCCGTGCGTGTGGCGGTTGTCGTGGCGGGGGGCGCGCAGCCAGTGCTCCTGCGAGCCGTCCGTCAGCAGGTCGACGGGGTCGCCGGGCAGATGCCCGCCCTTGATGACCACCCAGCGGGGCCCGTGGCCGAGCAGTTGTGCCGCGGCCCGCCGCATCCCTGCCTCGTCGGTGACCGTCATGCCCGTGAGCTGCGCCACTTCGTCGAGGTTCGGCGTCGCCACGGTCGCGACGGGCAGCAGCTTCGTGCGCACCGAGTCGAGCGCCTCGGCGGCGAGCAGCGGATCGCCGTGCTTGGAGACGCCCACCGGGTCCACGACGGCCGGGGCGTCCGTCGCGGCGATGAGTGCGGCGACGGTCTCGACGAGGGCGGCGGAGGACAGCATGCCGGTCTTGACGGCGTTCACGCCGATGTCGTCCACCACGCTGCGGTACTGGGCGCGCACGGCCTCCGCGGGCAGTTCCCAGGCGCCCTGCACACCCAGCGAGTTCTGGGCGGTGACGGCGGTCAGCACGCTCATGCCGTGCACACCGAGCGCCAGCATCGTCTTCAGGTCGGCCTGGATGCCGGCACCGCCGCCGGAGTCGGATCCGGCGACGGTGAGCACACGGGGAGGTACGGCGGAGGCTATGGGCATGCGCCGCAATCTACTGGGCGTCCTCGATGTCCCCGAAGTGGTCCCAGCCGCTCTTGCTGGTCCAGGGCGCCCCGTCGACCGTCACCTGGGGCAGCGCCGAGGGGTTGAGCACCTCGCCGATCACCTTCCAGCGGGCCGGCAGCTTCACGTCCGGCGGGAACGTCGCGACGATCGCGTGGTCCTCTCCCCCGGTGAGCACCCACTGGAGGGGGTCCACGCCGACGGCCTGCCCGATGTCGGACATCTGGGACGGGATGTCGATGCGTCCGGAGCGCAGGTCGATCCGGACCTTGCTCGCCTCGGCGATGTGCCCGAGGTCGGCGACGAGTCCGTCGCTGACGTCGGTCATCGCGGTGGCGCCGAGTCCGGCGGCCGCGGGACCGGCGTGGTACGGCGGTTCGGGCCGCCGGTGGGCCTCGACGAAGGCGCGGGGCGAGCGGAAGCCCCGGGAGAGCACGGCGTATCCGGCGGCGGACCAGCCGAGCCAGCCGGTGACGGCGACGACGTCGCCGGGCTGGGCGCCCGCCCTGGTGACGGGTTCGTGGTTGCGCAGATCACCGAGCGCGGTGATCGCGACGGTGATCGTGTCCCCGCGCACCACATCGCCGCCGACCACGGCCGCCCCGGCGACCTGGCACTCGTCGCGGATGCCGTCCATGAGCTCCCCGGCCCAGGTCACCGGGAGTTCGGCGGGGACGACAAGACCGAGGAGCAACGCGGTGGGCACGGCTCCCATGGCGGCGATGTCGGCGAGGTTCTGCGCGGCGGCCTTGCGGCCGACGTCGTACGCCGTCGACCAGTCACGCCGGAAGTGCCGCCCCTCCAGCAGGATGTCGGTACTGGCCACGACCCTGCGGTCGGGAGCGGTCACGACCGCGGCGTCGTCGCCGGGGCCGAGCCGTACCGCCGGAGTGGTGGTGAGCCGGGACGTCAGCTCTCTGATGAGCCCGAACTCCCCCAACTCGCCCACGGTTCCCTTCACCGAGTCTCACCCCTCATCTGTCGCGCCGGACGGGCGTCCGGCCTGTTTCGGCGGCCTGCCGGCGCCCGGACCGTGAACCGGCCCCGGGGGCGGTCCGTCCTGGTGGTCACGGGCACGCGCGTCCCCCGTCCGCACCGCTGGACTTGCGGTCGCGGGCCGTCACTGCTGTCGGTACTGTCAAGAGATACGTCAACTTGTGCGTTCTGTACGCCACGCTGTGGGCGTCATCCGGCCCGCGGGTCTCCCCGCGGCCCGCGGCAACGCGATACCGTGGCGTCCCTTTCCCCCACATGATCCTCGTGGCCGCCCTGGAGGTTCCGTGGTACAGGCGTACATCCTTATTCAGACCGAGGTGGGCAAGGCGTCGACAGTCGCCGTGACCATCGCGAAGATCCCGGGAGTGATCCAGGCAGAGGACGTCACCGGCCCCTACGATGTGATCGTGCGCGCTCAGGCCGACACGGTCGATGAGCTCGGGCGCATGGTCGTTGCCAAGGTCCAGCAAGTGGACGGCATCACCAGAACCCTGACCTGCCCGGTCGTGCACCTGTAACCCCCGTCTAGGCTGGGCCGGTGACGTCTTCCCGCCGCCGGCTCTCCCGCCCCGTGTTCCTCGGTCCGTCCGCTGCCCTGGTGCTCATGGCCGCGGCGGGCTGCTCCTCCAGCGACGCGTCGGCATCGGTCACGGTTCCCACCCCGTCGTCGGAAGCCGCAGCCTACTGCCGTGCGTTGCACAAGGAGCTGCCGCGTACCGTCGCCGGTCAGGAGCGCAGTGATCCCGGCTCCGGCTCGGACCTGACCGCCGGGTGGGGGGACGGGGAGATCGTACTGCGCTGCGGTGTCCCGCGCCCCGCGAAGATGGACGACGCCCAGTCGAAGGCGGTGGACGCGAGCGGCGTCAACTGGATGCTGGAGCAGCAGGAGGACGGCCGGCCGCGTTTCACGACGACGTTGCGCAGGGCGTACGTCGAGGTGACGTTGTCGGCGGTGTACGCGCATGACGCGAGTCCGCTGGCGGCCTTCGCCCCGGCGGTCAGGAAGACCGTTCCCAGCCTGTAGGGCGTGTGCTCCGGTGCGGAGCACACGCCCGAGGCCGTCGGTCGCGGGTCAGCGCAGTCCGGTCGGCCGGTTCAGCGCCGCCTGGATGAGCCGGTCCACCAGCTGCGGGTAGTCGACGCCGCTCTCCTGCCACATGCGCGGGTACATGGAGATCGGGGTGAAGCCCGGCAGGGTGTTGATCTCGTTGATGACGAAGCCGCCGTCCTCGGTGAGGAAGAAGTCGGCACGCACCAGGCCCTCGCAGGACACCGACTCGTAGGCCTCGACGGCGAGCCGCTGGACCTCCGCGGTCTGGTCCTCGGTGAGCGGGGCCGGCACGATGCCGGGCGCCGCGTCGATGTACTTGGCCTCGAAGTCGTAGAAGTCGTGCGAGGTGACCGGCGGGATCTCGGCCGGCACGCTGGCGCGCGGCCCGTCCTCGAACTCCAGCACCCCGCACTCGATCTCGCGGCCCCGCAGCAGCGACTCGACGAGGAACTTGGGGTCGTGGCGGCGGGCCTCCTCGATCGCCTCGTCGAGGCCGGAGAGGTCGTCGACCTTGGTGATGCCGATCGACGAGCCGGCCCGTGCGGGCTTCACGAAGAGGGGCCAGCCGTGGTCGCCGGCGAAGTCCACGATGCGCTTGCGCGCGGCCTGGGGGTCCTGGTCCCACTCGCGGGGGCGGACGACGACGTACGGCCCGACGGGCAGCCCGAAGGAGGTGAAGACGCGCTTCATGTACTCCTTGTCCTGGCCGACCGCGGAGGCGAGGACTCCGGCGCCGACGTACGGCACTCCGGAGAGCTCCAGGAGGCCCTGGAGCGTGCCGTCCTCACCGTAGGGGCCGTGCAGAACGGGGAAGACGACATCGACCTCGCCGAGCGCCTTGGGGACCGAGCCGGGTTCGCTGTAGACCACTTCACGGCTGCCGGGATCGACGGAGAGCACCACGCCGCCCTCGTCGGACTCGGCCAGCTGGGCCACGTCCGGCATCTTCCGGTCCGTGATGGCCATGCGTTCGGGTGCGTCGGCGGTGAGCGCCCAGCGGCCGTCCGTCGTGATGCCGATCGGCAGGACGTCGTACTTCGTCCGGTCGATGGCGTTCAGGACGGCACCGGCCGTGACCACCGAAATGCCGTGTTCGGAGCTGCGGCCGCCGAACACGACGGCCACACGCGGCTTGCGGAGCTGCTGCTCCGTGCTCTGGGGGAGGTTCTCGCTGCTCATATCGCGATGAGCGTACCTGCTGGTACGGGTCGCGTCAGCGCCGCCGGTGCCGTCCGGCGGGTCAACCCGGCCGCAGTCGGCCCGTGCCCGGGTCTCAGTGCCGCTCGGCCTTGGCGCTGCGCGACATCAGCTCCTTGAGCGCGACCATCGGGGGCTTGCCCTCGTGGACGATGCCGACGACCGTTTCCGTGAGGGGCATCTCCACCCCGTGCCGGCGTGCCAGATCGAGCACCGATTCGCAGGACTTGACGCCCTCCGCGGTCTGCTTGGTGACCGCGATGGTCTCCTGGAGGGTCATGCCGCGGCCGAGGTTGGTGCCGAAGGTGTGGTTGCGCGAGAGCGGCGAGGAGCAGGTCGCCACCAGGTCCCCGAGTCCGGCGAGTCCGGCGAAGGTCAGCGGATCGGCGCCCATGGCGTGGCCGAGCCGGGTGGTCTCGGCGAGGCCGCGGGTGATGAGCGAGCCCTTGGCGTTGTCGCCGAGCCCCATGCCGTCGGCGATGCCGACGGCGAGCCCGATGACGTTCTTGACGGCGCCCCCGAGCTCGCAGCCGACCACGTCGGTGTTGGTGTACGGGCGGAAGTACGGGGTGTGGCAGGCGGCCTGGAGGCGGCGCGCCACCGACTCGTCCTGGCAGGCGACGACGGCCGCGGCGGGCCGGCGTTCGGCGATCTCCTTGGCGAGGTTGGGCCCGGTGACGACGGCGATGCGGTCGGCGGAGACACCGGTGACGTCCGCGATGACCTCGCTCATCCGCTTCGCGGTGCCGAGTTCGACGCCCTTCATCATGGAGACCAGCACCGTCTTCGACTCCAGGTGCGGGGTCCAGTCGGCGAGGTTGGCGCGCAGCGTCTGGGAGGGCACGACGAGCACGGCGAAGTCGGCGCCCCGCAGCGCCTCGGCGGCGTCCGTGGTGGCCCGGACCGAGGCGGGGAGTTCGATGCCCGGCAGGTAGTCCGGGTTGGTACGGGTCGTGTTGATGGCCTCGGCGACCTCGGCACGGCGGCCCCACAGGGTGACCTCGCAGCCGGCGTCCGCGAGGACCATGCCGAAGGCCGTACCCCACGAGCCGGTTCCGAAGACGGCTGCTTTTACGGGGTGCGTCACTTGGGTCCCTCTCCTTCGGGCTTGCGCCGCAGTTTCGCGCGGGCCTTGCGGTGGTCGTAGAGCTCGGTGGGGGCCTGCTGTCCGCGTACGTCGGCCAGCTGCTCGGTGATCGCGAGCATGATGACCTCGGTCGCCTCGCGCAGCACCTCGGGCGTCGGCTCCCTGTCGTAGAACCGGGAGAGGTCGACGGGCGGACCCGCCTGGACCTGGAGGGTCTTGCGGGGGAAGAGCCGCAGCTTCTTCTCCGTGGCGTAGGGCGGCATCGCCAGGTTGGCGCCCCACTGCGCGACGGGGATGACCGGGGCCCTGGTCATCAACGCGACGCGGGCGGCGCCGGTCTTGCCGCCCATCGGCCACATCTCGGGGTCGCGGGTGAGGGTGCCCTCCGGGTAGAAGGCGACGCATTCACCGCGCTCGATGGCGTCGACGGCCGCCCTGAAGGCGTCCAGCGCGTTGGTGGTCTCGCGGTACACGGGAATCTGGCCGGTGCCCCGCAGCATCATTCCGACAAAGGGGGCCTTGAAGAGCCCCGCCTTGGCGAGGAGCCGCGGCACCCGGCCGGTGTTGTACTGGAAGTGCCCGTACGAAAGAGGGTCCAGATACGAGTTGTGATTGACCGCAGTTATAAATCCGCCGTCGGCCGGAATGTGTTCCATCCCCCGCCAGTCGCGCTTGAACAGAACCACCAGCGGCGGTTTTGCGATGGCCGCTGCCAAGCGGTACCAGAAGCCGATTCTGCGGCGGGACACCCGGACACCTTTCTCTAGGGACCTGACTGCGGAGCTGTGCTGCCTGACTACCGACGGTCAAGTCTCGCCCCAGGCCCCTGCTCTGTCGAGAACACCGTACGCCTCACCTTCGGGACCGATCCTCCGGGTTGTCGCACCGGCAGGCGAGAATAGGCGGCCATGCGCATCGAGGGGGAGACCGCCACGAACACCGACCCGACCGGCCACTGGTCCCTGGTCGTCCCGTTGAAACCCCTTGCGCGGGCCAAGAGCAGGCTGGTGCCCTCGTCCGGCGCCCTGTTGCGGCCCCGGCTGGCCCTGGCCTTCGCCCAGGACACCGTGTACGCCGCGCTGGCCTGCCGGGCCGTCGCCGATGTGGTGGTAGTCACGGACGACGCGACGGCCGGCGCCGCGCTGGCGGCCCTCGGCGCCCGCATCGTGGCCGACTCCCCCGCCGCCGGGCTGAACGCGGCCCTCGCGCACGGTGAGCGTGCGGTGCGGGCGGCCCGGCCCGGAGCGGCCGTCGCCGCGCTCAACGCGGATCTGCCCGCGCTGCGCCCCATGGAATTGGCGCTCGTGCTCGATTCCTCAGCCGCTTTTTCCCGGGCATTTGTGACCGATGCTGCGGGAATCGGAACAACATTTCTGGCCGCTGGGCCAGGAGTGGAATTGCGCCCGGCTTTCGGCGGTCCGTCCCGGGCCCGCCATCTCGCGTCGGGCGCCGCGGAAATCACGCTCTCCGGCATCGATTCGGTCCGCCAGGACGTGGACACCGGCGACGATCTGCGGGCGGCGCTCACCCTGGGCGTGGGCCCCTACACGGCGGGGCGCTGGGCCGCGGGGGTCCCCGCGATGGACCGATAGGCTGCCGTTCATGCAGGCGACCTCGTACACGTACGACCCCGAGACCCGCACCGGCAGCGTGCTGCTCGACGACGGCACCCCGGTGGATTTCGATGCCCCGGCCTTCGACGCCGGCGGCCTGCGGCTGCTGCGTCCGGGCCAGCGGGTGCGGATCGAGGGCAGCGGCGAGGGCGCCGGACTGCGGATCACCCTGGTGACGCTCCAGACCTTCTGAGCACCGTTGCGGCGCCGGCCCGCTGAGCCCTGCCGCCCTGCCCCGAACAGCCCGCGGGCCGGGCCCCCCGAGGGGAGCCCGGCCCGGCGCGTGTGAGGAGCCCTTTACTGCTCGGTCTCACTTCTTCCGTGCAGTGGCCTTCTTGGCCGTGGTCTTGCGCGCCGTGGTCTTCTTCGCGGGCGCCTTCTTCGCCGTGGTCTTCTTGGCGGGCGCGGTCTTGCTGGCGACCGCCTTCTTCGCGGTCGTCGCCTTCTTCGCCGCTGCGGGGGCCGCCTTCTTCGCGGCCGCCGTGGTCTTCTTCGCCACCGCGGACGTCTTCTTCGCGGTGGTCTTCTTGGCGGTGGCCGTGGTCTTCTTCGCCGCTGCCACGGTCTTCTTGGCGGTGGCCTTCTTCGCCACGGCCTTCTTCGCGGTCGCCTTCTTGGCGGCCGCCTTGGCCGTCGTACGGGTGGAAGATCCGCCCGAGAGGCTGCCCTTGGGCGCCTTCTTGACGGCCACATCGTTCTTGGGGAGCTTCTTCGAGCCGCTCACCAGGTCCTTGAAGCCCTGTCCCGCACGGAAACGGGGCACGGACGTCTTCTTGACCCGTACGCGCTCACCCGTCTGCGGGTTGCGGGCGTAGCGGGCCGGGCGGTCGACCTTCTCGAACGAGCCGAAGCCGGTGACCGAGACCCGGTCACCTGCGACGACTGCACGAACGATCGCGTCGAGTACCGCATCGACGGCGTCCGCGGCCTGCTGACGGCCGCCGACCTTGTCGGCAATCGCTTCTACGAGCTGCGCCTTGTTCACGTCTTCCCCTTCGGAGACATAGCCAGAACGAAAGTGTTCAAGCTTTTTCGCACGTTAGGCAGATATATACCGCAAATCAAACACGAAACGGGCTAATCACCCTAGTGCCGCAACGAAGTCGACCGCTGCGCAGTTCCGCAGAGTCAGTCACCTTCGGGGAATCGGCCCTCATCGAGGTCCTTCATCAACCGGTCCAGACGCCTTGCTGCATCTGGGAGATCGTGCTTCGCCGCGGCCGTGACGACCAGCAGCTTCCGGGACAGCGCCATCCGTACGCCCTCCGGGACTTGCAGTGCACGCACTCGCGAGTGCGCTTCCTTCAATTGGTCGGCGACTTGGCCGTAAAGCTTGAGTTGGCTGTCGCGTTCCATGCACCGATTGTGCCATCTGGGGCGAGTTGTCGCCCGACGGGGTCTCAACAAGCGACTGCGCCCCCTACCAGAAGGCAGGGGGCGCAGTACTGAGAAAGCGCTGCTCAGGCGTTAATGGTACGTGGCTTGTGGGCCGGCCTGGTCGCCTCGTAGGCCGAGATGTCCGGTTCGTTCTGCAGGGTGAGGCTGATGTCGTCCAGCCCGTTCAGCAGCCGCCAGCGGGCGTTCTCGTCGAGTTCGAAGGCGGCGGTGATGCCCTCGGCGCGGACCTGCCGGGCCTCCAGGTCGACCGTGATCTCGGCCTTCGGGTCGGCCTCCGTCAGCTCCCACAGGGTGTCGACGACCTGCTGGTCCAGGACCACGGTCAACAGCCCGTTCTTCAGCGAGTTGCCGCGGAAGATGTCGGCGAACCGGGAGGAGATGACGGTCCTGAAGCCGAAGTTCTGCAGGGCCCAGACTGCGTGCTCGCGGGACGAGCCGGTGCCGAAGTCGGGGCCGGCCACCAGGACCGAGGCACCCTCGCGCTCCGGGCGGTTGAGGACGAAGCTCTCGTCCTTGCGCCAGGCCTCGAAGAGCCCGTCCTCGAAGCCGTCCCGGGTGACCTTCTTCAGCCAGTGGGCGGGAATGATCTGGTCGGTGTCGACGTTGCTGCGGCGCAGCGGGACGGCCCGGCCGGTGTGTGCGGTGAAAGCTTCCATGATTCTCAGACTCCGGCGGGCGTGCGGTCGTCGGACAGATCGGCAGGCGAGGCCAGATGGCCCAGCACGGCGGTGGCGGCGGCGACCTGCGGGGAGACCAGGTGCGTCCGGCCGCCCTTGCCCTGCCGGCCCTCGAAGTTACGGTTCGAGGTGGAGGCGGAGCGCTCGCCGGGGGCCAGCTGGTCGGGGTTCATACCGAGGCACATCGAGCAACCCGCGTGCCGCCATTCGGCTCCGGCGGCCTTGAAGACCTTGTCCAGGCCCTCCTCGACGGCCTGCAGGGCGACCCGCACGGAGCCCGGGACGACCAGCATCCGCACCCCGTCGGCGACTTTGCGGCCGTCCAGGATCGCGGCCGCGTTGCGCAGGTCCTCGATCCGGCCGTTGGTGCAGGAACCTACGAAGACGGTGTCCACATTGATCTCGCGCAGCGGCTGCCCGGCGGTCAACCCCATGTACTCCAGGGCCTTTTCCGCGGCGTTGCGCGCCGAGGCGTCCTCGTACGAAGCGGGGTCGGGGACGTTGGCCGACAGCGGCGCGCCCTGGCCGGGGTTGGTGCCCCAGGTGACGAACGGCGCCAGTTCGGCGGCCTCGATGACCACCTCCGCGTCGAAGACCGCGTCGTCGTCGGTGCGCAGCGTCTTCCAGTACGCCACCGCGGCGTCCCAGTCCTCGCCCTGCGGGGCGTGGTCGCGGCCCTGCAGGTAGTCGAAGGTGGTCAGGTCGGGGGCGATCATGCCTGCCCGCGCTCCGGCCTCGATCGACATGTTGCAGATGGTCATCCGGGCTTCCATCGAGAGCTTCTCGATGGCGGAGCCGCGGTATTCGAGGATGTAGCCCTGACCGCCGCCGGTGCCGATCCGCGCGATGATCGCGAGGATCAGGTCCTTGGCGGTGACGCTGTCGGGCAGTTCGCCCTCGACGGTGATCGCCATCGTCTTCGGGCGGGCCAGCGGCAGCGTCTGGGTGGCCAGTACGTGCTCGACCTGGCTGGTGCCGATGCCGAACGCCAGCGCGCCGAAGGCGCCGTGCGTGGAGGTGTGGGAGTCGCCGCAGACGACCGTGGTGCCGGGCTGGGTCAGGCCCAGCTGCGGGCCGACCACGTGCACGACGCCCTGCTCGACGTCGCCCAGGGGGTGCAGCCGGACGCCGAAGTCCGCGCAGTTCTTGCGCAGGGTCTCCAGCTGCGCGCGGGAGACCGGGTCGGCGATCGGCTTGTCGATGTCGAGGGTCGGGGTGTTGTGGTCCTCGGTGGCGATGGTGAGGTCGAGGCGCCGCACCGGGCGCCCGGCCTGCCGCAGACCGTCGAAGGCCTGCGGGCTGGTCACCTCGTGCAGCAGGTGCAGATCGATGAAGAGGAGATCGGGCTCACCTTCGGCGCGCCCGTGGGGACTCCCCTGATCGAGCGGAGCCGAGACCTTGGGGATGACATGGTCGTCCCAAACCTTCTCCGCGAGTGTCCTACCCATCGCTTTCCCTCCGGCCGGCGTCGTCGCCGGCCCAACTAGAGATTCGGTGCGCCCCCGTCCGGACCCCCGTGCGGGGCGGTGGCTACGGGCCGTTGTGGGGCCGCCCGTACAGGTTCGCAACTTCCCTGGAAAATTGAACTTGCGTTTCACAGAGTGAGACGCGAGTATCGTCGTATGGACAACTCTAGCGGCGTCGGCGTTCTCGACAAGGCAGCTCTGGTATTGAGCGCCCTGGAGTCCGGTCCGGCCACCCTCGCCGGGCTGGTCGCGGCGACCGGGCTCGCACGACCCACGGCCCACCGGCTGGCCGTGGCACTGGAACACCACCGCATGGTGGCGAGGGACATGCAGGGCCGCTTCATTCTCGGCCCCCGGCTGTCGGAACTCGCGGCGGCGGCGGGCGAGGACCGGCTGCTCGCCACGGCGGGACCGGTGCTCACCCACCTTCGCGACATCACCGGCGAGAGCGCTCAGCTCTACCGCCGCCAGGGCGACATGCGGATCTGCGTGGCGGCGGCGGAGCGGCTGTCCGGCCTGCGGGACACCGTGCCGGTCGGCTCCACGCTCACCATGAAGGCGGGGTCGTCCGCCCAGATCCTGATGGCCTGGGAGGAGCCGGAGCGCCTGCACCGCGGCCTCCAGGGCGCCCGCTTCACCGCGACGGCCCTCTCGGGCGTACGGCGCCGGGGCTGGGCCCAGTCGATCGGCGAGCGGGAACCGGGCGTCGCCTCGGTCTCCGCCCCCGTGCGCGGCCCCTCGAACCGGGTGGTCGCGGCGGTCTCGGTCTCCGGGCCGATCGAGCGGCTGACCCGCCACCCGGGCCGGATGCACGCCCAGGCCATCATCGACTCGGCCGCCCGGCTGAGCGAGGCCCTGCGCCGCACCGGCTGACCGCGCCCCCTTCTCCGCGTATCGCAAGAGGCCGCCCCAGCGTTGTGGCGGCCCTCTCAACACCCGTGACCCACACCGGAGTCGACCGGACCTCCAACCGGCCGGTGCGGGAGCAACAGGCCGTCCCGGCCCCAACACCCTTGCGGACACAAACAGAAGGCCCCTCACCGAAGTGAAGGGCCATTGTCTGATGCTCTGTTGTACCCCCGACCGGATTCGAACCGGCGCTACTGCCGTGAGAGGGCAGCGTGCTAGGCCGCTACACAACGGGGGCTTGGATACTGCGACTTGCTGTCTTGCGCTGGGCTACCAGGACTCGAACCTAGAATGACGGTACCAGAAACCGTAGTGTTGCCAATTACACCATAGCCCATGGTGTTACAAGTACCCCCGACCGGATTCGAACCGGCGCTACTGCCGTGAGAGGGCAGCGTGCTAGGCCGCTACACAACGGGGGCCCTAGCGATCCTGCATCGAGAGCGTGGGTGCGACCCAGATGTTCTCGCGGGAAGGATCTGTACCCCCGACCGGATTCGAACCGGCGCTACTGCCGTGAGAGGGCAGCGTGCTAGGCCGCTACACAACGGGGGCTTGCACTTACTACGTGCGTCTTACTGTCTTGCGCTGGGCTACCAGGACTCGAACCTAGAATGACGGTACCAGAAACCGTAGTGTTGCCAATTACACCATAGCCCACTGAAAAGCAACCCCTGTAGAGGTTTCAATTCTGTGTGCGTTTCCCGGCCGGATCTTTCGGCCCGTTCGGGCGACGCAGGAAGAACATTACCTGAAGGTGTCCGGCGCTCCAAAACGGGTATCGCCTGCCAGCAGGCCGGGAAGCTGGTTCAGGGCCGTGATCCGGACCAGTTCGGGACGTCCGCCCCGGCCGGTCCGGTCCAGCCAGATCCCCCTCAGCCCGGCGGCCGTCGCTCCGGCGGCGTCGATGTCGGGTTCGTCCCCGACGTAGACGACGTCCGCCGGCGGCAGCGACAGCGCCTCGCAGGAGGCGAGGAACGCCCTGGCGTCGGGCTTGGCGAAGCCCAGCTCCGCCGCGCAGAGCAGGGACTCGAAACGGTCGCGCACACCGAGCACGGTCAGCTTGCGGTGCTGCTGCGGCAGTGCGGAGTTCGACAGCACGGCGTGCCGGTACGTCCCGGCCAGGGCGTCGAGCACGGGAACCGTGTCCGGGAAGAGCCCCCAGGCGGCTTCGTAGTGGGCGATGTGGCGGTCGAACCAGCCATCGGCCTCGGCGTCGTCCAGCGGGCGGCCCAGGAAGTCCCTTGCCCGGTCGCGACGCTGCCCCTGCCAGTCGGTCTCCCCCGCGGCGAACCGGGCCCAGTGGCGGCGGGTGAGCCGCTGCCAGGCGTCGACGGCCTCGTGGGCCGTGGCGTACCCGCCGGGCAGGCCCTCGGCGGCGAGGTGCCCGCTCATCCCGTCGACGGATGCCGTCGTGTGATCGAAGAGGGTGTCGTCCACGTCCCAGAGGACGGCTCTGATCGGCATGGCCCCGAGCCTACCCGCGGCGCGGCGCACGCACAGGGGCCCGGCAGCCGCCGCTCGCGGTTGCCGGGCCCCTGGGTACGTACGACCGTTACGCGGCCAGCTTCGCCAGTGCCGCGTCCACCCGGGCCAGGGTCTTCTCGCGGCCCAGGATCTCCAGGGACTCGAAGAGGGGCAGGCCGATCGTGCGGCCGGTGACGGCGACACGGACCGGGGCCTGGGCCTTGCCGAGCTTCAGGCCGTGCTCCTCACCGGCGGCGAGGACGGCGGCCTTCAGGGCGTCCGCGTTCCACTCGGCGTCGGCCAGCTTGGCGCGGGCCGTCACGAGCAGGGCGTCGGAACCCTCCTTCATCGCCTTGGTCCAGGACGCCTCGTCGGTCACGGGCTCGTCGAGGAAGAGGAAGTCGACGTTGGCCGTGATCTCCGAGAGGACCGTGACGCGGGTCTGGGCGTGCGGGGCGATCGCCGCGAACAGGTCCGCGTCGAAGGCCTCAGGGGCCCAGGGGGCGAACGGGGCGCGGAGCCACGGGCCGCAGGCCTCGGTGAAGGTCTTCACGTCGAGCCGGCGCACGTGCTCGGCGTTGACGTGCTCGCACTTCTTGAGGTCGAAGCGGGCCGGGTTGGCGTTGACGTCCTCGATGTCGAACGCGGCGACCATCTCGTCCATGTCGAAGATGTCGCGGTCCTCGGCGATCGACCAGCCGAGCAGCGAGAGGTAGTTGAGCAGCCCCTCGGGCAGGAAGCCGCGCTCGCGGTAGAGGTTGAGCGAGGCCTGCGGGTCGCGCTTGGAGAGCTTCTTGTTGCCCTCGCCCATGACGTACGGCAGGTGGCCGAACGCGGGGGTCTGCTTGGCGACGCCCAGCTCGATGAGCGCCCGGTACAGGGCGACCTGGCGCGGGGTGGAGGAGAGCAGGTCCTCGCCGCGCAGGACGTGGGTGATGTCCATCAGCGCGTCGTCGACCGGGTTGACCAGTGTGTAGAGCGGGGCGCCGTTGGCGCGGACGATGCCGTAGTCCGGCACGTTCTCCGGCTGGACGGTGATGTCGCCGCGGACCAGGTCGGTGAAGGTGATCGCCTCGTCGGGCATCCGGAAGCGCACGATGGACGTGCGCCCCTCGGCCTCGTACGCGGCCTTCTGCTCGGCGCTCAGGTCGCGGCAGTGGCCGTCGTAGCCGGACGGCTTGCCGGCGGCGCGGGCTGCGTCGCGGCGGGCGTCGAGCTCCTCGGTCGTGCAGTAGCAGGGGTACGCGTGGCCGGCGGCGAGGAGCTTCTCGGCGACGTCCCGGTAGATGTCCATGCGCTGCGACTGGCGGTACGGGGCGTGCGGGCCGCCGACCTCGGGGCCCTCGTCCCAGTCGAGACCGAGCCAGCGCATCGAGTCGAGGAGCTGCTCGTACGACTCCTCGGAGTCGCGCGCCGCGTCGGTGTCCTCGATGCGGAAGACCAGGGTGCCCTGGTGGTGCCGGGCGAAGGCCCAGTTGAAGAGAGCCGTCCTGACCAGGCCCACATGGGGGTTGCCCGTCGGGGAGGGACAGAAACGTACACGGACCGGTCCGTTAACCACGCTTGATCACCTTGTTGGTGAGAGTGCCGATGCCTTCGATGGTGACGGCGACCTCGTCGCCGACGTGCAGGGGTCCGACCCCCGCGGGGGTGCCGGTGAGGATCACGTCGCCCGGGAGCAGTGTCATGGCTTCCGTGATGTGGACGACCAGGTCCTCGATGGAGCGGATCATCTCGCTCGTCCGGCCCAGCTGGCGTTGCTCGCCGTTGACCGTGGCCTGGATGGTGAGGTCGCTGGGGTCGAGGTCGGTCTCCACCCAGGGGCCGAGCGGGCAGGACGTGTCGAAGCCCTTGGCCCTGGCCCACTGCTTCTCGCGCTTCTGGGCGTCACGCGCGGTGACGTCGTTGGCGCAGGTGTAGCCGAAGATGACGTCCTTGACCCGCTCGCGCGGCACCTCCCGGCACATCCGGCCGATGACCACGGCCAGCTCGGCCTCGTGGTGCAGGTCGTCGGAGAACGAGGGGTACTCGATGGCGTCGCCGGAGCCGATCACCGAGGTGGTGGGCTTGAAGAAGGCGACGGGGACGTCGGGGACCTCGTTGCCGAGTTCCGCGGCGTGCTCCGCGTAGTTGCGGCCGATGGCCACGACCTTGTTGGGGAGCACGGGCGGCAGCAGCCGGACCTTGTTCAGCGGGACCTTGGTCCCGGAGAGCTCGAACTCGGCGTACGGGATGCCCTTGATGATGTCGAGGACGAGACCATCGGGCCCGTCGCCCTCGACGGCGCCGAAGGCGACATTGCCGTCGATGGAGAACCTGGCGATGCGCACGGGAAGCTGTGGCCCCTCACTTGCTGGCTGACTGAAGACTGATGCTCCAGGCTAGCGCGGGTGAGGAGGGGACACCGCGCGCATTACTCCGCGGCGGCGGTGGTGGTCCCGGGGGCGACCATGAGGATCGTGCGGCGGGGGTTGGCCGTCTGCGTCGGCAGGTCGAGCGCGTGCTCCGGCCGCTCCGGCGTCCGCAGCGCTTCGGCGTCCTCGAGGTGCGCCAGCGTCGTACGCCGGGGGTTGGCAATGTTGCGGAACATCATCGTCGTCTTCATCTGCCGTTCGGACCCTGTCGGTAGGGGCGCCGCCCGGAGGGGCGCCGGTTGTCGGTTCTGCCATCCCTGTAAAGCGTCAGGCTAAACATCTGATTCCCCCCGGGAACCCGGAAGAGACGACGATCATCATGTGAGTTTGCTCACCAGAGCCCCGACAATTACCCCAATACGGGCAGCCGATCCGGCTGGAGGAACCGGACATTGCACCACTGAATCAACCATTCCGCTCCTGATCATGTCGTCTGGGACACCCGTCACCCTCACCTGATTCACCCGCAATAGTCCGTTATGGCAGCGAACCGGCTCCACGGCTTGTTACGCCGTCATCACAACGTGTCACGCAGGTCACAGCCCGGTACCTGGCCCTTGTTGGAGATCCTGCACTGTGCTGGAATTCCACGCACCGCCGCAGGTTTCAGGCCGGCGCGCAGGGGGCGCAACGCAGCGCCGAGCCGAGTGGCGGCGGGAAGGGGAAGAACGCCGGTCACTCAAGACCACCATGGGGCGGTACAACGCCCCACGACGCCGACACCGTTCCATCCGTCCATGACGGGGGGAACGCCTGGTCCAGAGGTTGCGACGCTAGTGCAGGGACGTTTCAAGAGGGATGGCAGCGCAGCGGCTGAACAGGAGCCGCGCGGCGGGACCGACCGCGGCTCCTCGCCCCAGCACGCCCAGAACCCCGGACCGGCCGCGGCCGGCGACAGCACCGACCGCTCCAAGCGCTCCGGCACGGCGACGAACGGCGGCTCCGATCCGATCACGTCGCTCAAGCCGCAGGGCCCCGTCAACACAGGATCGCGAGTAGCTCTCCGCAACTGGCGCATCAGCACGCGTCTGGTCTCCCTGCTGGCCCTCCCCGTGGTCGCGGCGACGACCCTCGGTGGCCTCCGCATCAACGACTCCATGAACGACATACAGCAGCTGGAGCACATGCAGCTGCTGACCAAGATGACCAAGCAGGCGACGTCGCTGGCCCAGGCGCTCCAGGAGGAGCGCGACCACTCGGCCGGCCCGCTGTCCAATGGCGTGCCCGCCACCGACTTCAAGGTCACCGAGCCGCGGAAGAAGGCCGACCGCGCGAAGAAGGCGTTCCTCGCCGCGACGAACGACATCGGCGACACCGAGGGCGACGAGGCCCTGGAGAGCATCCACTCCAGCGTCACGCAGATCGCCTCGCAGCTGGGCGGCATCCGCGACATCCGCAAGCAGGCGTTCGCCAAGGGCACCCCGAGCCTGCAGACCGTCGACGCGTACAGCCAGCTGATCACCTCCCTGCTGAGCCTCTCGCAGGACATGGCGCAGGCGACCAGCAGCCCCGAGATGATCAAGCGGACCCGTGCCCTGGCGGCCTTCTCCTCCGCCAAGGAGTACGCCTCGGTCCAGCGCGCGATCATCGCCGCGGCGCTGCCGGGCGGCAACGACAAGCAGCCGAGCCTCGATTCGAACGACCGCCAGTTCGGTCTGGCCGCGCTGCGCAAGGAAGACCTGGCGCGTCGCTCGTTCGGGTCGATCTACACGACCACCGGCAACAACGCGGACGAGCTGACCGCGACGCTGGACGAGGGCAACCCCGAGATCAAGGCCGCCGACACCTACGCCAAGAAGGTGCTCGACAGCCCGACCGGCATGTCCGGGACGGCCCGGCGTTCGTACCTCGACTGGTACGACCAGGACTCCAACAAGATCCAGGCCATGAAGCAGATCGAGGAGACGCTCCTCAGCGACATGGAGGGCAAGGCGCGCGAACTGCGCGACGAGTCCCAGCGCGAAGCGATCATCAGCGGTGCGCTCATCCTGCTGGTGCTCGGCGTATCGCTGGTCGGCGCGTTCGTCGTCGCCCGGTCCATGATCCGCTCGCTGCGCCGGCTCCAGGACACCGCGACGCGCGTCGCGCAGGACCGGCTCCCGGAGCTCGTCAAGCAGCTCTCCGAGGCCGACCCGCAGGACGTCGACACCTCGGTCGAGTCGGTCGGCGTGCACTCCCGCGACGAGATCGGCAAGGTCGCCGCGGCCTTCGACGACGTGCACCGCGAGGCCGTCCGGCTCGCCGCGGAGCAGGCCCTCCTGCGGGGCAACGTCAACGCGATGTTCACCAACCTCTCGCGCCGTTCGCAGGGCCTCATCCAGCGTCAGCTCTCGCTCATCTCCGAGCTGGAGTCACGCGAGGCCGACCCGGACCAGCTGTCCTCGCTCTTCAAGCTCGACCACCTCGCGACCCGTATGCGCCGTAACGGCGAGAACCTCCTCGTCCTCGCGGGCGAGGAGCCGGGGCGCCGGTGGACCCGTCCGGTGCCGCTGGTCGACGTGCTCCGTGCCGCCGCCTCCGAGGTGGAGCAGTACGAGCGCATCGAACTGGCCGCGGTGCCCGCCACCGAGGTCGCGGGACGCGTCGTCAACGACCTCGTGCACCTCCTCGCCGAGCTGCTGGAGAACGCCACGTCGTTCTCCTCGCCGCAGACGAAGGTCCGGGTCACCGGTCACGCGCTGCCCGACGGCCGGGTGCTCGTCGAGATCCACGACACGGGTATCGGGCTCTCCCCCGAGGACCTCGCGGCGATCAACGAGCGGCTCGCCTCGCCGCCCACCGTGGATGTCTCGGTCTCCCGCCGCATGGGTCTGTTCGTGGTCGGCCGGCTGTCCCTGCGTCACGGCATCCGTATCCAGCTGCGGCCCTCCGACTCCGGTGGTACGACCGCGCTGGTCATGCTCCCCGTCGACGTCGCGCACGGCGGCAAGATGCCGATTCCGAAGCAGGCCCAGGGCCAGCCGCCCGCTCCCGGCGGCCTGCTCGCCGGCGGCGCGCCCTCCGGTGGACTGCTCGCGGGCGGCAACGCTCCGCGCCCCGGTCTCGACAGCTCTCCGTCGGCCCCCGGCGGCCCGCTCCCGGCAGGTCCGGGTGCCAACCGCGGCCAGGTCGGCGCGGGTTCCGGTCCGCGGGCCGCACTGCCCGCCCGGGACACCTCCGGCCGGTCCCAGAACCAGCAGGGCCAGCCGGGCCAGCCCGGCGGTCCCGGTCAGAACAGCCAGCCCGGCCAGCAGAACTCCGGCTTCCAGAGCGCCGGCCTGTCCGGCACCGGTCCGCAGGGCCGGCCGCCGCAGGACGGCCCGCGCCAGGGGCCGCCTCGTCAGGGCGGCGGGCTCTCCGGCGCCTTCGGCGGCGGTGCCCGGCTGGGCGCCCGCGGCCAGGGCGACGGCGCCGGACGTACCGACTCGGGCCAGCCCGGCGGGCTGTTCGCCCAGCGGCGGCCGGAGCAGAACAGCCAGGGTGCGGGCAACGGCCCCGGCCGGCAGGCTCCGCAGGGCCGGCAGAACCCGGCGGACCAGGGCGGCTTCCAGCAGCCCGGCGGTCCGGGCGACAACGGCCGCCAGCTGCCCCCCGTCGGCGGTCCGCGCGCGGAACTGCCCGGTGGCAGCCCCGCGCCGAACTCGCCGGGCCAGGGGTACCCCGGTCCGCAGCGGCCGCAGACCCCCAGCTGGGGCTCGCAGGAGCAGTCCGCACCCCAGCAGCGCTCCCCGCTCGACGCCCCCCGCGGTCACGAGGAGCCCGAGTCCACCAGCCAGTTCCAGCGGCCGTTGAACCCGCCGCTCAGCCCGCGTCCGCCGATGGACGACCGCCAGGGCCCCGGCTCCACCTCGGATTTCGCCCGCCCGGACTTCTCCGCGCCCGCTCCGGGTGCGCAGCAGTACGGGACCGGGGCGCCGCAGACGCCGGACCCGGCGAGCACGGCGCAGTTCGCCCGCCCCGACTTCGGCCGTCCGCAGGACCAGGGACAGGGCCGGCCCGCGCCGGTCCCGCGTGACCGCGGCGACGAGGACTTCGGTGCTCCGCGGCCGCCCGCGCCGCAGCCGCAGCAGGAGCCGCAGTACCGGCAGCCCGAGGCGCTTCCGCCGGCCTCCGGGCCCGGCGACGGCCGTACGCCGCTGTACGACACGCTGGAGACGAACTGGTTCCACGGTCCGCAGCAGAACGGCCAGCAGCCGCCCGCCGCGCCACAGGCACCGGACTTCCCCCAGCAGTCCGCCGACGAGCGCCCCGCTCCGCCCGCACCGCAGCGCGACACGGGTGACACCAACGGCGTCACGAGCTCCTGGCGCGCCTCGCCGAACGACGAACTCGTCCGGCAGGCGGAGCGGGTCAAGAAGCCCGCAGCAGGCGGAATCACCACTTCCGGCCTGCCCCGCCGGGTACCGCGTGCCAATCTGGTACCGGGCACCGCCCAGCAGCAGAACCATCAGTCCGGTCCCCAGGTGTCGCGTGCGCCCGATGATGTGCGCGGGCGGCTCACCAATCTCCGCCGGGGTATCCAGCAGGGGCGTCAGGCCAACAACGGCCAGTCGACCGGCAGTTTCCCACTCGGCCCCACTCACCAGCAGGAGCGTTAGTTGAGCCCGATGAGTCAGGCCGCGCAGAATCTGAACTGGTTGATCACCAACTTCGTGGACAACACCCCCGGGGTGTCGCACACGGTGGTGGTCTCCGCAGACGGCCTGCTGCTGGCGATGTCCGAAGGTTTCCCGCGCGACCGCGCCGACCAGCTGGCGGCTGTCGCCTCCGGTCTGACCTCGCTGACCGCGGGTGCCTCCCGGATCTTCGAAGGCGGCGCCGTCAGCCAGACCGTGGTGGAGATGGAACGCGGGTTCCTCTTCCTGATGTCCGTCTCCGACGGTTCCTCACTTGCCGTACTGGCCCATCCGGACGCCGATATCGGTCTGGTCGGGTACGAAATGGCTCTGCTGGTGGACCGGGCGGGCACTGTCCTCACCCCGGACCTCCGTGCCGAGCTCCAGGGCAGCCTGCTCCACTAGGCGGCCATGAATCGGTGACACAGACGATTACCCCAGGTACCGCAATCAACCCTCGCCCGTCCGGCCGCTTAGAGCCCCCCACCGGCCCCTTCAGACGGCACGCCGACACCCTGCTGTCACGCCCGGAGGATTCATGACCCCGCCACCCGCCTCACCCGATCCGTACGGCGCGCTGAACCACGCGTCGTACGAAGGTGAAGGCGACCAGCCGCTGGTTCGTCCGTACGCCATGACCGGCGGACGGACCCGACCGCGCTACCAACTAGCGATAGAGGCGCTGGTCAGCACCACGGCCGACCCCGCGCACCTGGGAACGCTGCTCCCCGAGCACCAGCGGATCTGCCACCTGTGCCGTGAGGTCAAGTCGGTGGCCGAGGTGTCGGCGCTGCTGTCGATGCCGCTCGGCGTGGCCCGGATCCTCGTAGCGGACCTGGCGGAAGCCGGCATGGTGGCCATCCACCAGCCGGGCAACGGAGAGGCCGGCGGCGCGCCGGATGTGACACTGCTCGAAAGGGTACTCAGTGGACTTCGCAAGCTCTAGTGGCGGTGCGGCCCGTGCCACCACCTCGGCGAAGATCGTGGTGGCGGGCGGGTTCGGCGTGGGTAAGACCACGTTTGTCGGTGCCGTTTCGGAGATCAATCCGCTGCGCACCGAAGCCGTGATGACGTCCGCGTCCGCGGGCATCGACGACCTGACACACACCGGAGGCAAGACCACCACGACGGTGGCCATGGACTTCGGACGCATCACCCTGGACCAGGACCTGATCCTGTACCTCTTCGGTACCCCCGGACAGGACCGCTTCTGGTTCATGTGGGACGACCTCGTACGCGGCGCCATCGGCGCCGTCGTGCTGGTGGACACCCGCCGACTCGCCGACTGCTTCCCCGCCGTCGACTACTTCGAGAACAGCGGACTCCCCTTCGTCATCGCCCTCAACGGCTTCGACGGACACCAGCCCTACACCCCCGACGAGGTGCGCGAAGCGCTCCAGATCGGACCCGACACCCCGATCATCACGACCGACGCGCGGCACCGCGGTGACGCCAAGAGCGGTCTGATCACGCTGGTGGAGCACGCCTTGATGGCGCGGCTCAAGTAGGCACAAGTCGGTATTGCCGTACGGCAGTTAAAGTAGTCAAACGGGGGTGGACTGTGTCCTTAGACACGATCCACCCCCGTGTTCATAACGTTTCGAAAGAGAATTACCTCACGGTCGATACCCGATGCGTACGAACGGTACCGCTGTGCTCACATGAGCCCCGCCTTTTGGCGGGGCTCGTTCTTTATGCCCGTTTTATCTGAGGCCTGTACCACTCGGAATGGCCTATTCCGACTGTTTGGAACGCGGCCGTTCCCCGTGCTGCAATTCGACGGACTCCCGAGTAGTAGGGCCCTGAACAAAAAACGGCACAGCGTAGGTGCCGACGCCGAGAGGTTGTTGGTCGAGTGAGGCGTAACAACGAGGGCTCCACGGCGCAGCCGGAGCGGGGCAACTTCACCCCGCCGCGCGCCGCGGCGTCGTCCGCCGACGTGTCCGGAAGGATGCCTGCCGGTGGCAGCACCAGCCGGATGTCCCCGCGCAACTGGCGGGTGCCGACCCGGCTGAACGCGATCCTCCTCATCCCCGTGCTGGTCGGCCTGGTCATGGGCGGCTTCCAGGTGAAGGGGTCGATCGACACCTGGCAGGAGGCCAAGGACGCCGAGAGGACCGCGCTGATCGTGCGCGCGGCCTCCGAGTACGGCCAGGCGCTGCTGAACGAGCGCGACCTCTCCGCCCAGCCCCTCCTGTCCAACAAGCGCGACGCGGCGGTCGTCACCCAGGTGCGGGCCACCACCGACGCGGCCGCGGAGAAGTTCGACACGGCCGTGAAGGACATGCCGGCCAAGCAGGGCCTGGAGCGGCGTCTCAAGCTGTTCAGGCTGGAGGAGCCCACCCTTCCCGACCTGCGCAAGGCCGCCTACGCCGAGGCCATGGACCCGGTGAAGACGGAAGAGGGCTATGTCCAGGTGCAGCACTCCCTCATGGAGTTCTGCAACGAGCTCGGGCTCGGCACCGGAAACATCACCAGTTACGGCCGTACCGTCTACGCAATCGAGCTGGCCAAGGCTGCAGAATCGCTTCAGCGCTCCATCGGAATGCATCTGCTGGTGCGGCCCAGCCAGGTGGGCGGCAAGTTCAACGACCAGGTCAAGGCCTTCGGCTCGTACAACTACCTGGAGCAGATCGCCCTCGGTGAATTCGTCTCCGGTGGTACGGAGTCGGACGCGGCCCGGCTGAAGAACGTCATGGCCGACAAGGCCGCGGAGGGCGCGGCGAAGGTCAAGAGCGCCAAGGAGCAGGCCGACGCGGCGGGTACGCCGTTCGTGACGCCGCCCACCGTCGACGGCTCGGTCTACGACGGGATGGCCCAGCAGCTCGCGCTCGGCAAGAGCCCCGCCCAGCTCAAGGCGAAGGGGATCACCCCCGAGACCTGGATGGCCGCGGCCACCGCGAAGTTCGACGGATACACCACGGTCGAGGAAGAGCTCGTCGACAAGGCCGTGACCGAGGCCGCGGACATCTCGTCCGGCGCCAGGACCGACGCCGTCGTCAACGCGGCGATCGTGCTCGTCGCCCTGCTGGCCGCCTTCGTCCTGGCCGGCCTCATGGCCCGCCAGATGAGCCTCTCCATGCTCCGGCTGCGCAACGCCGCCTTCGGCATCGCCGAGCAGCGGCTGCCCTCGCTGGTCGACCAGCTGTCCCGGGCCGACCCGGGCCGGGTGGACACCCGCGTCCAGCCGATCCCGATCAACAGCCAGGACGAGATCGGCGAGGTCGCCCGCGCCTTCGACCAGGTGCACCGCGAGGCGGTGCGGCTGGCGGCCGAGCAGGCCATGCTGCGGGGCAACGTCAACGCGATCTTCACCAACCTGTCGCGCCGCAACCAGTCGCTCATCGAGGGCCAGCTGACCCTCATCACCGACCTGGAGAACAACGAGGCCGACCCCGACCAGCTGGAGAGCCTCTTCCGGCTGGACCACCTCGCGACCCGGATGCGCCGCAACGGCGAGAACCTGCTGGTCCTCGCCGGTGAGGAGCCCGGCCGCCGCTGGAACCAGCCGGTGCCGCTGGTGGACGTGCTCAGGGCCGCCTCCTCCGAGGTGGAGTCCTATGAGCGCATCGAGCTCTCGGGCGTGCCGGAGACGGACATCCACGGCCAGTCCGTCACCGACCTCGTGCACCTGCTGGCCGAGCTGCTGGAGAACGCCACGACGTTCTCCTCGCCGCAGACCAAGGTGCGGGTCACCGCGACCCGGCTGCCCGACAGCCGCGTGATGATCGAGATCCACGACAAGGGCATCGGCCTCACCGCCGAGGACTTCGCCGACATCAACCACAAGCTGGCCAACCCGCCGACGGTGGACGCCGCGGTCTCCCAGCGCATGGGCCTGTTCGTGGTCGGCCGGCTCGCCGACCGGCACGGCATCCGGGTCCAGCTGCGCCCCTCGGGCGAGCAGGCCGGAACCACGTCGCTGGTCATGCTGCCGGACGCGATCACCCACGGCGGCGGCGGCGAAGGCGCCCCCGCGCAGGACGACTTCACGGTGTCCTCGATCATTCCGCAGCAGCAGTCCTTCGACGCGACGCTGCCGCCGCCGCAGCCCCCGATGCGTACGGCGGCGGAGCTCGGCTTCGACGACTCGCGTTACGGGGAGCCGTCGCAGGAGTCCGCGCAGCTCGACCCGGTGGGCCGCTCGCTGATGCGGGGGGAGCGCCGCGCGGCGCTGGAGCCCCAGGCCGGCGACGAGAACCCGCCGTTCCCGCGGCAGGAGTCGCAGGAGCAGTACGCGCAGGCCCCGTTCGGCGAGGCCCCCTACGCCGCGGACCCGTACACCGCTGCCCCGTACGCCCAGCAGCCGCAGCAGGACGGGCAGCAGGAGCCGCAGTACGGACAGGCCGCGTACGAGGGCGGCTACGACCCGTTCCGCGGTGACACCGGCTACGTCCAACAGCCCGACCAGCACGGGCAGAACGGCTATCCGGAGTCGGCGTACGCGGCCCCGGAGACCCCTCAGCAGGACTACGACGGGCAGTACAACGCCCAGCCCCAGCAGGAGGAGTGGCCAGCTCAGGGCGCCTACCAGGGGGGGTACGAACCCCTGACTCAGGCCGAACCGGAATCTGTCGGGAGCACCCCCGCCGCATCGCAGGAGAGCGTAGGCTTCGAGCGTTCGGGCCCCGTCCCGAACTCCGGCCACGAGGTCACCGAGGCCGGTCTGCCGCGCCGGGGCGGCCAGCAGCACTGGCAGCCCACCGGACGCGGGAAGGACCGGCCCGCCGCCGCGCAGGAGCTGCCGCAGCAGCAGGAACCGCAGCAGCCGTCGCCCGCGCAGCAGGAGAGCGCGGACGGGCCGGAGGACTGGCGTTCGGCGAACGACGAGCGCTGGGAGCGGGCCGAGAAGCTCCGGGACCCGAAGGCGGGCGGGGTCACCCCGTCCGGTCTCCCCCGGCGCGTGCCCAAGGCCAATCTGATCGAGGGCACGGCCGAGCAGACCCAGCAGGGCGGCCCCCAGGTCTCCCGCGCCCCGGAGGACGTGCGCGGCAGGTTGAGCAACCTGCGGCGGGGCGTCCTGCGGGGACGTAACGCGGGTTCGGACAGCAGTAATACCTACAACCAGGAGCGTTAGTGTGAGCCCGATGAGCCAGGCGGCGCAGAATCTGAACTGGTTGATCACCAACTTCGTGGACAACACCCCCGGGGTGTCGCACACGGTGGTGGTCTCCGCGGACGGCCTGCTGCTGGCGATGTCCGAGGGATTTCCGCGTGACCGCGCCGACCAGCTGGCGGCTGTCGCCTCCGGTCTGACCTCGCTGACCGCGGGTGCCTCCCGGATCTTCGAGGGCGGCGCCGTGAATCAGACAGTTGTGGAGATGGAGCGAGGATTCCTCTTCATCATGTCCGTTTCCGACGGATCTTCCTTGGCCGTTCTTGCACACCCGGATGCCGATATCGGTCTGGTTGGGTACGAAATGGCACTTCTGGTCGATCGCGCCGGTGGTGTCCTCACTCCGGACCTCCGCGCCGAACTACAGGGAAGTCTTCTTAACTAGTAGACAGACAGTGCGTTTCACGTCACCGCGCCATAAGGTGCGGTGGCGCGGACCCACTGGGACCGGGACCGGCAGGCGGAGGAGGAATCGTGGGTACACCCCCAGGCGGACACCAGTTCAACGGTGGTCAGCAGGTACCGGGTGAGCACAGGGGCGACGGCTTCGACTCCCCCTCCTCGTCCGGCAGACAGGACGGGCAGCAGCCTTTCCGGCCGTTCCGGCAGGCAAGGCGTGCTCAGGGCGCGGACGACTGGCCGCAGCAGGACGCGCGGGGCTCGGACGACTGGCCGCAGAACACGCAGGGTTCGCAGTGGCCTCAGCAGCCGCAGCAGCCCCAGCGGCCGCAGCGCCCCCACCGGTACGACTCCCCGCAGCCGCCGCCCCGTATCCAGCCGGTGGAGCCCCGGTGGGCCCCCGAGCCGGATGCTCCCTCAGCGCACAATCCGCTGGTCCGTCCGTACGCCATGACAGGTGGACGGACCCGACCGCGCTACCAACTCGCCATTGAGGCGTTGGTCAGTACGACGGCTGATCCGTCCCGGCTGCAAGGGCAGTTGCCCGAGCACCAGCGGATCTGCCGGCTGTGCATCGAGATCAAGTCAGTGGCCGAGATTTCGGCCCTGCTCTCGATCCCTCTCGGCGTTGCCCGGATCCTCGTAGCCGACCTGGCAGAGGCCGGACTCGTCGCTATCCACCAGCCCGGCGGCGAAGAGTCCGCCGGCGGCCAGCCAGATGTGACACTGCTCGAAAGGGTGCTCAGTGGACTTCGCAAGCTCTAGCGGCGGAGCGGCCCGCTCCACTACCTCGGCGAAGATCGTGGTGGCAGGGGGCTTCGGCGTGGGTAAGACCACGTTTGTCGGTGCCGTTTCGGAGATCAATCCGCTGCGCACCGAAGCCGTGATGACGTCCGCATCCGCGGGCATCGACGACCTCACACACACCGGGGACAAGACCACCACGACGGTGGCCATGGACTTCGGACGCATCACCCTGGACCAGGACCTGATCCTGTACCTCTTCGGTACCCCCGGACAGGACCGCTTCTGGTTCATGTGGGACGACCTCGTACGCGGCGCCATCGGCGCCGTCGTGCTGGTGGACACCCGCCGACTCGCCGACTGCTTCCCCGCCGTCGACTACTTCGAGAACAGCGGACTCCCCTTCGTCATCGCCCTCAACGGCTTCGACGGACACCAGCCCTACACCCCCGACGAGGTGCGCGAAGCGCTCCAGATCGGACCCGACACGCCCATTCTGGTCACGGACGCGCGGCATCGGGCAGATGCGAAGAGCGCGTTGATCACTTTGGTGGAGCACGCGCTGATGGCGCGCCTGCGGTAGGGGCGCCCCGGACGTACGTGAGGCCCCGCACTCCTTCGGGAGTGCGGGGCCTTTCGGCGTGCGGGGCCCTCGGGCGCCGGGCCTTCGCCAGGGCGGGCCCGAGGGGCCGGGGGTCAGCCCTGCCAGCTGTGGGGGGCCCGGAAGCCGGGGGTGCGCTCCAGACGGCGCCAGCCGGCTGTGTTGCGGCCTCGGTGGGTGGGGGCGGCTGCGGGCTGGGCGGCGGCGCGGGCGAGCAGGACCGCGGTTATGGCGGCCAGCTCCTCGGGGTCGGCAAGACCCTTCTCGACGCGCAGCACGGACTCGGCGGCAGTGCTCATGAATGTCTCTCCGTCTTCTCGGCAGGTCTTCGCGGGGCCTTGCAGGGTTGCTGCGGGACCGGCTGACTACTGCGGCGGGTTGCCGTGCTTGCGGGACGGCAGGTCGGCGTGCTTGGACCGGAGCATGGCGAGCGAGGCGATCAGGACCTCGCGGGTCTCGGCGGGGTCGATGACGTCGTCGACCAGGCCGCGCTCGGCGGCGTAGTACGGATGCATGAGTTCGGCCTTGTACTCCTTGACCATGCGGGTCCGCATGGCCTCGGGGTCCTCGGCATCGGCGATCTGCCGACGGAAGATGACGTTCGCGGCGCCCTCGGCGCCCATCACCGCGATCTCGTTGGTGGGCCAGGCATAGGTGAGGTCGGCGCCGATGGACTGGCTGTCCATGACGATGTACGCACCGCCGTAGGCCTTGCGCAGGATCAGCGAGATCCTCGGCACCGTGGCGTTGCAGTAGGCGTAGAGCAGCTTCGCCCCGTGCCGGATGATTCCACCGTGCTCCTGATCCACACCGGGCAGGAAGCCGGGTACGTCCAAAAGAGTGACGATGGGGATGTTGAACGCATCACACATCTGGACGAACCTGGCGGCCTTCTCGCTCGCCTCGATGTCCAGGACACCGGCCAGGGCCTGCGGCTGGTTCGCGACGATGCCGACGACCTGGCCGTCGAGGCGGGCCAGGGCGCAGATGATGTTGCGGGCCCAGCGCTCGTGGATCTCCAGGTAGTCGCCGTCGTCGACGAGCTCCTCGATGACCTTGTGCATGTCGTACGGGCGGTTGCCGTCGGCGGGCACCAGGTCCAGCAGGACGTCGCCGCGCCGGTCGGCCGGGTCGTCGCTCGCGACCGTGGGCGGGTTCTCACGGTTGTTCGAGGGCAGCATCCCGATCAGGTAGCGGACCTCGGCGATGCAGGTCTCCTCGTCGTCGTATGCGAAGTGCGCGACGCCCGAGGTCTCGGCGTGCACATCGGCGCCGCCGAGGCCGTTCTGGGTGATCTCCTCGCCGGTGACCGCCTTCACGACGTCCGGTCCGGTGATGAACATCTGCGAGGTCTCGCGGACCATGAAGACGAAGTCGGTGAGGGCCGGGCTGTAGGCCGCGCCGCCCGCGCACGGGCCCAGCATCACGCTGATCTGCGGGATGACACCGGAGGCCCGGGTGTTGCGCTGGAAGATCCCGCCGTACCCGGCGAGCGCCGAGACGCCCTCCTGGATACGGGCGCCGGCGCCGTCGTTCAGGGAGACCAGCGGCGCACCGGCCGAGATGGCCATGTCCATGATCTTGTGGATCTTCGTGGCGTGGGCCTCGCCCAGCGCGCCGCCGAAGATCCTGAAGTCGTGCGCGTAGACGAAGACGGTCCGCCCCTCGACCGTGCCCCAGCCGGTGATGACACCGTCGGTGTACGGCTTCTTCGCCTCCAGGCCGAAGCCGGTCGCCCGGTGCCGGCGCAGCTGCTCGACCTCCCGGAACGAGTCCGGGTCCACGAGCAGCTCGATGCGCTCGCGCGCCGTCAGCTTTCCCTTGGCGTGCTGCGCCTCGGTCGCCCGGTCACTCGGTCCGCGCCGGGCCTGCTCGCGCAGTGCCAGCAGTTCGGCCACACGGCCACGGGTGTCGCTCGGATCGCCCGGGGTTTCGTCCACAACGGTCATGTGTCGACCCTACGAAGCCCAACAAGAAAACGCTGCCGTCGACTCCGTACAGTCTCCTGCCCGGTTTCCTGGTGGAGCCTGACAGAAGCCGTGGGCCATGCAGGCGAAGTGCTAGCCCGCACCCCTCGCCGTTTGTGGGAACCCCACAGGGGATCACTGTGGTCTGCCGCACACCCCGGTCAGCCGGGGGGTGTCGGACGACTGGGCGTCCTGGACCTTCTGGATGCCTTCCAGCCGCTCCCGCACCGGTTGCTCCGGATGTGCGACGGTCAGCAGGACCGCCTCGTAGAAAGCGTCCCGCACGGCGGCCGGCATGACGTCGGAGGCGTCCAGGCAGAGCGGCACCCGCTGATCGGTGAAGCGACCGCTGATCCGCTTCTCGACCGCGCCCCCCTTGGCCGGGACCGCCGCGTTCGGTGAGAACACCCCGCCCTTGCGCCCCCAGTCCTCCTGGCCGTCCCGGGAGGCGAGTCGCCTGATCATGTCACGGGCCCGGCCGCTCCGGCCGAACAGCGCGGCGAAGTCGGCCGAGACCTCGTGGGCCTTCACCGTGTACGGGCCGCCGGGCAGCAGGCTCGCCGAGTCCACGAAGCCGGCCAGCTCCTCGCGGTCCCCGTAGAAGGCGCGGGCGAAGGAGCCCTGGTGCTCCAGGTCGCAGCCACCGCCGAAGAGCAGCCCGTGGCCGCCGACCGGACCGCGGTGGTCGTCCAGCAGCGCGCCGCGGGCCGCGTCCCGGTCCTGGGCCAGCAGCCCGGCCCAGGCGGTCCAGGCGCCGGCCACGTGGTCGTCGGTCCACTTCAGGTCGCCGGTCGCCCAGCGCGCGTAGAGCACCGGGCCCGCGCGCTGGAGGATGAGGTCCTCGATCCAGTCGCTGCCGGGCCAGCCGGAGGAGCCGTCGTCGCCCATGCCGACGCACCAGGATGTCAGCGGTGCGGGATACCGGCCCGGGGCGGCGCCCTCCCCGTCCTCGCGGTACCAGACGATCGACTTGAGGTCGGCCTTGAGCGGTACCCACAGATCGTCGCCCACGCCCTGCGCGCGGGGCCGCCACGGGCTCCCGTACTCCCTGGGGTCGTACAGCCCGCTCAACGGGAGCAGCCGGTCCTCGGCGGCGTACTCGACGAGCTCGCCGACGCCCGGCAGGATCGCGATGTCGGGCGGGTTGCCGGCCTGCACCTCGGCGAGCAGCACCTCGCGGGTGGCAGCGGTCCCCTGGTAGGTGTACGGGATGCCGAAGCCGTCCAGCACCTCCTTGAAGTGCCGTTCCTGGTCGTCGGTCCAGGGGCCGAGGATCGTCACCTTCGGTTCCTCGTCGCTGCCACCGGGGGCCGAGAGCCCGCAGCCGGAGGCGGTCAGGAGCAGGGCGAGGACGCACAGCAGGGCGCGGGTTCGCCGGGTCATCCGGCCCTCCAGTAGTCGGCGTTGAGCCGCCGGCAGATACCGACGGCCGGCAGCAGGACGATCAGCGCGCCGCCGCCCAGGGCCCCGTAGTACGTCCAGCTCTGCCAGGGCTGGGCGGCCAGCCCGCCGCGCACGGTGGTGGAGCCGGCGGTGACGAACCGCTGGGACCGGGCCAGCTCCAGGCGGTCGTCCTGGTGGGCGTGCTGCTCGATCGCGACCAGCCGGCCGCGGGCGGTGTCCAGCCGTTCCTGGGTGACGGTGGTCGCCCAGAGCGGGACGACGGCCAGGGCGACGGCCGCCAGCAGGGACAGCAGCAGCCAGGGGTCGTGGCTGCGTCCGCAGCGGACGCGCAGCACCCACAGCGCGGAGAGCGCGGTCAGGGCCAGGACCAGCAGGCCCAGTTCGGCGACGGCCCAGCCGGTCTGCTGGAGCGCACCCATGGAGCTGACCCGGCCGACCCGTCGCATCTGGTGCTTCTGCAGGACGTCCAGGCGCGGCACCACTCCGGTGCCCTCCCGTCTGAGGATGCGTTCGGCCTCGTCGAACTTCTCCCGCTGCATCAAGTCGTCGTCCACGTACTTGACCGCGCCGGGCGTCATGGAGCTGCTGTACGAGGTCAGCAGGCCGTTGACCGTTTTGAGCACGCCCCGGCCGCGTTCACCGTCGATCTGTACGTCGGAGAGCCGGGACAGGCCCTGGTCGGCGGCGGCCAGCTGGTTCTCGTACCGCGCCCCGGCGCCGATCACGTTGTCGATCCCGCTGTCGACGGAGTCCTGTGCCTCCTGGTGGGCGCGGAGCAGCGCGAGCTGGGTGGCGGCGACTCCCTGGACGGCGGGTGCGCCGTGGGTGCGCATCTCGCCCGCGGAGTTCTGCACCTCGCGGTAGGAGGCGAGCAGGACGGTCATCGAGGCGAGCGCGGTCACCACCAGTACGGCCAGGTGCAGTTCGAGCAGCCGTCTGGTGCGCGAGCCGCTCCGTCCGCGGGGCCGCGGGGCGCGCGTCGGCCGGGGCATCACAGCCGCCTTCCGCAGGCGATGCAGTACAGGGCGCGGGGCCCGGCGAGGTGGCGGCAGTCCGGGCACTTCACGGGCTTCCCGGTGGCGTGTTCGGGCAGGTCCAGCAGGTGGCCGGAGGCGATGTGCAGCCGGCCCCGGCGCACGGTGCCCCGGTCCACGGTCGGGCCGACCCGGACCACGCCCCGGGAGCCGTCCAGGATCTCGGCCACCTCGCGGACCTTGTCCAGGACCCAGCCGGCGCCGATCTCGTTGGCCAGCCTGACCGCGAGGCCGAACTGCTGCTCGGCCTCGCCCCGGGTCAGCGGGTCCAGGGCGATGTATCCGCGGTCGAGGGCGGTCCGCATCTGGGTGGCGACGTTCATCGCCTGGAGGGTGCCGCCCCCGCCGCCGGTGCCGCCCGCTCCGACCGCGACTCCGGGCGGCAGCCAGCGGACCAGGAGCGGCGCGGTGGAGTCGCCGATGGAGACGGTGGCCAGTTGCAGCAGCACGCCCAGGGGGTCGGTGCTCGCGTCGACGTGCAGGGTGAGGAGGTAGTCGCGGGTGCCCGGCTCCCACTGGTGGGTGGGGAAGTCGAACCGGCGCGGCTCGTCCGGCCGGTGCACCGCTTCGAGCGCCTGCCGGCGGGGGGCGGTCTCGGTGAGCGTGACCTCGCGCACCGCCGGGCGCACGGTCACCGAGACGGGCAGTTCGGGGCTGCGGACCCGGCGGAGCCGCTGCACGGCCTCGGTGACCGCGGGGGCGAAGCGGTCCGGCGCGTCGACCGGGCTGCCGTGCAGCCGCTCGACGACGGCGAGCAGCGGGGCGGGGTCCCAGTCGCTGCCGACCGCGAGCACGTCCGCGGTGAACCTCCCGGCGCAGCGGGCCAGTTCGCACTGCAGCGCGCTGTCGGGCAGCTCGGGGTCGTCCGCCTCGTCGTGGCCGCTCCCGTCGGTGATCAGGAGGAGGTGGCGTACCGGCAGCGGGCGCTCGGCGAACAGTTCGCGGGCGGCGGCGAGCCAGACCGGGTATCCGGTGGGCGGCCGGCCGGCGGCGGCCGGGGCGATCCGGCCCGCGCTGAAGGCGGCCCGGCGCTTCTCCGCCGTGCCGGCCAGCGCCCACCGGCCGCGCAGCGGGTAGCAGCCGGTCGGTGCCCCGCTCGCGTCGGCGCCGCCCAGAACGGTGAAGGAGAGGCCGTCGGGCAGGGCGCGCAGGGCGGCGGCCAGCGCGGCCGCCGCGGCCTCCCGGCGCTCGGCGGCGACGTCCAGCGCGAGGACGACGGCGAGTTCCAGGGCGGGCACCTCGTCGCTCGGCCCCACCCCGACCGCCTTGACCCGCAGATGGGCATCGATGTGTGCGTCGTGATGCGGCTGCTGATCGCGCCGGACGTCGATGGACACCTTCAGGCCGACGGGCAGCCGGAGGGCGGGCGACGGGTCGGTAGCTCCCAAGGGACTGCCTCCGGTGGAGGTCGTTGCGGGTCGGTCGGGTCTCAGAACCGGGTCTGCGGGCGGACGGCGTGCGAGAGGTCGATCAGCCACTCGTGCTCGGCGGGCGCCTGCCGCTGCCGGGCCAGCCAGCGGTAGCACTGCTCCAGCTTCCGCCGGACGTCCCGCTCCCCGGGCACGGCCGGGGGCGGCAGGCCCGTCCGCAGCCGTCTGCCGCGTGGCCGCGGCCCGCCGGCCGCCGCGATTACCGCGTCGAGCTTCCACTCGTACAGCTCGGTCCGGAGCAGCCCGGCGGGTTCGTCGCCCGCGACCACCGGTGCCTGCGCACCCCGTGCCGGGGTGAGCAGGGCGAGGCAGGCGTCGATCTCCGCCGTACCGGGCAGCGGCCGCTCCCCCGTGGCGAGCCGGGCTGCCCGGATGCGGAACGCGGCGATCCGCGCGACGGTGTGGTCGCGCGACTCGTCGGGCACCAGGTCGAGGACCTCGATCGCCGCGGCCCGGTCGCCGCGTGCCAGGGCGAGCCTGGCCAGCCCCAGCGCGGCGCCGACGTGCGAGGGGTTGCGGGCGTGCACGGCCCGGAAGAGTTCGTACGCCGAGGGCCCGGCGGCCGCCGGCCCGTCCGCGCCGAGCTGTTCCGCGCCGTACGCCAGCGCCAGCTTGGCCGCGTACTCGCCGGGCAGTGCCCGGTGCACGGCGGAGAACTGCTCCAGCGCCGCTTCGAGCATCGGCTCCCGGTCTTCCAGCACGTCGGCGCCGCGCAGCGCGACGAGCCCCCGGTGCCAGCTGAGCCGCCACTCCCGGACCGGCCCCGGGCCCGGTATGGCGGCGGCCGCCTCGACCTGTTCCCGGGCCGCCGCGAGTGCCTCGTCGCCCTCCTGGCCGAGCAGCAGCCGGGCGTTGTGCAGGCAGATCTCCACCGACTGCTCGCCGTGGACGGGCTGGGTCAGCGGCTGTCCGGGGTCGTAGCTGCTGACCCCGAACCGGGCGGCCTGCGGGTCGCCCGGATAGGGCCGCGGGACCGGCAGCCGGCGGGCGATCTCGGTCGGGGTGGGGAGCCCGGAGTCGAGGGCGGGTGACTCGGGCGGCTCGTGGCGGCGGTAGACCGGGCGGCTGAGCCAGTGCGCGTAGTCGGGCACCGAACCCAGCCGGGCACCCAGGAGTTCGGTGGAGGGGGTGAAGTACTCGGAGGGTTCGGGCTGGTCGCGCTTGCCGCGCAGCGCCCGGATCTCGCGGAGCACACCGCGCAGTTGTCCGGCCATGTCGTCGGCGGAGCCGAACCGGCGCTCCGGGTCGTGCGCGGTGGCCCGCTCCACCACCAGCCGGAACGAGCTGATGCCGAGTCCGGGCACGTCGTCGCCGACCGCCCAGCCGGCCAGTTCGGCGAGGGTGACGCCGACCGTGTGGAGGTCGTGGGCGACGGTCAGCGGTCCGCCGCCGTCCATCTCGGGGGCGGCGAACCAGGGCGTGATCACGGGGGGGCGGGTCGGTGGCACCCGCCTTGCGGACCCCGCCGAGGTCGATGACCTTGATGCCGTCGCGGTGGTGGATGACGTTGGACGGCTTCATGTCGCCGTACAGGAAGTCCATGCCGTGCAGATGGGCGAGGGCCTCCAGGATCTGGCAGCCGTAGGTGATGACGTGCTCGATGTCGAGGACGAAGGCGCCCTGCCGGGCCGATTCGACGACGGCCGAGAGCGTCCGGTCGCCGACATCCTCCATCACGATGTAGCCGCCGGAGACCGTGCCGTCGGCGTTGCGGGTGCTGACGAAGTCGCGGATCTGGACGATGCGTTCGTGCCGGATGGCGACGAGGCTCCGGCGTTCCTCGCCGGCCTGGGCGGCGCCGCGTTCCGCGTAGCGGTTGAGGAGTCCCTTGACCGCGACGAGGTCCTCCAGATGGGTGTCCTCCGCCAGGTAGACCCAGCCCTGGCCGCCGTGCGCTATGGGGCCGCGGATCCGGTACTGGTCCTGGAGCGGCGGCCCGTCCTTCGTCAGTTCCGGGCGGTAGGAGTACGGGGCGCCGCAGCAGGGGCAGTGGCCCTCGTCCGGCGGCGGGGCCGCGGTGTACGGCGGGACGAACGCCACCCCGCAGGCCTTGGCCGAGCACGTCATCACGATGCGCACCGGCTGCTCGGCGGCGGTGAGCCGGTCGGCCGGGCTGCCCGGTTCCAGCAGCGGGAGTTCGAGGAGTCCGGCGGGGCCGTGCGCCTCGGGGGCGGCGGGCAGCGGCGGGAGTCCGGGGGCCGCCTCGTCGCGGCCGCAGGTGTCGCAGTAGCCGGTGGACAGGACGGCCCCGTCGCAGGGGGCTCCGGTGAAGCGGCGGTGCGGGCACGGAATCCTCATGGGCGACCCGCCGGACCCGGGCCGGTGCGCTGCCCCGGCAGGTCCGGGCGCCCGGACCTGGACGGCTCCTCGAGGTCGCCGCGTAACTCACGTAACAGCTGTTTCAGCGCGGCCAGTCGTTCCCGCGGGTCCGCGAGTGAGCGCAGTGCGCGCAGCTGGCGGCGGCGGGTGGCCGCGTCGATGACGGGACGGGGGACCATGGACGCCGAGTCGAGCAGGCCGCTCAGCCTGACCCGCTCCTCCTCGAAGCGCTCGGTCCTGCGCACCAGTTCCTCGGCCCGCTCGTCGAGAGCGGGCACCAGCAGGTCCCGTGCCACCTCGGCCAGCGCCGCTCCCCGGCCGCTGCGGAAGATGATCAGCAACCGGAAGCCGAGTGTCCGGACGCGGGCCAGCACAGGCACCAGCGCGCCCGGGTCCGGGTCCTCGTCCAGACCGATCACGGCGAGCACCGGGCCCGATCCGGCCGGGCGGCCGGCGACCGAGCGCTCCGGCTCGTCACCGCCCTCCAGCAGCCAGTCGCGGTACTCGTTGCGCTGGTGCCGGGGCGGCCGCAGCTGCGCGACCAGCGTCTCGACGAGTTCCTCCGGCCGGGTGCGGCCGCCCCGGTAGACCAGGTGGGCCCGGTGGAGCTGGTGCTGCAGGGTGCGGTCGCGGCCGCCGCCGTGCGGGACGACACCGAACCGCACCGCGGGCTGGTCGCCGTCCGCGAACCAGTCGCGCAGGCGCTGGGACAGCCCGCTGTCCCAGCCGTCGGGCCCGCTCAGTTCGGCCACCAGCGGCACGAGTTCGGCGACGCGGTCGACCGGGATCATGTACGAGAACGCCAGGTCGTTCTCGGTGGGCAGCGCCAGTTCCAGATCGCCGCGCCAGCTCACCACCAGTCCGACGACCTGCTCGGTGTGCGGCCCCTCGCCCCGCGTCTGCACGGCGGCGCCGCTGAACCCGGGACGCACCACCTCGGTGTTGGTCCCGGCGTCGAGCTGCACCCACGCGCCGTGCAGTCCGGGATCCGGCCGGTCAGCCACATGCCGTCGTCGAAGGCCTGGGAGTAGCCGCCGATCCACACCTCCCGGCCGCGCTCCATCCGCCGTCCCAGCGGCGCGGGCGCCGCCTGCGGCCGGGGGCTGTCCAGGGCGAGTACGGCGATGTCCTCACGGGCGGCCCCGTCCAGGCCGGGCAGCCAGCCGTCCGGCGCGACCCGGGCGGCGACCGGCGGGATTCCGGGGTTCTCCGCGAACTCCACCCACATCCGGGCGTCCGGTTCGCCGACGACGTGCGCGCAGGTCAGCATCCGGTCCTGGGTGAGCAGCACACCGGCCCCGCACACCGGGCCGTCCGCACCGCCGCGGCGCAACCGGAGCCGCCAGTCCGCTCTCAGCTCCCCCAACTCCCCCATAACGTCCGAGAGTACGCGCGTGGCGGCCGTCCTTCCCGGACTCCCGGCAGACTCCACCCTCCGGGTCACCCCGAGGGGCTACCGGAGATCACATCTCAGCGTGGCACCCGCCGTCCCCGGGTCCACGCCCAGCACCAGCCGCCGGCCGGTGGCGCGGACCTCGATGCCCGGGTCGGCCGGGACGGCCTCGCGCACCGGCCGGTCCCAGACCACCTCGAAGGGGCGGCCGGCGCGGTCGGGGCCGCTGATCCGGACCGTGGTCGTGCCCCGGCGCTCGCGTACGAGCACACTCGCCGGACCGGTCGACGAGAGCCGTCCGGCCGCGCCGGGCTGCCAGAAGTTGGCGGCGGTCAGCCCGAGCGAGCGCACGGCCACCGCCTGCACGGCCGCGGTGTTGGCGAGCACCGTCAGCCAGTGCCGGTCGGCGGCGCGGGCGGCGACGGTGCGCCGGGAGGCGCCGGGCATCAGCAGATAGAGGTAGCCGGCGTCGGCCGGGTCGGTGCCGTGGTCGAGCCAGAGGGTCTGCCAGTGGCGGGTGCGCGGCTCGGCGGAGCTGGTGGTGTTGATGTCGGACCAGGCTCCGGTCCTGGCCTCGCGCAGGGTGTGCAGCGCTGCGCCGCCGGGCAGCACCCAGCCGCCGTGCCCCGCCAGATGGGCCCAGCGGGGGTGTGCGCGGTCCTCGACGGTGAGGGTCTGCCCGCCCTCGTCCGGGCCCAGGTTGCGGTTGTCGACGACCGTCTCGACGGGGACCCCGTCGGCCGCGCTGATGCCGGCGCCGAGGCAGATGACCGCGTCCGCCGCGCAGAACCAGGACGTGCGGGCCTCCAGGGTGGAGCCGAGGCCCTTGACGTGCTGGCCGACCGCGGCGAACTCCCCGTCGTGGGCGCCGCCGACCCATCGCACGTCCGGCCGGGGTTCGCCCCACTCGCCGCCCGCCCGGTCCGCGAGCCGCTTGGTGGAGACGGTGGTGCCGGGCAGCCGGTACCAGTCGACGGTGGGCCAGAACCAGTCGGTGTACTGGCCGCCGCCGTCGGGGCCCTGCCACCAGTAGAGCATTCCGGCACCGGTGTGCCAGCCGCGCGGATTCTCGCCGTTGCCGCACTCGTAGGAGCTGATCCGCTCCGACGCCATGGAGAGGTTGGCGACCCACCCGGGGCGCCGGTGCACGGCCCGGTCCATGGCCGCGAACAGGGTGTGGCCGACGGGTTCGGGCGCGGCGGGGACCGGCGCGGCGGCGGCCGCGTGCAGCCGGGAGAGGTCGGCGACACCGAACTGCGGGGCGGTGAGGACCGGGCTGGTCGTGTCGCGTTCGATCCAGCCCTTGATCATGCCGTTCCACCGGTCCCGCTCGGCGTCGGAGGCACCGCCCGCCAGCAGGGCGACGGCCGCGATCAGTCCCTGGCCGTGGAAGTGGTCGCTGCGCATGACCTGGAGTTCGTCACTCTTGAGGAGTCCGCGGCTGATGGCCCGGCCATTGACGCTGTCCATCATCAGGCCGTCGTGGATGAGCGGCGCGTAGGCGTGTTCGACGCTGTCCAGGATGATCTGGCGGCCGGGGTCGGTGACCTCCCAGGTGGATCCGGCCAGCAGTGCGAAGAGCCGGCCGAGCCCGTCGAGCATGACCTGGCCGTACGTGCCCGAGTAGGCGATCCAGGTGTGCTGGACGAACGAGCCGTCGGCGTAGAGGCCGTCGCCCTCGGTCACGTAGGGGAAGACGGGCGAGAGGGCGTCGCGGGCGAGTGCGGTCCTGGCGGGGTCGCGGCCGAGGATGCCGCGCAGCGCGACGGAGCGGCACAGGTCGACCCGGTTGGCGCCGGTCGAGGTGCCGCTGTAATCGGTGAGCATGGTGTCGGGGATGAAGTGGTCGACGGCGGCGCAGGCGGCCGACACCCGCTCCTCGCCGAGCTGCGGGCGCAGCACGGAGACGATGTCCATGAGCAGGCGCGGGCTGCCGATCTGCCACTCCCACCAGTTCCCGTACCGGTCCGTGGCGGGGTGGTAGACCGTCGCGGAGAGGTGGTCGAGTCCGCGGACGATGTCGGCGAGCAGCCCCGCGTCGCCGGTGTGGCCGGTGCCCTGCTGGGCGTACGCCTGGGTCATCGTCCACAGCCGGGAGTAGCTCCAGGTGATGCCGGACGGCGGGTCGAAGGTGTGCCCGGCCCAGAGCGAGTCGGCGGCGGGTGCCATGGCCGAGCGGAATCCGGCGGCGAGTTCGCCGGTCCCGGCGAGCCGGGAGGCGTAGGGCTCGGTGGCGGGGTCGTAGCCGGTGCCGAGCGAGAGGTCGTTCCAGCGCAGCCGGAGCGTCTCGAACTCGTCCTCGGCCGCGCGGGCCGCGGGGGCGAGCGCCAGGCCGAGTGCGGTGGCGCTGCCGGTGGCGAGGAAGGCGCGGCGGGACCAGGCGGGCAGAAGTGTCACGGGAGTACCTCCGGAATCCAAGTGGTTCAGACCGGGCGGTGGTTGGTCAAGGGCGCGTCCCGAAAGCAGCGCCCCGGCACGCGCCCGCGACGACGCGAAGGGGGCGGAGCCGCCGACGGCCCCGCCCCCTTCAGTCGTTCCGCCGATCAGGCGCCGCAGTGGAAGCGGGCGTTCCCCCAGTCGGCGTGGTCGTTGCCGTTGCCGTCGCCGCCGTCGCCGACGACCAGCTCGACGTACTTGGCGCCGGTGACGTCCGCCGTCAGCGACCAGGCGGTGTCGGCGGCCTTGACGACCGGCGACTTCACCTTCTCCGTGCCGTCCGCCGTCACGGAGAACTGCACGCTGCCGGCGCTCTTCTGCACGTCGTCCACGCCCACCTCCGCGGTGAACGAGGTGCACTTCCCGCCGAGGTAGTAGCGGACCTTCGCGGGTGCGTGGGTGCCGAGGCCCTTGGGGTAGACGGTGCCGCCGATGGTCAGCGGGGTGCCGTCACCGGTGCCGGTCTCCCCGTTGGAGAGGTCGCGCTCGACCGGTCCCCAGCCGTTCTCGGAGGCCGTCCAGTCCAGGTCACTGGCCCAGCTATCCGTGGTGGGCGGCGGCGGCAGGGTCCGCACCGAGGTCTGCGCGCCGAGGGTGCGCCGGGCACCGCCCACGGTGTAGGCGGCCTCTGAACTCAGCTGGTACGCCTGGTACTTGGCGTCCACCGGCGGGGTGACCTGCCAGCTTCCGGTGACCTTCGCACCGGCCGCGACCGAGTCGAAGGTGACGGCGCCCGCGGGCTCGGCCTTCCAGCCCTCGGGGACGGTCAGGTCCACCGAGACGCCGGTGACCTCGGTGGCCTCGTAGTTGGTGAAGCTCGCCTTCACGGTGTTGGCGGTGCCCGGCTCCAAGGTCTCCGCGGCCGGCTGGACGGTGAGGGTGCCGCAGGCGGCCTGCTCTCCGGCGGGGGCCTTGCCGAGATCGGTCACGGTGAAGCCGTCGAGGGCGAAGTCGGCGCCCTCGGGTGCGTCGTCGCGCTTGCGCAGCCCGGTCCAGGTGTCGCCGCAGCCCGCCGTGACGGTCTCGGCGAAGTGGCCGGTGGTGTGCTGGGCGCCGATCGCGGTGGTCCGGGTGGTCACGGAGCCGGGCTTGCCGTCCGCGGTGATCCGGTCGTAGCCGTCGACCCACTCGTAGGCGCCGGCGTGGCTGGACTGGTAGTCGTACTCGACCCTGTAGCGGTGGCCGTCGGCCATCGGCACGGTCCAGGGGGCCGTCCGGTAGACGATTCCGGCGTTCTCCTCGTGGGCCTTGAGGGACTCCTTGCCGCCGAGGACGTCATCGATGAGCTTGCCGTTCCAGCCGGCCTGGGTGTATGGGGCGTGCAGCTGGGAGATGCTGGTGCGGGGGTCGGTGGAGCCGCCCGCGTCGCCCTTGAGGAAGGGGCCCCAGCCCTGGTCGACGTCCTCGAAGTCCTCGTACACGACGGTGTTCTTCTTGGTGGCCGGGGCGTTGGCGACGACGCGTACGTCATCGGCGCGGACGGTCGCCGCACTGCCCTTGGCGGCTTCGATGCGCAGCGTGGTGCGTCCGCCCGCGGGGGCGGTGAAGTTCACCTTGGCCCGCTGGAAGTACGTGCCGTGCCAGTCCGACGCGGCGACCTGGTCCTTGGCGGTGGAGCGGTCCACGGTCACGGACTGCCCGCCGGCCGACAGGGTGGTGCGGCGGGTCTTGCCGGGCTGGACCTCGATGAGGGCGGAGGCGGTGTAGCGCGTGCCGGGCTTCAGTCCGTCGATGCGCTGCGAGAGCGCGGCCGTGCCGGTGCCGGACAGCTCGGCGCTGTTGCGGCCCTGGTCGTCGGTGTTGCGGGCGGCGGTGCCGGTCTTCGACCAGTCGGTCAGCCCGTTGTCGTTGAAGCCGGGGTCGTCGACCGGGCTGCCCTCGCCCCACTTGGCGTCGGCGGCCTTCGGTGCCTTGTCCGGGTAGAGCACGTACGGCTGCCCGGCCTCGGCCTTCAGCGTGATCTTCCCGTCCACGGGCCGGACCGTGCCGGTCTTGACCCGGCCGTTGTCGGTGAGCTCGTAGACGGTGTACGCGCCCTTGGAGGGCACCGCCCAGCTGCTCGTACCGCCGGACTTGCTGTAGTGGTAGAGCTTCTTTCCACCGTCCCACGGGAGCAGGTAGTCGGTGCCGCTGAGCACCTTGCGGCCGTGGTCGTAGAAGGTCCGCTTCCCGTCCTCGACCGTGCCGCTGACCCCGCCGGTGAAGGCGATGTCGTTGCCGTCCCAGCGGGTGATCTTCTGCTGCTGGAGGTACTTGGCGGGCAGGTTGCGCTGCCAGATGTTGTCGTAGAAGGCGTTCCAGTCGGTCTCGCCGGTCCAGCCCTCGAACTCGTCGATGGCGCTCTGGCCGAGGACCGGGTCGTTGTTCCAGACGTCCTTCTCGCCGTTGCGGATGAACCGGATGATCTGCGAGTTCAGGCCCTTGTTGGTGGCGCCGCCGTAGTCGAGGTCATTGGCCCAGTGCGACCAGAGCGAGCCGCGCTCGAACTTGTCGGCCCATTCGCTGGCGACGTTCCAGCCCTGTGTCTGGAGCGACTGGAGGGTCTTGTCGGCGATCCAGCCGTGGGTGTAGTAGACGTCGATGTAGAGCATGCTGAGGTTGCTGTCGGTCTCGTTCCGCAGCTGCTGGAAGCGCTTGGCCAGGTCGCCGCTGTTGATGTCGCGGCGCTGGTCGATGTAGTAGCTCTGGTTCAGCCAGTTCCAGCCGGGCTTGGACTTGTCGACGAGCTTCTCGTCGAAGGCCTTCGCCTCCGGGTAGGCCTCGGTGGCGTTGACGTGGACGCCGAAGGTGGCGCCCCACTTCTTGCCGTCCTTCAGCAGCTCGTTGAGGTCCTTCAGCCCGCCGGCGCGCTTGTTGTAGTTGCCGCCGTAGTCGGGGTGGGCGGAGTCGTGGCCCTCGGAGGCGTACCCCTTGAGCAGCGCCAGCTGCCCGAGGCCGTCGGTGGCCAGCGAGATCCGCTTGACGTCGTCGAGGGTGCGCAGGAAGGGGTGGGTGGCCTGGCTGGCGAAGTTGAACGGGATGTGGGTGATGACCCGGTCCGCGGTGTCCTTGCTGCCGGGCGCGACCACGCCGATGGAGCGGAAGGCGACCGCGCCGTCCTGCCAGTCGACGGTCTTGTCGCCGTTGGCGTCGGGCGTGACGACGACCTTCGCCCAGGGCAGGTTGTCGCCGCTCTCGGGCTTGGGGGCGCCGTCGCCGCGGTAGGTCCACTGGCCGGACCAGACGCCGACCCGGGTGGAGCCGTCGTCGGTCTTGCGGGCCTGGTGCCAGAAGCGGGCGTCGTCGCCGCCGGTGGCGCCGGCGGGCTTGTCGTACGAGGAGTTGGACTCGACGGCGGCGGCCAGCGATCCGGTGTTGAGCAACGCGTAGGTGGCGCCGATCGGTGCGGCGTCGGCCTTCGTGGCGTCGGTGACCTTCGCGAAGACGTCCGCGGTCTTCGTCGAGTCGGGGTCCAGCTGGGTGAAGGCGGTCGCGGCTCCGGTGTCCGTGCCGGCGACGGAGACCAGGTCGTGGCCGGGGATGTCGATCGTGCCGACCCGGAACGCCGCGGTGTCGCGGACGGCGGTCACCTTGAAGGTGGTGGCGCGTCCGGAGACCGAGAGCGAGGCGTCGATCTCGACGCCGGGCAGATCGGCGAAGGTCAGCGTGTAGCGGGCGGCCGACTTGGTGATCCTGGGGGCGCCTTTGAGCTTCACGTCGTGCGCGGTGCCGTTGAGCGTGACGGCGGTGACCGGCCGGGTGCTGCCGGACAGCTGGTTCCCGGAGGCACGGTCGGTGTACGTCAGGACGCGCGGGAAGTCGTCCGCGACGGCGACGGCGAGCTGCGCGGACCCGATGACGGCGCCTGCCGGGACGGCCGATTCGGCCGCGGCGGGCGCGGGGGCGGCGGCTGAGGCGGGGAGGGCGGTCCCCACCAGAGCCAGGACGGCGGCTGAGGCGGCGGCAGCAGCGCCCGCCGTAGTGAATCTTGGCGACATGTGCTCTGCGTAGTCGCCATGTCCGGACACCGTCAACGACGTACGGCTCCGAGGGCCTCTCCAGTCCAACAACCGCTCTGCGTAAGTCCAAGTATGTCCACGTGGGGAGTGCGGGAAGCGGTACCGGTTCAGCGTTCAGATGTTGATCACGGTGGCCGGATGCGGGGTGGGTGGACACGCCAAGTAGCAACTGAGGGCGTCGAGTTGTGAAGACCTTCGGTTTTTGAGAGCGCTCTCAGTCACAAGTCTTGACGGTCGGCGCAGCCCTCGCGAGAGTGGTGCGCACCGCGGACGCGCTCGTTCCACCTCCCCGCACCTCCCGTACCGTCCCGCCGTCCGCGACCCTCCCGCCCTCCACCGTTTCCCACCCCCCACATCACCACCCCCCACGCCTCAGGAGTCCCCTCGTGATTTCGCGCAGACTGTTCCTGACGGGCGGCGCCGCCGCCTCCGCGACCGCACTCACCTACCCCCTGTGGGGAAGCGCGCTGAGCCCGCGCGCGTCGGCGGCCGCCGCGACCTGCGAACTGGCCCTGGAGAACAAATCCCTGTCCGGCAAGGTCAACGCCTACGTCACCGGCCACGAACAGGGCACCGACCGGTGGGTGCTGCTGCGGGCCGACGGCAGCGTCTACCACCCCGAGTCCCCCTCGGCGCCGCAGACCCCGCTGCCGGTCGACTGCGCCATCCCGCTGAACGCCGCGGGCGGCGCGCCCGTCGTGGTGACGCTGCCCCAGATGTACGGGGCCCGGGTCTACTTCGTGCACGACGACACCCTGGACTTCTACCTCAACCCGGGCCCCTCCCTGGTCGAGCCGGCCTTCGCCACCCCCACGGACTCGAACTACGGGCGCACCTGGTCGTTCTGCGAGTTCACCTTCAACCCGCAGCAGCTGTACGCGAACATCAGCTACGTCGACCTGGTGACCGCGCTGCCGATCGGTCTGACCCTGGAGGGCGACACCACGCACACCGTGGCCCCGCTCCCGAACGGCGCCGTGCAGAAGATCGCCGACGCCCTCACCGCCCAGGCCGCCACCGACGGGCAGCCCTGGGACCAGCTGGTGAAGCGCGGCTCGGACGGCAACGTGCTGCGGGTCATCTCGCCGCAGAACCTGATGGCCTCGTCCGCCGGCGACCCGAACGGGATGCCGTTCGGGGATCTGTTCACCGCACAGGTCGACGAGGTCTGGGAGAAGTACCGCTCGACGGACCTGCGGATCGACAATCAGGGCGGACGCGGCGTCTTCACCGGGCGGGTCACCGGCGACACCCTGACCTTCAACGGCGGGCACACCTTCTCCAAGCCCACCTCGCAGGACATCTTCACCTGCAACGGCGGCCCGTTCGCCAACAACCCGGCGGACTCCGACGACAAGAAGGGCCTGCTGGCCCGGCTCGGGGCCGGCTTCAACCGCTCGATCATGCTCAGCCACCCGGACCAGCCGAACGGCACCACGGTGGCGGACTACTACAAGGGTGACGTGACCAACCACTGGTCGCGGATCGTGCACGCCAACAGCCCGATCGGCTACGCCTTCCCGTACGACGACGTACGCCCCGACGGTGAGCCGGACGTCTCGGGCGCCGCGAACGACGGCAACCCGCGGCGCTTCACCGTGAGCGTCGGTTCCTGACGTCCCCCACGGAGACCGGCAGTGCCCCCGTCCGGGCGGGACGGGGGCACTGCCCTGTGCGGGCCCGTGCGGACACGGCCTAACGCCGGGCGTCGAGGCGGTGCTGCAGCCCGCCGTCCGGGCCGAAGACGTCCATGAAGTAGCCCCGCCCCAGCGAGATCCCTTCCTCGCGCTCCAGATACCCCGTGATCGACTCCTTGAGGTCATCGAATATCTCGGCATCCTCATCCGGATTGCGGGTCCGCACGATCAGCAGAGGGACACCGTCCGGACCGGCGCTCCGCTGGATCCCGTACACGTGCTTCTCCCCGCCGGACCGGCGGTAGCGTTCGGCCAGCCGGGCCGCGGCAGCGGGCGCGACGGTGGAGGTGGCCGTGGGGCCGGGCACGGCACGGGAGCGGCCCGGGTCCGGGGCGCTGTCCGTGGTGCAGCCGGACAGGAGGGCGACGCATCCGGCGCAGACCAGTGCCGTCCAGCGGGTGAGTGGATTCATCACGCCATTCTCACCGGATCGCGAACGCCCGTCTCGCAAACTGGAGTTCACAGCAAGCACTTACGACAACGGGCAACAAATGGGAATTGCTCCATTGGTGGAACCGGTGACGGCGCACACTCACCGGCCCCGAATTCCGCTCCATTCCCCGTCGCCGCCGGCCCCCTCACCTGGGAAGACGGCCACTTCATCGCAGCCTGTCAACTCCCGTTACCGACAAGGCCCTTGACGCCATATTCCGGTCCGCGACACCGTGCCTGTCATGCGACAGAAGAGAATGGTTCAGCTCATAGCCGCCGCCGCGGCCACCGCCGGAATACTCCTTTCCGTTCCGGCGACCGCCCAGGCGGCACCCACCCCCCACGGTCTGCGTTCCTTCCAGGCGGCCCACGGCCTGCGGCCCACCGGCTCGGTCGACGCGGCGACCGCCAGGTCACTGCAGGCGGCTCCGGACAGCGAACTGCGGACGGTCTTCAGGGTCGCCGCCGACCTCGGCCCGGCCGAGCTCGCCAACGCCCGGACCGTCATCGGCGTCGGCAAGGGCGCGCAGATTCCCGACCAGGGGCAGGTCATCGCCCTGATGACGGCCATGCAGGAATCCAAGTTCGTCAACTACCTGACCCCGGTCGACCACGACTCGCTCGGCATCTTCCAGCAGCGGCCGAGCACCGGCTGGGGCACCCCGGAACAGATCACGGACGTCCCCACGTCGTCCAAGTCGTTCTACGGAGTCGCCCCGTTCGGCAGCAACCCCGGCCTGATCCAGATCTCCGACTGGCAGAACAGGCCGCCGGGCGAGGTGTGCCAGGCGGTGCAGGTGTCGGCGTTCCCCGACGCCTACGCGCAGTGGGAGCAGTTCGCCCGCGACCTGCTGGCCCAGGAGGGCCCCACCGTCGACCCGATCTACTGAGACAGCCGTCACCCGCAGTCGCTACCCCCACACACAGGCGCCCCCGCCCTTGGGCGGGGGCGCCGTCGTGCGCGGGGCCGGGGCGTCAGCAGCCGCCGCAGTTGTAGTAGGTCACGTCCCAGTGGCTGCCCTCGTCCGCGTAGACGTTGCCGGAGCCGGACTGGTACTGGGGTGCGCCGTCACCGCGCAGGCCGATGTAGCTGAACACTCCGTGGATGTAGTTGGTGAGACAGGTGGTCTTGCCGAAGTCGAGCTTGTAGCCGTTCCAGTGCGAGTACGTGCCACTGGCGTGCCCGGTCTCGGTGCCGCCGGTGATGTTGAGCGCGCAGCCCGTGGCGCTCTTGAGGGTCTGGGCGCCCTGGGCGGTCGGCAGGTTGACCTGGTCGAAGGAGGTGCAGGTGGCGACGTTGCGGTTGGAGCAGCCACCGGAGGACGACCAGGTGACGCCGGACGAACTGAATCTGGCGGTCGCCTGGCTGTGGGTGAGCTTGCTGACGGCGAAGGCGTCCGTCGCGCCGGAGACGACGCCGACTCCGGGGGCGAAGAGGACTCCGAGGACGAGGGCGAGAGCGGTCAGGACGGGGCGCAGCGTCATACGGGACACCATGAGGACTCCTCCTGGGCATGACAACGTGGGGGCAGGGAGATAGTGCCCGAGTTCTACGCGCGTCCGCCAGAGGGCGTGGAGTGACGGTCGCGTGAATGCATGGCACCGCGCGTAACACCCGGAGCCTTGATGTTGAACTTTGAACTAGATGGGTCTACAGTGAATCTCGTTGAAGGTTAAACAACTACTTCGAGTCCCACTCGATCACGTCCCCGAGGAGGAGCCATGGCTCTGTTCAACCGCAAGAACAACGACACCCGGACCGCCACCACCACCGCCACCGTCGACCCGGCCCTGGCCGCCCTCACCGGCGACTACACGATCGACCCGTCCCACAGCAGCATCGGCTTCACCGTGCGCCACGCGATGGTCACCAACGTGCGCGGCTCCTTCGGTGAGCACGAGGGCAGCCTGAGGCTGGACGGCAGCAACCCGGCCGACTCCGCCGTGTCGATCGACGTCAAGATCGCCAGCGTGGACACCGGCATCGCGGACCGCGACGGCCACCTGGTCAGCGGCGACTTCTTCGACGCCGAGAAGTTCCCCCTCATGACGTTCCGCTCGACCTCCGCCGAGCAGCTCGGCGGCGACAAGTACCGCGTCACCGGCGACCTCACCATCAAGGACGTCACCCGGCCGCTCGCCATCGACCTGGAGTTCAACGGCTCCGCGACCGACGTGTACGGCAACGAGCGCGTCGGCTTCGAGGGCGGCACGGACATCCTGCGCTCCGACTGGGGCCTGACCTGGAACGCGGCGCTGGAGACCGGTGGCGTGATGGTCAGCGACAAGGTGAAGCTGAACTTCGACATCTCCGCGATCAAGGCCGCCGCACCGCAGGCCTGACACCGGAGGAACCCCCGGCCCGAGCGCGCCCGCCGCCCACCCCTGCACGGGGGAGGACGGCGGGCGCTCGGCGTCTCGGGGCCCGTCGGTCCGACCGCTACCGCTCCCGTCCACCCAACCTGTTGTGAACCTGCCCTCGAATGTAGTACTTCTTATACATGAGCGAGCAGGTTTACAACAGGTTGGCGATGGTGCGCGCGGAACGCAAGGTGTCGCGGCAGGCGCTGGCCGAAGCGGTCGGTGCCCACTACCAGACCATCGGGTACATCGAGCGCGGGCAGTACAACCCGAGCCTCGATCTTGCGCTGCGCGTCGCCGAGTTCTTCGATCTGCCGGTGGAGGCCCTGTTCTCCCTCCGGCCGTTCCGCCCGCTCACGGACGAGGTCTACGGGAGGAAGCAATGACCACCACGGGCGCGACCCGGCACACCCGCTACGACCGGCGCATGTTCGCCGTGATGAACAACCCCCGGGCGGGCGCGCTGCACGCGACGGCCGCGCGCCGCCGCACGGCCGTCGCCGCCCATGTGGTGCTCACGGCGGCGGGCGTGGCCGCGGGCACCGGCGCCTACGCGAGCGACCGGCCCTGGCCCGCCGTCGCCGCACTCGTCCTGCTCGCCCCCTGGTGCCTGGCGACCGGCGTGATCAACGGCGCCACCCGGGGGCTGCTCGAACTGCGCACGCACGTCCTGGACGAACGCCGGCGCGCGGAGCGGGACGGGGTACGGGCGCGGGCGCACCGCCTGGCCACGTATCTGCCGGCCTGCGCGGTCCTCGGTGTCGCCGCGGCCGACTGGAGCGGTCAGGTACGGGCCGGAGCCCTGCTCGTCCCCGTCCTGGCCGCGGTCTTCGTCACGCACTGGCTGATGCCGCTGTGGGTGGCCGGCCTCATGGCGCGGGACAAGCCGGCGGGGGAAGCGGAGCAGGGGCCCGAGTCGCTGTAGGACGTGTCACGGAGGGCCGTGGGGCGTGTTCCGGAAGTCCCGTCCGGCCGGGCAGCTCTTCCCGAAGGCCGATCGGCGACCGCACACATGTACCGGCTCCGACGACGAGGAAGCGCCTGGTGGCTCTTCCTGACCCCGGTGCCAGCCGGGCGGTTCTCGTCGGCGTCGACAAGTACCGGCATCTGCCCTCACTGCGCCCGGTGGGCCGGGGCCGCGACCGGCTGGCCGAGCCGCTGAGGGACCCGACCGTGTGGGGGCTGGATCAGCGCCATGTCACGGTGCTGGGAGCGCAGGCCTCTCGCGATGACATCCTCACGGCCGTCAAGCGGGCCGCACGGGAGACGACGGACACGTTCCTGCTCTACTTCGCGGGGCATGGTCTGCGCAGCAGGGGCGGGAGCGCCCAGCAGCTGCACCTGGCGCTGACCGGTGCCGACGACGAGCATCCGCAGATCGGCAGCATCGCCTACCATGACATCCGGGACATCCTCACCGCCGGACACCAGGCGCGCCGCAGGATCGTTCTGCTCGACTGCTGCTACAGCGGGCCGGCGGGCGGCATGGGGCAGCAGGCAGCTCCCCATGAGGAGCTGCAGCAGGCGGCGATCGAGGGGAGCTATCTCCTCACCTCCGCCTCCAGCACCCAGCGGGCCTTCGCCCACGACGGCCGGCCCTACCCGGAGTTCACCGGCGCGCTGATCGGGGTGCTGGAACAAGGCATCCCCTCGGCGGGTCCCGAGCTCACCCTGGGCCAGACCTGGCGAGCCGCCCGTGCCACCCTCCTGCGGCGCGGAGATCCGGAGCCCCAGCAGTTCGGCCAGAACGCCGCGGGCCAGCTCCCCTGGGTGCGGAACCGGGCGCACGGCGCGCCGGCCGGAGGCGGATTCCGGGCTCGTGGCCCGCAGGTGTCAACCGCGCGCCGGCGAAAGGCCGCACGGGTCCTGAGGGTGCTCGGCATGCCCCTCGTGACGCTGGCCCTCGCCACTCCGGTCATCCCGGACGGCCCGCCCGCTCAGGGTACGGACGACCGGGCATCCGGAGGCCGCTCGGCGGCGCCTCGGGTGCGGCCGTCACCGGCGGTCGCACCGAGCGCGTCCCCCACCCCGTCCAGCGGCAAACCCCCCAAGCAGCCCGGCCCGGACCCGACACCCCGGACGCACTCCGGGGACAAGGGGGTCCGGGTCCCACTCGCGCGCTCGTACGTCGGGCAGAGCGGTTTCCTCTCGGCTGTCGCCTACGCACCCGACGGCCGCCTCATCGCCAGCGGGACCGAGAACGGGAGCATCTACCTGTGGAACGCCGATACCGCCAAGAGGGTGCGAATCCTGTCCGGGCACAGCGAGAGGATCACGAGCCTGGCCTTCGATCCGGGCAGCTCCACTCTGGCCAGTGCCAGCAGCGACAGGACCGTCCGCCTGTGGGACGTGTCCAGCGGCACGTCGCTCCACACCCTGAGCCACCCCGGCGAGGTCTACTCGGTGGCCTTCAGCCCGGACGGGGGAACGCTCGTGAGCGGTGGCCAAGGCGACGCCGTCCGCCTGTGGAGCGTCAGCGTCGGCAGTGCGCTCGAAACATTCGAGGACCAGAAGGAGGACGTGCTCGCCGTGGCCTTCAGCCCCGACGGGGAGAGCGTCCTCAGCGGCAGCTACGAGAGATCGGCCGCGGAGTACGACGTGGGCGGCAGCTGGACCTGGCGCGACGAGAAGCTGTCGTCCGACGCCATCACCGCGGTGGCGTACGTCCCCAAGGACTACGTCAGGGCTGCCGGAGGGTACGACAAGGTGATCCGGACCTGGACCGGCCCCGACTCCGGCACGAAGACGTTCAAGGGACACACCGAATCGATCACCGCGTTGGCCTTCAGTCCCGACGGGAAGGTACTCGCGAGCGCCGGCCTGGACGCCATCCGGCTGTGGGACGCGCAGAAGGCCACGCCCCTCAGAACGACCCCGGGCGCCGGCAGCACCATGGACATCGCCTTCAGCCCCGACGGCACGCACCTCGCCGGCGTCAGCGGCAGAGCGGTACAGCTCTGGAGCATCACCCGGTAGATCGCATCTCGGAACACCGGCGCGGCCGGACCCGGCGACACACCGGGGTTCGAGTCCTGTCGGGTGACGTCGCCTGGTCCGGGCCCGGGTCCCGCCAAGGCCAGTGCTGCCGCCAGTCGCTGATGCGCAGAACAGCGAGAGGGGTAGGACGGTGATCGGTTCCAGCTTGTATCAATAGCTTGACACATCGATCATCGACCGGTCAGATTGTGGCAAGCCATTGATACAAGTAATGGAGGTCTTGTGGTCCCGACCATCAATTTTCTCCTTGCAGCGCCGTTCGTCGTCGGGCTGCTGGTGCTCTTGCGTCCGCGGCGCCAAGGAGAGGCCCCTCTCGCTGGCGCACTTGGGCGATACCACCAACATGCCTCACGGTGGCGGACAAGAGGCCTGGCGGCGGGCCTGGCCGCTGCCAGCTGCCTCATGTTCGAAATGAGTGCCTTGCTGGCAGGAACGGTCTTCGGTGTGTGCGTCATCACCGGTGTCCTGATCGGTGAACTGCGGGCCCCCCGCCCCGAGGGGGCAGTGCGCGCGGCCATGCTGACGCCGCGGCATGTGCGGGACTACCTTCCTCGCCGGTACAGCCTCTTGCTCGGCGCACTCGTCCTGGCCTTGGCTGTGCTCCTCACGTTCGTCATCACCGTGACGCGCAGTATGGTCGGCCCGGACAGCTTCATCCACGCCGCTTGTCCGGGCGACGTGGAGTTCGTAGTCTCGCAGCGGGAGATCCTTTCAGCGGTCCTGGGTGTGGTCGTCTGCGTCGTCGGCGGAGCAGGAGTGTGCCTCTTCGCCGTTCGGAGGATCGTGACCCGGCCCGCATTGCCCGGCAGTCCGGTTCCGGATGCGGCGGACCACGCTCTGCGCGCGGCCTCTGCCGAAGCGGTGACCTTGGTCTGGGGGTGCCTGGTGGCGTCATCCCTGCTCGCATCCGCCGCGATCGCAAGCATCTACCTTGAGTCCTTGGCCTCGGCTCCATGCAACAACCATGGGCTGGCGGCGCCCAGCATCCTCGTCTACCTAGTGGTTGCCAGTTCCGCGGCTGGGCTGATCTACCTGCTCGTCCGTCTGACGCGCCTGCCCGGCCTCAGCGGTGCTCCCGTATGAAGGCGCTGAGCGTTTGCGTGGACACCGCCAGTCCTGTCCCGCCGTACGAACAGGTACGCATCCAAATCGCCGACCTCATTATCGGCGGCCATCTCGTCGAGGACGACCGGCTTCCGACCGTGCGCCAACTCGCTGCGGACCTTGGACTGGCCACGGGCACTGTGGCCCGTACTTACCGAGAACTGGAATCAGCTGGCCTGGTGCGTAGTCGGCGTGGTGCAGGGACCCGCGTCGCTCCGGGCCACGCACCCGCCCCTGAGTCGGGGCTCGTCCAGGCAGCCCGGACATTCGTCACTACCGGCCGCCGACTTGGGGCAGACGATGCCCAACTGCTCGCCGCTGTCCGTGTCGCCCTCAGCGCACCCCCGGAGAAATGACGCAGCGGATTCGTCCCGGGGCGGGCGCATGGCACGCAAGCGCCATGGACGGGACAGCTTCCGCGTGAACCCTGTCGGAGTGAATTCCGAAATAATCGCCAACGCCTCCGACGATGGGGGCTTGCTCGCTCGCCACACACTCGCGATCGGCGGGTGAGAACGACAAAGAGCCAGACTCGGTGGGACTGAGTCTGGCTCTTTGTCCGTGGCAATCGACTGGGCAGAGGCGCGAGAGCTCAACACTGGCGCTTCCCGCTGACTGCACCCTCGATGGGAACCACCGGCACAGCGATCGCTGAGGCCTGCCCGGCTGTCCAGGAAGGCTGTAGCGGCCAACAGCGGTTGCTGAGAGTCGCTGTGCTCGCGGTACTCCTCTGCTGTACTTCCGGCCTAGGTGTTCTGTCCACGGAGGTTGGTGACGGATCCCACGGCTGGGTGATCTTGAACAAGTGAGGGCCTTCCGGGTTCGGTGTGGATTGCGACAT
>NZ_JBIVTZ010000024.1:0-95320 GCF_044756945.1 Streptomyces sp. NPDC091387 | reverse complement strand
CGACATCTCGAAGCGTGGAGAACGGCCGTCTCGGCCGTCCCGCGAAGAACTCCAGATCAGCAGGTCGAGTGAAGCCCGAGGTTAAAGATCAAGCTAAGTGAACGAGCGCCTGGTCTCAGTTCCGGTCTCATTCGCAGGTGTTCACCACCGTTCACCGAGCCTGTAACCGCCGGCTCCGCCACAGGTCCAGACGCCCGCGACTGCTCCCGAACGGTCAAGCGAAGACTTGGAATGCGTGTTGGGGGCAACCCCTCACGCGTTCGAATCTCGCGTCCTCCGCCATTGCTCTCACCGGGCAATACGTCGAAGGGCCCCACCGTTCCTTGGGTTGCAGTCAGCCCAGCGTCGGGGTCAGCTTCACCGGATACAAGTGGCGAACGGCCGAGGACTTCGTGGACCGTCTCCATGCGGATGAGCTGCGCCATACGGAGCTGGCGCTGCGGCTCATGGTCGAGGTCTCAGAGATGACCAGCTTGGCCGAGCTGCGGCGATCGCCGGACGCCGACATGCTCATAGCGGAGGCGCAGGAAGCCGTGTCCGAGCTGAAGAAGTGCGTCGACCGCCACCGCGGCCCCATCGCTGACGACACCAAGTTCGCAACCGACCTGGCGGCTCACAAGCGATCTCGGACAGCCGGCGCAGCTTCTCCCAGCGACTGGCCGAGTTGAAGAAAGAGTTCCTGCGGGCACCCGGCGCAGGCGACCGATGCGGACGGGCTGCACCTCACCGGAGGCGATCAGCGCGTACATGGTGGTGCGGCCGACGCCGAGGCGACGGGCAGCCTCTTCGACGGTGAGGGCGACGACGGTGGTGTCATGGGACTTGGCGGCGGTAAGCAGGGCGTCGAGATCGCTCTCGGAACACGGCTGCAGCGGTGAGGGCCACGTCCTGCGACCAGGACGTCCCGGCCCGTTTCCGTAGGGCCTCGTCCCATTCACTGAGATGTGATGCACCAGATTTCGCCATCCTTTGCGCCCGCCGACGATGTCGATACACCCGGTATGACACGTTCTGCGGTGAAAAAATATAACCATGGTGCCGTGAATTGTTCCGGAATGTTCCATTCCCGCCGACGGTCACCTGGGGGTATCCGCGGAGGTTCTCCGTCCGCTCCGAATGGGTCCGCGAAGGTCGTTTCGCGCCAGCCGAAAGAGCTCACTCGTCGAACCTCTGTACCCGGCTTAGGGTCATCGACGGACCATTCAGGTCCAACTGGACGTCACACAGAGGGAGTTCTATGAGACTCAAACATCTGGCAGCTGTCGGCGCGGTCGCTCTGGCGACCACCGCGGGCAGCCTCTTCCTCGCTTCGCCGGCCAATGCGGCCGTCTCCTGCAGCGTCGACTACGCCTGCCTGCACTACAACTCCAACAACGAGGGGGCCCTGTACAAGCAGTACTACGGGATCCTGGACTACGCCGGCCTCACGTTCTCCGCAAGCACCAGCACCAACGGCGGAAACGGCGCCGGACAGGCGGTCAAGAACAACGCCGCGTCCGTCGACAACTGGGACTTCGACCTCGGTATCCGCATCTACTACAACTCGAACTACGACTACAGCTTCGCTTCGCAGCGCATCGACAAGGGCGGCTTCGCGAACCTGAACTCCACGATGAAGAACAACAACGCGTCCGGCGACTGGTACTGAGCAAGTACATCCGCAGAACCGCGTGACAAGAACCGTGCGCCGAAGCGTCCTCAGGACATGGACGAGATTCTCCGCACGGTGCACGGGCACTCCGCTCGCCGGAATCGGGCGGAGTGCCCTTCTTCCTGCTCAGGTCCCAGACGCCCACTCATCAACAAGGAAGTGCCGCTCGTGAAGCAGGTCCGCTCCCGTTCCCTCCAGGGTGCAGCCGTTCTGATCGTTCTGGCTGCCGCGCTGACCACTGGTTGTTCCGGTTCATCGGCGGAGCCCGCGGCATCCGACGCCGCGGGCTCCGACGCCGCCCCCGAGGTCTCGTCGACCCCCAAGATCACCACCCGGGTGGAGACGCCGGTTCCGGTCGAGGCCTACCTCCTCACCGACGAGCAGTCGGCTGCGCTCGGCAAGGCCGAGAACACCTTGCGCGAGCGCTGCATGCAGCGGTTCGGCATCCAGTTCCACGAGCCCACGACGGAGCTGAAGGGCCCGAAGTACGTCATCTCGCAGTACCGGTACGGAAAACTCGACCCTGCCGTCACCGCCCAGTACGGGTTCCACGTGCCCGGCCAGCACACCGCGTCCGACCTGGCCAAGGCGAAGAACGCGGGGACCGACTCCCGGTCGAACCTGTCGACGGCCCAGCTCGGTGTCCTCAGGGGCACCACCGATCCCTCGGTCAAGTCCGGTCCTGGCGGCCAGGACTACAACGGCCAGAAGGTCCCCGCGGGCGGCTGCTACGGCGAGGCGAAGAAGAAGCTGGGCAACTACCAGGACGCCCCGGTCGCCGTCGACGTCAACATCAACAGCTTCCAGAAGTCGACGGAGGACAAACGGGTCAGGGCGGCCTTCGCCAAGTGGTCCGGCTGCATGAAAAAGGAAGGCTTCGACTACCCGACGCCGATCAAGGCCGACGGTGACCCGAAGTGGGCGGGCACGACCGTGAGCGCCGAGGAGAAGCAGGTGGCGACGGCCAGTGCCACCTGCATGGGGAAGTACAACGTAGCGGGCATCTGGAACGCGGTCGACGTCGCCTACCAGAAGCAGGCCATCGAGAAGAACGCGCAGCAGTTGGACGACGTCAAGAAGGACATCGAGCACGACGTCAAGCTGGCCGCGCAGGTCACGGCTGAGTGACATGACGACGACCGGTGACATGACGACGGCCGAGGACGACAACGCGTCCGTACTCGCCAGGCGGCGGCGCTGGGTGGCCCTCGTCGCCGCCGGGGCGGTGCTGCTGGCCGGGGCCGGCGTCGGCGCCTCCCTGCTGATCAAATCCCCGGCGCAGGCCGCCGCCGACGCGCGGGCCCCCTCTCCGGACATCCTGACCTCACCGGTCGAGAACCGGGTACTGAAGGACTCGGTGATCCTGCGGGGCACGGTCACCGCCGGACAGTCCGTCGACGTGACCCCGGCCACCGCGGGCGGAGAGGACGGCGGCCGCCCGGTCGTCACCAAACTGCCGGTGCGCCAGGGGCAGACCGTCTCCGCGGGCCAGGTCGTGATGGAGGTGTCCGGGCGCCCGGTGTTCGCGCTCAAGGGCTCGGTGCCGGTGTACCGGGACCTCAAGCCGGGCACCGAGGGCGACGACGTCAAGCAGCTCCAGGAGGCGCTGACCTCACTCGGACACCGCACCGGGAACGACCGCGCAGGACACTTCGGAGCGGGTACCAAGAGCGCCCTCAGCGCCTACTACGCCTCCATCGGTTACGACCCGCTGCCCGCGTCCTCCGACGAGGCCGACCAGATATCGGCAGCGGAGAGCGCGGTGACGGCAGCGGAACGCGCTCACGAGGACGCGCTGGACACCCTGCACGAAGCGACAGCGCCCTCGACTGCCCCGGCGTCCACAGCCGCACCGAGCCCCTCGGCTTCCGCGACACTCTCGGCGGCCGACCTGTCCGACGGCAAGACGGTTCCCGGCTCCGCCGGTTCGGGTGGCGGAGCCGGCACGTCCGGTGGCGCGGACACCCGTTCGCTGCGGAAGGGTGTCAACCGCGCCGCGGAGGACCTCGCCACGGCCCGGGAAGCCCTCAGCAAGGTCAAGCAGAAGGCCGGGCCGATGCTGCCGTCCGGCGAAGTGGTGTTCATCCGCAGCTTCCCCGCCCGGGTCACCCAGGTCTCCGCGGTGGTGGGCTCCGGCGCCGACGGTGCGGCGATGAAGATATCGGCCGGTCAACTGGTGGTGGACGGCTATCTGCAGGAACAGCAGAAGGGACTGATCAGATCCGGGCAGAAAGTGCGGATCGACATCGAGTCGGCCGGCCTCACCGTGCCCGCCACGGTCACTTCGGTGGCCGACTCCCAGGACAACAGCCAACAGGCGACCGGGCAGAGCGGCACCGACGGCTCCACCGCGGGTGACACCGCGGGCAGCGACACGGCCGGCAGCGCCGCTTCCGTCCCTCAGGGCTATCTGATGGTGGTCCACCCGAACCGGCCACTGCCGTCGAAATCCGCCGGCGAGGACGTACGGCTGACCATCGAGGCGGCCTCCACATCGGGCGCCGCACTGGTTGTTCCGGTCACCGCCCTGTCGTCGGGAGCCGACGGGAAGAGCGTCGTCACCGTCCTGGAGGCCGGCGACGGACAGCAGGGAGGCAGACAGCGCAGGGTCGCGGTGCGGCCCGGCACCTCCGGTGACGGGTTCGTGGCCGTGACGCCCGAAGCGGGCGCATCCCTCAAGGAGGGCGATCGGGTGATCACCGGCGTCAAAAAGGGCGCGGGGAGCGGCTCGTGACGCTGATCCAGCAGGACGCCGTACCGCGGGCTGCCGGCGTGCCGCCTCCGGTCATCGAGTTCCGGCAGGCGGGCCTCACCTATCCGGGACCGCCGCCGGTACCGGCGTTCAGACCGTGCGACCTGATGATCCGCCGCGGTGAGTTCGTGTCCGTCGTCGGCCCCTCCGGGTCCGGCAAGTCGACGTTCCTGAACATCGCGGGGCTGCTCGACGCGCCGACCCACGGCAGCTATCTGCTGGACGGCATCGACACCGGCGCCCTGCGGGACGCGGACCGCACCGCGCTGCGCGGACGCCGTATCGGATTCGTTTTCCAGTCCTTCCACCTGCTGCCGCACCGCTCGTCGCAGGAGAACGTGGTCCTGGGCATGACGTACAACGGCGTCGCCCGCGCGGAGCGCTCCGCGCGGGCGCGCGACGCGCTGGTACGGGTCGGGCTCGGCCACCGGCTCAACGCGCTGCCCACCCGGCTGTCCGGCGGTGAACGCCAGCGCGTCGCCATCGCCCGCGCCGTGGCGTGCCGTCCCTCGCTGCTCCTGTGCGACGAGCCGACCGGCAACCTCGACACCCGTAACGCCGAAGCGGTGCTGGAACTGCTGGACGAACTGCACGCCGACGGCATGACGGTGGTCGTCATCACCCATGACCCGCTGGTCGCCGGCCGCGGCGCCCGTACCGTCGCGATCCGCGACGGCGTGCTGCACGAGGACCGGGAGAGCACCGCGTGAGCGACACCGAACGGCCGGACCGGGCCGTCGAACCGTCCTCCTTCAGCGTGCGTGACCTGCTCGCCGAATCGCTGGCCGGACTGCTCCAGAGACCGGCCCGTTCCGCCCTGACCGCGCTGGGTACCGTCCTCGGTGTCGGCACCTTCGTCGCGATCCTCGGCCTGACCGCCACCACCTCCTCGCAGATCGATGCCCGGTTCTCCGTACTCACCGCCACCGAGGTCACGGTCGAGGACGTGGCACGGGAGCAGGACCCGTACGCGTCGATGGCCTTTCCCCACAACGCCGACCAGCGGATCGGGGGACTCGCCGGGGTGGAGCACGCCGGGGTGTTCTGGACCGTGCACACCGGCCCCGACATGCGGGTACGGGCCTCCCTGGGCGGCGGTTCGGCCGACGGGACCGGCGAGGACGCCGCCCTGGTGGCGGCCTCCCCCGGGGTCCTCGAAGCCGCCGTACCGCACCTGTCCCAGGGAAGGATCTTCGATGCCTACCACGAGAAGCACGCCGACGACGTGGCCGTAATCGGCTCCGGCCTGGCCGAGCGACTCGGCGTCACCACCCTGGAGACGCATCCGGCGATCTTCGTCGGCGAGCAGCCGTTCACCGTCATCGGCATCATCGACGACGTCCGGCGCAAGGCCGATCTGCTCTCGTCGGTCGTCATCCCGCGCTCCACCGCGCTCGGGCTGTACGGCGAGCCGCAGGACACCCCGGCGAAGATGCTCATCTCCACCCGCCTCGGCGCCGCCCAGCAGATCGCCGCCGAGGCGCCGACCGCCCTACGCCCGGACCATCCCGGTTACCTCAAGGCCGTGCCACCGCCGGATCCCAAGTCGCTGCGCTCCCACGTGACCAACGACCTCAGTCAGCTCTTCCTGCTGCTCGCCTCGATCTGTCTGGTCATCGGCGCGGTCGGTATCGCGAACACCACGCTGGTCGCCGTCCTTGAGCGCACCGGAGAGATCGGTCTGCGCCGGGCGCTGGGCGCTCGCGGCCGCCACATCACCGTGCAGTTCCTCGCCGAGTCCGCCGCCCTGGGCGCACTCGGCGGCCTCATAGGAACCAGTCTCGGTACCGTAACCGTGGTGGCCGTCGCCGCGGCCCGCGACTGGACGCCGGTGGTGCACCCGTCGACCGTCGCGGCCGCCCCGGTGATCGGCCTGGTCACCGGCCTGGTGGCCGGTCTCTATCCGGCGCTGCGGGCATCCCGCATCCAGCCGGCGGAAGCACTGCGCCGCTGAGATCCGTATTTCCTTTCCGGACGCCGTGACAGGATCCGCACCCCGCGGCGTCCTTAAGGATGTGGAAGAACTCCGATCGGCTGAAGGGCTGGGGCACAGTGGCGTCTTCGGAGGAACTCGGGCAGTTCGAGGAGTTTGCCCGTGCCGGCAGCCCGCGCCTGTTCCGTACCGCCCTGCTGCTCTGCGGGGACTGGCACCTCGCCGAAGACCTGGTACAGACGGCCCTGGGCAAGGCGTACGCCTCCTGGCACCGGGTGCGACGGGCCGACAACCCGGAGGCGTACGTACGGACCGTGCTGATGCGCAGCTTCATCTCGCACACCCGGCTGCGCCGCTCCACCGAGCGTCCGGTCTCGGCCGTGCCCGAAGGCACGGCCATGGATTCGGACGCCGCGCTGCGGGTCACGCTCCTTGCCGCGCTCGCGGAGCTCCCGGTGCGTGAGAGAGCCGTGGTCATCCTGCGGTACTGGGAGGACAGGAGCGTGGCCGAGACGGCACGTGAACTCGGCCTCAGCCAGGGATCCGTCCGCAACCGGAGCGTGCGCGGCCTGTCCCGGCTGCGCAAGCTCATCGGTGGCGAGCACGCGTCGTACTCTCCGCACTGATCATGGCAGTCCAACCGAACCACCCTGCCCGCCACCGAGAAGGACGGTGCTCCGATGCCGCTGCACGAACACAATGACCCAGCCGCAGACCTTTTCGGACCCGAGCTGTCCCGCACCATGAGCTCGACGCTCAGCGACCTTCCGGTGCAGACCGAGACCCTGGTGAGCGGCGCCGTGACCCGGGGCCGCCGCACCCGGCGCCGCCGGAGGGCGGTGGCCTGGAGCACGGCGGGCACCGCGCTCTCCGCACTCACCGCCTTCGCCGTCGTCACCGCGCTGCCGGGCAGCCACGCCGGCGACACCACCGCGACCAGCGTCAGGATCCCCGACTTCGCGGCCGTCGGGGCGCAGGCCTCCCCGCCCGCGGGCAAGGAGGCCCTGACCGGAGCCGCGACCGTGGACATCCTGCGGGACCTGCTCCCCGACGGGGCGGGCCCACAGCCCGCCGTCCGCTGGCAGAACACCGATCCGCGCTTCACATCCGTCCAGACCACGGGAAGCATCACCACCCGCCCCGACAAGAACGTCGTCGACGTCCGGTTCATGGGCGACTTCGTCTTCAGCCCCGCGGAGGCCGAGGCCGCTCCCGGCACCGCCCCCGGTGCGGACAAGGCATCGCCGGGGACGGACAGCGGCGGCACCGTCGCACCCGACAAAGAGGCCGGCAAGAAGGACGCCGCCCGCCGCAGGCACGAATCGGGCATCGCCAAACAGCGCCACGACACCAGCAGGAGCCAGCTGCGGCACCTCTACACCTGCGACGTCCGGAGCACCACGCCCCTCACCGACTGCCACCTGAGCACCCTCGAAGGCGGCGCCATGCTGCTCGCGTACACCACCACCACCGACGGTGTCCGCACCCGTACCGCCGACCTGCTGCGCCCCGACGGCACCAGGGTCCTCGTCACCGCCACCGGGACCTCGCTCACCGAAGCCCAGTTGCGTACCATCGCGGCCAGCCCGCGCTGGCAGCAGTGGGTCGAACCGGCTGTGAACGACAAAGCCGCCGGGAAGACCCCATAGGTGTACCGCTGGGCCCACCGACCCCGTGGCCCCGCCCTATTCCGGAGGGCGGGGCCACGGTTCTGTTCGTTGGGGGGCAGCCATGAGCTCATCCGTCCGCTTCGGCCGCGGCCACACCGCGGACTTGATGACCTTCCTGGCGGCCGGGCCCACGCCGCCGAGTCCGCATCTCGTATCCTCCGCCATTGCTCTCACCGGGCAATACGTCGAAGGCCCCCGCCGCTTGCAGCGGGGACCTTCGACGTTGTCCGTCTCACTTGGGTTCTGCGGAGCCCTCCACGGTTTGGACACAGAGCCCGCCGCGACGTCCACGAAACTTCTCGAACCAGTGACAACCTCCCGTAAGGCCCAGCACGTCAGTACGGCATGAAGTACTTCTCACCGCGCACCGTTGCGGTGCCGGGCGGAGGCGGTCTGTGATCCGGACACCGGACGACCAGGGCGTCTCCGCGGTCGGCGTCGGCGGCGACATCGCCATCGAATTCGACGAGTTCGCACGCAGCCGCCAGGCACAGTTGCGCCGTGCCGCCTATCTGCTGTGCGGCGACTGGCACTTGGCCGAGGACCTGACGCAGACGGCGCTGGCGAAGCTGTACGCGGTGTGGCGCAAGGTACGGATGGACTCTCCCGACAGTTACGCCCGCAAGGTGCTGTTCCGTACGTTCGTGGACGAGACCCGGCGGCGGCGCTGGTGGGAGCGGCCCAGTGCCCACCAGTACGACGTGGCGGCCCCGGCGGACGACCCCGATCTGCGGCTGGTGCTTCTGGCCGCCCTGCGGCAGGTGCCCGCGCGCAGCCGGGCGGTGCTGGTCCTGCGGTTCTGGGAGGACCAGAGCGTGGAGGAGACCGCGGCGGCCCTGGGATGCAGCACCGGCACCGTGAAGAGCCAGACCTCCCGGGGGCTGGCGGCCCTGCGCCGCATCCTGGGCGACCGGGCGTCGGCGGCACTGCCCGGGAGCGGGGCCCGCGCCGGTGCGGGCATGGAATCCGGGACCGGTTACCTGAAAGCGGGGTGGTGAGCATGGCGGGCAGGCATGGCGGTGGCGAGGACGGGTTCGCCCTGGCCGAGGCGCTGGGCGAGGCGCTGGGCGGGCTGGACGCCGTTCCGGAGCCGCCGATGCCGGATCTGGTGCCGGGCGCGATCGTGCAGGGTACGCGGATCCGGCGGCGGCGCCGGATCGGTGCGGCACTGGGCAGCGCGGCCATGGCGGCGGTGGTGTCGGTCGGCGCGTACGGGGTGCTCGCCCCGACGCCGGAGACCAGGCGCTCGCTGCCGGCCGTGGCGCCGACGGTCTGGCATCCCTCGCTGAAACTGCTGCGGTCGATCATCCCGGCGTCGACCGGCACGGTCGAGGCCGCGCAGCCGCAGCACTCCCGGCGCCCGGCAACGTACTTCCGGCTGACCGACCCCAGGACCGGGCTGGTGAGCGACCTGTACGTGTCGGTGGCGCGGTCCGCCACCGGGGCTTCCCTGCTTCCGGCGAGTTGCCGGGATGGGCGTGGTCCCGAGCTCACCGCCCCGGGGGGTGGCCACTCGTTCAAATGCTCCGTCAGGTCGACGCAGTCGGGGGACCGTGTGCTGGCTTACTTCGCGGATGTGCGTTCCTTGCCCGCCCGCAAGGACGAGCAGGGCGGTTCGTACACGTTCGGCATCACCTATGTGACAACGGGCGGCTGGGCGGTGCAGGCGCTCATGGGCCCCCATGACGAAAGCGGCAAAGGCCACGTGGTCACGACCTCGGACTGGTCCGTGCTGACCGACCTGGCCACCGACCCTCGGATCTTCGACGCCGTCGAGGAGACCGACGGTTGACGACCCACTGACCACCCACTGACGACCCACTGACGACAACCCGTACTGCACCACGAATGGATATATGGCATGCGCATGTCAACTCTTGCCCTACGTAACTCCCTGGTCGCAGCCCTGGCCGTCGCCACGCTGCCGCTGCTCAGCGCGTGCGGAGGTTCGAGCGACACGGCCGGCCCCGCCGCCGGTTCGGGTTCCACAGCCGACAGCGGTACGAAGACCGTCGACGGCGCCGCCCAACTCACCATCCCGGACGGCACGGACGACGCGACCAAGAAGATGTACATCGAGGAGAACGCCATCGCGGCCTGCATGAAGAAGAAGGGCTTCACCTACACCCCGCACATGGCGAGTCCGGAGGCCGCCGACTCCCTCGTCTGGGGCGACGGACAGGACTACGCCCTGGAGAAGAAGCAGCGGCAGAAGTACGGCTTCGGCACCTACGCGGCCGCCGCCTACCCCAACGACCCGAACGCCCCCGGCGCCAAAACCGAGGGAAAAATGCACGGGAGGGTCATCACCCCCGACGACGGGGACGAGAAGGGATTCACCGCCGCGCAACAGAAGAGCTACGACGAAGCGTTGAACGGCATCCGGCCCACGACGGGAACGAAGGCGGAGAGGGAGCAGCCCGGCGGGTGCTCTGCCAAGGGCAGGGCCAAGGCGTACGGACCGGAACTGAGCATCAAGGATCAGATGAAGGAGCAGGCCGAAAAGGAGGAAAAGAACCGTGCGAACGGGCTGGAGCTCAACGGCGATCCCGAGCTGGTGCAGCTCGCACAGAAATACGCCAACTGCCTGAAGGAGCAGGGCATTCCGGTCTCCACCACCCAGCCGACCGGCATGTTCAACATGGTGCGGCTCGACCGCACCGATGAAATGCCGGAGCCCGGTCCGGAGCTGACCCAGGCGGAGGCGCTGCCTCTGCTCACCAAGGACATCGCCATCGCCATGAAGGACCTGGAGTGCGGCAAGGAATTCCGGGCCGCGTACTTCCCCAAGGAGAAGGCCAACCCGTACTGGGGTTCCGGCGCGTGAAACACCTCAGCGGACGCAGGCAGCTGGGCGCACTGGTCGGCGCGGTGGTTCTGGTGGGCGCGGGCGGCTGGATCGCCGGTACCCAGGTCCACTCCCCCGCCGATGCCGCCGCCGCGCACAACGCGCCGAAAGCCGGCCCGGTGACCGTCGGTGTCCAGCGGCAGTCCCTCATCGCGACGGTGGTGGCGAACGGCTCCATCGAGTTCGCCTCGCCCCAGCCGCTCTCACTGGCCGGCCCCGTGGGCACCGGATCATCCGGCGGCGCGGCCGGTGAAGGTGCGGAGCAGCGGGTCACCAAGGCACCGGTCGCCGGTGCCAAGATCAAGGAGGGCGATGTTCTGATGGCGGTCAACGGCCGCCCCGTACTCGCGCTGAGCGGCCGGGTCCCGATGTACCGCGCGCTGGGCCCCGGCACCTCCGGCGACGATGTGAAGCAGCTCCAACAAGCACTGCGACGGATCGGTTTCGAGCCCGGCGCGATCAGCGGCAACTACGGCCAGGGCACCGCGACGGCGGTCACCCAGTGGTACGCGGACAAGGGATACCAGGCGCAGCAGCCGAGCCCGGACGAACAGCAGCAGCTCGGCCAGCTGCAGCAGTCGGTGTCCTCCGCCCAGGAGACGCTCCTCACGATGACCGGCAGCGAAAGCACCGGCGGGTCGCAAGCCGCCCCCAAGAAGGACACGGACACGGAAACCGACGGCGACAGCAACAGCAACAGCAACAGCAACAGCAACGACGGGGCGATCCGGAAGATCCAGCTGGAGTCCGCCCAGAAGTCGCTGGCCTTGGCGAACGCCGCCCTCAGCACCTATCAGACCACTTACGGAACCAAAGTCCCCGCCGGTGAGGCCGTCTTCTTCCCGAAGCTGCCCGTACGGCTGGACAAGGTGACGGTGAAGACCGGGGATTCCGCGTCCGGCCAGATCGGCACCGTCACCGGGTCCGAGCTGGTGGTCCAGGCAGTCGTGCCCGGTTCGGACGGCGAACTGCTCAAGAAGGGCATGGCCGTCGAGCTGACGACGACAGGGGGCGAGAAGGCCCGGGGAACCGTCTCCGCGCTCGGCGCCGACGCCGCGCCCTCGACGGCGGAGGGAGACGGCGAGCAGTCCACGGGGGAGACGTCAGGGGGCACCGAATCCGAATCCGGTGACGCCACCACCACCGAAGCCCCGGCGGCCGGCGACCCCTCGGCCCCGGTCCCGCTGCGGATCTCCGTACCCGACCCCGGCCCGCTGGCCGGTCAGGCCGGGTCCTCGCTGAAGGTGACCATCAAGATCGGCGCCTCGGACGGGAAGGTGCTGACCGTGCCGCTCGCCGCGATACGGACCTCGGCCGACGGAAAGGCCCGGGTGCAGGTGCAGCGCGACTCCGGCGTCAGCGATGTACAGGTCACCGTCGGGCTGTCCGCAGCCGGCCTCGTCGAGGTGAAGCCGGTCGGCGGCGCACTGAAGCAGGGCGACAACGTGGTGGTGGGCAAGTGACTCCCGGCCCGGACGTCGTCATCGAACTCACCGATGTGGAGAGGACCTTCGACACCGAACCGCCCGTACACGCTCTGCGCGGCGTGAATCTGACTGTACGGCGCGGTGAGCACCTCTCCATCGTCGGGCCCTCCGGATCCGGCAAGTCGACCCTGCTCAACACGCTCGGCCTGCTCGACCGGCCAACCGCAGGCTCGTTCCGGCTCGACGGGGTGGAGACCACCGGGCTGGGCGACCTCGAACGCACCGCGCTGCGCGGCAGCCGGATCGGGTTCGTCTTCCAGTCCTTCCACCTCCTGCCCTACCGGACGGTGGACGAGAACGTCATGGTGGCCGAGGCGTACCGCAAACCGCGCCCCGGACACGAACGCGGCACCCGGCTGGACCGTGCCCGCCAGGCCCTGGAGCGGGTCGGGGTGGGGCACCGGTCGGGCTTCCGGCCGGACCGGCTGTCCGGCGGCGAACGCCAACGCGTCGCCATCGCACGGGCCTTGATCGGCGACCCCGCACTGCTGCTGTGCGACGAACCCACCGGCAACCTGGACAGCGAGAACACCCTGTCCGTACTGGAACTCTTCGACGACCTGTGCGCCCAGGGCATGACCCTGGTCCTGATCACCCACGACGAGGCGGTCAGCCGCCGGGCGAGCCAGCGCGTCCGCATCACCGACGGCTGCCTCACCCCGGAGGCCGTATGACACGCGGGAAACACACGACGCCCGCGCTCCGGGCAGCGGCCGGGGCACGTTCCGAACGCCCCCGGATGGACCCACGGGACCTGTGGACGGAAGCACTCGCCGGCGTCCTCGCCCGCCCGATGCGATCCGCGTTGACCACACTGGGCACGGTGCTCGGCATCACCACGCTCGTCATCACCATCGGTGTGGCCTCCACCGCGGGCAACCAGATCGTCGGCCGGTTCGACGCGCTCACCGCGACCTCGGTGTCCGTGAAGGTGCCGCGGGTGCAGCCCGGCTCGGTCGACACCGGGCCGCTGGTGGACTGGTCGGGGACCGAAGCGGTCCGGCGGCTGGCCGGGGTGGAATCGGTCGCCGCCCTCGGGGACTCCGCCACGACCAACAGCGTCCAGGTCCGGGCCAACGACGTGAACGCACCCGGCGACACCTCCGGACAGACCCTGGCCGTCGTCGCCGCCTCGGTCGGGCTGCCCGCCGCCGTACGCGGCACGATGACCGCGGGACGGTTCTACGACGCCGGCAACCTCGCCCGGCACGACCAGGTGGTGGTGCTCGGCGACCAGGCCGCGCAGCTGCTCGGCATCAGCCGGGTGGAGGATGCTCCCGCGGTCTTCTTCAAGGGCCAGTCGTACACGGTCATCGGCATCCTCGGCGGCATCGAGCGGGAGCAGCGCCTGTCCACCGCCGTCATCATCCCGCCCACCACCGGCGCGGACCGCCTCGGCCTGCGCGACGTCAGCCTCGTCCTGGTCAACACCGCGCTCGGGGCGGCCGAGCAGGTGGCGCGCCAGGCACCGATCGCCCTGTCCCCCGGGCACCAGGACTCGCTCACCGTCGTGGCGCCGCCCGACCTGTCCAAGGCCCGCGACGGCGTCCAGAACGACGTCAACGGCCTCTTCCTCGTCCTCGGCCTGGTCTCGCTGGTGGTCGGCGCGATCGGCATCGCCAACGTCACCCTGGTGACGGTGATGGAACGGGTCGGCGAAATCGGCCTGCGCCGCGCGCTGGGCGCGTCGAGGCGACAGGTGGCCGGCCAGTTCCTCCTCGAGTCGACAACCATCGGCCTGCTCGGCGGCATCGTCGGCGCGGCCCTGGGGATCGCCGTCGTGGTGTGCGTCGCCGTCTTCAAACAGTGGACCCCGGTACTCGACCTGACCTTGGCCTTCGGCGCCCCGCTCGCCGGAGCCCTTGTCGGCCTGCTCGCCGGCCTCTACCCGTCACTGCGCGCCGCCCGCATGGAACCGGTCGACGCACTGCGCGCACCGTCGTAGCGCCCTGCCGGCTACCCGGGACGCCCGCGATGTGCTGATGCCCGCGCCCTGGGCACCTGCGCGTTCACGTTGTTGACTGAGGGAAACAAACGGGCATTTCGGGGGCCGGTATGGGCCTCTCGTGCAGAATTGTGGTCGGACATCACAGGTGCGCTGGAGACAGGTCCCTCTGAAGGCCCTCGTCTGACCAAGCGTGCGAAGGAAGCAGGGGCGTTTCCGTCGCTTGCCCGACAAGCTCCTTGATCACGAAGGAGTCGGGACGAGCACACACGCCTTGGTCTCAGTTTTGGTCTCAGTTTTGGTCTCATTCGCCTCCGTCCGGCACCGTCCACCACGAGGCGTCCAGTCCCCTCCGCCCCAGGTCAGGACGAATACGCTCCGCGCCGGCCGGGCATACGAAGAAGGCCCTGACCGGTTTCGACTGGTCAGGGCCTTCCTCGCGGGAACGCGTACGAAGCCCGAGCGGCAGGCGGTGCGGCGGCGATGGCCAAGGGCGGTCCTGATCCCATCGATCAGCCCGACCGCCCCGGCTTCCGGCCTCGACCGGCAACGGCGGGCAGGTTCCACAGATCGCAGTGAGGCCGCACCGGCTCGGAGCCCGCAGCCACCTGCTCCGGTCCCCTTCAACTTCAACATGCGTTTCTGCCCACCGGGCCGGATCAGGATGACGGCGGTGTGCTCCTCGGCAGCGCAGCCGACAGGCACGAGGGCTTTCTGACACCCACTTCCGCGACTCCTTCAGGTCGTTCTTGTTTCCTCGTCGGCCTCGTCGCGACTAACTTTGGGCAACTTGACGAGGGTGGAGGGCACATGGCCGGATTGAGCAGGCTCGACGGCAAACGGACTCTGGTGATCGGTGGGGGCGGGGCCGGAATCGGCCGAAGCATCGTCCGTTCCTGTGCAGCCGCCGGGGCGACAGTCGCAGTGGCCGACGTGGATGCTGCACGGGCAACCGAGGCAGCGGACGAGTTGCGTGCGGCCGGGCACGTCTCCCATGCGCTGAGCGGTGACGTCCGCTCCAGCGAGCAGCTCGAAGACGTGATCGCCGGCGCGGCCGAACGGCTCGGCGGGCTGGACATACTGATCACGGTGGTCGGCGGGCAAGTCGCGTTCGTACCCGCGGTCAGGCTGCACGAGATGACCGACGAGGACTGGGACACCGTCTACGACGTAAACCTGCGCTACGTGGCTCGCGCGGTGCGGCGCGTGTTGCGGCTGTTCCTGGAACAGGGCACCGGCGGGAACATCGTCAGCATCGGCTCGGTCACCGGATTCATGGCCGCTCCGAAGCAGGCCGGTTACGGCGCTGCCAAGGCCGGCCTGTACAGCCTGGCGCGGACCGTCGCTGCCGAGTACGCGGCCGACGGCATCCGGATGAACGTCGTCGCAGGTGGGGCGATCAGCACTGCTGTCAACGCCGGTCCCTCCGACGCATGGGTCCCGGAAATCCCGGCAGGCCGATACGGGACGTCGGAGGAGATGGCTGCTGCGGCCGTCTACCTGGCCTCGGACGAGGCGCGCTACATCACCGGTCAGCAGATCGTGCTGGACGGCGGGGTCTCGGTCCGCGGCCCATTCCCCGAATAACCGGGTACGAGGGCGACCCGGGCCTCATACCGACCCCGGCTCGCCGACGCTTCTGGGTGCCTCGAAGCGAAGGCTGCGGCAGCAGATCCATCGCCACCCTTCCCGTATCGGGGTCGCTGTTCCTGTGACTGACCGCCCGAAGAGGCCATGGCCACCGAGGAACCGCTGAGCGCCTGGCGCAGGGCGTGAGCAGAGGCAGGGGCCCGTGGTTGCAGTCATGGTTGCGTTCACTGGCGTACAGCACCGTCCAATGGCGTACCCGACCATGCCGCGCCGCTGGTCAGGACGTTCTCGTACGTACCCGCACCCCGGGCGAACATGTGGAAGGCGTGCTGGGGGCAACCCCTCACGCGTTCGAATCTCGTATCCTCCGCCATTGCTCTCACCGGGTAATACGTCGAAGGGTCCCGCAGCTTGCTGCGGGACCCTTCGACGTTGGTGGTTGCAGTTGCCCCTCTGACACTGAACCGGCCTCGAACCAGCCTGGGAGCGGCACCTGCCGCACGCCATCGCCGCGTTGCGTCCGTAGCGGCGCGTCACTTGAGAGCACGGGAAACACGGGCCCACCTCTCACGGAGGGCGACCCAGGACGGAAGCAGCCGCTGCCCGCTCCACAGCCGTGATCCACGTGGCCCGTCGACTGCGCTGGGCCGGGACACGGGCGAGGGGGAGATCATCCGTCGGCTGCCCGAGGTTCACGAGGGCAGCGATAGGTCTCGGGCAGCGTAGTAGGCGCGCAGCGCGGCCTCGCTGCCGGAGCCCAAGGCCGTCATGATCCGCTGGAAGCGGGCAGAGCGCAGGTCTCCGGCCACGATGATGCGGGGGTGCTGGCCGGCGGGCGGGGCGTAGCCGTCGGCGCTTCGGACGAGATCACCGGACGGGGCCGCCGGTGCGTTCCCAATGCTCACGTACGTGGCGTCTGCGGTGACCACGCGCCGTGCGCCGTCCTGGCCCACCAAGTCCGCTGTTGCCGAGCTCTTTTCGGAAGTGTGCAGAGTCAGGCGCGCGACGGGCAAGAGCGTGACGTGGGGGTCGTCGCGGATCTCCTCGACCTTGTACACGTCCGCCTCCGGGTAGGCGACGAGCAGGCGGGTGTCCGTGTCCGGGTGGGCACGGAGGAAAGTGCCGATCGGGCGGTCACCACCAAGGACGAGGAAAGTGCGGCCCTGGGCGTCGTCCGCGTCGGCCTGCCAGAGCGGGGGCAAGATGAGGCCGCTGGGAGCGGTGATCCAGGGGACATCATGGGGCTGGAGGGGACCGACGCCGGTGGCGACGACTGCGTACGGGGCAGCCAGGCGGGTACCGGTATTCAGGGTGACGGTGACATTGTCGTCCTCGGCACGGAGTTCGACTACGCGGCGGCCGAGTTCCAGGCGGCACAGCTCCGTGCTCTTCAACTCGGCGGTGATGGCTTCGGCAAGCGCGGAGCCGCTGATGTGCCCGCCGAGGACGTTGTTCAGGGCCCCGATGCGGTAGAGGTTGCGGCACAGCCTGTCCGGCTCGACCAAGACCGAGCGCATACCGACGCCGGCGGCCATGCGGGCGGCGGCGCAGCCGGCCGGCCCGCCTCCGATGATGATCAGGTCGGTGTCCTGGGATGCGGGCGAACCGGTGCGGGGCGAGGTGTCGGCCATGGGGCTATTCCAGCACCGGCGCCCCAGAGTACGCAGTGAGTTGCCCCACCACATGATCGGTGGTGACGAGTTGGCTGGATCCGACCAGGCGACGTGCAACGACGAGGCCGGCGTCGTGGACATCCGGGCCCGCGTCAGTGGCGCAGGCGTCGGTGACAATCCAGGGTGCGTAGTCCCGCTCGAAGGCATCGGCGGCGGATTTCAGGACGCAGCTCTCGGTGGCGATCCCGCAGAAGACTAGGTCGGTCCAGCCGGCCTGGCGGATCAGTTCGTCAGCCTCGGGAGTGAACAGCGTGTACCCGGTCTTGTCGATGACCTTGTGCGCGTGGGCAGCGGCCTCGGCGAGTTCGGGCACGATGTCGGTCTCGGGCGGCTCTTGGAGCCGGTGCCACTGGAAGAAGCGCTCGTAGGAGCTGCCGGGGTAGTTGAAGTAGCGGGTAAAGACCACTGGTCGGCCGGTGGTCGTCCACTGGGCGATCAGGCCGGAGACCGCTGGCACCGCGTTGCGGCTGTGGTGGTTCACGAAGCCGTTCTGCATGTCGATCACGACCAGCGCGGCGCTGCCGATGTCCATCCGCCGTCTCTCCTGCCTCTTGCCCCTCAGCCAACGCCCTCGCGTAGAGCGTCCTGCGCGGCGCGCAGCCGTTCGGCCAGCCCGCTGGTCTTCATGATGGCTTCCCGCATCAGAACGTGTTGAGCGGTCTCCTGAGCGCGGGCCGTCGTGAGCCGGGAGTACGCGGCGCGCAGAAAGCGCCAGCCGTACTGCTCGGGCATGGAGGGGTCTTGTCCGTCCTCGATCATCTGTTGGATCTGGTGGGTGAAGCACCACAGGGCCTGGACGGTCAGCTCGCAGGTGATCAGCTCGTCGATCGTGAGGCTGCGCTCGCGGGAGTGCGACGCATAGGCGACGCCGGACCATCCCGCGTAGCCGGTGGAGACTCCCCGTACGCCGAAGGGCACGACCTCCGGGTGGTCGAAGCCGGTGGCGAGGAGCGACTCCTCGACCGAACCGTCCAACGGCGCGGGGCCGCCAAAGGCGCCGCGGTCGACCAGGACCGAGGGCGTGGAGAGCAGGCGCAGGACGGTGTCGTAGGTGTTGCCGGTCCAGGGGCTGGAGGTGAGCCAGTACAGGGAGAGGACGTACTCGGGATGAGGGACGCCGGGCTGGTCCTCGCCCAGGAGGTCGCGGATCTTGTCCCGCGCCCAGGGGAGGTCGGAGGCGTACGAGCGGTAGCGCCACACGGCAAGTTCGGTGAGCGATGCCGGCTCGTGGGGCTGGACGAGGTGGAAGACAGCGACGCCGCACGCGAAGACGTACAGGGAGCATTCCTGCGCTTCGGGGTGGTCCACACGTGCCGTCGAGGACTCCAGCCAATCCGTGCCCGCACTCGGTGTCATGTGTGCGCGGAGTCGGCGGGCGCGCTCAACGCCGATGAAGACCGGCAGGAACTTATGGGAGTCCACTTCGATCACGCCGACGACGGACGGCACGCCGCTCTCCGGTCCGAGGGCCGCGCCGAACCGCGCCTTCGCGTCGTCCGACGCCCGGCTGAGTGCCGTATCGAGGACTGCCTGCGACTCGGCACGCGGAAGGTAACCGGTCCCGCCGCCTTCCCAGTTCGACACAGTCCGGTCGCTGACGCCCAGGTACGCGGCGAAATCCCGAAGGCTCATGCGCAGGGAGTCGCGCAGCAGCCGCGCTTCCCGGCCGGACCATCGCTGCACCGTGACCATCGCCGTACCCCCTGTCCGCAGCCCGATGGGACACCCAAAAACTCAGCGTAGCCAGCCAACTGCAGCAACGGTGCGGCATTGCTGCAGCGCTCCTACCTCACTCCCCGGACCCGGCCTGCACCATGCTGAGTTCACCGAGCCGGGGAGTACCAACCGCCACCAGGCGGTGCTCCGCCCGTTCTCTCCTGTACCTCGTTCAGAAGGAGCCAACGGTATGACCGACATCGTCAAGCGCAACGCCCGCGTCATCCTCCTCGACGGCGACGACCTGGTCCTGATCAAGCGCACCAAGCCGGACAGGGACCCGTACTGGGTGACGGTCGGCGGCGGCGTAGAGGAAGACGACGCAACCATCGAAGCAGCCTTGCACCGCGAGGTGTTCGAGGAGCTCGGCGGCAAGCTGGAGCACGCCGAACTCGTCCATCTGATCACCGACCAGTTGGAGGGTGGCATCGGCGTTCAGCACATCTTCGCGGCCCGCCTGGAGTCGATGGACCTGTCCGCCCGTACGGGCACGGAGTTCGCCAAGCCGGAGCGGGGCGGGTACGAGGTGGTCCGGGTGCCGTTCACCGCCAAGGCCGCCCGTGAGCTGAACCTGATGCCGCCGGAGCTGGCCGACTTCATCGCCACGAACACGGAGGCGATCGTCTCTGTCCTCAACGCTCCGATCCGCGAGACGTGAGCGATGAGGCGAGCACCGGACTTCATCAGCCTCAACGGCCCCGACAACGTGGGCAAGACGACCCACCTCGTGCGGCTGGCCGAGCGGTGGGGCGGCTGCCAGCCGCTTGGCGCCGTCCACGAGCACGACCCCGAGCCGTGGGCGCGGGTGGCGGGCGGCGACTACGCCCGATGGTGGTTCGAGACATCTACGACCGTCGAGCTGACAGAGATGCTGCTGGCCGGCCACACCAAGCGGGCCGCTGCCCGTGAGACCGGGCGTACGGGTCTGCTCGACCGCGGCCTGCCCATGCTCCTCGCCGTGTCCGCCGCGACCTGCGTGGTCAAGGACGGGCTGAAGGTGGGAGAGGCGCTCAAAACCGTGATGAGCCTTGTTGGTTCACGTGCCGGAGCAGCAGAGACCTCGATCCTCCTGATCCCGTCCCGCGATGCCGAGCGCAGCTACGCCATCACCAGCGCACGCGAGGGCCGTCCCTGGACCGGGATCTACCCGGCGTACCAGAAGACGCTGCACGCGGCCCTGCTCCACCAGGCCGGCCACGGCGCGTACAGCGCCATCGTGGACTGCGAAGGCCGCTCCCTGGACGACGTACACGACGACGTACGCGATCACCTCGGTATCACCCACCTCACCGACGGGAGTCCCCGATGACCCAGAACTCCCCTCCTCTGGTCCTGCCTTCGGGCCTGGCCCGGGCCCTGGCAGCCCTCCAGGACAAGGACCGGCGCCGCCTGGACGACACCGTTACGCGGCTCCACACCGTCAACGGACGCCTGTGGGACACCGAGGACCGGGTGCGCGGCGCGTTACTGTCCACCGCCCAGGTCGCCGACTGCAAGCGCGAGATCGATCAGCTCAACGCCGAACGCAACACACTCGCCGAGCGGGCCGACGAGGTCCTCGGCGCGCTGGCGGACGCGGGCTGTGCCGACGCGTCGCTGCACACCGAGACGCTCGCGTCGGTCGTCGACCGCCTGTCGGTGCTGACGCTGCGCCTCTGGCACAGCGAGCGGGCCGCTGTCAGGGATGAGCTGGCCCGCCGTCGTGTGCCGGCCCTTCTCGGCCAGCAGGAGGAGCTGCGTGCCGCTCTCGACTCGCTGGTCTCTGACGTCGTCGCCGGGCGCAGGCGGCTCCCCACGCCGGCCCGGTTCAAGTTGTACGGCCGGGACGATGTTGTCCCCACTGAGATCAAGCCGAGCCGGCACCTGCGCCGGGTTCTCGCGTTCGGCGGGCTGAGCGAGTGCGGCAAGAGCACCAGTGCCGAGTTCGTCCGGCGCATGTGCGGGGCCCAGCGCCTCAAGATCGGCTTCCTGCTGCGGCAGGCCGCTCACCGGGAGGGGCTCGCAGACCCGTACACCCTGTCGGCGCGAAGGCAGGCAGGGCTGATGCTCGGCGAGTTGAACCGCTTCGCGGAGCACCACGTCGACACGCGGCTGTTCACCATCGAGTCCGTGCACGACGACGCCTCGATCGCCGAGCTCAAGCAACTCATGGGTGACAGGCTCCAGGTCGTCTACCTGGACGCTTCCTTCGCCGTACGTGTGGAACGGTCCGGCATGCAGGCCCCGGCCGTCGCTGCGAAGGACGAGATCAAGATGAGCCGCGGCGCCCACCAGGTCGCCGCGCTGGCCGACCACGTAATCGACAACTCGGGCAGCATCACCGCCCTGCGCGCCCGACTCCGACGCATCGCCACCCCACCCGCCCCCATAACACTGCACGTAGCCACCCCGTACGGGCTGGGCCTGCCGGCCGCTGTCGCCTCGGCGACGGCCGACTTCACCGACGCGGTACGGACATACGGCACTGGCGTGCAACTTGCCGCCCTGACCGGAAGCCCTGGCGAGGGGACCTGGATCGCCGGCTGGTCCGACCTGGATCTGCTCGTGATCGCCGACCACAAGATCACCGGCCGGATCCACAAGGCCGTGCACGAGTACCGGCGCGCTCTGAACGGTGCGGCCTCGCTCGGCCCCACCCTCGTCACCCCGGGCGAACTGACCGCCCGGCGCCTCACTCCCCGCCTGGCTTTCGCCCTGTATCAGCTCCAGCAGGGCCAACCCGCCCTGCACACCGCACCCGGCATCGAACTGCCGACCATCACACGGGACGAGCTCGCACTGGCCGCCATCCATGAACTCCCCCAGGTCATCCTCACCATGCGCCGCCTGCGAGCCGACGCGGGGCCGGACACCCTGCGGCAGCTCTACAAGCACCTCGTGCTGGCCTGCCGTCTCCTCCTCCGCGAGCACGGCCAGTGGGAGGTCGGGCCCGACCGGATTCTTTCCGCGGCTTCCCGGATGCCGGGGCTGACCGCTGCACCCGTGCCCTCCCTGGCCGAGATCTCCAGCGCCTGGCGTGATGGCGACACCGAGCTCGCCCTCAAGCCCGTCACCGCGGCTGTCGACCAGCTCCTCGCCTGGTACGCCACTCAGCTCGCTGCCTGAACAACCCCCCTTTTCCTTCCCCTCCATCCGACAGGAGCTTCGTCATGCCCGAAACCGTCGCCGTGCAGCCCTTCTCGGCCCGAATCGTCGAACGCCTGAGCGTCGGTGCGGCCAGCCGCACCGAACGCGTCATCCACTCCTTGGACGGCTTGGAGGACCCGGTTCACCCGGAGAGCCTGGCCACCACCGGGGCCGACTTGTGGCAGCGCCTTCAGGAGCAAGTACCGGACGGACTCGGTGCCGTGGACTATCTCCTCGGTCTGGATGCCGGCGGCATCCTGCCGACCGTCTCCCTCTCTGCCACCGCCCACTTGCCGTACAAGATCGCCTGGAAGCTGCACCTGCCGCTCGACGGCGTGGTCCGTTTCAGCGAGCCCCACGCGATGCGTACCGACGTCTTCGCGTACGGCATCACCCCCGGACAACGGATGGTCCTGGTGGACGACGAGATCACGACCGGCCGGACCCTGGCGGACCTCACCTGCCGTCTCCGCGAGGCCGGTGCGGTTCCGCTGGCTGCGGTCTGTCTGGTGGAGGACACCACGCGCGGAGCCCGCGACCTGCTCACCGGCCTCGGCCTGCCGATGGTCGCCCTCACCACGATCGAGGGTCCGGCGTGACCGCGGTCGCCTCGGCGGGGATCCGGTTCCATCCCGGCTCGCAGGTCACCCCCGCCGGGGCCGTTCACACCACTCCGCTCGGGTACAACCGTGACGGCGTTCCCCTCGGTGCACCACTTCCTCTTCCCGCCTCGGACGAGCTCGTCGAGCGCCTGAGTAGCTGCGGCGAGATCGAGGTGGCCTTCGAGGGGAAGCTCGGGGACACCCTCCTCGCCCTCTCGGCGGTCCGCGCGCTCGTCGACTGGCTGCGTGTGCGCTCGGTTCGTGTGGCCGTTCAGGCGACGGGCCCGTACGCAGGACTAATCGCCCGCACCGGCCTGGTCACACAGCCACCGGTCACCACGTCCAGTAGCCGGCGCGCCGTGATCAGCGACCGCGCCGGGGTCGAGGCACGGGCCTCGGGGGCGGCAGTGAACCTGGTGTGCGACCCGGCCGCCCCGCCCTGCTGGTCGAGCGACGGCTATGCCCACCCGGACCTGCCCGCCCGCCACTACCTGGCGCTGGAACGCCGCCTCGGAATCCGGCTGGCCGCCACCGCACCGTTCGCTCCCTTCCTCGCAACCGGGCCGAACGAACTCGTGGAAGAACTGGGCTCAGTGGGCTGGCTGAACGGCCTCACCATCGCTGCCGTCACCGCCACCAGCTGGCCGGAGCGCAAGGACTACACCGCCCAGCGTTACATCGCCCTAGCCGAGCAGATCGCCGAGGCACAGCAGTCGCAGGCCCGGCTCCTGCTCATCGGCGGCGCCCAGGATGGCGGTATCAGGATCTCCGCGGAACCATCGAGACGCCACGTGCAGGTCCTACGGATCGACGGGGTGCCGGCGAACGACCTGGCAGACCTCTTCCCGCGCTGCCGTCTGGTCGTCGGCAACGACACCGGCCTCACCCACCTCGCCGCGCTGGCGCGTGGCAGCGACGGCAGTGGCCCGCCGGTCGTCGGCCTGTACGCGCGTCACAGCCACAGCAAGTGGCGCACCGGCCTGCCCCACCACCACGCCGTCGCCACCGGCCAGTCCCACCGCATGCACCAGGGCGACCTCTGCCCCGTCCGCGACGCCATCGCCCCGGGCACAGACGCCCGCATGGACGCCTTCCCGTCCGCCTCGCTGGCCCGGGTCTGCATCGACCTGCTGAACGGGGTGGGGCTATGACGGTCCGGCCTCTTCTGCGGGTCGGTCCCGTACGACGCTTCACCCGCAACCTGCTCTGCCCTGTCGACCTCCTCGGCCGAACCCTCCTCCTGAAGTACACCCGCGACCCGTCCGAAGCCTGCCAGGAGATCCGCGGACACGCCCGGCTGGCCCGGCACTACCGCGTACCCACTCTCCACGCGCATCTCCGCGTACCCGGCGGACACCTCCTCGCGTACGAACGCCTCCCCTGCGGAACAGATCAAGGACTTTTGCTCGATCTCCTCAACACGGACGAACCGAGCAGCGCCCTCCACGACTACATGGACCGGCTCACCAGCACGTACCGCGACGTCATTCTCACGACCGCGCGACCGACCGATCCGACCCGTGTCGTCCAGAAGCTGTACGGGGATCGCGCGGCGCCCGGCGGGCGGCTCGACACGTATTACGCCGGGAGGGATTTCCTGGTCGCCGACGGCCTCGTAGACATCCCCGTCTCCCGTCTCGGCACGTACACCCTGAGCATCAACGGCCGCCGACAGCAAGTGGACTGGGCCGCCACCCTCCGCTGGCTGCGCGCCCACTTCGCCTCTACGGAACCGGTCTGGGCGGCCCTCACCCAGGGCGACCCCACCGACGTCAACCTCGCCCACCCGCTCGCCTGGTTCGACTACGACACCGCGGGGATGAACAGCATCCTGGGCGAGTTCGCCAACTTCCTCTGGTACGCCTCCGCCCTCGGCGGCTGGCTCGTGCCCACGTACAACCCGGCAGCCTTCGCCGACCACCCCGCAACCTTCAACCGCGTGCCGGCCAACTCCCCCGAGATCCGACGGGCGGACGTCGACCACGCCACGAAAACCATCCACATCGACTACACCCCGCGCCTCTCGGCTCCTCGGCGCACCGCCGTGACCCTGTACTGGGACCGGCTCGTACGACCGATCACGGACCGCCTCTGGCCCGGCGCGGACCTGTCGAACCTTCTCCGCCCCTACCTGGTCATGCGCATTCTCGGCGTTTACGACCTGGCCGACCTGGCCCCCGAGGACCGGCTTGTCCTTCTCGCCCGGCTCACCGAAGCCATGAGCCCCACCTTCGCCCCTGCCACGTACTTCTGCCCACTGGAGTCGCCATGCCCGGCCCCCTGAACGGCCGCACTGCCCTGGTCACCGGCGCAACCGGCGGCATCGGATCAGCCATCGCCCGCCGCCTCGCCGCCGACGGCGCCGCCGTAGCTCTCGCCCACTTCGGCGACGAACACACCGCAGCCGAGCTCGCCGCCCAGATCACCGGAAACGGCTGCGCTGCCGCTCTTCTGGAAGCTGACCTCCGAGATCCTGATGCCGTACGCGCCCTCTGCCACCAGGCACACGACCAGCTCGGCCCGATCGACATCCTGGTCAGCACGGCGGGCGCCTACCCGCGCCGAACATGGACGGATACGACACCCGTCCACTGGGACGACATGCTGGCCACCAACCTGACCAGCCACTACCTCCTCGCCCACGAGCTGACCCCCGCCATGACCACCGTCGGTTGGGGCCGGATCATCACGATCGGATCCGTCCTCGCCACCGCAGGCCGCCACGACCTCGCCGGCTACATCAGCGCGAAGGCCGGCCTCGAAGGACTCACCCGCGCCCTCGCCCGCGAACTCGGACCCGACGGCATCACCGCGAACTGCGTCGCCCCCGGCTCCATCCGCGTCCCCGCCGAGGACACGGTCGTCGACGACCCGGAAGCCATGACCGCACGACAGCTCGCCCGCCAGTGCGTCCAGCGCCGAGGCCGCCCGGACGACGTCGCCGCAGCCGTCGCCTTCCTCGCCACGGAGGACGCCGGCTTCATCAGCGGCCAGACCCTGCGCGTCGACGGAGGCTGGATCCTTGGCTGACATCTGGCTCATGCGCCACGGCGCCTACGAAGGCCACCGTCCCGGCCATCACGCCCCGCACGAAGCCGCCCTCACCGTGGAAGGCCGCGACGGGGTTCGCCGCTCCCTGCCCCTTCCCAACGGCATCACCGCGATCGTCACCAGCCCGATCCCCCGCGCCCGCCAGACCGCGTCCCTCATCTCGCACCTCACGGGCCTGCCGATCGTCGCGACCTCCGGCCTCCTCGCCGAGTGGCGCGCCCCGAGCATCGTCCTCGGACGCGCCGCCGAGACCTATCCGCCGGCCTACCGGGCCTGGCGCGCCCGCAGACTCGCCAACCCCTCCCTACGCTGCGAAGACGGCGAAAGCCTCACCGACCTCCACACCCGAGCCCGCCTCTGCGCCGCCTTCCTCCACCAGACTGCCCACCGGTACGGCCCAGTCCTGGCCGTCTCGCACACGCTCCTGCTGGGCGTTCTGACGCACCTTGCGGAAGGCCCCGCTGCCTTCACGACCGCCGCGAGGACGCCGTGGCAGTTCGCCGAGCGCCGCCTGTTCACCGTCTTCCGGTCCACGGCATTGCACCTTCAAAGACCTGCACGATGAACGGCCTACGGTCCGCCCGCCGCCGACGAGTTGTTGGACGCGGGCCGCCGTACACCTCCAGAGGTTCTTCTGCATGTCGCTTCCACCTATGTCCTTTGACAGCGAAGCTAGTCGCGTGCAGCGCGCTGACCTGCGGCGACTAGGTTGGATGTCAACGGAGGGGCCTCCGGCCCGGTAAGTCCTGTCAGGACGCCTCCGTGAAGGCAGCTACGAGAAAATGGCGACCGCCACCGAAGCTGCCAGGGCCCGGTTGCAGTTCTCGTTGGACTCGCCTCCGTACAGCACCTTTCAGACGTTCCATCGGCACCTTCCCCACCGCAGGTCAGAATGTCCCCATACCTCTTCGAGCTCCCAGGCGACCATGTGGAAAGCATGTTGGGGGCAACCCCTCACGAGTTCGAATCTCGTATCCTCCGCCCTTGCTCGCCTTCACTCAGAAGCGGGTTCCTGACGGCTCAGGAGGCAAGCGTCGCCCGCGATCCGCCATTCTGGTTCTGTGCAGGACCGATTCCGGTCGGAGACCATCGGCACTCGTCTTTGTGAGGTGTCCCCATCGACAAGCCCAGCGGATCAACTCTGGCCACGTGGCTGAGTGGTCTGGAAAACGACCGGCTCGAGCGGATCCTGGCAGCTCGACCGGATGCCGTGTCCCCGCCCGAACCACGATCGTTCGGCGAACTCGCGGACCGCCTTCAGCGCCCGTCGTCGGTAGCCCCCGTGCTGAGCGCGCTTGCGCTGCCACACCTGCAAGTGGCCGAGGCACTGGCGGCATTGGGCTCCGTTCCCTGTGCCGCCCTGGCCGATCTGCTGGATGCGACCGGAACGGAGAGCGCTCCCGGGCTGTGCGCGGCCCTGGAGGTGCTGGGCGACCGCGCACTCGTCTGGCTGGACGGCGAAGGGCTGCTGCGCATGGCGGCGCCGTTGCGGCAGGCGTGGGAGTCGCCGCTGGGGCTGGACGCACCGCTCACCCGGCTGCTGGCGGACACGACCTCCGAGGAGTTGCGGCGCATGCTGGTGGCCCTGGGCATCCCGTCGCCCGGCACCACCAAGAAGCATCGGCTGACAGCCCTCCTGGAGCACCACGGCGATCCGGAGCGGGTGGCTGCCGTCATCGCTTCGGCGCCTGCGTCCACCCGGAGGCTGCTGGAGCGGCGAGCCTCCCACCAGGGCGAACAGGCCCAATCACACGACCGTTTCCTCATGTCCAGGACGCCGTCGGCCGACTCCGAGCCGGGTGTGCGCTGGGCACTGGAGCGGGGGCTGCTGGTCCAGGGCCGGTACTCCGGACACGGATCCACCCGCATGCCCGCCGAGGTGGCGCTCGCCCTGCGCGGAGTCGGCTGGCGCGCTCCCTTCGAGCCCGCCCCGCCCGTCGCGCGGACGGTGTCCGTCACCTCGGCGGAAGTGGACCGGGAGGCGGCGGCCGCCGCCACCGCGTTCGCCGCACATGCCGCGTCGGTTCTGGCGGCGTGCTCCGCGGCTCCGCCGGTCCTGCTGAAGTCCGGGGGGATCGGAGCACGTGAGTTGTCCCGGGTCAGCAAGTCGGCACCATGCGACACCGCCGTCGTACGTCTCGTTCTTGAGACGGCGTACGACGCCGGGCTGCTGGCACAGGACAGCGACCGGGTCGCGGCAACGGACGCATACGACATCTGGGCGGAACGAGAACCGGCGGAGCAGCTCACCACGCTTCTCCACGCCTGGCGAACGCTGCCGCTGACTCCGACCCAGGCACGCGACGAGGACGGCAAGGCGCTGCCCGCGCTCGCCGGAACACCGCCCTGCGGCGGCTGTCTACAGACCCGGGAGGGGCTCCTCGCCGCCGCGGCGCAGCTCCCGGCAGACCGGGGAGTGCACGGCCCCGCGGAACTCGGGCCACTGGTCGCCTGGCATCGCCCGCTCGCCGAGTCGCTCCCCCAGGACACCACGCCTTTCGCCACGGCGATCCGAGAAGCGGAACTGCTCGGGGTCGTCGCCCGCGGCGCCCTGTCCCCCATCGGTGCCGCTCTGCGGGCCGACGGCACAGAAGCGCTGGCCGCCGCCTGTGACCGGCTGCTGCCGACGGCCACCGGGGCAGCCCGTTTCGGCACGGACCTCACCGCCGTCGTCACCGGAACACCGTCCGCCCGCCTCGCCGCACTGCTGGACAGCGTCGCGGACAAGGAAGTCAGTGGCACGGCATCGGTGTGGCGGTTCAGCCCCACAACCGTTCGCCGTGCCCTGGACACGGGCCGCACGGCGAACGCCATCGCGGCCGACCTGAGCGCCGTCGCGGTCGGCGCCCTGCCCCAGTCGCTGTCGTACCTGATCAACGACTCCGCGCGCACTCACGGCCGTGTCCGCATCGCCCCCGCTGCCTGTGTGATCCACGGCGAAGAACCCGCTCTCCTCGCCGAACTCGCCACGCACAGAAAGCTCGCCGCCCTCGGCCTGCGCTTGCTGGCACCGACCGTGCTGGTCAGCCGGACCCCACTCGACAAGACCCTCGCCGCGCTCCGGACCGCTGGTTACGCCCCCGTCGCCGAGAGGGCCGACGGAACCGTACGCGTCGAACGGATCCGGCGCCGGCCTGCCGCCCCGGTCCCGGGCCAGCGGCGGCAGTCCTTGCCGACGGCGACTCCGGTGACCGTCGGCCTGAGCGCACTGGCCGCCAGGCTGCGGGCCGCCCCGACGACGCTTCCGGCTCCCGACCCGTTCGGCACCGGGGTCCCCTACGGCACGGACACCGAGGAGATCGTCGCCGGATACGCCAAGAACCTGGCGTACAGCGACGTCCGTCAGCTCGCCCATGCCATCGACTCCGGCACAGCCGTCACGGTCGAGTACGTCGCCGCCTCGGGCAACCGGACCGTACGCACCCTCAGCGAGCTCGTGCTCGACCCGCCCTACTTGTATGCGTGGTGCCGCCTGCGCGACGACGACCGGGTCTTCGCCCTCTCCCGTATCCACGGCGTCATGCCCGGGTAGCCGGGATCCGCGTCGTGGGCCGGTGCCCGGCCGGCCCCCGGGGCGATGCCCCACGGCCGAACGCTGCGACGAGCCGCCACTACGATCGCCGACTATGAACTGGGTCGAGCGCACCGCGCAGTTGAGGCAGTGGACGAGGGGCGGGACCCGGGCCGCGCACAAGCCGTTGCTGTTCCTGTACGCGCTCAGCCGGTTCCAGCAGGACGCTGATGACGAGCTGCGGTACAGCGCCGTGGAGGAGGACCTGCGGGGACTGCTCGCCGAATACGGTCCCGGTAACCGGACGACTCCCGCCTACCCCTTCCACCATCTGGTGAGTGACGGCGTCTGGGAGGTGCGCACCGAGCGCGGGCCGGGCAGTCCCGGCACCGGGGTCAGGGAGCTGCGCGCAAGCGGCGCCGCCGGGCGGCTGACGCCGGAGCTACGGGCGGCGCTGCGGCGGGAGCCGTCCCTCCTCGGCCGGATGGCGCGGGTGCTGCTCGATCTGAACTTCCCGCCCTCCCTCCACGGAGAGCTGTGCGAAGCCGTCGGCCTGGAGCTGGAGGAGGCCGAGACCGGGCAGCTCTCTGCCGCACGCCGGCGGCGGGACCGGCGGATGCGGGAGACGGTCCTGACGGCGTACGAGTACCGGTGCGCCTTCTGCGGGTACGACGGCAGGATCGGCGCGGTGCCGGTCGGGCTTGAGGCCGCCCACGTGCGGTGGTGGGCGTTCGACGGGCCGGACGACGTCGAGAACGGGCTGTGCCTGTGCTCGCTGCACCACAAGCTGTTCGACAAGGGCGTACTCGGTCTCGGCGAAGGCCATGGCGAGGGCCACCGCATCCTGGTCTCGCAGAGCTTCGTCGGCCACAGCACCGCCGCCCGCGAGCATGTCATCACCCTCGCCGGCCGACCGCTCCTCGGCCCCCAGCCGGGCGTCCGCCCCATCGCCGCCGCCCACCGTTCCTGGCACAGCAGCCAGGTCTTCCACGGCAGCCCGCGTCCCGCCACGACCGCCTGACCACCGACCTGGCGGTCACAGAACGCGCTGATGAGGAACGCGATACCAACGCTGACGCCCGGCCGCACCGGGCACGCGGAGCCTCCCGCGGCATGACGGGCTGCGGCGCCCCATGCGCGGCACGCCCTGTGGACACCGTTCAGTGCCCCCCGGTGAGTTCGCCGCTGAGCCTGTCGTGGATCTGGGCGCTGGGCTGGTTGAGGCCGATGATCTCGACGGACTTGCCGCGCTGGGCGTACTTCGTCTCGATCGCGTCGAGCGCCGCGACGGAGGAGGCGTCCCAGATGTGGGTGGCCGTCAGGTCGATGACGACCTTGTCGGGGTCGCCGGCGTAGTCGAACCGGGTGACCAGGTCGTTGGAGGAGGCGAAGAAGAGCTCACCGGTGACCGCGTAGACGACCTGGGTGCCGTCGGGGTCGACGACGGCGGTGACGTCGGCCAGGTGGGCGACGCGCTTGGCGAAGACGACCATCGCGGTGACGGTGCCGACGACGACGCCGATCGCGAGGTTGTGGGTGGCGACGACGCAGGCCACGGTGACGGCCATGACGGCGATCTCGCCGGCGGGCATCCGCCTCAGCGTCTTCGGGGCGATGGAGTGCCAGTCGAAGGTCGCGAAGGACACCATGACCATGACGGCGACCAGCGCGGCCATGGGGATGTCGGAGACGATCGGGCCGAAGACGATGCACAGCACCATCAGGAACGCACCCGCCAGGAACGTGGACAGGCGGGTGCGGGCCCCGGACACCTTTACGTTGATCATCGTCTGGCCGATCATGGCGCAGCCGCCCATGCCGCCGAGGAAGCCGGTGACGATGTTGGCGATGCCCTGGCCGACGGACTCACGTGTCTTGGAGGAGTGGGTGTCGGTGATGTCGTCGACCAGCTTGGCCGTCATCAGCGATTCCATCAGGCCGACCAGCGCCATCGCGAGCGCGTAGGGGGCGATGGTGGTCAGCGTGTCCAGGGTGAAGGGCACGTCGGGCAGGCCAGGTACGGGCAGGGCGGACGGCAGTTCGCCCTTGTCGCCCACGGTCGGCACCGCGATCCCCGCGGCGACGGTGATCACGGTGAGGATCACGATGGACACGAGCGGGGCCGGGATCACCTTGGTGACCTTCGGGAAGAACACCATCAGAGCCAGACCGGCCGCGATCAGCGGGTAGACGGGCCAGGGCACGTCGTGCATCTCCGGGACCTGGGCCATGAAGATGAGGACGGCGAGGGAGTTGACGAAGCCGACCATCACGCTGCGGGGCACGAACCGCATCAGCTTCGCGATGCCGAGCGCCCCGAGGACGATCTGGAAGAAGCCGGCCAGGATCACCGCCGCGACCAGGTAGCCCAGCCCGTGCTCGCGGTTGAGCGGGGCGATGACCAGGGCGACGGCGCCGGTCGCGGCGGAGATCATCGCGCGGCGTCCGCCGACGACCGAGATGGTCACGGCCATGGTGAAGGACGCGAACAGGCCGATGGCGGGGTCGACCCCGGCGATGACCGAGAACGAGATCGCCTCGGGGATCAGCGCGAGCGCGACCACCAGGCCGGCCAGGACCTCGGTGCGCCAGACCTTCGGGTCGGACAGCCAGTCGGGACGCAGACCGCGCAGCCGCGCGGCCGGGGACAGTGCGGAGGTAGTCAAGAGAAGCGGAACCTGTCGTGCTCGGGCCCACCCGGCGTCACCGAGGGGCGTACGGAACAGTACGAAGGCCGAGGTCGCCGTACGCGGCGACCGGGATGGCCGTACGGAGACCCGGATGGCCATCCGCGAGGCCCGCGAGCGGCGGGCCGAAGTCACAGGGAGCAGCGGCATGACCTGCGGACCGTCCGGATGCCGCCGCTCAGGGGCTCACGGCGGGAAGGCGGCGACGCCGGGCTGTACGAGCATGCGCACGCGCTCTCCTGCGGCATCGGGCTTCGCCGGGGGCGTCGTCGGTCCCGGCACGGCTTTTGGCGACGGGCCGACCCGTCCCGCACCATGAACACGGAACGGCGGTGGCTCAAACCCTGACAGCCGCCGACTCTACTCTAACGTAACGGTAGAGATTGACGCAGACCGCCGCTGGGCCGAGACCTGGACCGGGCCCCGGCGGCAGACGAGGAAAGGCACCCGCGTGAGCAGCGACCACATGCAGATCGGCGAGGTCGCCGCGCGGACCGAGCTGTCGCTGCGCACCATCCGGCACTACGAGGAAACCGGCCTGGTCATCCCCTCGGCCCGCTCCCAGGGCGGGTTCCGCCTCTACACCGAGACCGACGTCGCCCGCCTGATGGTGATCCGCCGCATGAAGCCGCTCGGCTTCACCCTGGACCAGATGCGGGACCTCCTCGACGCCACCGACCGCCTCGACGCGGTCCCGCCCCCGGCGGGCGCCGAGCGCGAGGAACTCCTGGAGCGCGTGCGCCACTTCGAGCAGGCCGCCGCCGAGCGCGTCGCCGACCTGCGCAAGCAGCTGGGGCGGGCCGAGGAGTTCGCCGGCACCCTGCGCGAGCGGCTCGGCGAGGCCGCGCCCGTTCGGCCCTGACAGACCCGACAGCCCTGGACGCGCCCCGCGCCCGGCAACACGCCGACTTCCCGTCCATGAAGAGCATGTGCCCCCGTGTGGCAACAGCTCCCGCGGGACATGATCACCCGGGCCCCGGCGCCGCACCAGGCTCCCCCGGACCCCGCAGCATCCCTGTCCCCGCTCGTCCCGCCCCGGCCGCGCTGATGCGGTTGCTCGCCCCCGACGTCACCCTCTGGGCCGACGGCGGCGGGAAGTCCCCGGCGGCCGGACCGCTCCTGGTGCACGGCCGCGACAACGTCGCCCGGCTGCTCATCTCCCGCGCATCGCACCGCGAGGGCCTCGAGATCGTCTACCGGCAGGTCAACGGCGACCCCGCGGCGGTTCCGTTCAGCGGCGACACCCCGTTCGCCGTGATGGTCCTCGACCTGACACAGGACGGCGAACAGATCAGCGGCATCTACGACGTCGCCAACCCCGACAAGCTGCCGCCCGGGGTGCGGTGAGGGCCGGAATCGGCTGCAAAAGGTTACAAAGAGCGGCAAACGGCTTCAATCGGCCGCCAACAGCTCCGCAGGCGGTGATGGTGCTGGCCGTCGCACCCCGCGCTCGCGATGATCGGGCCATGACCAAGAGCGACAAAGGCCAGGACATCACCCTCCGGATCGCCCAGCAGCCGGAGGCGGACGAACTCCTCGGACGCAGTCCGCTCGCCGCCCTGGTGGGCATGCTGCTGGATCAGCAGGTGCCGATGGAGTGGGCCTTCTCCGGCCCGTACACCCTGGCGCAGCGGATGGGCGGGGACGATCTGGACGCCCATGAGATCGCCGTGTACGACCCCGAGGCGTTCGTCGAGCTGTTCACCGCGAAACCCGCGTTGCACCGCTATCCGGGCTCCATGGCCAAGCGGGTGCAGCAGCTGTGCCAGTACCTGGTGGCTCAGTACGACGGTGTGGCGAGCAGAGTGTGGAGCGACGCCGCCACCGGCGCCGAGCTCCGGAAGCGGCTGAACGCCCTGCCCGGTTTCGGCACCCAGAAGTCGCAGATCTTCCTGGCGCTGCTGGGCAAGCAGTTCGGCGTCCGGCCGCCGGGCTGGCGCGAGGCGGCGGGGCCGTACGGGGAGGACGGCTCGCACCGCTCGGTCGCCGACATCACCGGCCCCGAGTCGCTCGCCGAGGTCCGCGCGTACAAGCAGGAGACCAAGGCGGCGGCCAAGCTGGCGGCCAAGGCCGCGAAGACCGGCGCCAAGGGCAGGTGAGCGGGCCCGGCGATGCCGTACCCGGCCGCCATCTCCTCAGCCTCCTCACGGACCCAATTCCGGAATGGACGTTTATATGCCGTCGTAGCCCGCACCGCAGTCCCGCTCCGTGGCTGCGCCCGGCGGCTCTTGACCGGTAGGCTTTCCGTGTGATCTTCAAGCGCATCGGAAATGGGCAGCCCTATCCCGACCACGGCCGGGAAAGCACCCGGCAGTGGGCGGATGTCGCGCCGCGCCCGGTCCGCCTCGACCAGCTCGTGACCACCAAGGGCCAGCTGGATCTCGAAACCCTCCTCGCCGAGGACTCCACGTTCTACGGCGATCTGTTCGCGCACGTCGTGAAGTGGCAGGGCGACCTCTACCTGGAGGACGGACTGCACCGCGCGGTCCGCGCCGCGCTCCAGCAGCGCCAGGTACTGCACGCCCGCGTGCTCGAACTCGGCTGAGACCACACACCGCTCCACAACACGCCCCGCGGGGTTCGTTCGGGTGTTTTCCCACTCGGACGGGTGCGATCCATTGATCATTTAGTAGGCATCATCACCGGGTCGCACTACGCTGCGCCCATGAGCATGCTCACTCCCCCCGGCATGGGCGGAAAATACCGCATCACGGGTGACAAGTACCCGCGCATGCGGCGCCCCCGCCGCCGCACCAGACTGGTCCTCGCCGCCACCGCCTCCGTGGTCGCCCTAGGGGTGGCCGGATGGGGCACGCTGCAGCTCATCGATGTCTTCACGGGCGGCGACAAGACGGCCAGCGCCGCCGACCGCAAGGCGGACTGCCCGTCCGCCAAGCCGTCCGCGCCCGCCGTGGCACTGCCGAAGCCCGCGAAGATCAAGGTCAACGTCTACAACGCGACCCCGCGCGGCGGGCTCGCGAAGGCGGCGGCCGATGAGCTGAAGAAACGCGGGTTCACGATCGGCAAGGTCGGCAACGCCAGCGCCGCGTACGACAAGAAGGTCACCGGGACCGGCATACTGCTGGGCGCTCCGACCGCGGTCAACGGCACCTTCCCGGTGCTCGGCACGCAGCTGCCGGGGGCCGCGACCAAGACCGACGCCCGCAAGTCCGCGGACATCGATCTGATCATCGGTACGAAGTTCAAGGCGTTCAGCACGCCGCAGGCGGCCTCCACCGCCCTGACCGCCCTGACCAAGCCCGCCCCCGCGCCGTCCTCCTGCTGAGGACCGCGCGGGGCGGGCGGGGCGGGCGGGCGTCCTGGAGCCGGGACGGGCCCTAGCCGGCGGTGCCGTACATCCGGTCACCCGCGTCGCCGAGGCCCGGGACGATGTAGCCGTGCTCGTTGAGCCGCTCGTCGACCGAGGCGGTGACCACGGTGACCGGCGTCCCCGCCAGCTCGCGCTCCATCACCTCGACGCCCTCGGGCGCGGCGAGCAGCACGACGGCGGTGACGTCGTCCGCACCGCGCTTGATCAGCTCCTGGATGGCCGCGACCAGCGTGCCGCCGGTGGCCAGCATCGGGTCCAGGACGTACACCTGGCGGCCCGAGAGGTCCTCCGGCATCCGGGTCGCGTACGTGGACGCCTGCAGCGTCTCCTCGTCGCGGATCATGCCCAGGAAGCCCACCTCGGCGGTCGGCAGCAGCCGCACCATGCCGTCGAGCATGCCGAGGCCGGCCCGCAGGATGGGCACGACCAGGGGCCGCGGATACGAGAGCTTCACGCCGGTGGTGGGTGTCACCGGGGTCTCGATGTCGACCTGCTCGGTGCGCACATCGCGGGTGGCCTCGTACGCGAGCAGGGTGACCAGCTCGTCGGCGAGGCGCCGGAAGGTCGGGGAGTCGGTGCGCTTGTCGCGCAGGGTGGTGAGTTTGTGCGCGACCAGCGGGTGGTCGACGACGTGGATCCGCATGGGACCCACAGTAGCCGCGCCTCCCGTACCCGTGCGCTGGCATCAACCACACGTTCGGGGGGAAGGTGGGGGCATACGGACCCAGCCTTGGGGTGATGAGCCGATGCCGGACGGGGCACAGCGGAAGCGGGACGGGGCGGACCGCCCCGGGACCGGGGACACGCAGGAGGCCGACGCGCAGGAGACGGACGCGCAGGAGACGGACGCGCAGCGCCGCAGGCGCCGCGCCCAGTTCCTCCGCGAGCTTCACGAGGCCAAGGCGCTGCGCGACCGGGTCCAGCCGCGGCGGGTCAAGGCCGCCCGAATGCGCCAGGCCATGCGGATGAGGACGTTTCGCTGGTAGCCGTCCGGCCTGCGGAAGAACCCCCTGGTGGCGGCGTCGTCGAGAACTGATGGCCGACGCAACGTCCGAACTGCTCTCGCCGGGCCCTCGTTTCTGCCACGATTCCGAATGGGCGGGACGCAGGGCAGCCGGACCACCGACTGCCCTCCCGCCGGACCGACACACCTAGGGTCTTACGTTCGGACCAGGCCGGATCAGGGAGCGGGGTCAGACGCGCGTGCCGGACCCCGCGAGCCCGGCCTGATCGGAACGAGAGGCCCCTAGACCAGTGGGAGAGTCACGGTGTACTTCGCCGCACTGCTCGCGCGCACCGAAGACGGGTGGGAAGCGAGCGACACGGATCTCGACGACGTGGAGACCCTGTCCGATCTGACTGATCTGGCCCGTGAAGCCTCGGTTGACGAGGACACGGTGCTCGTTTTCATCGAGCAGGAGGACGCCTGGTTCGGCGTCATCCGGGTGGACGGTGAGGAGGACCCGCGTATCTACGTCTCCAACGCCTCCGCCGCCGCCCGCTCCTCGTACGGGGAGATCCTGCTCACCGATGAACTGCTCGGCCGCGAACCCGGGGCCGAGGACTCGATTGCCGCCCTCGAAGAGCTCGTCGGACTCGACGGTCCTGAGGACGACGAGCCGGACAACGCCCCCGACCACCACAACGACGACCACCACAACGACACCACCGACGACGATGACGACGACGGGCTCGACGCCGTACCGGCAGGCCCGCTCGGTGACACCGGGGTCCTGTCCGACCTCGGGCTCCCCGAGGCGGAGCTGCTGATGCTGCGGACGGACGCCCTGGTGGAGATCGCGGACGCGCTGGGAGCGGCCGAGGTCCTGGAGACCGTCCGTTAAGGTCCGCGGGTGACCGAAGCACCGCACCCGCACGACCTGCCCCCACCGCACGATCCCGTACGGAACCCGTGGCGGGCGGCCATGTGCCGCGCCCTGGACGAGGCCGACCGGGCGGCGGCGGCCGGCGATGTGCCGGTCGGCGCCGTCGTCCTCGCCCCGGACGGCACACCGCTCGCCGCGGGACACAACGAACGCGAGGCGACCGGCGACCCGACCGCGCACGCCGAGATCCTCGCCCTCCGCCGGGCCGCCGCCGCGCTCGGCGCATGGCGGCTGTCCGGATGCACCCTGGTGGTCACGCTGGAGCCCTGCACGATGTGCGCGGGCGCGCTGGTGCAGTCCCGGGTGGCCCGGGTCGTCTACGGAGCCCGGGACGAGAAGGCAGGAGCGGCCGGCTCGCTCTGGGACGTCGTACGCGACCGCCGGCTCAACCACCGCCCCGAGGTGATCCCCGGCGTGCTGGAGGCCGACTGCGCGGCCCGTCTCACCGCCTTCTTCCGCCACCGCTGACCTGGTATCCCCGCGTCCGGGCGGTGCCTTCGGGAATCGGATTTCGAAGGACGGCCGGGATGGTCTAAGCTCTCTCTCGGTAGCGTGTCCGAGCGGCCGAAGGAGCTCGCCTCGAAAGCGAGTGTGGGGAAACTCACCGAGGGTTCAAATCCCTCCGCTACCGCAGATGGATGAAGGGACCGACCCGTTGGGGTCGGTCCCTTCTCTGCGTTCCGTCTCCCTCGTTCCGCCTGCCCGTTCCGCCTGCCCGTTCCGCCTGTCCCACGGAACGACGCGGGCCCCGGCTCGGGAAGGAGCCGGGGCCTGCGTGCTGTGCTGCTGCTCAGGTCGGGGGAAGCGGCATCGGGGGGACAAGCCGCTCCCCCCGATGAGAACAGGCCCTACCAGCCCTCGCCGCGATCGGGGGGGTGCCGCGGCGAGGACCCCACAGACGGGTCCTGTTCCTCGCCCCGCGGACTTCCTGCCACATCCGCCGGGCTCGCCATCCATCCTGCCTGGCCGCAGAAGCCGCGAGGCCGGGCAAAGGGCCCCGATCTCCGGGTCCTTGGTCCCTAAAGTCCGGATGAGTGATCGGAAACAGCAGGCGGATACGGCCATTCGTGCGGATAGACTCGCCCGACCGCGCACGAGATCGAAGGGGAGCCAGGGGCCGATGGTGCAAGCGAAGAAGATCGCTCTCTACTTGATAGTCGTCTTCGTGCTCTACACGATCATCACGTCCCCGGCACGGGCCGCCGATCTCGTCCAAGTAGGGTTCGAGGGCGTTTCGAGTGCCGCGCAGAGCGTCGGTGACTTCATGTCCGAGCTCGTGAAGTAGGAGTAACCCCCATGATCCGCCATCTGGTCCTGTTCAAGCTGAACGACGGCGTCGAGCGGGACGATCCGCGGGTCGTCGCGGGGGCCAGGGCCTTCCAGGAACTGGCGGACAAGGTCCCCGGGCTGGAGTTCTGGGAGTGCGCCTGGAACATCACCGACCGGCCGATCGCGTACGACTTCGCCATCAACTCCGCCGTCGCCGACGAGGCCGCGCTGAAGAGCTACATCGAGCATCCGGCCCACCAGGCGGCCGCCGGTCAGTGGCGTGAGTTCGCCACCTGGGTGATCGCCGACTACCCGTTCTGACCCCTTCGGCCCTGCGAGCCCCTCACCACAGCGGTGAGGGGCTTTTCTTTGTGTTTAAACCGATTCGAGGCCAACACGGCGCAATAGGGTGCTTGCGCATAGTGGACATGTCTTGTGATGCTATGACCGCTTTTGACGGATGAGTTGACCGAAGTTGACCGCAAAGGGGTGGCGTCACCGTGCCGGCCAGTACAGCGCCTCAAGTGCCTCCCCAGACCGCCCAGACAGGGCAGACCACCCCGACGGCGTCCGCCGTCCAGACGGCACCGACCGCCCGGACGGAGCAGACCGCCCAGCAGCCGCAGGCCGTCCAGCCGCCGCAGCAGGCGCAGTCGGCGCAGCAGCCGCAGACGGCGGTGCAGACGATCGAGACCGAGACGCCCGACGACACCGTCACGCCCGCCCGGACCAGGGGCGCGGACACCAGGGCGCTCACCCAGGTCCTCTTCGGGCAGCTCAAGGGGCTGGAGCCGGGGACGGCGGAGCACGGCCGGGTCCGGACGGCGCTGATCGAGGCGAACCTCCCCCTCGTGCGGTACGCCGCGGCGCGGTTCAGGAGCCGTAACGAGCCGATGGAGGACGTCGTCCAGGTCGGCACGATCGGCCTGATCAACGCCATCGACCGGTTCGACCCCGAACGGGGCGTCCAGTTCCCGACCTTCGCGATGCCGACCGTGGTCGGCGAGATCAAGCGGTACTTCCGGGACAACGTACGGACCGTCCACGTGCCGCGCCGGCTGCACGAGCTCTGGGTCCAGGTCACCGGCGCCACAGAGGACCTGACGACCGCTCACGGCCGCTCACCCACCACCGGGGAGATCGCCGAGCGGCTGAAGATCTCCGAGGACGAGGTGCTGGCCTGCATCGAGGCGGGGCGCTCGTACCACGCGACCTCGCTGGAAGCCGCCCAGGAGGGTGACGGACTGCCCGGACTGCTGGACCGGCTCGGCTACGAGGACCCGGCGCTGGCCGGGGTCGAACACCGCGATCTGGTCCGGCACCTGCTCGTCCAGCTGCCCGAGCGGGAGCAGCGGATCCTGCTGCTGCGCTACTACAGCAATCTGACGCAGTCCCAGATCAGCGCGGAACTGGGTGTCTCCCAGATGCATGTGTCAAGGCTCCTCGCCAGGAGTTTCGCCCGACTGCGATCCGCAAACAGGATCGAGGCGTAACCGGATCGGGAAATCCGCTCCTCGGACGTTCCCGTCGAAACACATGCGGCAAATCCCTTGTTAACTGCACAGAATCCCCCAAGACTTGTCGACAAGTCACTACAGCGTGTTGCCGACATGTGACATTCTGCGGGAACCGCGTTTGCCGCCGCCTCCCCTCCGGTATTCAGGTGGAGGCTGCGTTCCTCCGATGGTCGCGGCCACCGCGACCGTCCGCGACCTCAAGGGGGTGGCATGTCCGCAGAACAGGGCAGCTCGAAGGTGCTCACGCTCACCAAGAGCGCACCCGCACCCGTTGTGCTCACCAGCTCGTCGGAAGCCATCGACACCCGCACGCTGTCCCGCTCGCTGTTCGTGCGGCTCGCCGCACTGGGTCCCGCACCGGGTCCCGATGGAACGGACAGCCCCGAGCGTGCCTATGTGCGGGACACACTCATCGAGCTCAACCTGCCGCTGGTGCGTTATGCCGCGGCACGGTTCCGCAGCCGTAACGAACCCATGGAGGACATCGTCCAGGTCGGCACGATCGGCCTGATCAAGGCGATCGACCGGTTCGACTGCGAACGCGGCGTGGAGTTCCCCACGTTCGCGATGCCCACCGTCGTCGGAGAGATCAAGCGCTTCTTCCGCGACACCTCGTGGTCGGTACGTGTGCCCCGCCGGCTCCAGGAGCTCCGGCTCGCCCTCACCAAGACCAGCGACGAGCTCTCCCAGAAGCTCGACCGCTCGCCGACCGTGCCGGAGCTGGCCAAGGCGCTCGGGGTGTCCGAGGAGGACGTCGTGGACGGCCTGGCCGTCGGCAACGCCTACACCGCCTCCTCGCTCGACTCGCCCTCACCCGAGGACGACGGCGGCGAGGGCTCGCTGGCCGACCGGCTGGGATACGAGGACGCGGCGCTGGAGGGCGTCGAGTACCGCGAGTCCCTCAAGCCGCTGCTGGCCAAACTCCCGCCCCGGGAGCGGCAGATCATCATGCTGCGGTTCTTCGCCAACATGACCCAGTCGCAGATCGGCGAGGAGGTCGGCATCTCGCAGATGCACGTCTCGCGCCTGCTGACCCGCACGCTCGCCCAGCTCAGGGAGGGCCTCATCGCCGACTGACCCGCGCGCAGCCGCGCAAGGGTTCCGAATTGACGGACCGTCAGTCACACTGGCGCGATGCGACGTCAGACATTCGGCCCGCACGGCCGCCGGGGCACCGTGATCGCCGCCTCGGCGGCCGTGCTGTGCCTGGGCGCGACGCTGACAGGCTGCGGCAACGGGACGGGCGGCGACGGCTACACGGCCGTCGGTGCCGCGCGGTCGGCCCCCGCGAAGGCTCCCCCGGGGGCGGTGGCGCCCTCGGGGAAGGTCACGCTGGTCCCGCTGGACGGGGACGGGCGCGGGGGCGGTGGCGGCAAGGGAGACGCGGGCAGTGACGGCGGACGCGGCGGCGCCTCGCCCGCACCGGGCTCCTCGGCCGCGTCCCGCGATGCGGGCGGCGACGGGGATGCCGGCGGCGCCGGGGACGGCGGTGCGGGTGGTTCGGGCGGTGCTGCGGGGCGGCCTGGGACGCCGGGCCGCACGGCGGACGGCTCCGGCACCACGAACGGCACGAGCGGCGGCGGCACGGGCGGCGCGAGCCCCACGGGCGGCTCCGGCCCCGGCGGCTCCGGCTCAGGCTCCACCGGCCCCGCGACCCCGTCCGCGCCGGGCTCCACCGCCCCCGCGGGGGCGGCCGTGCTGATGGTGGGCGCGCCCGAGCGGGCGGCGGCGGACAAGCGCTGGTGCGAGAAGGTCACCGTGGAGTTCCGCAACACCGGTGGATCACCGGCGCGTTCGGGCACCGTCACCTTCGCCACGCACATCATCGGCGGGCTGGGGATCGACTGGGCGACCCGGGAATCGACAGCGCCGCTGCCCGCACCGATCGGCGCGGGAGCGGCGCGGAAGAAGACGTACACCGTCTGTGTGGACGCCTGGCGGGTGCCCCTGGGCATGCATGTCGAGACCCGGGACGTCACCGCCGTCTGGAAGTGACGGATGGGGACGGGGTGACCGGAGGGCCGGTCAGCCGAGCGCGAGCCAGGCGACCGCACCGAGGACGACGATCACCGCGACGACGATGGCGATCAGTCCGGTCCTCGGACCGGACGACACGGCCGCGGGCTGCTGCCGGCGCTGCGGCTCGCCCTCGTCGACGAAGGCGCGGAACATCTGCGTGTTGCCTGCCGGGTCGCTTGTGCCCTCGGGACCCTGCGGGGCGTGGGGGTTGTGTGCCATGTCGCAGGACCCTAGCGAACTCGGCCCGGACGCCCAACCCCCGGGGCGGTGAAGGCGCGAGGCCGCGGCCGGGGATCCGGCGCGGAAGGCGTGGGTGAGGGGCGCGGGCCCCAGGTGCGCGGCGGCGAAGACGCGAAGACGCGGTGCGGAGCCCGCCGGCCCCCGGCGCCGTGCACCGCGCCATGCCCGGCGCCCCCTCTCCCGCACAACACCGTTACGTGACAGGCCACTTGGGGATCGCGGGTGCTCCCACCCGCCGGCCCTCCCGTATATACGCGCGAGGGGCGCTCGCGCACCGCTCGCGGGCGGGGCGGCGTCGCCCCTCGGGCGGACCGGCCCATCCGGAGAGCGGGCTCCGGACCGCGTCACCCGCGCCCCCTGTGTGGCACGACACACATCCACCACTCGCGCACCGCACACGCTGGGGCTTTGACTCCGGCTCTACGGAGCCTTTTGCGTTCCTTTACTTATGCAAGCCCTTTTTCGTTTGCCTGCAGCAACCAACGGCTTCTATGGTTGCCCTAAGCAACAACATGACCGGTGTGAAGATGTCTGGGGGTCCCGTGGCCGCACGGAGTCAGTACGAAGAACTGGCCCGGCAGCTGAGCGCCATCGGCGCAGTGAAACGAGGACTCGCCCGCACCCTGCCGGCCGAATGCCCCGCGGGCTCCGCGGCCGTACTGGCTCTGCTGAGCCGGCACGGCGAAATACGGATCAGCAGACTGGCCGAGCTGCTCGACGTCGACATGTCGGTGACCAGCCGGCACGTCGCCCACGTGGCAGAACGCGGCTGGATCGAACGATCACCGGACCCGGCGGACAAGCGTTCCCGGATCCTGCGGCTGACCCCCGCGGGCGAGGACGTGCTCGGCGACCTGAACCGCCGGTCCACCGAAATGTTCGCCCACCACCTCGAGGATTGGTCCGACGAAGAGGTCGGGCAGCTCAACACGCTGCTGGCCCGGTTGCGCGACAGTTTCTCCTGTCGCAGCTCCGGCGGGTGCGCCCCCGGACGGCACAGCGGCGACTGCCGCACCCGGCCGGCCGACAGCGACGACGGCTCGTACACCCGTACACCCGTGTAACAGAAGCAAAGACAAGGATTTAAATGGCTACGACCACACCAACCGGTGTGCGGGGCGGCCACGCCAAGCACGGAGGGAACGATTCCTCCGACGGCACGCCGATGACACACCGGCAGATCATGGAAGCACTCACCGGGCTGATGCTCGGCATGTTCGTCGCGATCCTGTCGTCCACCGTCGTCACCAACGCCCTGCCGGAGATCATCTCCGACCTCGGCGGCGGTCAGAGCGCCTACACCTGGGTCGTCACGGCCTCGCTGCTGGCCATGACGGCGACCACCCCCCTGTGGGGCAAGCTCTCCGACCTGTTCAGCAAGAAGCTGCTGGTCCAGATAGCCCTGGTCATCTACGTGCTCGGCTCGGTCGTCGCCGGTATGTCGACCAGCAGCGGCATGCTGATCGCCTGCCGCGTGGTGCAGGGCATCGGCGTCGGCGGTCTCTCCGCCCTCGCCCAGATCGTGATGGCCGCGATGATCGCCCCGCGTGAGCGCGGTCGCTACAGCGGCTACCTCGGCGCGGTCTTCGCCGTCGCCACCGTCGGCGGTCCGCTGCTCGGCGGTGTCATCACCGACACCAGCTGGATGGGCTGGCGCTGGTGCTTCTACGTCGGCGTGCCGTTCGCGGCCATCGCCCTCGTCGTGCTCCAGAAGACCCTGAAGCTCCCGGTCGTCAAGCGCGAGGTCAAGGTCGACTGGACCGGAGCCTTCTTCATCAGCTCCGCCGTCTCCCTGCTGCTCCTCTGGGTGACCTTCGCCGGCGACAAGTACGACTGGATGTCCTGGCAGACCGGCGTGATGCTGGCCGGCTCCGTGCTCCTCGCCCTGCTCTTCGTCTTCACCGAGTCCCGGGCGCACGAGCCGATCATCCCGCTGCGGCTGTTCCGCAACCGCACCATCACGCTGGCCTCGCTGGCCTCGCTGTTCGTCGGTATCGCGATGTTCGCGGGCACCGTCTTCTTCAGCCAGTACTTCCAGCTGGCACGCGGCAAGTCGCCGACGATGTCCGGTGTGATGACGATCCCGATGATCACGGGTCTGTTCCTCTCCTCCACCATCTCCGGCCAGGTCATCACCAAGACGGGCCGCTGGAAGGCCTGGCTGGTCAGCGGCGGCTTCCTGATCACGGCCGGGCTCGGCATGCTCGGCACGATCCGGTACGACACCGCGTACTGGCAGATCGCGGTCTACATGTTCGTGATGGGTCTCGGCGTCGGCATGATGATGCAGAACCTGGTACTCGCCACCCAGAACCAGGTCGACCCCAAGGACCTCGGTTCTGCCAGCTCCGTCGTCACCTTCTTCCGTTCGCTCGGTGGTGCCATCGGTGTCTCGGCACTGGGCGCCGTCATGGCGAACCGCGTCACCCACTACGTCAAGGACGGCCTCACGGACCTCGGTCCCCAGGGCGCGGCCATGGACGCCGGCGGCGGGGGCATCCCCAACCTGGACACGCTGCCCGCACCGATCCGTACGGTCGTCGAGGCGGCCTACGGACACGGCGTCGGTGACGTCTTCCTGTACGCGGCTCCGGCCGCACTGCTCGCCTTCGTGATCACGATCTTCATCAAGGAGGTCGCGCTGAGGACGAACGCCGCGAACGACGCCCCGGCCCGGCCGGAGGCAGCGGCGGCGGAGCCGGCCGACACGGCGGTCCTCGCCGAGGTCCCGTCCGGCTCCGCGGCACCGGTCTCCGGGGGAACGGCCGGGGTCACCGCGGCCGACACCCTTCAGGCCGCTCCGGTGGCGACCCTGCAGGGCACCGCGGTACACGGTGTGGTGCGCGGCGCCGAGGGCGCGCCCGTCGGGCACGCCGCCGTCACGCTGATCTCGCTGGGCGGCCGGCAGCTGGGCCTCTCGGCCGCGCGGGCCGACGGCAGCTACGGTCTGGACGCCCCGGGCGCCGGTTCGTACGTACTGATCGCGTCCGCCGACGGCTTCCAGCCGCAGGCGTCCACCGTGGTCGTCGGCGAGGAGCCGCTCGCGTACGACATCCTGCTCGCCGGTACGAGCGGGCTGGCCGGAACCGTGCGGGCCGCCGAGGGCGGTACGCCGGTCGAGGGCGCCATGATCATCGTGACCGATGTGCGCGGCGACGTGCTGGCCACCGGCAAGTCCGGTGAGGCGGGCGAGTTCACCTTCGGTGAGCTGGTCCCCGGTTCGGTGACCGTCGCGGTGAACGCGGCCGGGTTCCGCCCGATGGCGCTGCCCGTGGAGGTCGGCGGCCAGGGTGTCACCCGGGTCGACGCCGCACTGCGGTCCGGTGCGCTGGTGCAGGGTGTCGTGCGGGCCGGTTCCGGTCTGCGGCCGCTGCCGGACGCCCGCGTCACCCTGATCGACGCGGCGGGCAACGTGATCGCCAACTCCACGACCGGGGAGGACGGGGCGTACGCCTTCACCGACCTGGACGCGGGCGAGTACTCGGTCATCGCGACCGGATACCCGCCGGTGGCGGGCGCGCTGACCGTGGCCGGCCGAGGAATCGACGGCCACGACATCGAGCTCGCCCACCCCGGCGAGTAGTCAAGACCCCTGGCGGGACGGCGCTTCGAGCGGAGAGGCTGTCCGGACAGGTGGAAATGGGCCCCGGTGGCGGGGAGGGCAGGCAGGGGACGGCCTGTCGTCCCCGCCCCGGGGCCCGACTCATTGAGTGACCCGTTCCGTGAGCGGAGGGGTCATTGAGCAAGGAGAGAAAACGGGATGGGACTTCGCGCACAGGTACGGACGCGGGACGGCTGGGCCGTCCAGCACGCGGTCGTGACGGTCACCGACATGACCGGTACGCAGGTGCTGCGGGCCGCCGCCGACGAGGACGGGGCGGTGCGGGCAGACGCCCAGCTGTCCGCCGGCGCGTACACCGTGATCGTGACGGCGGTCGGGTACGCGCCCGCCGCCTCGACCGCCCTCGTCACGGCGAGCGGCCGGGTCGAGGCGGGCACGGTGGTGCTGGCCCGCCAGGGCGGTGTGGAACTGCCGCCGCCGGGCGCCTGGTCGCTGGACCCGGCGCACTCCTCCGTGGGCGCTGTCGCCCAGCACCTGGGCATCTCCAGCGTGCACGGCCGGTTCACCGAGTTCGGCGGCCGGATCGAGATCGCCGAGGACGTGCAGCGCTCCCGGGTGGAGGCGGTCATCAGCGCGACCAGCATCGACACCGGCAACGGGATGCGGGACAAGCACCTGCGGTCCCCGGACTTCCTCGACACGGACCGGTTCCCGGAGATCACGTACCGCTCCAGCGGACTGACCCCGGCCGGCCCCGACCGGTGGACCGTGCACGGCGAGCTCTCGCTGCACGGGGTGGCGCGCCCCATCGACCTCGACCTGAGCTACCTCGGCACCGGCCCCGACCCTTGGGGCGGCGTGCGCGCGGCGTTCCGGGCGACGGCCGAGCTCCGCCGCGAGGACTTCGCCATGAACTACAACCAGGTGATCCAGGCGGGCATCTCGGCGATCGGCACGACGCTCCGGGTGGAGCTCGACATCCAGGCCGTGCAGGGCGATTCCCTTCCGGCCGCATAGCCGTCCGCGGTCGTAGGGTCTGTTCCATGGCATCCAACATCGCGACCAACACCGCCGTGGAACTCGACGCCTTGCTGGCGTTCGTACGGCCCCGGCACCGGGCGATCCTGCTGACCACCCGGTCCGACGGCCGCCCCCAGGGCTCCCCGCTCACCTGCGGCGTCGACGACGCGGGCCGGATCGTCGTCTCGACGTACCCCGAACGCGCCAAGACCCGCAACGCCAAGCGGGACGAGCGGGTGAGCCTGATCGTCCTGTCCGACGAGTGGAACGGGCCGTGGGTGCAGATCGACGGCTCGGCCGAGGTGATCGACTCACCGGACTCGGTCGAGCCGCTCGTCGAGTACTTCCGGAACATCTCCGGGGAGCACCCGGACTGGGACGAGTACCGGGCGGCGATGGTGAAGCAGGGCAAGTCGATCATCAGGATCACGCCCGAGCGCTGGAGCCCCGTCGCGACGGGCGGCTTCCCGGCGCGGCTCGCCTCCGATGACTGACCGGATACCGGGCCGGACACCGGACCTGGTGACAGACCTGGTGACGGACCGGATGACCGTCCCGCCGGTCGGTACCGCACATGTCGCGCGGGCGCGGCTGCTGGCCGCGCCCGGCCTCACCGACCCCGTGGTCCGCTCGCTGGAGCGGATCGCCGGGCGGCCGGTGGAGCGCACCGGCGAGGACCCCGCCGTCCCGGACGGTCCCTACGTGTACGTGGGAGCGACGCTGCCCGAGGCGCTGCGCGGGGACGGGCTGCTCTGGTTCCACAGCGTGAACGCCGGTACGGACGCGCTGCTGGACGCCGGGCCGTGGCCGTCCGGGGCGCTGCTCACCCGGACGGTGGGCCGGATGGGCGAGCGGATCGCGCAGTACGTGCTGGCGTGGGTGCTGGCCGACTGCCAGTTCGTCCCGGAGTTCACGGCGCAGCACGCGCGGGCCGAGTGGCGCCGCGTCCCCGGCGAACTCGTCTCCGGACAGACCGCGTTGATCCACGGCACCGGCCGGATCGGCTCGGCCGTCGCGGGGCTGCTGCGGGCCTGCGGCATCCGGACGGTGGGCGTGGTGCGCACCCCGCGCGCGGTCCCGCCCGGCTTCGACGCGGTGGCCGGTCCGGACGAGCCGGTGGACGCCCGCTGGGTGGTCGCCGCGCTTCCGCTGACCGGGGAGACGGCGGGCCGCTTCGGGGCGGAGCGGTTCGCGGCCATGGGCGGCGCCTCGTTCATCAATGTGGGCCGGGGCGCGACCGTGGACCTGGCGGCGCTGGAGGCCGCGCTGCACGCGGGGACGGTGGGGCGGGCGGTGCTCGACGTGCTGGCGGACGAGCCCGCGGGGCCCGGTGACCGCTGCTGGCGGCTGCCCCGGACGGTGGTCACCTCGCACTCCGCGGGCATCACCGCGGACGACGACATCGTCACGGACTTCGCGGCGTGCCTGCGGGACCTCGTCGCGGGCCGGGTCCCGGCACTCGCCGTGGACACGGCGCGCGGCTACTGACGCCGGACGCGGCCCGGGAGGGCGGGGTGCCGCCGAGGGCCGCGGCCCCCGGCTATCCCCGTCCGCGCATCGCCTCGATGCCCGCGATCAGCAGGTCGAGGGCGAAGGTGAAGTCCCGCTCGCGCATCTCCTCGACGGTGTCCCCGCCGCGCGCCTCCATCAGGCTCTGCGAGGACGCCATCAGGTCCTTCAGCTGCGGCTGGGCGCGGATCGTGCCCAGCGCCTGCCGGTAGAAGTCGTCCTGGCTGAGCCCCGCGTCCGCGGAGCGCTGCACGACGTGGCCCTCGATGGTGCCGAATCCGTACACGAACTGGAAGACCGCCGACATCGCGCCCGTCTGGTGCCGCAGCGGCAGCTCGGTGGCCCGGATGACGTCCTGCATGGCGTACGAGAAGAGCAGCGAGTGTGGGCCGATGTTCAGGAAGTTGCCGGCCAGCGCCGACGCCCAGGTGTGCCGGACGAGCAAGCTCCGGTAGCTGGTGGCCAGTTCGCGCAGCCGTTCGCGCCAGTCGGCGTCCGTGCGCGGGGCCGCGATCTCGGCGAAGACCGAGTCCAGGGCCAGCTCCAGCAGGTCGTCCTTGGTGTCGACGTACCAGTAGAGGGACATCGCCGTGACGTTCAGTTCGGCGGCGAGGCGGCGCATGGAGAACTTGGCGAGGCCCTCGGCGTCCAGCAGCCGGACCGACGCCGCCGTGATCCTCTCCCGGTCGAGACCGGCCGGCTGGTCGGATTTCCGGCTGCGCGTCGGTGCCCTGCCGTCGAGCCACACACTGGTCCTGGCAGGGTTCTTCACGCGATCGGCCGCGGACACCATGGCGCACTCCCTTGTCTCGCCGGCGGGACGAACCGGGTACGTACTCCCTGCCCAAAAACCGGAGTCGTACGGTCCGGAACGTCCCGCCCGATGCTATGCCGCTACCGCGGCCGGGTCAGCCTGAGCCGATTCTCCCCGCTCCGCACGGCGTAGCAGCACCGCGGCCAGCACTCCGCCCACCAGCACCGCGACGGCACCGACCAGCTGGCTCGTCTCCAGACCCGAGGCGAAGGCGTCCGTGATGCGCTGCCGCTCCCCCGCACCGCTCGCCGCGGCCAGTGCGGCGGGCAGCGAGGCGGCTCCCACGGCCGTCGGGACGAGCGCGGCGAACCGGGAGTTCAGCACGGCGCCGAGGACCGCGACCCCGAGACCGTTGCCGCATTCGGCGAGGGTGCCGTTGACCCCGGCGCCGACGCCCGCCTTCTCCGGCGGGATGGCGCTCATGATCGCGTTGGCCATGGCGGGCATGGCGAGCGCGATGCCCGCGCCCATCACGAGCAGGCCGAGCAGCATGCCGCCGTAGCCGTGCCGGCCGAGCAGGGCGATCGCGGCCAGACCGGCGGCGAGCAGCCCCATCCCGGAGGCGATGGTGAGGGGCGTGCCGAGCTTGGGCACCAGCCGGGCGCCCAGCCCGGTGAGGTTGAGCGCGACGACGCTCAGGGCCAGCGGAGCCGTCCGCAGACCGGCCTCCAGCGGACCGTAGCCGAGGACGAACTGCAGCTGCTGGGTGAGCAGGAAGAGCGAGCCGCCCATCCCGAACGCGACCAGGATCGCGCCCGCGACCGCGCCGACGAACCGCTGGTTCCGGAAGAAGTGCATGTCCAGCATCGGATACGGGATGTGCAGCTCCCACAGCACGAATCCGGTGAGGACGGCGACCCCGACGAAGGCGGTCAGCAGCACCTGGCCGGAGGTCCAGCCGTGCCCCGGTCCGGAGATGATCGCGTACACGACCGCGGCCATGCCGATGGTGGAGAGCAGCGCGCCGAGCAGGTCGGGGCGCTCCCCGGTCCGGCTCTTGGACTCCGGCACCAGCCGTGCCACGGCCGCCAGGCCGATCACGGCGACCGGGATGTTGATCAGGAAGATCGCGCCCCACCAGAAGTGGTCGAGCATGACCCCGCCGATCAGCGGGCCGACGGCGAAGCCGAGGGAGCTGACGGTCGACCAGATGCCGATCGCCTTCACCCGCTCGGCGTCGTCGAAGATCTGGACGACGACGGCCAGCGTCGTGGTCATCAGCAGCGCGCCGCCGATGCCCATACCGGCGCGTGCGGCGATCAGTTGCGCGGAGGACTGGGCGAGCCCGGCCACCAGCGAGCCGATGCCGAACAGCGCGAGTCCCGTGATCAGCATCTTCTTGCGGCCGTAGCGGTCGGCCGAGCTGCCGGCGGTCAGCAGCAGACCCGACTGGACGAGCGAGTAGGCGTTGATCATCCACTGCACATCGGCGGTGGAGGCGTCCAGTTCACGGGTGAGGGAGGGGATCGCGACGTTGAGGACGGTGTTGTCGAGCAGCACGGTGAGCTGGGCGAGGCAGATGACACCGAGGATCAGCCAGCGCTGCGGATGGCTCGTCGGCGAGAGGTGGTTCTGCTCGGCGGCGGACGCCGTCATACGGACTCCCGGACGTTCGGTCATGGCCCTATACGGTGTACAGGGAATGGGTTGTACACCGTATAGCTGCTCCCGTCGGGCGTACAACCGACTTTCCCGCGGTACGGTGCCGATCGCTGATCCGACAAGGGCTGGAGTGGTATGTCACTGCGTCGTCGTACGGTGGAAATCCTGCTTGCCGCGGGCCTGTTGGGGACGGTGCTGGTGCCTCCCGCGACGGCCGCAGGGCATGGGCACGGTCATGGGCGGGACCGGCCGGTGCCCCTGCGGGTCGCCACGTACAACATCCATGCGGGTGCGGGCATGGACAACGTCTTCGATCTCGACCGGCAGGTCGCCGAGCTCCGCTCGCTGGACGCGGACGTCATCGGGCTCCAGGAGGTCGACGTCCACTGGGACGCCCGCAGCGAGTGGCGGGACCTGGCGGGCGAGCTGGGCCGGCGGCTCGGCATGAGGGTCTCGTTCGCCCCGATCTACAGCTTCGACCCGGCGACCGCGGGTGCGCCGCGGCGCGAGTTCGGGGTCGCGGTGCTGTCCAGGTACCGGATCGTGAGCGCCGAGAACCACGCCATCACCCGGCTCTCCACCCAGGACCCGAATCCGGTGCCGACCCCCGGGCCCGGCTTCGGCGAGGTGGTGCTGCGGGTGAGGGGGCTGCCCGTGCATGTGTACGCGACGCACCTCGACTACCGCGCCGACCCGTCCGTACGGACCGCCCAGGTGGCCGACACCCGTCGGATCATGGCCGAGGACCGGAAGGAGGAGCGGGGGCCCGTACGGCAGATCCTGCTCGGCGACTTCAACGCGGCCCCGACCGCCCCGGAGCTGGCGCCGCTGTGGGAGAACCTGACGGACATCGAGCCGGGCGCCCCCACCTTCCCGGCGCAGGACCCGGTGCAGCGGATCGACTACGTGGCCGTGTCCAAGGACACCGTGCGGGTACGCGACGCGGCGGTGGCCGAGACACTCGCCTCCGACCACCGCCCCGTTGTCGCGGACCTGTTGCTGCGGCGCTGAGCCTCAGCCGTTCTTCGCCGACTGGGTCAGGTCGTAGAACGTGGCGCTGCCTGCCGTGACCTTCTTGAAGTTCGCCTCCACCCAGGTGGAGATCTTCGACGAGGTACCGCTGTCGCCGCCCATACCGCCGCCGCCTTCTCCGCTGGAGATGAAGTAGTGGATGCGGCCGTCCTCGACGTACTTCTTGAACTGGGAGAGCGTCGGGGACGGGTCGCTGCCGTTGAAGCCGCCGATCGCCATCACCGGGTCACCGGTGGCGAGCTGGTAACTCGCGGCGTTCTGCGAGCCGATGGCCGCGGCGCTCCAGGTGTAGTCGTCCGCGTCCGTGACCAGGAGCTTCTTGGCCGCGGCGTCGACGGACGCGCCGTTGAGCAGCCCGCCCATGCCGCCACCGCCACCGCCGCCGCCACCGAAGCCTTCACCCGCGCCGGGCATGGCACCGGGCTGCTGGCCTTGCTGCTGTCCTTGTTGCCCGCCCGGCTGCCCGCCCGGCTGCTGACCCGGCTGCGAGGTGCCGGGGCGGCCCTGGCCCTGACCTTGACCCTGGCCCTGCTGGTTGCCGGTGGGGGGCTGTCCGCCCTGGCCGCCGGTCGGGGGCTTCATGCCACCGCCGGGGCCGCCGCGCCCGCCACCGCCGCCGAATCCGCCCATCCCGCCGGCGGACGGACCGGCCGTCACGATCGAGCCCTGGTGTCCGGTGTTCAGCGTGTTCAGCGTGTACGCGACCGGTCCGGCCAGCGAGGCGGCGAAGCCCAGCCCCACGGCGGCGAGAGCCAGTTGGCGCCCCAGCCGGGCCGCGAGCAGCAGGCCCACCGTGCCCACGAGCCCGGCGACGAGTACGGTCTGCCGCAGCCACGGCAGATAGTCCGGGGTCCGCCCCAGCAGCACGTACGACCAGAGCGCCGTCGCGGCGACGGTGAGCGCGAGCGTGGCCCCCGCCCACCAGCGGGACCGCTCCTCCCACAGGACCGTGACGCCCATGCCGACCAGCGCCGCGATGTAGGGGACCAGGGCGACCGTGTAGTACTGGTGGAAGATGCCGGCCATGAAGCTGAACACGCCCGCGGTCATCAGCAGCGAGCTGCCCCAGGCGAGGAAGGCCGCCCGGACCGCGTCCGTCCTCCTGGCCCGCCAGGTCAGCCAGACGCCCGCGACCAGCAGGATCAGGGCGGCGGGCAGCAGCCAGGAGATCTGGCTGCCGATCTCGGAGTTGAACATCCGGCCGATGCCGGTCTCGCCCCACTGACCGCCGGCCCCGCCGCCGGGGCCGCCCCCGCCGCCGACGCTGCCGGTCTCCTCGCCGTTGATCCGGCCGAGCCCGTTGTAGCCGAAGGTCAGCTCAAGGAACGAGTTGTTCTGCGAGCCGCCGATGTACGGACGTGAGGAGGCGGGCCACAGCTCGACGATCGCCACCCACCAGCCGCCCGCGACGACCATCGCCAGGGCCGACAGCCCCAGCTGGCCGAACCGCTTCCGTACGGAGACGGGTGCGAACACCGCGTACAGCACCGCCAGCGGCGGCAGGATCAGGAACGCCTGGAGGGTCTTGGACAGGAACGCCAGCCCGACCGCGACGCCCGCCCACACCAGCCACTTGGTGCGGCCGTCCTCCATCGCGCGCAGCACGCAGTAGACCGTGACGGTCATCAGCAGCGCGAGCAGCGCGTCCGGGTTGTTGAAGCGGAACATCAGCGCGGCGACGGGCGTCAGCGCGAACACCGCCATGGTGATCAGCCCGGCGGCGGCGCTGAACCGGCGGCGCACGGCGGCGTACAGCACCCCGGCCGTGGCCACGCCCATCAGCACCTGCGGGAGCAGGATCGCCCAGGAGCTGAGGCCGAGGACGCGCACCGACAGGGCCATCGGCCACAGGGTGGCCGGGGGCTTGTCGACGGTGATGGCGTTGGCCGAGTCCAGCGAGCCGAAGAAGAAGGCCTTCCAGCTCTGGCTGCCGGCCTGCGCGGCCGCGGAGTAGAAGGAGTTGGCGTAGCCGGAGGCGCTGAGGTTCCACAGGTAGGCCACCGTGATGACCAGCAGCATGCCGAGGAAGGCCGGACGCGCCCAGCGGGGGTCCTCCGGCCGGCCCCGCCACACGCGGTGCGGCAGCGACCGGCCGGGGCGCCCGTGGGTCACGGGGGCGTCGGCGGGCGGGGGCGCGTCCGGCGGGGACGGGAGATGATCGGGATGGAGCGTGGTCATCGGACGTTCCTCAGGTCGTTGCGGGTGTCGTCGGCCGGTACGGGGGCCGGGGAGGCGGCCGGAGCGGGGACGGGGGCCGGGAGGTCCGGAGCGCCGTCGCGGTCCGGGAAGACCCAGGCGCGGAAGAGCAGGAAGCGCAGCACCGTTGCCGCGAGGTTGGCCGCGATCAGCACGGCGAGCTCGGTGGAGTGCGAGGGCGCTCCGGTCGCCGCCCCCAGCGCGGCGAGCGAACCGCTGGTCAGCGCGAGCCCGATGGCGAACACCACGAGGCCCTGCGCCTGATGGCGTACGGCCCCGCCCCGGCCGCGTACCCCGAACGTGAGCCTCCGGTTGGCCGACGTATTGGCGACGGCCGACACCAGCAGCGCGCCCCCGTTGGCGATCTGCGGGCCGACGCCCAGCCGGAACAGCGAGTACAGGCCCAGGTAGAAGAGGGTCGAGAGGACGCCCACGACACAGAACCCGACGAGCTGCCGGGCCAGTCCGCGCGGCACCCCGCCGATCCCCCGGTCGCGCGGGTCGTCGCCGAAGGGCCGGGCCAGCCGGTCCAGCGGCAGCGCGCCGACGGCCAGCGCGCGCCCGACCCGCCAGACGCCCTTCAGGTCCTCGGTCGCGGTCCGCACGATGTGGACCGTCGAGTCGGGGTCGTCGACCCAGTCGACCGGCACCTCGTGGATGCGCAGCCCGGCCCGCTCCGCGAGCACCAGCAGCTCGGTGTCGAAGAACCAGCCGGTGTCCTCGACCATCGGCAGCAGCCGCTGCGCGACATCGCGGCGGATCGCCTTGAACCCGCACTGCGCGTCGCTGAACCGGGCGGCCAGCGACGAGCGCAGGATGATGTTGTACGCCCGCGAGATGAACTCCCGCTTCGTCCCGCGCACCACCCGCGAACTGCGGGCGAGGCGCGAGCCGATGGCCAGGTCGGAGTGGCCGGAGATCAGCGGGGCGACCAGCGGGAGCAGCGCGTTCAGATCGGTGGACAGATCCACGTCCATGTAGGCGAGGACCGGGGCGTCCGAGTGCGACCAGACCGTACGCAGCGCCCGCCCCCGGCCCTTCTCCTCCAGCCGGAAGGACCGCACCCGGGGAAGCGCCGCCGCGAGCCGCCGCGCCACCTGCGGGGTCCGGTCGGTGCTCGCGTTGTCGGCGACGGTGATCCGGAAGGCGTACGGGAAGGTGCGCTCCAGATGGTCGTGCAGCCGCAGCACACACGGTTCGAGGTCCTTCTCCTCGTTGTGGACGGGTACCACCACGTCGAGTACGGGGGCACCTGCCGTGTCGCCCGTGCCGGCCAGGAGGTGTTCCCGGGCCGGCAGGGTGCCCCAAGGAGTGTCGGTTCGCATGACATCGACACTCGCCAACCGCGCTGTCACACCCGTGTGCTGAGCCTGTGGCCGGCCTGTGAGTGCGCGGGGGCGCCGGGCGTGGATCCCGGGTACCCGGGATCCGCCGGGAGATGGACGGCGAACACCGTGTCCCCCGGTACCGACCGCACCTCGGCGAAACCGCCGTGCGCGGTGGTGACGGCCTGCACGATCGCGAGGCCGAGCCCCGTCGACCCGGCGTGCCGGGAGCGCGAGGCGTCCCCGCGGGCGAACCGTTCGAAGACGTGCGGCAGCAGTTCCGCCGGGATACCGGGCCCGTTGTCCTGGACCTCCAGGGTGACCCAGGGATGCCCGTCCGCGGCGCGCACCCGGGCCGTGACCGTGGTCCCGGGCGGGGTGTGCGCACGGGCGTTGGCCAGCAGGTTGACCAGCACCTGCTGGATCCTGGTCGGATCGGCCCGTACGGTCGCGGGCACCTCGGGCAGTTCCAGGCGCCAGTGGTGCGTGGGCCCCGGCCCGTCCGGGGAGACCGTCCGGCCCGCGACGCGGACGTCGCTCACCGCGTCCACGACGAGCGGTGACAGATCGGTGCTCTCGTACGAGAGCGGCCGTCCGGCGTCCAGCCGGGCGAGCAGCAGCAGATCCTCCACCATGCCCGTCATGCGTTCGGCCTCGGACTCGATCCGTCCGAGCGCGTGCCGGGTGTCGGGGCCGGTGTCCTCCCGCCCGCGCCGGGTCAGTTCGGCGTATCCGCGGATCGAGGCGAGCGGAGTGCGCAGCTCGTGGCTGGCGTCGGCGACGAACTGGCGGACCCGCATCTCGCTCTTCTGCCGCGCGTCCAGGGCCGAACCGACATGGCCCAGCATCCGGTTGAGGGCCGCGCCGACCTGGCCGACCTCGGTACGCGGATCGGCCTCGGTCTCCGGGACCCGTTCGAACAGGGCGACCTCACCGCTGTGCAGCGGTATCTCGGAGACCCGCGTCGCGGTGGCGGCCACCCGGCGCAGCGGCCGCAGGGCGACCGTGACCATGGCGGCGCCCGCGATCCCGGCGGCGATGAGCCCGGCCCCGGTCACACAGACCTCGACGAGGATCAGGGTGCTGAGGGCCGTGCTGACCTCGGCGGTGGGAATCCCGACGAGGACGGTCGTGCCGTCGGTCATGGCGACGGCCTCCACCCGGTAGCCGCCGAGTCCGGGCAGCCCGACGTCGTGCGCCTTCCGGTCGGCGCGGACCCCGGCCGTCTCCAGGACATCCTGCTGGGCACCGGTCAGCGGCTCGTTGCTCGGCTGCACGCCGGGCCCGCCGGACTTCACGACCACCGAGTCGGTGACCGCACCGTCCGCGAGAACGACGCCGAACGTGTTGAACGGCTGGCCTCCGCCGCCTATGAATCCGAGCGGCTCCTTGTTCTTGAGCCCACTGGGCACGGGCCCACCCGGCATCCGCTCGGCCCGGACCGCGATGTCCCGCAGCTGGTCGTCGAGCTTCCCGTACATGTAGCTGTGGAAGGCGATGGCGGTGACGGAGCCGATCACGGCCGCGACGACCGCGATCAGCGTCACCGCGGAGACGACGAGCCGGGTCCGCAGCGTCCACGGCCCCTTCCGCAGCCGCCCCACGCGGTCACTCACCGGGCTTGATGAGATATCCCGCCCCGCGCCGGGTGTGGATCATCGGCGTCCGGCCGGCGTCGATCTTCTTGCGCAGGTAGGAGATGTACAGCTCGACGACATTGGCCTGGCCGCCGAAGTCGTAGTTCCAGACCCGGTCCAGGATCTGCGCCTTGCTCAGCACCCGGCGCGGATTGCGCATCAGGAAGCGCAGCAGCTCGAACTCGGTCGCGGTGAGGTGGATGTTGGCACCGCCCCGGCTCACCTCGTGACTGTCCTCGTCCAGCGTCAGGTCGCCCACGGCGAGCGTCGACTCGCTGCGCACCGCCGCCGTACCCGACCGCCTGATCAGCCCGCGCAGCCGCGCCACGACCTCCTCCAGGCTGAACGGCTTCGTGACGTAGTCGTCGCCGCCCGCCGTGAGCCCGGCGATCCGGTCCTCGACGGAGTCCCGCGCGGTCAGGAACAGCACCGGTACGTCGGAGAGCTCCCGGCGCAGCCTGCCCAGGACCGCGAGCCCGTCCATGTCGGGCAGCATCACGTCGAGGACCACCGCGTCGGGCCGGAAGTCACGGGCGGTACGGACGGCACCGGCACCGTCCCCGGCGCTGCGCACCTCCCAGCCCTCGTAGCGCAGCGCCATGGAGAGCAGCTCGGCCAGCGGGGCCTCGTCGTCCACGACCAGGACCCGGACGGGGCTGCGGTCCGGCCTGAGCAGTTCGGTACGCCCCTGGGGCGAGGTGGTCGTCGTCATGGTCCCCACCCTGTGAGACGCCCCTGAGAGAGTTCTTTCCCGATTCTGTGAATTCCCTGAGAAAGCCCGGGAAAGGCAGCGGCGGCCCGGCTCGGCCGTACCGGCCCGGCTCGGCAGTACCGCTCAGCAGTCGAACAACGCCTTCGCGTTGTCGTGGCAGACCGCGCGCAGCCAGTCGTCCCCGAGCTCCAGCCGCTCCAGGGCGTGCAGCTGATGGGCGTACGGGTACGGGATGTTCGGGAAGTCCGTCCCCAGCAGGATCCGGTCCCCGAGCGCCGCGAGCCGCCCCCGCTCCGCCTTCGGGAAGGGGGTGAAGTTCTCCGTGAAGTCGGTGAACGCCATGGTCGTGTCGAGCCGCACCTGCGGGTACGCCTCCGCGAGCGCCAGGAACTCCGCGTACTCCGGCATCCCCATGTGCGCCACGATCAGCCGCAGCCGGGGATGCCTGGCGAGCAGCCGGCCGACCGGTTCCGGCCCGGTGTGCTTCCCGGGGGCGGGCCCGGAACCGCAGTGCGTCACGACCGGGATCCCGGCCTCGGAGAGCAGCCCCCACACGGGGTCCAGCAGCGGATCGTTCGGGTCGTACGCCCCGACCTGGAGGTGCGACTTGAAGACCCGCGCCCCGGCCCCGACCGCCTCCGCCACGTACCGCTCCACGCCTTCCTCCGGGAAGAAGGTGGCGGTGTGCAGACAGTCGGGCACCCGGTCGGCGAACCCGGCGGCCCAGCCGTTCAGCCAGGCCGCCATGCCCGCCTTGTGCGGGTAGAGCATGGAGGTGAACCGGAGGACGCCGAACGAGCGGAGCAGCGCGAGCCGTTCGTCCTCGTCGTGCCGGTAGGCGATCGGCCACTCCATCCCGGTCAGCGGACCGGCGGAGTCGAAGTAGGCCCAGACCTTGCGCAGCACCTGCTCCGGCATGAAGTGCGTGTGGACGTCGATGAGCCCCGGCAGCCCGAGCCGCTCCCGGAACCGCACCACGTCGTCGCGGCCCGCAAGGTCCTCACTCATCCGGCACCCTCTTCTCCGATGATCCGATCGCCCGCCGGCGCGGTCTCCGCCCGGCCCCGACCGCACGATCGCTCGCTCGTCCGTCCGCCCGCCCGTCCGCCCGTCCGCCCGTCCGCCCGTCCGCCCGTCCGCCCGTCCGACGATCTCAGAACAGCCCGTCCTGCGACACGCCGCCCCCGACGCCGACGGTCGGCACACTCACCCCGGCCTCCGCACCGGCCGCCGCCAGCGCCCAGCCGGTCATCAGCCGGGTGTCCACCACGACGATGCCGTCCGCACCGGTCTCCAGATGCAGATCGGGCCCGGCCGCCGCGACCAGCCGCCCCGCGACCGCACCCCCGCCCACCAGCCCGGTCACCGCCCGCACCACCCCACCACCACTCCCGCCAACCCCGGTGCACTCGCCGATCCCGAAGATCCCCGCGTGATCGACGGCCTCGAAGGGCAGCCGCTCCAGCGCCTCCGGCCAGCCGCCCCCGTCGAGCGCCGCGGCACGCCCGTACAGCGCGCCCACCTCACCGGCCCGCTCGGCCGCCCCCGGGAGCTCCGCCCGCACCGCCCGCTTGCGCGCGTACGGAATCCGGTCCGGCACCCCGAGCGCGGCCCGGAGCAACTCCTCGGCCCGGCGCGCGGCCATCAACGGCCCCCGCCCCAGCCAGCTGAAGACCACCGCCCCCTGCTCCCGCAGCCGGGCCGCACCGCGCTCCTCGGCCGTGATCCCCACCTTCACCATCCCGGGCCCGAACCAGGCCAGGTACACGCGGTAGGTACGCGGGTCATCGGGAATCGTGTCGGCCGCCACCGAATGGGCCCGGTCCAGCCGCCCGCACTCCGGACAGCGGCCCCCGGTGCTCCGCGCGGCCACCGCGGCCCCCACCGGGCACGCGTTCCCCCGGGCCCCGGCGCAGCCCCGCACGCCCTCGGCGCGGAACCCGAACCCGGCCCCGTACGCCAGCGCACTCCCCCGGACCTCGCGCCCCTTCCGCCACCCGAGCACGGGACCGCCCCGTTCCTCGGGCCACCGAAGCCCGGTGCACTGCCATTCCATGCGCGAACCCTACGACCGGGGACTGACAACGGGCGCGGGACTAGGATGCGGCGCATGGACCTGACCGTGCAGGACGTGGACCGGTTCGAGGCCTCCAGGCCCCGCCTGGAAGCCATCGCCTACCGTCTCCTCGGCTCGGCGAGCGAGGCCGAGGACGCCGTGCAGGACACGTTCCTGCGCTGGCAGGCCGCCGACGTCGGCCGGATCGAGGTCCCCGAGGCCTGGCTGACGAAGGTCCTCACCAACCTGTGCCTCAACCAGCTGACCTCGGCCCGCGCCCGGCGCGAGACCTATGTGGGCCAGTGGCTGCCCGAACCGCTGCTCGGCGGGGACTCGATGCTCGGGCCCGCCGACACCGCCGAACAGCGCGAATCGGTCTCGTACGCGGTGCTCGCCGTCATGGAGCGGCTCTCCCCCAACGAGCGGGCGGTGTACGTACTGCGGGAGGCGTTCGGCCATTCCCACCGGGAGATCGCCGAGATCCTCGACATCACCGAGTCCGCCGGCCAGCAGATCTTCCACCGCGCCAAGAAGCACATCGCGGAGGGCAAGCCCCGCACGGAGGTCGACGAGGCCGCCACCCGGCGGATCGTCGAGGAGTTCCTCACGGCCGCCACCAGTGGCAGGACCGAGCCGCTCGTGCGGCTGCTCACCGAGGACGCCGTCTCCATCGGCGACGGCGGCGGAAAGGTCCCGGCCCGTACCAAGGCGTTCGAGGGCGCCCTCGCGGTCGCGACGTTCATACGAGGCCTGTTCAAACCCGGCAAGGCCAAGCGCACCCTGGTCGGCGGCTCACCCGAGGTCCACCTCTCGACCGCCAACGGCGCCCCCGCCGTCGTGGTGGTCTTCGAGGGCCGGGTCATCGGGATCATGTGCCTGGAGATCACCACCGACGGCATAGCCGCGATCCGCAGCCAGGCCAACCCCGACAAGCTCGCACGCGCGACCCAGCACTGGGCGGCCGCCGGTGACCACGGAGAACCCCTGTTCAACGCCTTCTAGCTCGACGTGACGCACATCACATCCTGCTCCTGTCAGGAAACGACGGGCCGCCCGGTTCAAGGGGCGAACCCGCGCGAGACAGGAGCAGGGAAATGCAGCATCGAATCATCGTTCTCGGAGCCGGATACGCCGGAGCCACCGCCGCCGGACGCCTCGCCAAGCGCCTGCGACGCGAAGACGTCACGATCACCCTCGTCAACGCCGAGCCCGACTTCGTCGAGCGGGTCCGGATGCACCAGCTGGCGGTCGGCCAGAACCTCAGGCCCCGGCCCCTCAGCAGGATGTTCGCGGGGACCGGGGTCGAGCCGAAGCTCGCGAAGGTCACCGGCATCGACGTCGACCGCAGGACGGTCACCGTCAGGGAGCCGAACAGCGCCGGGGAGCGGGAGCTGACGTACGACAGCCTCGTGTACGCCCTCGGCAGCAGCTGGAACACCCACGGCGTCCCCGGCACCGCCGCGCACGCCCACGAGATCGCCGGCCGCCCCGGCGCACTCCGGCTGCGCGAACGGCTGGCCCGCCTGGAGGCCGGACAGCCCGTGGTCGTCGTCGGCGGCGGACTCACCGGACTGGAGGCCGTGACCGAGATCGCCGAGTCCCGCCCGGACCTCGACGTCACCCTCGCCGCCCGCGGCGAACTCGGCGACTGGCTCTCGCCCAAGGGCCGCGGGCACCTGCGGAAGGTCTGCGACAAGCTCGGCATCACGGTGCACGAGAACACCGCCGTCACCGGCGTCGAGACCGACCACGTCACCACCGCCGACGGCACGTCCGTCCCGGCCGCGGTCACCGTCTGGGCCACCGGCTTCGCAGTCCACCCGATCGCGAGGGCCACCGCCCTGGAGGTCAGCGACACGGGCCAGATCGTCGTCGACGCGACCATGCGCTCGGTCTCGCACCCGGACGTGTACGCCATCGGCGACGCCGCGATGGCGATGGGCCCCGGCGACAAACCCCTCCGGATGTCCTGCGCCTCGGCCGCCCCAGCCGCCTGGCGGGCCGCCGACAGCATCGCGGCACGCCTGACCGGCGGCGAGCTACCGAACACGCCGCCCCGCTACTTCAACCAGTGCATCTCGCTGGGCCGCAAGGAGGGCGTGATCCAGTACGTCACCGCCGACGACCGCTCCGTCCGGGCAGCCCTGACAGGCCGGCTCGCCGCCGTCTACAAGGAGATGGTGTGCAGGGGAGCGGCCTGGGCCGTCGCGAACCCGACCCTCGGCATCCCGTCCCGCCGCCGCCGCCGCGTCGTCCGGGAACCGGCGCAGGAGGGCTCCGCCGTCCAGGCGCAGGCCTGACCTGCGGCGTGCCGGGCCCATGCCGGGCACAGAGGCTCAGCGCTTCCGTGCCCGGTACCGCTTGAGCAGAGCGGTACCTCTCGCCCTCCACACCGGTCACGTCAGGGCAGGGTCGTGCCGAGCGCCGATACGCCCACGGCGCGCCCCGGTGAACTCGTACAGCAGCACCTCGTCCACGAGCCGGTTCGTGTACAGACGGCGGGTGTCCCGCTCGCCGAGGTTCTCCAGGGCGGCGAGCACCAGCCCCGGGTCGGTCGCGGCGGCCGAGCGTAACCGGACGACCTCCGTACGGGTCAGCCCGCCGATTCCGTACGACGCGCCGTCAGCCCCCACCGGTGCCGCGCTCCCGGGAGACTCGGCCGACGACTCCCGCACGTCGATCACGGCACGGCTGAACGCCTCGGTCGGGTTCGCGCCCACGCGCCCCACCGGCACGCGGTCGGCTGCCAGGGCCGCGATGATGCGGGCCGCCGGACGGGCCGGGCGCGGGCCGATGGACATCCCGTACAGCTCGGCAGCGATGTCGCGGGCACCGAGGCCGCGGTCGATGAGCGGGCGCAGCGCGTACGCGAGGCGGCGCAGCCCCTCGTGCTGCGTCCAGGCGACGAGGGGACGCACCTGCCGGGCGATGGCGATGTCACGGGCGACCCGGAACGGGGAACGCGCCGGTACACGGCCGGACGACGTGCGCCTGCGCGAGGTGTAGTTCAACTTCCCGCTCACATCAGCCTGGCGTAGGTCGTGGTGGGGCCCGGAAGAATGGGGCGCACGCCCGTCTGAACCCCGGCTTCCCGAACGCGAGTTATCCACAGGTCGGGCCTTCGCCTGCGCGCTCTCCACCGCACGCGTCCGGCCCTCGTCCGTCACTCCGCTCACCCGCGCCCCGTATCCGGCGCCCGCCAGGCGGTGCCCCATCGCCGAGTCGTACACGGCCGGGATCGTCGCGGCATAGATCGTCGCCGTGCCCGCGTACCGGCGGCCGGGCAGGCGCAGATTCCGCTTCGTCCCGTGCCGCTGCCACACCAGCGCACCCAGCTCCCGTAACACCCGGACGTGCCGCTTCACCGTCGCCGCCGACACCCCGCACCGGGCAGCGGTGCCCTCCAGGTCGTACAGCACGAAACCGAGTCGGTAGTCCATCCGCCTCGCCAGATCCCGGGCGACGGCCAGCGTCGTCGCCCCTGCCCGGCGATGCAGACCCGCCTCCACGAGCCACACCACCGCTGGTAGCCACACACGCGGCTGGGCGCGCCGGGAGGCTGTCGCGTCGAGCTCCTGGAGCATGCGGGGAACGGGGGCCCATGCCGGATCCGGGCATGACGGAGAAGCGCAGCACGAGGCCGCGCCGGTGGGGTGGCGCATCACAGTCCGTGGGGTGAGGGGCGGCCGGTGGGACCGCGGGGATCGCGAAAAAGGGGGCCGTCGCGGACGGCTCAGGGCGCGGGAGTGGTCACCACGCGGGTGCCGGCCCTACGATCGAACGCGAATCCTTCTCTTCACATGGGCGGATTTCGGATCGGCGGGGTGATGACCCGCTGGTCACTACGGCCGGGCGGTCTCTGCACCGCTCGGCCGTTCTGTTATTCGGCGGCAGGCCCTTGCGCTTCGCGGTCGGCCCTGCGACGTTGCGCTCCGCTCAGCCCCTTGCCGATCTGCTGGGCGCGGGCTGCGGAAACGCCTCCAAGGAGCTGGCCTATTTCCTTCCACGTCCTACCTTGTGCCTTCAGGGCGTTGACACGCTGCTGCCGTAGTTGTCGGAGATTCGTCTGATAGCTGGGCCAGTCCTCCAACACCCGCGAGACGGCCAAGGCACAAGCCTCGTCGTCCTCGATGTCCCTGAATGCCGCAATGGCTTCCATCAAACGTTTCACCTCCTCGGTCTGCTCACGGTCATTCGCCATACCCGCGCTCCCTCCTGCGGCGCGGCCAGCACGACTGTAAACCCCAGGGTTGACGAAATTCAAGCCCAGGGTTTAGCTTCGTCCTCGCGAGGCCGACCAACGGTCCCGTAGCAACAGAACGGCCCCGGAACGGAGTTCGCACCTCCGCAAAGCCGGGGCCAGCCAGAACCCTGAAATCGCCAGAGGACCGACCACACGCCATCCTTCCACCCCGGGCGCCCTGCCCGACAGGCGACTCATCACGCTGCCGCCGGTCGTGGTGGGCTCGCTACCCAGCAGCAGCGGGCGTGCACTGCGTCTTCTGCCGCACAGCCCTGCACACGGGCGCCACAACTGCGTGTCCACGATGCCGTGATGCCCTGAACACGGCCTGCCTCCCCACTTGCTCTGAGATGCTGTAGGCCGATCGAGAGGGGCCGCAGCGATGCAGTGGAAGATCCACGGGGAACGTCCGATCTACGAGAACAGCTGGGTGAACCTGTGGCTCACCGACGTCGAGACGCCCGATGGGCACCGCTGGGAACACCACGTCGTCAAGCTCCGGCACCTGGCCGTGGCCGCCGTCGTCAACGAGCGGCGCGAGGTCTTGATGATGTGGCGGCACCGCTTCATCACGAACGCTTGGGCGTGGGAGCTGCCCATGGGGTTGGTCGAGGAGGGCGAGACGCCGGCTGAAGCTGCTGCCCGTGAGGTGCTGGAGGAGACCGGCTGGCGGCCCGGCCCGATCAAATCCCTTATCTACGCCGAGCCGGCCAACGGCATCACCGACTCCCAGCACCACGTGTTCCGGTCCGATGGAGCGACCTACGAAGGACCGCCGACCGAGAAGAACGAGTCGGACCGGATCGAATGGATCCCGCTGGCCGACGTCCGGGGCATGATCGACCGGCGCGAAATCGTCAGCAGCGGATCCCTGGTCGGGCTGCTCTACGTGCTCATGGACGAGGCGATCCGCTGACTTGGCTGGGCAGTATCTCCCGGAGACGGGACTCGAACGCCACTGCGGCCGGTTCCTGACGGAAGGGCTCCAACTGCGCGTAGAACTCCCGCAGGTGGCCGGAGACTCGCTGCGAACTGACGGCAGCCGCCGGGACCAGGGCATCCATCGCCGTGTGGCACGCCTCGTCGAGTTTGCCCCGTTGCAGCTGGGTGCGAGCGAGCCAGAAGGCGTGGAAGGCACGGCCTCGGTGGTTCGTCTGATGTTCTCGGCGGAGAGCGTCCGCGATGAGGGGTTCGGCAAGGGCGGCTTCGCCCAGGCGGCCGTGCGCGATGCCTGTGTCCACGATCAGTTTCGGCTCGTCAAAGTAGACGACCCAGGCCGGGTCCGGATCGCCGGTACTGATCCGGCCGAAGTGGGTGTGGGCCTCCGAGATCGCGGTGTGGGTCGCACCGTGATTCCTCAGGGTGGCGTGGGCGAAGGCTTCACGCATCGCGAGCATGGCCAGCACGCGCGGTGTCGTCTCTACGGCTACTCGGGTCTGGTCCTGCGCTGCCGCGACGAGAGCGAGGGCGTCCCCGGGCTTGTCCTCGTAGGTGGCCTGGAGGCTCATGCAGGCGAGGACGTTGGCCATGAACTGGCGGTCGTCGATGGCCCTGGCCAGCCCCAAGGCTTCGGTGAAATAGGCGCATGCCTGGTTGAACTGGCGGGCATCGAAGTACGTCCAACCGGTGAGCCGGGCCAGCTCAGCCGCGATGCTGTGCAAGCCGTCCCGCATGGGCGCGGGGCGCTTCTTCCCAAGGAGACCGACGACTTAGCGGAGCTGGCCGACGACCGCCGGCCGTAAGGTCTCGCCGCCGTGTTCGTCGTCCCGCCGCCAGTAGTCCGCGATCGACGAGTGCAAGGCGTCCAGCGTCGACGGGCTGAGGTGCCTCTCGGCCGCCAGGGCGAGGATGCTGTCCACGTCCGCCCCCGGCAGCCCCTCGGCCAACTGCACTTCGGCGGAGACCGGTTCCTGCGAGGATTCTCGTGGGGTGACGGTCAAGTTCTGCGGCGTCTCCCACGAGCGCCGGGCCAGACCGAGCATGTGGCCGGGGATGCGCAGTCCGTCCGAGATTCGCTCGATCACGTCCATGTGCAGTAGCTGCCGTCGCCCCGAGATCACCTCGCCGACGCGGCTGGGAGTGAGGTCGCAACGTCGCGCGATCATCGACGGGTAGATACCCGCTCGCGCTTTGACCAGCTGAAAGATGCGGCCGAAGTCTCTGGCCCGGCACGCCTCGATCATCACCGGGTCCGTGAGCAGCCTGACCGGGAGTTCCTTCGAGTGGGATGGCTCGGGCATCGGCACGCTCCAGCATGAGAACTACGGATCGTCACTCTCAATCAACCAAGGGTGATGCTACTCAAGTTGGGTAATCCGCCTGGCCTTTCCGGGCGAGTCCGCAGATCGCGATGCTCCTGACCATGGCGAACGGACAGGACGACGTACGGATGACACTGCGGGTCTCGCGCGACTCCGGCCGAACGTGGGGGTCTCTCACCGAGGTACGCGTGGGGGATGATCCGGTCCTCCCGGACAACCCCGGCAGCTTTCCGCCTTGCGCATGCCGTCGTTGCGCGGAGCGGAACTCCGTCGAATCTCTGCGGCTGGTGTCGTGATGCAGTGCACACACTGGCGCCGGGTGCCCCTGGACATGGCGCGGGAAGCGCGGGAGAGGTCGGCCGCCGAGTGCGTCGACAGGGCAGTGCAGTGCCAGCTGTCCACGCACAGCGGCGATGAGCACTACGGCCTCCTTGGCGACCTCGTCGAGTACGGGATCGCGCTGTGGCTTCGCTGGCGGGAGAGGATCGAGGTGAGCCTGGCCGTACTGCCGGACTGCCCAGCGGTCGCCCCGCGTCCCGACAGTGAGGCCTGCTGTCTGTTTGCCGGCCACACCGAGCAGCACACCTGGGAAGACGTCTCGCCATCCCGCCCGCAAGTGCGGTAGCCGAGTCCGATCCAGCAGTGCCCATCACCGGAGAGCAACACAAGTAGTGCTGGCGTGCGTGCCCCGCTCCTGGACGGAGTACCGAGTATCAAGCAACGAGGTCATCCGTCGCTTCGCCCGATGCCCACCGGATGGTCGACTGGGGCGTGCCTTCGCTCCACGAGGTCAACGGCCGGTGGGGAACGCGTCGTGATTGGCAGCCACGATGCCTCCTTCCAACTCGCAGAAGGTCAAGCAGAGCCGAAGGCAGCGTCAAACCCGGCACACGCTCTGCCTCTCGCACCATCTCGTTCATCAGAGGCTGCTGGACACCGCAATCACCTTCGTCCAGAGCATCGCCCTGGTGCGTTGATGTCAAAGGCCTCTTGGACTCAAGATGTCCAAGAGGCCTTTGGCCTGGTGTGCACTCGGCAGGATTCGAACCTGCAACCTTCTGATCCGTAGCTCAATGAAGGGCTTCCTGGCCCTCCACATGGTCCAGGTGAAGCCCGTGGGAGCCCTGCGCGTCACCGAGCGACCGCGCGAACGAGAAGCGTCCCGATGTGCCCGGGGTGAGGCGCGTCGAGGACCTGAGCGTCGGCTGTGGCGAACCCGGCCCGGGTGAGCAGGCGCTCCCACACGGCCGGGCGGTAGCTGTATCGGTAGGTGAACATGGCCTTGCCCGCGAAGCCTCCCTTGTACATGCCCTGCGGCCCGTACGCGCCGGGAATGGCCGGCGGCTGAGAGAAGACGAAAGCGCCACCGGGCTTGAGACGCCGGCGGACGAGCGGGAAGAGACGGCCAGGGTCGGTGAACCAGGCAGCTCCGAAGATCGAGTAGACAGCGTCGTACACGTCCCCGTGCCCGCTCAGATACTCCAGGACCTCGGAGCACACGAACTCCACGCCTGTGCCGGCCCACTTCGTAGACGTCTTCTTGACCATGCCGGGAGACAGGTCAACGCCCCGAGCAGCGATCCCGTGGCGAGCGAGGTAGGCGAGGGCGCGGCCGGTGCCGCAGCCGATCTCCAGCACGGATCGCGGGTTGCCGAGCAGTTCGGGGCCGGGTCCGTGACCGGCGTACTGGGTCCAGCAGAAACTCGGCTCCGCGTCGTCCTTGAAGGCGGAGGCGGCGAAGGTGTCCCACAGCTCCGTCTCGGCGGCGATGTCGTGTTGTGCGGGCAAGGCGATTCCTCTTCGCAAGGGCTGGCCCCTGTCCTCCGGGAGACCGAGGACAGGGGCCGGCGTAAGGCGATTCAGTGGCTGTCGGGGACCTTGCTGTCGCACGGCGAGCAGTCCGTGCCGTCGATGGCCCACAGCTCCTCATCGATGTCGAAGCCGATGGACTTCAGGAAATCCGCCGTGCGCAGGCACAGGCCGTCGCGACGGCGCTCGATGAACGGGGCGTGGTGCTTGTAGCGACCCTCGTTGTACGCGTCGCACAGAGCCCACCACACGGGTGTGTCGAGGATGAGCTGGTGGACACCGATGTCGACGAGTTTCCCGACCCCGAGGTGAACCTCAGGGTGTTCCATGCAACCGATGGTGTAAACGACGGCGTTGCCGAGGATGCGTTCGGCCATGTCGCGAACCATCGTGTGGTCTCGCAGCAGCAGGGCGACCTCGCGCTCCCACAGGCTCATGTCGCTCTCCAGGACATTGACGGTCAGATGCCTGATGTGCGGCTGGACGGCGTTGAGCAGTTCCTTCGGTTCCCTGGTGCGGGCGAGGGAAGGGCTGTCGAGCATGACGGTCATGGGCGTTCCCTTTCTGAGAGGTGTCGTACCTTGCTGGCAGTCGAGAGGTGCGCTGACGTCGAGGCGCCCTGTCAGCCAGGATCTGGAGGAGCTGACTCGGACGTACGGGACAGCGAGGGCCGCTTGTGGTTGTAGGCGTGGTGGGGGCAGCCGCAGCGGCGGACAAGCCAGATGCCGCTGGCGTGGGGCAGCGGGATGTCCTCGGTCTGGCTGCAATCGCGGTGAAGCTCGGTGTAGTCGGGCTGGGCGGCGAGCGCGCACTCCGCCGACAGATGCAGGGTCTCGGTAGCCGGCATGGTCATCCGAATCGCTCTGCCCGGTTCATCTCGGTCACGCGGGCGCGCAGCACTTCGGTGTCCGTAGCCCGCCGAACAGCATCGGGGTCCGCGTCCCACTCTCGTCCGCCACCGGGGGGCCGTAGTTGGACGTAGGAGCCGGCGCGCCCCATCACGTAACCGGTCTTGTCCGTCTTCGTGTCGATAACCAGAGTCCCGTCGTCTTCCCCCGTTGCCGTCACTCGTCGTGGCCCCATCGCCGAGTACTTCTGCGAGTCGTTCGGCTACATCGGCGCGGACGCGCGCCAGTTCGACGAGTTTCAGGTCGGGGCTCGCGAAGTCGGCGCTGAGGGACGGGAAGACGATCCCGACTTCGGTGAGCGCCGCCCTCAGAGACTCCACTGCCGCGTGCGGGTCGACGTCCCGCAGTTCCGTCGTAGGCATGAACAAGAGCCTAAAAAGACGGAGTTGAAGGCCGCCACGGCAGTTGCCCGAAGTTGCTCGACTACCGGACGTGGTTGCGCAAAGTTGCTGATACGAGTCGATGGGAGCTCCACCAGAAGACGCTGACGTCGGGGAAGCTTGGGAGATAAGCCCCCATCGGAAGGACGTGATCATGGCGCGGCGACTGCGATTCAATGGAACGGGCAGCGGCGTCAACGGCTGCCCGTCTCTTCACGAAGACCTCGACACGGGTGAGGTCATCGTGCACGGCCCGGCCCTCACCGACCCTGAAGACGTCGCCCAGCTCCGGCACCTGAACGAGGGTGAGGTACCGATCGTGGTGCCGCGCGAACTGCTCGTTGACTTCGCACCCAAGGAGATCATCCGCGTGCCGGACATCATCGGGCTGGACGAGTTCGACCGGCTCTTCACGCAGTTCGAGCACACAGCGTGGCGCCTGGAGACCCGCCGCCGGTACGCGTCCGACGAGCTCACGGACACTTACGCCCAGTTCACCCGGGGCGAGCCGGTCGAGTGGGAGGGAGTCGATGCAGAATGGTGCGCGGAGCGCCAAGAGCAGACCGCGCTCGGCAAGCGGTTCGAGCGCGTCCGCATCGTCGACAACCCGCCGACGGCTGCCCAGCTATATCTGCTGGACAACGCGCGTCGAAACAGCGCGGTCGGAGAGAAGATCCTCAACCTCTGGCGAGCGACAGCCGATGAGCTCGGCCTGCCCGTCGAAGACTTCTGGCTCTTCGACTCCCGGCTGGTCGCGCTGCTCAACTTCGACGACAACGACGATCTGCTCAACGTCGAACTGATCACGGAGCCTGCAGAAGTACTGCGGTACGCAATGGTGCGCGACGCGGTGCTGCATCACGCCATCCCGTACAAAGAGCTCGCGGCACGGTTGACCGCGAAGGAGGACTGAGGCAGGTGCGTACCGGTGAGCACGGACTACCAACAGGCGCGGGAAGTACTCGGGGCACGGCTGCGCGAACTCCGGCTCTCCGCACCTGGGGGCCGACTCACCGGTACGGAGCTCGCTGAGCAGTACGGGTGGAACAAGTCCAAGGTGAGCAGGCTGGAGAACGGCAGGCAGACTCCTACGCCCGATGACCTGCGCAAGTGGGCGGAGGCAGTCGGCCGGCCCGAGGTGCACGACGAGCTGCTCGCGCGCCTCCGGGGCTTCGAGTCACACATCCGGTCATGGCGGCGACAGCTGGCCTCGGGACACAAGGCGGTCCAGGACACCCACCTGAACGCTCATGCCGACGCCTCGGTGTTCCGTGGCTGGGAGCCCTCCATGATCTTCGGAATTCTCCAGACGCCGGACTACGCCCGATCGATCTTCACGAGATACGCAGAGCTACAGCGATCGCCGCGCGACACCGAGGCGGCAGTGCGGTCCCGCATAAGGCGACAAGAGGCGCTGTACGACTCCTCGAAGCATTTCCACCTCATCATGTGGGAGGCCACCCTGCACGCCTTGATCTGCCCGCCGTCGGTGCTTGCTGCCCAGCTCGACCGCCTCGCAGGAGCCGTCGGCCTGGACACGGTAGAGCTGGGGATCATTCCTCTGCACGCCTCCCTCAAGATCCCCCCGGCCACCGCCTTCTGGATCTACGACGACCGTCAGGTGATCGTCGAGAACTGGCACGCGGAATTGTGGATCGACGACGAGACCAGCGTGGACACCTACCTGCGGACCTGGCAAACACTCCGGGAGTCCGCCGTGTACGGCGTCGACGCGCACAACCTCATCAATGCCGCACGGCAGGCATTGGGCTCACGTTGAGGCCGCCCCGTCCGAGCCCGAGCCGACCGGCCTTCGCATGGGCAGCTGACGTCAAAGGCCCCTTGGACGATGTCCAAGGGGCCTTTGACCTGTGTGCACTCGGCAGGATTCGAACCTGCAACCTTCTGATCCGTAGTCAGATGCTCTATCCGTTAAGCTACGAGTGCTTGGCGTCCTGGGCTTTTGTGCCCCGTCGGCGTTGCGAGAACAACATTACATGACCTGCGGCGTCACGCGAAATCCATTAGCCGCACCGCCGCTGAGCTGTGAAAACACCCGTTCGGCGACGCCCGGATCCAGGCCCGTCCCGGGCCGGTCCAGGGCGCGCGCGCACCGGTCCCCGGCCGGCCGGACCCGGATACGACCGAAGCCCCGGCCAGTGGCTCGGGGCTTCGGTGATCACGCGGAGGCGGAGGGATTTGAACCCTCGATGGGCTTTAAGACCCAAACCGCATTAGCAGTGCGGCGCCATAGACCGGACTAGGCGACGCCTCCAGCACACCCCGCGCAAGCGCGGGTGGTGCGTGCAGATGATGACACAGCTGCGCGCCGTGTCACCAATCGCTGCCTACGGTACTAGGCAGTCGGCCGCGAGGGCAAAGCGCCTGGGTTGCGCAACGCCGTGGCGTGCGGAGCGTTAGTCATGCCGGGGGCGCCGCCCCCGCCGTTCCCCTCCGTCGCCGGCCACCGCCGCCGCCGTGCACGACCACAGGAGCCCGCATGCTGCGTCGCCTCGCCCTCACCGCTGTCGTGTCCCTCGCCGCACTCTCCGCCGCCGTCCCGGCCGCGACGGCTACGGCCGGTCCACTGCCGTTGCCGTTGCCGCTGCTGCAGCTGCCCGTGCTCCAGGGCGAGGACGGCGGGACGCATCTGACGGTGGTCGTCTCGGGGTCGGGGGACCGGGCGGCGGACGGGAGCTACGAGCTGGAGTGCGAGCCGGCGAGCGGCAGCCACCCGGTGGCGCAGCAGGCCTGCGACCGGCTGGGGCAGCTGCCCGGCGAGAGCACGGACCCGTTCACCCCGGTGTCCCGGGACGCGATGTGCACGCAGCAGTACGGCGGGCCGGCCACCGCCCGGGTCACCGGTAGCTGGCGAGGACGAAGCATCGATGCCACGTTCGACCGGTCAAACGGGTGCGAGATCGGGCGCTGGAACAGCCTGCGGCCGGTGCTCCCGAACGTCCGCTGAGCAGGGGCTCCGCAGGTCACGGGGCGGCGCGAGGGGCGCGTAATGGGCTGGGGTCGTGCACCGTTTGCACAGAACCTTGGTGAGAGCTCCCCCTCATCCGCCGCCCCTTGCCCCTCCCCTGCCTTTAGACTCCTCCAGTGACAGCCTGAGGCCCGAGGGGCAAGATGGGGCCGCTGTCGGCAAGGTGCAGTAATCAGGGAGGAAGCGTCGTCGTGAGCAGCAGGCCATCCCGAGGCGCTGCTCGCCTCGCAGCCATACTCGACGCCCTTCCGGACGGGCTTCTGCTCGTCAACTGCAACGGTACGGTCGTCAACGCCAACACCATCGCCCTCGAAATGTTCGAGACGCCGGGCACCGCGCTCGTCGGACGCGGACTGCTCGATCTGCTGCCGGAGTTCGACTCCAAGCTGATCCCGGGGTCGATGCGGAGGCCGGAGGCTGCGGACGAGCGGGGCCGTACCAAGCCCACGCGGATGACCGCGCGGCGGACCGACGGCAACGAGTACCCCGTCGAGGTGACGAGCGCCAGCCTGGAGGACGGGCAGGCCGCGTACAACGACGTCCAGGTGAGTTACAGCGGTACTTATACGGGTGACGAGCTGCTGATGCTCGTCGTGCGCGACCTGTCGGGCACCGTCGACACCGAAGCCGAACTGGCCCGCTCGCAGCGCCAGACCGAGATGATCCTGCGCGCCGCGTCCGAGGGCGTCGTCGGCACGGACACCGACGGCCGGGTCGTCCTGGTCAACCCCGCCGCGGCCCAGATCCTCGGGTTCCGCGCCACCGACCTGGGCGGCCAGGAGCTGCACCCGCTGATCCTGCACTCGCGGGCCGAGGGCGAGCCGTTCCCGTACGAGGAATCGCCGCTGGCCGACACCCTGAAGTCGGGGCGCAAGCACCGGGTGCGCGGGCAGGTCCTGTGGTCCAAGAGCGGCGCGCAGGTGCCGGTCGACCTGACCACGGCACCCGTGCGGGACGGCGACCAGCTGGTCGGTGCGGTGATGACGTTCACCGACCGCAGGCCGTACGAGGAACTCGACGGCCAGCACGCGGCCGAGATCACCGAACTGACCGAGAGCCACACCGCCGCGGTCAACGAGCTGACCGCGAACCACGCGGCCGAGATCACCGGCCTGACGGAGCTGCACGCCGCCGAACTGGCCGACCGGACCGAGCGCCACGCCTCCGCGCTGGAGAAGCAGACCGACCGGATGGAGGAGCAGGCCGAGCGGCTGGCGGACCTGTCCGCCCGGCACGCCCAGCTGACGGCCGTGCTCGGCGAGTCGCTGCGCGGACCGCTGGAGGAGCTGCGCGGCGAGCTGTCCACGCTCGCCGCCGACCCCGCGGGCCAGCTGTGGCCCGAGGCCAACCAGATCCTGCACCACCTGGCCGCGGGCTACGCGCGGATGACGACGCTCGTCGACAACGTACTGAGCTACCAGCGCCTGGACGGCGGCTCCGAAGCGCTCGTCAAGACGAACGTGATGCTCGACGCAGTCGTGACGGCCGGTATCGACGCCGCCGTCGAGCTGATCGGCCCCGGCCGCGCCCAGTTCGCGGTGCACGCGCCGCCGATCGAGGCCGAGGTCGACGCGGGACGGCTGGTGACCGCGCTCGCGCACCTCGTCGCGGACGTCGCCGGCGTTGACTCGACCGGCAAGGCACGGCTGATGCCGGGCGGTGGCTACGTCGACTCGACGGTCGTCGTCGCCGCGGCCCAGCGCGGTGAGGTCGTACGGATCGAGGTGCGCGGACCGTTCGCCGGCGGAGACCCGGTGCACGAGCCGATCGTGCGCGGGATCGTGCGGGCGCACGGCGGCGTGCTCCAGACACACGAGATGCCGGGCATGAGCGGCAGCGCGTACGTGCTCGAAGTACCGCTGGGCGCGGGCTCGGGAACAGCGATGCCTCCTCCCATCGCCCCGGACGTTCCGGAGAGCTCTGGAGGTCTGGAGGGTCCCGGAGGTCTGGAGGGCTCGGGAGGTCTGGAGGTTCTGGGGGCTCCGATGCTCCCGGGAGCTGCGATGGCTCCGGGGGCTCCGGAAGCCCCTCAGGTACCCCAGGCACCTCAGGTCCCCCAGGCGCCCCAGGTTGCTCAGGAGCCTCAGGTCGAGGGGGTTCCCGGGGCCGCGGGTGGTCATGAGGGCGGCGGGGGGCGGCGCCGGGCGCGCAGGGCCTCCACGGATGCCTTCCTGGAGAGCCCGGTGGGCGGTTCCGAGGGCGCGGGTGAGCCCGGGGACACCGGGGCGGCCGAACCGACCGGCCGGCGGCGGGCCCGGCGCAAGCCTGCGGCAGAAACCGTCGACGGGCCCGTGGACCCGACCTCGTCCGCGGCCGGCGTCCAGCACGACGGGCCGCACCCGCACGAACCGACCTCGGCCGAGCAGAGCGGCGGGTCCGGGCGCAGGCGCGGCCGGCCCAGTCCGGCGGAGACCGGTGCCCAGGCCGCCGACGGACAGCAGGGACCGGGTCAGGCCCTGGCGCTGCCCGCTGCCGCGGCCCCGTCCGAGGGGTCCGTGGTGACGGCGGCCGAGGGCGCTCAGGGGGCCGGGGGCCGGCCGCAGCGGGGGCAGACCGTGCCGCCGCAGGGCGTTCCGAACGAGGCGCCGACGCCCGTACCGGCCGCTGGACACCGGGCGCGCCGGGGCGGCGAGAACCGGCTGGCTCTCCCGGCCGCGCTGCCGTCGGGGAACGCCGTGGAGTCCGAGGGCCCCGCGGCCTTCTCCGACCTCGACGGTGCCGCCGGGACGCAGCCGTACGGTGCCGCCAGCACGCAGGCGTCGGCTCAGCAGGCCCGTCCGGCGGCGCCCGCTCCGGAATCCGCACCCGCGCGGCAGCAGCCGTCCGGGCGGCGGGCCCGGCGCGCGCTCTCCGCCGCCCAGGACCGGGCCGCTCAGGCCGAACCGAAGGGCCCCCGGGTCCCCTTCGCCCTGCCGCCCGCCGCCGCCGACCAGATGCCGCCCGTCGCCGCCGAGCCCGACGCCTCGCTGCCGGGGCGTCACGACGCCGTGTCCGGTCCGCCGGACGACGACCACACCCCGCCACAGGCCCACCCGCTCCCGACCGGACGCCGCCGGGCCCGGCACGCCGACGCGCAGGCGGACCTGCCGCAGCAGTTGCCAGAGGCGGCGCCCTCCGCCCTGCCCGAGCAGGCTCCTGCGTCCGCACCCGCTGCCCCGCCCGCACCGCCGGCACCGTCCGCCGCGCAGAACGGTGGCTGGGAGCAGGACAACGGCTGGGAACAGAACGGTGGCTGGGAACCGGAAGACGTACCGGACCAGGGCCAGGCCCACGGCCACGGAGCAGCCCCGGCCGGGGCCGACCGGTCTCCCGGGGAGCAGCCCGACAGTGACGCGGAGTGGCCCGGCGCAGGCCACACCACGCACACCACCGGCACGTCCCCGGCCGGCAACGCCCGCGGCCCCGGCCGTACCGACGCCTCCGACAGCCCTTCCGGAGGCCCTGACGGTCCCACCGGGCCCGACGAGACCCGTCCGCGGACCCTCGTGCCAGGACCGGACGCGCGGAGGCAGCCGCTGCCCGCCGAGGCGCCCATGCCCGGGGGGTCGGACTCGACGCACGGGCGTGCGTTCAGCGTGCGGACGCTCGGGCAGGGCGTGCCGTTCGCCCAGCACATCGCGCACCAGCAGAACCAGACGCTCGGCGGTGCCGGCCGGCGTCGCAAGCTCGCCGCGCCGCCCGAGAGCGACCCGGCCGATCCGATCGACCCGACCGACCCCACCGCGCTGTCGGCGCCGGCCGCGTCACCACCGCAGCCCGTGAACCCGCAGCCCCAGCCCGGAGCAGGCGCCGGCGGTCCCGGCCCCGGCGGTACGGGCGGCACGGCGCAGGGCTCGGGCCCGCTGCTGCCCGCTCCGGCGGCCGAAGGACGCGCGTACGCGATCGGGGCACCCGACGAGGGGGCCGCGGAGGGGCCGGAGCCGCTGGACGGCCCCGGTGGCGCGGTCGAGGTCGCCAACCGCCCCTCCCCGCAGCCCGTGGACGACGAGCTGCCCCCGGAGCCGCTGGACAACCCGCGCCGGCTGCTCGTCTGGCCGGCGCCCGACGTCTCCACCCAGCAGGCGTTGAGCGACCGCGGCTACCGGCCGGTGATCGTGCACTCGCGCGAGGAGGTCGACGCACAGATCGCGGCGTTCCCCGCCGCCCTCTTCGTCGACCCGCTGACCGGTCCCATCACCCGCAAGGCCCTTCAGTCGCTGCGCCAGGCGGCGGTGGCGGCCGAGGTCCCCGTACTGGTGACGGCCGGTCTGGGGCAGGCCTCGCGCGAGGCCGCGTACGGTGCCGACCCGGCCGTGCTCCTGAAGGCGCTCGCCCCGCGCGACAGCGAACAGCACCCGCCGCGGGTCCTCCTGATCGACGAGCACGAGGACATCGCGTACGCGCTGACGCAGACGCTGGAGCGCCGCGGCATGCAGGTCGCCTGTGCCGCGACCGACAGCGAGGCGGTCGCGCTCGCCACCCGGATGCGGCCGAACCTGGTGGTGATGGACCTGATGCAGGTACGCCGCCGCCGGGCCGGGATCGTCGACTGGCTGCGCGCCAACGGTCAGCTGAACCGCACCCCGCTGGTCGTCTACACCTCGGCCGACATGAGCCAGTCGGACCTGCCGAAGCTGAGTTCGGGCGAGACCGTGCTCTTCCTCGCCGAGCGTTCGACGAGCGACGAGGTGCAGGCACGCATCGTCGACCTGCTCGCGAAGATAGGCACCAACTGACCGCGGCGGCAGCAGGAACAGAACGAGGGCGATACGGGAGAGATCCCGTACCGCCCTCGTTCTGTTCCTGTTCTCCGGCCCCGGCCGTCCGGCTCAGAGCTGGGTGATGTCCAGCTCGCCCGCCGCGTACTGCTTGCGGATCACCTTCTTGTCGAACTTCCCGACGCTGGTCTTCGGTACGGACGCGATGACCGACCAGCGCTCGGGCAGCTGCCACTTGGCGATGCCCTGCTCCGCGAGAAAGGCCCTCAGCGCCTGGTAGTCGGCGCTCGCGCCCTCCTTGAGGACCACGGTCGCCAGCGGACGCTCGCCCCACCTGTCGTCCGGGACGGCCACGACCGCCGCCTCGGCCACATCCGGGTGCCCCATCAGCACGTTCTCGAGTTCGACGCTGGAGATCCACTCCCCGCCGGACTTGATGACGTCCTTGGCGCGGTCGGTGAGCGTGAGGAAGCCGTCGTCGCTGATCACCCCGACGTCGCCGGTCTTCAGCCAGCCGTCCTCGCTGAACTTGTCCTCGGGCCGCAGCGCCGCACCGTCCGCACCGCCGTAGTACGCACCGGCGATCCAGGAACCGCGCACCTCCAGCTCACCGGCCGACTCGCCGTCCCACGGCAGGTGTTCGCCGCCGGGTCCGACGAGCCGCGCCTCGACACCGGCCGGGAAGCGGCCCTGGGTGATGCGGTACGGCCACTCCTGCTCCTCGGTCAGTCCGGCGGGCGGGTTGGCCATCGTGCCGAGCGGCGAGGTCTCCGTCATGCCCCAGGCGTGACAGAGCCGGACACCGAGCTTGTCGTACGCCTCCATGAGGGAGGGCGGGCAGGCGGCGCCGCCGATGGTGACGCGTGCCATGGAGGTGAGGTCGCGCGGATGCGCGGTGACCTCGGCCAGCAGCCCCTGCCAGATGGTGGGAACGGCGGCGGCGTGCGTCGGCCGCTCCCGCTCGATCATGTCGGCGAGCGGGGCGGGCTGGAGGAAGCGGTCGGGCATCAGCATGTTGACGCCGGACATGAACGTCGCGTGCGGCAGCCCCCAGGCGTTGACGTGGAACTGGGGGACGACCACCAGGGTGGTGTCCTTGTCGGTCAGGCCCATCGATTCGGACGTGTTGACCTGCATGGAGTGCAGGTAGATCGAACGGTGGGAGTAGACGACGCCCTTCGGGTCCCCGGTGGTGCCGGAGGTGTAGCACATGGCGGCGGCCTGGCGTTCGTCCAGTTCGGGCCAGTCGTAGTCGGTGGCCCGGCCGGCGATCAGCTCCTCGTAGTCGTGCACCCGGGGCACGGCGCCGTCGAGGACGGAACGGTCACCGGGTCCCGAGACGACCACGTGTTCCAGCGACGTCAGCTGGGGGAGCAGCGGCGCGAGGAGGGGCAGCACGGAGCCGTTGACGAGGAGGACCTTGTCGTCGGCGTGCTTGACGATCCAGACCAGCTGTTCGGCGGGGAGCCGGAGGTTGAGGGTGTGGAGCACCGCGCCCATGGACGGGATGGCGAGGTACGCCTCCACGTGCTCCGCGTTGTTCCACATCAGCGTGGCGACACGCTGGTCCCCGTCGATACCGAGCTCGTCCCGCAGGGCGTGGGCGAGCTGCGTGGCCCGCCGGCCGATCTCGGCGAAACTGCGCCGCTGCGGCTCGGGCTCTCCGGTCCAGGTCGTGACCTGCGACTTCCCGTGGATGGTCATCCCATGGCTCAGGATGCGGGTGACAGTCAGCGGTACGTCCTGCATGGTGCTGAGCACGGCGTCCTCCCGGTAGGCGCTACGCGGCAGTAAGGTTCCGCTGATTCTGCGCACATACCGAGCGGTATGTCACTACTCCGGGACGTACGGATCGATGCCGTCCGGCAAAATCACACCACCCGTGCGCGCGGGCCGAACCTTCCTCCCCCGTACCCGCGACCATGTCCATGCCCAGCCCGGACGCGCCCCTCCCCGCCATGCCCCCGGGCCGGCGTCTCACCTGACCGGTGCCAGCTCCGGGTCCTGGCGCAGCTTGCCGAGCGCCCTGGACACCGCACTCTTGACCGTGCCGACGGACACTCCCAGCACCTCGGCCGTCTGCGCCTCGCTGAGATCCTCGTAATAACGCAGGACGACCATCGCGCGCTGGCGGTCGGGGAGCCTGAGCACGGCCCGCCACATGGCGTCGTGCAGCGACTGCTGCTCCGCGGGGTCGGGCCCCGGAGCCGTCTCCTGCTCGGGCACCTCGTCGCAGGCGAACTCGTCGACCTTGCGCTTGCGCCACTGCGAGGTCCGGGTGTTCAGCAGGGCCCGGCGGACATAGCCGTCGAGGGCCCGGTGGTCCTCGATCCGCTCCCAGGCGACATACGTCTTGGTGAGAGCGGTCTGCAGCAGGTCCTCGGCATCGCTGGGATTCGCGGTGAGCGAGCGGGCCGCGCGCAGCAGCACGGGCCCGCGGGCCTTCACGAACGACGTGAACGACGGGTACGGGACGTACGGAGCGCGCGCACCGTACGGGGTGCGCGCGGCGGCCGGGGTGCGCGGCACCGCGTACGGAGCGACCGACGCGTGCGGCGGGTGTCCGGTGAGCGGCGCGTGCGGGACGTGCGGCGTGCTTCCGGTGTGGGCGGCGACTCCCCTGGAGGTGTCCGTGCAGACTGGCGTGGTCATGCCTCCACGCTAGGAGCGGACGCCGCCCCGGGGATCGCCCCCAGGTCCCGAAACCGGGTCCGTCTCAGGGTGTAGGACCGGGCCCCTTTCCACCTCCTGTAGGTGGAGGGGCCGCACGACGGTACTCAGGGTCGCCCCGCGGACCGGACGCGCCGTTCACTCCGCCCGGCCCAGGACGAGACCCGAGGTGGGTACCCCCGTGCCGGCCGTGACCAGGGACCGGGCCGCCCCGGGTATCTGGTTCACCGAGGTGCCCCGGATCTGCCGGACCGCCTCCGCGATGCCGTTCATCCCGTGCAGGTACGCCTCCCCCAACTGGCCGCCGTGGGTGTTCAGGGGCAGTGCGTCGGCGGCCACGAAGTCGGCGGCCTCACCCGGTCCGCAGAATCCGAACTCCTCCAGCTGCATCAGCACGAACGGGGTGAAGTGGTCGTACAGGATCGCCACGTCGATGTCGGCGGGGGCGAGGCCCGAGTTCCGCCAGAGCTGGCGGGCGACGACATCCATCTCCGGCAGACCCGTCAGCCCGTCCCGGTAGAAGCTGGTCATCTGCTCCTGTGCCCGCCCCGCTCCCTGCGCGGCGGCGACGATCACCGCGGGCGGGTGGCGCAGGTCCTTGGCCCGTTCCGCGCTGGTGACGACGATCGCCTGTCCGCCGTCGGTCTCCTGGCAGCAGTCGAGCAGGCGCAGGGGCTCGACGATCCAGCGGGACGCCGCATGTTCGGCGAGGGTGATCGGCTTCCCGTAGAAGTACGCCGCCGGGTTGCGCGCGGCATGGCGCCGGTCGGTGACCGCGACGTGGCCGAAGGCCTCCGGCGTCAGCCCGTAGGTGTGCAGGTACCGCTGGGCCGCCATCGCCACCCAGGAGGCGGGCGTGAGCAGCCCGAAGGGCAGGTTCCAGCCCAGCGCCGCGCCCTCCGCGGTGGGCTCCCGCTGCTGCACCCCGGAGCCGAAGCGCCGCCCCGACCTCTCGTTGAACGCGCGGTAGCAGACGACCACGTCGGCCACCCCGCAGGCGACGGCGAGGGCCGCCTGCTGGACGGTGGCGCAGGCCGCCCCGCCGCCGTAGTGGATGCGGGAGAAGAACGACAGCTCACCGATGCCGGCCGCCTGGGCGACGGTGATCTCGGGGCTGGTGTCCATGGTGAAGGTGACCAGTCCGTCGACGTCGGCGGGGCTGAGCCCCGCGTCGTCGAGCGCCGCCCGCACGGCCTCGACGGCCAGCTTGAGTTCGCTGCGTCCGGAGTCCTTGGAGAACTCGGTCGCCCCGATCCCGGCCACGGCCGCCCGTCCGCCGAGCGAATCGGCCCTGCGCACGCTCATGCGGTTCCCTCCGGAACGCTGATGGTCACCGTGCCGGTGACATGCCTGCCGATGCCGTTGGCGCCGACTATCGCCACCTCGGCCGTCCCGTCGTCGCCGAGCGCGGTCACCCTGCCGCTCAACACCATCGTGTCGCCCGGATAGTTCGGGGCACCGAGCCTGATGGCGATCCTCCTGAGCACCGCCGAGGGCCCGAAGTGGTCGGTGACGTACCGCCCGACCAGGCCGTTGGTCGTCAGGATGTTCATGAAGATGTCCGGGGAGCCCTTCTCCCGGGCCAGTTCCGCGTCATGGTGCACGTCCTGGTAGTCGCGGGAGGCGACCGCGCCCGCCACGATCAGGGTGCGGGTCACCGCGATCTCCAGCGGTGCCAGCTCTTCACCGACCTTCACCGCGATCCCTCCTCCACCAGCAGTCCGCCGAGTTCCTGGAGCACTTCGCTGCCGCACCCGAGATAGGCGTCGAGCTGACGTCCCCAGAGGAAGTGCCGGTGCACGGGGTGGTCGAGGTCGGCGCCCGTACCTCCGTGCAGGTGCTGCGCCGCGTGCACGACCCGCTTTCCCGCCTCGGACGCCCACCACGCGGCGGTGAGCGCCTGCGCCGCGCGGGGCAGCGACCGGTCGTGCAGCCATGCGGCCTCGTACGCCGTGACGCGGATCGCCTCGGTGTCCATATGGGCGTCGGCTGCTCGCAGCAGCACCCCCTGTTTGGTCGAGAGCGGGCGCCCGAACTGCTCACGTGTGCCGGTGTGTTCGACGGCGCGCGCCACCGAGCCCGCGCACACCCCCGCCTGCAGGCCCGCGAACGCCGTACGGGCCGTGGCGAGCACCTCCTCGTACGCCCGCGCCCCGCCGAGCCGTTCCCCCGGCGCCCCGTCGAGCACGAGCCGTCCCGCCGACCACGGCGCCGTGGTCTCCACGGGCTCGGTCAGCACACCGGCGTCCGCGGTCCGTACGATCCACAGCGACCGGTCCGCGGCCGCGACCAGGACGTGCGTGGCCTCCCTCAGCCACGGCACCAGCGGCACCGTGCCGCTCAGCCCTCCCTCCGGCCGCGCCCGTACGGAGCCGCCTGCCGGGAAGGCCCCCGCCGCCACCGCCGTACCGTCCCGGAACGGTGGCAGCAGCCGCTCGCGCTGTTCGTCCGTACCGTGTCCGGCGACGGCGAGGAGCCCGTACACACAGCTCGACGCGAAGGGCACCTGCGCGGTCGTCCGGCCCTGTTCCTCCAGGAGGAGCACCAGGCCGAGGAGCCCGATCTCCTCGACCGCCCCGGGCAGCCCGGCCGCACAGAGCTCCTTCCAGAGCCCGGCGTCCGTACCGGTGCCGGCCGCGACCAGACGGTCGTGTGTCGACAGGTCCCCGAAGATCCGGGCGGCGAGCCCCTGCGCGGCGGTCTGCTCCTCAGTGGGTGTGAAATCCATGTCAGGCCTCGCTCCCCCGGAAGACCGGCAGTTCCAACTCGGGGTCCGTACGCAGGAACTCCAGCCGGACCGGCATTCCCACCCGCACCTTGTCGTACGGCACCCCGACCACGTTGCTGACCATCCGGACGCCCTCCGCGAGCTCCACCAGCGCCACCGCGTACGGCTCGGCGCCCTCGGACGTGCTGAACGCGGGGAAGGGCGGGTGATGCATCACGACGTACGAGAAGACGGTGCCCTCGCCCGATGCCTCGACCGTCTCCCACGCGGACGACCCGCAGGCATTGCAGCCGGGCAGCCAGGGGAAGCGCAGGGTGCCGCACGCGTCACAGCGCTGGATCAGCAGCTGGTGCGCGGCGACGCCCTTCCAGAATCCGGCGTTGTCCCGGTTGATCACCGGCCTGGGCCGCAGGCTCCCGCCGCCCTGCCGCTGCCCGGACCGCGCCGCCCCTTTGCCCTCCGTCTTTCCCTTCACCGCCGCCGGGCGGTACTTGAGAATCCGGAAGCGGTGCGTCCCCGCCGGCTCGTCCTGCGCCCGGACGTCCATGCGCGTGGTGATGAAGTAGCCGGTGCCCAGCTTCGTCGTCTTCCGCTCCGACACCGTCTCGATCACCGCGTCGAAGGTGATCCGGTCGCCGGGCCGCAGCGGCCGCAGGTACTCCTGCTCGCAGTCGGTCGCGACCACCGAGCCGTACCCGGCCCCGTCGAGCAGGCCGAAGAGCTCGTCGTAGGCCTCGCCCCGGTCCGTGTGCCCCGACAGCCCGCCCATCGTCCACGCCTGCAGCATGGCCGCAGGGGCGATGGCGTCGGGGCCGGCGTACGCGGGGTTCGTGTCCCCCATGGCCTCGCACCAGTGCCTGATCATGGGCTCGTTGACCGGGTCCTTGCCACTGCCGGCGGTGGCGGCCGGCCGGCCCTCGTACACCCTGAGCCGCTCGTACAGCTCGTCCCGCACGCCCTGCCTGCCCTGCCCGGCCGTCACCGCTTCCCCCTCTTCATGCCGAGCCGCATCGTCGCGACGATCTCCCGCTGCACCTCGCTCACCCCGCCCCCGAAGGTGTTGATCTGCGCCGCCCTGTTCATCCGCTCCAGCTCCCCGTCCCCGAAGGCGCCGGGCGAACCGCCCCGGATCATTCCGGCATCGCCCGTGATCTCCTGGCACATGCGGTACACCTCCACAGCGCTTTCGGTTCCCACGAACTTCACGCCGCTCGCCTCGCCGGGGGCCAGCGCACCGGCCCCGACGTCCCCCACCAGGCGCCAGTTGAGCAAGCGCGTCGCGGCCAGCCGGGCATAGGCCTCGGCCAGCCTGGACCGGATCCACGGCTCGTCAACCGGACGCCGCCCCGTCACTGGATCGGGCGTACGGGCGAAGGTGAGCGCCGCATCGTAGAAGTCCTCGGCCTGCATCCCGATCGCGGCCAGGGCCACCCGCTCATGGTTCAACTGGTTGGTGATCAGCCCCCAGCCGCCGTTCTCCGCACCGACCAGCCCGGTGACGGGCACCTGCACGCCGTCGTAATACGTGGCGGTCGTGGTCAGCCCGCCCACGGTCTCGATCGGCGTCCAGGAGAAGCCGGGCGCGTCCGTCGGCACGAGGATGATCGAGATGCCCCGGTGCTTGGGCGCCTCCGGATCCGTACGGCAGGCGAGCCAGATCCAGTCCGCGTTCTGCGCGTTGCTGGTGAAGATCTTCTGCCCGTCGATGACCCACGAGTCGCCCTGCCGTACGGCCCTGGTCCGCAGCGCCGCCAGGTCGGTACCGGCCTCCGGCTCGCTGTAGCCGATGGCGAAGACGATCTCACCGGCCAGGATCCGCGGCAGGAAGTACTCCTTCTGCGCCTCGGTCCCGTACTTCATCAGGGTGGGGCCCACGGTGTTGAGGGTGACCATCGAGACGGGGGCACCCGCCCGGTAGGCCTCGTCGAAGAACACGAACTGCTCGTCCGCGCCTCGCCCCTGCCCGCCGTACTCGACGGGCCAGCCGAGCCCCAGCATCCCGTCCGCGCCGATACGGCGCAGCAGTCGCCGCTGCTCGGCCGGGCTCCCGGCCACCGGGCCGGTCCGGTGGCCGGACTCCGGCATCACCTCGCGGAAGTACGTGCGGAGTTCGGCGCGCAGCTGTAGCTGGCGCTCCGTAGGGGCCAGGTGCACGGCGGCTGCCTCCCGGGAAAGGCCTGCGGATCAGGGTTTCTGACTGTCCGTCAGATTCCGTTCACCTGTCAAGGCACCCGACAGCGGACGCTCACCGCCCCCTCCCCCTTTCACCCCTCCCACCCCCTTCATCCCCGCACTCCCCCTCCTCACCGTCACCCCAGGGAACGACGAACGGCCTGCGTGCCGCCACCGAAGTGACGTCACGCAGGCCGTCGTTCCCCCCGACCGCGGTCCGGTCCCCCGAACGGCCCGCGGCAGGCCCCGGATCACCAGAGATTGGTGAAGTTCACCGCGACGGTGTGGCTGGACTGGTCGATCGCCGTGAAGGCGGAGCCGTTCACCAGGGCGGAGTTGCTGTGGTTCGACGCCCCGTCCCCGACGGCCTGCTGCTGCGAGGTGGACGAGTTACCGAGGTTGAGCCCGCCGACGCCACTGCCACTGATCGCGGCCACAGCCGAGTTCGATCCGTCGTTCGCGAACGAGCCGTTGTCGGCCTGGGCCACACCGGCGAAGAGCGCGGCGGTGAGGGGCAGAGCGGCAACAACGGCGAGGGCACGAGCGGTACGGATGCTTGCCATGTCTATTCCTCCAGGAACCGAAAGCAGGGCTGGTACCGGGCCAGTTGGCCGACCGCCCGGGTGGTGGTCACGACGTCGCGAGATCAAGGTTGCCCACCATCACCCCGGCGAACCACCCACACTTTTCGATTCCCTCGCAAGCGTGATGAAGAGCTGATAAACCCCCAGACCTCACGGACTCGCAGGTCAGCCGGACGCACCCCTACAGCCCTTGCCCCGCAAGAGAAGAAGCGTTCCGCCACTCCACCCCGCGCCCCCGCTCCCGAACCTCCACCTCTTCCCTTATTCGAACGTTAGTACGAAAATAGAGGCATGGCCATCACCGACCGGCGAACCTTCACCCTGGCCCTGGCCCACGCACTGTCCGCGGCCGAACACGGGCTCCCCGTCATCCCGTTGTCCGCCACCAAGCTCCCCGCCCTGCGCTCCCCGCACCGCGACCAGGACCGGCCGAGCAGCTGCCGGGGCGCCTGCGGCCTGCCCGGACACGGCGTCCACGACGCCACCACCGACCCCGCCGCCGTACGCGCCCTCTTCGCCGCCGCCCCCTGGGCCACCGGCTACGGCATCGCCTGCGGCCGGGCCCCGCACCACCTCATCGGTATCGACCTCGACATCGACCCGACCGGCCGGAACGACTCCACGGCGGCCCTGCAACAGCTGGCGCTGCACCACCTGTTCACCATCCCGCCGACCGTCACGGTGCTCACCCCCAGCGGCGGCCGCCACATCTGGCTGTCCGGCCCGCCCGGAACGGCCGTACCGAACTCCGCGGGCCGGCTCGCCCCCGGCATCGACATCCGCGGCACGGGCGGCTACCTGGTCGGCCCCGGCTCGGCCACCACCCGCGGCACCTACCGGCTCGTCCCCGGCACCGGCAGCCTCCCGCCGGCCCCCTGCCCCCGCGCCCTCCTCCAGCTGCTGACGCCCCCGCCACGCACACACCGCCGCCACGGCCACCCCGACGACCGGGGCCAGGGCCTGATCCGGTTCGTCCTCGCGGCGGACGCGGGCCAGCGCAACACCCGTCTCTTCTGGGCCGCCTGCCGCGCCTACGAACACGGCTTCGGCGACACCCTGGCGGACGCCCTCACCGAAGCCGCGGTCCGCACCGGCCTCCCCGAACACGAGGCCCGCGCAACCATCGCCTCAGCGGCACGCCTCACCACAACCCGCTGAGAACGCCCGAGGTGACGGCGGGGGACGGCCGGTGTGCGGACATGCGGACAGCGCAGGGGAGGGGAGGGCAGCTGGGGTGAGCGCCGGTATTCCTCGGGCGCCCGTCGGCTCCCGGCCGTCCGAGCACGGCAAGAGCACAGTTACCGCCTCGGCCGCAGCGGGAGTCCTTACGATGGCGGACGGGTGCGGAGCTGTAGCGCAGAGGTCGTCGCGCGCGGTCTCCAAAACCGCGAGGACGCCGGTTCGAATCCGGCCGGTTCCGCCTTCCCGCTGTGTGCCGACCCACCGCGTGAAAGACCGCTTCCCCCTGACCTACGGGCTCGCAGCCCCGACCGGACCTGTTCTGATCATGGCCAGCATGGGCCGCTACCGCACACCGGAGAAACTTCACAACCTTCCGCACCCCGTACTACCACCACCGCGAACAACGCGAGCACTGCCAGTAGTTCAGCCGCGGCCACGCCCGGCTCGGAGCTCCCGGTGAACGCGCCTTCGCCCAGCTGGAGTCCTGGCGGATGCTCCGGCACGCCAGATGTTCCATCCGCCGCTTCGGCACCATCGTCCGAGCCTTCCACACGCTGCTGACCTGCGACTATTCAGGATGAAAAGAGGTTCACCGACGACGGCATTCCGGGAGGGCTGACCGGAGATGCCTGCAGAATTCATCGGGGGTGGCGGTGCCGGGTGGATCCTCACGCCGCCCGGATCGCGTCCGCCGGGGCTGTGCGCAGGGCCTGGCGGGTGGGGAGTTCGATCGTGAGGAAGGCCGTCGTCACGATCGTCGCCGCGATGGCGGGCAGCAGCCAGGCCGGGCCTGCCGGCCAGGGGCGGCCGAGGAAGCCCTGGCCGAGGAGGGCAAGGGGGAGGGCGGAGAGGAGCAGGCCGGAGGCGAGCGCCGCCGCTGCGATCACGGCCGCCTCGCGGCGCATCATCGCCCTGATCTGCTGCGGCGTCGTGCCGACCAGCCGCAGCGCGGCGATCTCCGTACGGCGCTGGGCCGTGGCCGCGACCAGCTTGTTGGCGATGCTGAGAAGAAGGTAGCCGAGGAGTACGGCGATCGTCGCCAGGTTGATCCACACCTCCGGTGGAGTGTCCTGCGTGCCGCCGAAGGCCGTTCCGGATGTGTTCTCCAGCGCCAGGCCCGGGTGTGACGCCGTCAGATCGGCCAGCGCGCGCGTCGCCGTCGCCGTGCCGTCCGTGCGGACGAGGAGGCTCTGGGTGAGGCCGGAGGTGGTATGACCCGCCGCGAGGTCCCCGGAGACGATCAGCGAGCCGAAGCCGAGGCCCCGGTCGTACACGGCCGCCACCCGCGCCTCGGTCCGTGTGCCGTCGCCGAGGACCAGCCGGATCCGCCGGCCGAGTCCGGCGTCCCGTGAACCGGCGACCTCGCTGCTCACGGCGACCGTGGCGCCGGTCAGGCCGGCCAGCCCGCCCGCCCGCACCCCGGGGTTGAGGAGCCCGGCCGCGTCCGGCGTGGCGATCAGCGCCGGCAGCGACTCCACATCGGGTTCGCCGAACATCTCGTACGGCCAGACGACGGTGGTCGAGCCGACAGGTGCGGCGGACCGCACTCCGGGCAGCTTCTGTACGGCGTCCCACGTGCCGGCCGGCAGGCCGCCGAGGGCCGGTGCGCTCAGCCGGTACTGCGCGAGTGTGCCGGTGCGGGTGTCCTGCGCGGTCGCCGCGAGGACGGTGGTCTGCGCGAGGGTGTAGGTCAGCACGAACACGACTGCCATCGCCAGCGGGCTGACCACTGCGGCGACTCGCAGCGGGTACGCCCGTACGTTGGCGAGGGCGAGCCAGGTCGGCGCGGGTGTCTCGGGCCGTAGCCGACGGACGACGGCCGCCCCGGCCGTGCGGACCAGGGCCGGGCCGCACAGGGCCAGGCCGATCGCGGCGCCGATCCCGGCGATGGAGGTGGCCGACGCGCCGATCACCGTGCGGGTCAGCAGCGGGGCGACGGACAGCGCGCACGCGGCGGCGATCAGCAGAACCCCGGTGAGGGTGCGGCTCTTCGACGGCTTGCGCGGTTCGCTGCGGGACTCGGCGACGGCCTCCGTCGCGGGCATCCGGGAGGTGCGCCAGGCCGCGCCCCGGGCGGAGATCTGAACGGTCAGCGCGAGCAGGAGGAGGGAGGCGACGCCGGGCAAGGGGCCGACAGTCAGAGGGAGTTCGTGGGGCAGGACGCCGCGGTCGGCGAGCATGTCGTGGAAGCGGCCCGCGAGGAGGTAGCCCAGGGCCACTCCGGGGGCCAGGGCCACGGCGGCTACCACGGAAGACTGCGCGGCGACCAGCCGGCGGATCTGCCGCGGGGTCGCCCCGACCGCCCGCATCAGCGCCAGGTCGCGGCGCTGCCCGGCGATCGACACACCCAGCGCGCCCGCCGTGACGAACCCGGTGATCAGCAGCACGATCCCGCCGAGCGAACCGGCCAGCAGGATCAACAGCGAGCGGGCCGTGCCGATGCCCGGCGCCACGGCCTCGCCGATGTCCGCGCCGGTGCGGACAATCAGCCCGGTGCCGGCCACCCGGCCGCGGACCGCGTCGGCGACCCGCTCGCCGCTTCCGGGCGTGGTGCGCAGGCCGATCAGGTCGTATCGGCGCGCGCCGTCGCGGCCCGCGAGCCGTACGGCCGTGGCGTCGGCGAAGTAGACCCCCGCGCCCGGTGCGTCGACCACCGCGGCGACGCGATAGCGCACGGCGGGGCGGCCACTCAGCACGGCCCGGACCCGGTCCCCGGTGCGCAGACCGGTGGCGGCGGGGACGGCGATCTCGCCCGCCCCGGCCGGCGCGCGGCCGATGACGCGCGGGTGGGCCAGCAGCTTGGTGGAGGACCAGCCGTGTCCGGCCGTCGCGGGGTCGTCGGCGGTCGGTAGGACCCGTGCCCGGGCGTCGACCAGCGCGGCCGGGAAGCCGAGGTCGCCGACCACGGCCGTCACCCCGGGCAGGCCCGAGAGCCGGTCGACCAGTGACGACGGGACCCGGGCGCGCTCGGGGAGGGCGAGCGGCAGGGTGCCGTCCGGGTGGTACTCCTGGTCGGCCGCGACGACGATGTCCGCACCGCCGAGCCGGCCCGGCGGCAACTGCGAGCGCAGCCCGGACTCGGCCAGCACACCGGTGCCGGTGATCAGGGCGGCCCCGCCGAGTACCGCGCACACCACGGCGAGCAGCGCGGTGATCCGGTGGGCGGCCATACGCAGGGCGATCGGGAGAAGGGGAAGGCGGGAAGGGGTACGGAAGGACGGGGTCCGAGGGGAAGTGGTGCGGGAGGCAGGAGTGCGGAGGCGCTCGGGCATGGTCAGCGGTCCCCCAACGCAACGAGGCGCTCGGCCAGTTGGGGCGCGGTGGGGTGGTCGAGGGCCGCGACGACCCGGCCGTCAGCCATCACCAGCGCCTTGTGGGCGCGGGCCGCGGCGGCGGGGTCGTGGGTCACCATCACCACCGTCTGGCCCAGTTCGTCGACCAGGGCGCGCAGCAGTTCCAGCACCTCGTGCGCGCTGCGCAGATCCAGTGCTCCGGTCGGCTCGTCGGCGAAGACGACGGTTGGCCGGGCGGCCAACGCCCGCACCAGGGCGGCGCGTTGCTGCTGGCCGCCGGAGAGCTCGGCGGGGCGTCGGCCGAGTTGGCCGGCCAGGCCGACGCGCTCGACCAGCGCCGTGATCCACTCCCGGTCAGGTGCCCGGCCGGCGAGCCGCAGCGGCAGCGTGATGTTGTCCTCGACAGTGAGGGACGGGATCAGGTTGTAGGCCTGGAACACGAACCCGACGCGTTCGCGCCGCAGTTCGGTACGGCGGGTCTCGCTCAGGCCGGCGATCTCGTGGCCGTCGATGCGGACGCTGCCCGAGGTCGGGGAGTCGAGTCCTGCCGCACAGTGCATCAGCGTGCTCTTGCCGGAGCCCGACGGGCCCATCACGGCGAGGAAGGTGCCGGGTTCGACGGACAGCGACACCTCGTCGAGGGCGGTCACTCCGCCCGGGTAGGTCTTGGTGAGGTGCTCCAGCGCGATGGCGGGGGCGGTGGCGGTGGCCCGTTCGGCGGTCGACGCGAGGTTCACCGGCGGCCGTCCTTCAGGCGGCGTACGACGAGGGCGGTGGCCGCGAGTCCGGTGACCGCGCCGCAGACGAGGTTCACGGTGACACCGGCTCCGGCCCAGGAGGCGACCATGTTGGCGACCGCGCTGATCACCAGGACCAGCCAGAGCAGGACGCGGGTGACCTCGCCGCGGGTGACGGCCGGGGCGGGGGTGTCGTGGTGGGCGTCGTGGAGGTTCAGTCGGTAGGGGTCGGTGGTCGCCATCGCGGGCTCCTTCGGCGGGGACTCGGCTGATGTCTCGGCCGGCGTCCCGGCTGATGTCTGCGACGCTACGGACCGAGCCCTCCTCGGCCGATCCCGCCAACCGCCGGATCGGTAGTACAGCCTGCTGTACTTCACGGTGAAGTGGGCCTTCCCCTAAAGTCGTTGGCGCACATCAGGAGCGGAGTGAAGATGACGGCCACCGACCCCACCCACCCCACCGAAGCAGACCTCACCGGAACCGCCGAGCGTCCGTGGGAGATCGCCGTCCAGACCCTGCGGGCCTCCGGCGCCGCCCTCGGGCAGCTGGTCGGCGGGCTCGGCACGGCGGCGATGGCGCTGGGTGTGCTGATGCCGGCGGCCCTCGCCGCGGTGACCGCGCCGGTCGGCGTGGGCCTGGTGCTTGCGCCGGCCGTCGTCCGGGCCCTGCACGCGCTGGCCGACCGGGAGCGGGAGCGGCTGGCCCGCTGGGGACCTGAGATCGTCGCCCCGGACCCGCCCCCGGCCGCGCTGCGGGCGGCCCTCGCCGACCACACCACCCGGCGCGAGCTGCGCTGGGCGCTGCGCCACGGCAGCCTCGGGTTGCTGCTGGGGCTGCTCGGGGTGTGGCTGCCGCTGGCCGCGTTCCGGGACACCCTCTTCCCGCTGGTGTGGCCATTCATGCCGCCGGACACCAGCAGCACGTCCTTCGGCTTCGGGGTGGCGCACACCTGGACGGGGGCGCTGTCGGTGAGCCTGGTCGGCGTCGGCTGGATCGCCGTCATCCTGGGCCTGACGCCGGGCATGGCCCGCCTCCAGGGCCGTCCCGGACGGACGCTGCTGGCGGCCGGCCCGGACACTGACCTGTCCTTGCGGGTGGCCGAGCTGACCGCGACCCGAGCCGCCGCGCTCGACGCCCATGCCACCGAACTGCGGCGCATCGAGCGGTCGTTGCATGACGGGACGCAGAACCGGATCGTCACGGTGACGGTGCTGCTCGGCGTCGCCCGGCGGATGGCCGCCCGGGACCCGGAGCGCGCCGACGAAGTCCTCGAACGCGCGCAGAGCGCCGCCGAGCAGGCACTGGCCGAACTGCGCGCGGTCTCCCGCTCGATCCTCCCACCGGTGCTGTCCGAGCGGGGGCTGGCGGGGGCGCTGTCGGGTCTCGCCACCGAGTGCGCGGTGCCGTGCCGGACGGACGTGGAGGCACCGGAGCGGTGTGCGGCGTCCGTTGAGGCCACGGCGTACTTCGTGGTCGCGGAGGCGCTGACGAACATCGCCAAGCACAGCGGGGCGAGCGGGGCGGCGGTCACCGTGCGGGCGCGGGGCGGGCGGCTGCATCTGCGGATCGAGGACGACGGGCGGGGCGGGGCCGACGAGGAGGGGGGCTCCGGGCTGACCGGCATTCGGCGGAGGGTGGCGGCCTACGACGGTACGCTCCGAGTGACCAGCCCGGCGGGCGGGCCCACGGTGCTCGACGTAGACCTGCCCTGCGGCACGTGACGCTCCAGGAGTCGCGGGCCTGGTCCACCGAACTACCTAGCACGACAGATGAGTTGGTTGACGATATGCGCATAGTGATGGCTGAGGACGACCCGTTGCTGCGCGAGGGGCTCGCGCTGCTGCTGGGTGCCGAGGGCCTCGACGTGGTGGCGAAGACCGGGACGGCCGAGGAGGCCCTGGAGGCCATCGAGGAGCACACACCCGACGTCGCGATCCTCGACGTGCGGATGCCGCCCACGCACACCGACGAGGGCATCCGCGCCGCGGTGGAAGCCCGGCGCCGCCGCCCCGACCTCGCCATGCTCGTCCTCTCCGCGTACGTCGAGCAGAGCTTCGCCACCGAGCTGCTCACCGGCGGGGTCGGCGGGCTCGGCTATCTGCTCAAGGAACGCGTCGGCAGGGTCGAGGAGTTCCTCGACGCGCTGCACCGGGTGGCGTCCGGCGGTACCGCCATCGACCCCGAGGTAGTCGCCCAGCTGTTCACCCGCTCCCGCCAGGACACCCGGCTCGAACGGCTCAGCCCGCGCGAACGGGACGTCCTCGCCCTGATGGCCGAAGGTCTCGGCAACAGCGCGATCGCGGAGCGCATGGTGGTCACGGACGGCGCGGTCCACAAGCACATCCGCAGCATCTTCGCCAAGCTCGACCTGGCCCCGGCCGACCGGGTGGACCGCCGGGTGGCGGCGGTCCTGCACTACCTGGAGGACGCGAGGCGACGGGGGTAGTACAGCCTGCTGTACCCGGGTTCGGGGTGTGCGCGGCAGTGATCGAGGAGCTCGGCGCTGGTGTGCTTGAGGCATCGCAAGGGCGGCGCTTGAAGGCCGCTCAGCAGCTGCCGAGCCGCCGCTCGGCCACCCCGAAGGGACACTCCCGGTGACGATCACCAGCCACCCCCAGCAAGGCTCGGCGCCACGCCAGTCCGCCATCCGCCGCCGGCCGCTCACCTGGTTCTTCGCACTGGCCCTGGGGCTGAGCTGGCTGGCCTGGACGCCGTACATCCTCTCCGAGAACGGTGTCGGCCTGTGGCATTGGACCTTCCCGGGAGGGGCGGTCGGCGGCCAGCTGCTCGGCGTCCTGCCTGGTGCCTACCTCGGCCCGATCGGTTCGGCGCTGCTGGTCATCGCCATCACGGAGGGACGCGCCGGACTGCGGGCGTGGCGGGGCCGGATGACGAAGCTGAGGGTGAGCTGGCGCTGGTTCCTGGTCGTGGCGCTCTCGGTGCCGACCGCGCTGACGATCACCACCGTCGGCCTGACCGGCCAGACCCCGGTGATGCCGCCGGCCGTCGTGCTCGCCGCGTACATCCCCGGCCTGATCATGCAGATGATCACCACCGGTCTGGCCGAGGAGCCGGGGTGGCGCGAGTTCGCCATGCCGCACATGCAGCGCCGCTTCGGTCCGTTGGTCGCCACCCTGGTCGTTGGTGTGCTGTGGGGCTCCTGGCACCTGCCGCTGTTCCTCACCGAGTGGGGCGGCGGCCCGGACGTCGACCTCTCCCGCCCGCTCGCCTTCATGGGGACGACGCTCGCGTTCAGCTTCGTGATGACCTGGGTGTTCAACCGCTCCCGCGAGAGCATGCCGCTGGTCATGCTGCTGCACACCAGCGTGAACAACTTCTTCTCCGTGGCGTGGTCGGACATGTTCCCGTCGGCGGAGATCGAGAGCACGACCTATGCCTTCCTGATCGCCTCGACGCTAGCGGCGGCGGTGATCCTGCTGAAGACCCGGGGACGGCTGGGCCTGCGCTGACCTGATACCGCGCCGCCCGAAGCCCCTGAAGCCTCCTCACCACGAGGAGGCTTCTCCCATGCCCTCGCCCTCACCTCCATCCACACGGCGCTTCGGCGATCCGGCCGTCAACCGCGTCGGACTCCGCGCACCGCGCCTCACCGGCGATGCCGCCTTCGACCTCGGCGCACCGAGCGACCGGCACCACTCGCCCCACGCCCCTCAAGCAGGCGCTCGAGTTGGGCACCGACCACATCGACACAGCGGCCTTCCACCACCCTTACTGATCAGTTCAAGATGAGTTGAGCGGGGGTCCGGCACGTGCCGATCTTGGCCGGCAGGATGTACGGGCGCGTGATGGTCTTGCCCCTGACGGCCTGCGGGAGCGGGTGGCCCCGCTGCCGCCCCCCGCTCCCGAACAACGCCACCGGCGCACTGGCCGGCCTCGCGTTCCGGACCGGGCAGCTCCCACCGACACCTGCACGCCCTACGGACCGGCATCGCCTGGCCCGACGTCCCGGCCAAGACCATGGACTGCTCCGGAGTCACGGCCTGGCCCCGACTACGAGACAGAACCGAGGCCGGCGCCCGGCCACGCCAGCACGCCGCCCCGCTGGCCGAACCGCGCCGCCCGGACTCACCGGACCCGGACGACCGCGCTGCGGACGCCCCCACGTCCGTGCCCTCACAGGGAGGGGGACCACGTCGGCCCCTCGCCTGCCGACCACGCCCGTCCCGGCTCCAAGCACCACCGGATCGTCGACCAGCACAGCACACCCCTCGCCGCCGCCCTCACCAGCGGCAACCGCCACGACACCACCCAACTCCCGCCACTGCTCGACACCATCACGCCGGTCAGGGACATGCGTGGACACCCACGGAGCACACCCCAGCGCCGGCACACCGAACGGAACTACCACTTCGACAAGTACCGCCACCTGCTGTGCAACGCGGTGTCAAACCACTGATCGCCCGACGCGGCGTCGCCCACGGCTCCGGACCGGGCAAGGCACGCCGGGTCGTCGAACGCGCCTTCACCTGGCTCCACCAGTTCAAACGACTCCGCACCCGCGACGAACGCAGAGCCGACCTTCGCCAGGGACCACTCGAACTGGCATCAGAAGCCGTTGTCCTATCGCTCTTGAGTGCGGTGTGGGAGTGTCATGAATCAGGTGTGGATCTCCCCGAAGGAGTGAGCCTGATGAGTACGACGACTGGTCACCTGATCGAGACCGTGGACGGTGTGTCG
>NZ_JBIVTZ010000023.1:18653-101526 GCF_044756945.1 Streptomyces sp. NPDC091387 | reverse complement strand
CGCGCGGTCTCCTCCGGAGACACGACGCGACGGCCCTACGGGCCGTCAAGCTGCAGGGTGCTCCGCACCCTGGGTCGCCTTCGGCGCCCTGAGGCATCATCACCTTCGGTGACGATGTCGGGCCTTCGGCCCGTGGGTCCGGCCTCCGGCCGGCCCTGGGCTGGCTACGAGGGAGGGTGACGGGTTCGGCTGTTTGTGCAGGTCAGACCATGTTTTTCGGTGTGCTCTTCGTGGTCCTGGTCCTCGTTGCCCGTCCCCCGCGGCTTCCGTCCCTCGGCCGCTTCCGTTACAGTATGCTCCCATCCCTGACCATCCGTCAAGGGCACCGCCCGAGGTCGGCCCTCCCCCGGCGGCGCCGGCACCCTTTCCTGACTAGCCGTCAAGTGGTCTACACCAACTTTGTCTATGGGAAGGGATATAAACCCTGATGACGACACATCAATTCCACCAAGTCGAATGCCGAAAAACCTTGTGCGGGGAGGAAATCTGTACCTGCGGAACCACCTACATTTCCCGCTACCAATACGGCCAGGAGCCCGTATACGGCGAGGAACCGAGTTCCTGCGATGGGCGTACCCACGGCCCATCGCAGGAACTGGTAGAACAATGCGGAGGAGGGGCCCGCCAGTTATGGCGGGCCCCTCCTATGATCTCAGATTCCGTATGCGGTTTTCACGCGCCGAATGATTTTTTAGCCAGATCGGATGACCTTATCGAGGGGCGCTGAAGCGCTCTCAGCTGGCGCATGCAAGTCCGGGCTGCTATCCACGTGTCTCCAGCGTCCGGTGCTGCTCGTCCTGAACCGAATCTGCATCAGCCGTCTCGCTATGGCTCTTCCTCTAGATCACGCCGAGGTGGTCCGCGAGCCATTCCCAGGGTTGGTTGACAGCTGCGAGCCACGGAATGAGCAGGCCGGCGGGTAGCGCGGCCGGGTACGCGACGAGGGAGAAGAAGAAGGGCTTGTCGGACATTGGTTTCATCAAGATCGGGGTCGCCAGGAGGAATGTTGCGACGAGCAGCCCCAGCAGGGCTAGGGCGATGTAGATGATCAAGTTCAGGATGCCGGGGCCCGGGTGGGCCTGGATGCCTGCGGTGAGCGTTGCCGTGACGGTGTAGGCCAGCACGACCGCCAGCGCTGCACAGACCCAGGCCCAGATGAGGGCTGAGACCGCGTCCGTCTCGCCGTGACGAGCCTGCGGTGCGGGTGGGTGTACAGCTCTGGGCGTCTGGACGGCGGCGGTCCAGCGCTTCCGCCACGCAGGAAGTTCCTTGGGGGCGATGCAGCCGATGATGTTCTCAAGGAAGGGCTTCGAGGGAAGGCGCCCTTGGAGGAGCTGGCCGAGCTGAGCTTCGTTGGGCGCCAGGTCTTTGAGCTTCTCGAAGGACAGCTTTTTCTTGCGCAGCAGCGCTGAGAGGTCGCGGACGAACTTGGCTTCGTAGGTGTCCAGGGGATCCAGGTTGATCTTGCTGGCTGCGAGAGGGCTTTTGAGCTTCGTTTTTCTGCTGGTGGGAGGGTTTTCCGGGGTTGTCCTGGACAATCCCGCCGAGGCGGAGGATGGGGAGGGGCGGTCCGGTCCTGGGGGCGTGTTGGACAGGTAGGCGGTGTGCTCGGTCCCGACCCGGGGCGCGTACGGGTGAGCGGGGTCGTCGGTGTCGGAGGGTGTGTGGGCGGGCTCGGCTACGGGCGCCGGCGGGCCGCCAGGAGCAGATCCGGTGTCGGCACGAGATGAGTCGCTGTCGTCTGGGACCTGCGGCTCGGGCGTGGGGTGGGGAGTGCGTATGACGGTGCCGGTGATGGTCTGTGGGCTGCTTGCGGCGTGCTCTGGCATGGGCGTGCCTGTGTGTTCGGTGAGGTCGATCAGGTCCCGCTCGCGGTCCTCGCCTTCGGTGGCGATCCACTCGAGCGCGTCGTCGAAGTCGGCGAAGTCCTCGTCGTCATCCGGATCGATTGGGGCCCGCCGCGCCGGAAGTGTGGCCTGTTCCGGGCTGTCGGCGGTGTCGACGTGATTGAGGTCGGCGGCGCTGCGGCGTAGTTCTTCTAGTTCTCGTCGGGCTTCTTCGGCCTCGATGACCAGAGCCTGCTGGGCCTGCTCGGCGGTATAGCGGTGCTGACGGGCCCGCTCGAGCTCTGCCTCGGTACGCTCCAGGCGCAGCCGGGCCCGGTCCAGGCGGGTTTGTGTCTCCGCGCGCTTCATCGCCTGGCCGCGGTCGCGTTGTGTGGTGAGCTCGCGCACGGAGGTCTCTGCCCGGGCGCACATCATCAGCAGGGTGGTGATCGTGGCGCGTGCACTCTCGGCGAACTCGGCCGCCTTGATCAGCCGGTCGCTGGTGTCCACCAGGCGCCGCTGGACGTCGATCAGTTCGCGGGCCGCGACCTGTGGCTCCTGTGTGGTGTAGGGCGGTCGTGCGGCCTCCGCCGTCGCTTCCTTATGAAGCTTCTGGGCGCGAATGAGGGTCGGCCCCAGCAGTCGGCCGTCGGTGCCGCACAGCTCCTGAACGACCTGCCCCAGTACAGGGGCTGGAATGACTTTCGAACCGTTCAGGTACTCCGCCCACAACGTGCTGCTCCCTGGGAACCGTGCGGCGAACGAGGCCGTCTTCAAGCCCTCGCGGGCACCCAGGGCCGACAGGAACTCGGCCAGGTCGTTGGCTTTCGGCCCGCCCTTCAACTTCCTCGGCCGTCCCGGCCCGCCCATGCCCTGTCCCCCGGTCCCCATGGTTTTCCGTCGTCGTCCGGCATTGTCCGATGCCCGCACCCGCCGCCACCTGCGCCGCTAAGGACAGCACCGAACGGTCAATCAGATCACTCGGGATGGTTCCTCTCAACCCGCCCCACCGGACGGGAACTTCGGCACCGAGAGGACCCTGTCATGAACCTCGCCCCGCTTTTTGACTTCCTGCTCCACGACGTTCTGGGAAACCTGTCTGCGGCCGCCCTGACCACGGCGGCCGGCTACCTCCTCAGCAGGATCAAGCACCGCGCTCACCGGGCACCCGGGCTCGACCGCGACCGCACCACGCAGTAGCCGGCGGTTCCGCAGTCGGGTCCGGGGCGAGGGCAGCAGGCGGTCCCGTCTGCTGCCCTCGAGCTGTCGGGTGAACGCCGGCGCCTGACAGCCGGCGTGGTGAGTTCCACTCACCGGTGAGCCGTGGTGAGCAGCCACCCCGCCCAGTGAGCGAAACTCGTCAATACCCGGGGCCGGGCTCAGACTCCATAGGCCTGTGTCATCTGCCGGGACGTCTACAGCCGCTGCCCGGGGCGCGGTCGGTCTGCAGGCCTGGCCTCGGCCCCCCGTACCGGTCGTGGTCAGGGGCGACAGCGCGGCCGGTATCGGCCAGGCCCGCGAGGCCGCCCGCGCCTTCACTGACCGCCTTACCTCACGTCGGCCCTGACGTGGCGGACACGCTCGTCCTGGTGGTCTCCGAGCCCGTTATCAACGCCCTGTGCCACGGCGGTGGCGCTTTCAGTCTCCGTTTGAACGCCCACCCCGACGCCATCGAGGCGGCCGTCGACGACTGAACGAGTACTCCATCGACGCAGGGACCGCATCGCGGGCCTGCCGCCTCGCAGTCCGTCCCTGACCGCACCCGACACCAGGTAGCGACCGCCCGTTCCCGTTGTCCGGCGGGAGCGGGCCGGCGATGGCCCGGCTCTCTTCCCTCTGGTCTCAGGCGCCGATTCCGATGGAGCCGACGTAGGCGTAGGCGGCGTAGTCGGAGTCGAGGTCGGTGATGATGTCGTCCCAGATCTCGTCCAGGGTGTCCATGTCGCCCTTGCCCCAGGCGTCGACCATGTCGTCCCAGACGTAGCGGGCCTGCACGGAGCGCTCGCTGAGGTCCGGGCGGCGGTACTTCTCGTCTACGGCCGTCTGGTCGACGGGGTAGATCTCGATGCGTCGGCCGCGGCCCTCGTTGTCGAGGAGCCGCTTCAGCGCTCCCGAGCGAACGAGGTTGTCCCTGCGCCGCTCCTGATAGGCCCGGTCGATGGCGTCCAGCTTGGGGGCGCTGGGGCGGGCCCCGCGTTCCCAGGAGCGCAGCAGGCGGGTGCTGATGCCGTGTGCGGTGAGGACTTCGTGGCCGGGGCGGGTGTTGAGGTAGCGGAGGCGGGCGGAGAGTCCGCGGTGGGTGGTGACGGGTGAGGCGATGGCGCCTTCACGTGCGATGCGGTCCAGCTCGTGCGCGAGTGCCTGGGCGCCGCTGAGGCCTTGGGCGCCGTGTTTCTGCCACTCGCCCCACAGGTCGGTTGCCCCGGCCATGGTCTACTCCCCCAGTGTGTAGATGGTTTTCGCTTTGACCTGGGTCAGGTCGCGGCCTTCTGGGAATACCTGCTGCCAGTCTCCGGCGATGTGTAGTTCGTCGGTGCCGGACATTTGAACGACCGTCAGTCCTGATGTGTGTGCTTTATGCGCTTTCAGCCACAGGTTTGCGAATGCCTGGGAGCGGATGATGTGCATCCAGTCGGGGCGCCGGATTTCCCGGTTCGCGCTGCTTTCTCCGATAGTGGACACGAACTTAGAATACATGGATTTTACGTATTCCAGGGCCAGTTCGTCATTGTTGGAAATGGCGTCCTTGCGGACTTCCGCGAGAGCGCGGCGCATTTTCTCCAACAGCCCTTCCGAGGCGCCGGATGTCCACGATTCGTGAATGACCGGGGCCTCACAGAGGCCGAGTTTCGCGCAGCGCAGGAGCAGGCGGAGCGTGGGTTCCGTGACCCACAGGTCCCCCGGTTCCTTCCGTGCGCCGAGCGGTGAGGGAAGGTCCGGCTGCTCCCAGGCGGCCGGGGTGACCCGGTGGACACCGGAGCGTTTCGCGTCGTGGCGGTCGCCCTCGGAGCGCACCAGCTTCCCGATCGGCAGCCACGTCTTCAACGCGCTGAGGTAGGCGGCGTTCATGTCCAGGGCGGTCACTTCGAGGGTGACGTGCCCGCCGCGTGCGGCGCGGTGCAGCTCCTCGGAGCGCCATTTCGGGCGGGCCTCCCAGACCTGGTCCGCGCCCTTCTGGCGGGCCTTCGTGAGGATGTCGGCGGTGGGCGGGAACTCGCTGTGTTCGTAGCGGCCACCGACCCGGGAGGCGGCGAACAGCGCCATCACGTCCGGGACTGCCGACTTGATGAGTGCGGCCCGCGCGGCGGCCAGGTCCCCGTCGTGCGCGGCCAGCTCGTCCTCGACGCGCCTGCGGACACGATCCGCGAGCGGGCCCGCGGGCGGCGCCACCCGCTTCGGGGCCGGCGGGGCGACGGGTGCCGGCTCGGAGAAGGCCGGAGACGCGGGCGCGGGCGTGGTGGGCGATGCGGACGGCGCCGACGGCGCCGACGTCGGCGAGTCCGGAGCAGCAGGTGCGGCTGCGACCGGTGCCGGTGCCGGTGCCGGTGCCGGTGCCGGTGCCGGTGCCGGTGCCGCAGCATGTTCGGGCGTGGGGGTGTCGAGGGGCACGAGGGTCTGTTGTCCGCCGGTCGCGATGCGGTCCGCGGGCAGCTTCGTCAGGGCGTGGGTGGGGCCCGCGAGGAGATCGAGCACGGGCATCCCCCAGTGGGCGGCGAGGCGGTCGCAGTCCGTCAGCGTCCACGACGCGATCCCCCGCTGTCTGCGGCTGATCTGGCCCTGCGTCAGCCCCAACGCACCGGCCAGGACCGACTGCTGCTCACCGGTACGGTGCGCGATCGCGGCCACCGTCACCCGCAGCGTTTCCTCAGTACTCATCACCATGAGTACATGCTACCTAGATTATGGGAATAGCGCATGCGGGATGCGGTATGGGTATATTTTGGTGGAAGCTTTGTGCCTTGGCCTCGGCACGCCGAAGCGCCCGGCCTCTCCCTCGAGGGAGAGGCCGGGCGCTTGTCGACTCGGTCGTCGGAATGAGAATCCGGTCGACCGGTCCCGCGGACCCCCGGCCGAGGGGCAGCGGACGCCGCCGGACAAGCATCACCAGTGCAGCCGGGGCGCCGCACGCCGCCCCGTGGGCGCTCCGCCCTGTGGCGCTACTTCGTGACGACGGGGTCGATCCACGCTCCGAAGCCATCCAGGGTGATGGCGGACTCCTCCGCGCCGAGCGAGATGCGGAACGCACCGCTGATGCCGATTGACAGCTTCTTCACCCGGTCGCCCGGGCTCATCGTGTATTCCTTCACGGTGTCGCCGTCGATCTGCACGGTGAAGGTGACGTCGTTGCCCATCGGCGTCCAGTCGGCGACGCCGATGCTGACGACGAGCACGTTGTACTTGCGGTCGAGTTCCCAGGTGTTGTGGGAGTCGCACCCGAACATGGTCTTGGGATAGACGCGGGTATCGACCTTCGCGGCGCCGGTTGCGTATGTCGAGCGCACGGCGTCGGAGAAGGATTCCATCGGCAGGACATCGTCGATCAGTGACCCGTTGTGCTGCTCTGCCGTGGCAGTGGGAGATGCCGTGCTGGTCGGGGACTCGGTGGCCGGGGCGGAGTCTTCCGCCGGCGCATCGGGCCTGGGTTTGGAGCTGTTCTTGTCCGCGGCGCTATCTACGGGGTTCTGGCCGGAGTCGCCGCGGCTGAGGTAGACGCCTGTGGCCACACCGCCCCCTGCGACGAGCAGGAAGGCCAGCGCAGCCCCCGCGAACCGGTAGTGCCGTGGCCGGCGGGCAGTGCCCGCGCCGGGGGCCTGCGAGATCTGCGGCGGCGTCAGGGGCGGGGGCGGAACGGACTGGGGCTGATCCCCACCACCAGTCCGTTGGAGCAGGTGTTCCCGATCCCGGTCCAGTTCAGCGGGCAGATCGTCCGGCCCGTCGGCCTCTTCGAGCACGCCCAGACGTGTGCGGCAGTTGTCCAGTTCGGTGATCAGGTCGCCGCGGCGGTGGACGAGCGCGCTGCGGTGTTCCTCCAGTGCGCGGCTTTCCTCTTCGAGCTGGCGTTTCCTGTTCTCGCTGCCGGTGTGCAGCGAATCCCCTGTCCGCTGGGTCTCCTCCTGAAGGTCCGTGCGGAGCTGGTTCTCCCGCGCACGGACCCCGGCCAGCTCCTCCACAAGCCGGGCAAGCACCTCCTCGCCGTCCAGGAGGCGTAGCAGGAGGGAGTTCTGGTCGCTGCCCCGGACGTCGGCGCCGGTGTCCACCAGGATCTGGCGGTAGGCGGTGAAGAGCTCGGTCCTGCGCTGTGGGCCGGCGGGGTCGTCGGTGCGGCGGGTGACTTCGGTGAGCAGGTCGTGGAGGAAGTCCCAGGGGGGCAGGTTGGTGCCCAGGGTGTACTTGCGGACCGTGGAGTCCTTGTACGCGGGATAGCGCTGGGCGAACTCACGCGAGCTCAGCCCCGTCAGGTCGAGCAGTACCCGCAGCCGGCTGCCGAACTCGGCCTTCAGCCGGTCCCTCTCCTCGCGTGCCTCCCGGCGCGCAACAACGTCCTCGCCGTCCTGACTGCCTGTCATCGCTGTCCCCCTCGACGGTTTCCGGTGCATCTCGGCACCGGAAACCGTTTCGTTTCCACTGTCGCGCGCCACCACAGAGCGCGGTCACTATAGAGACACCTCGGCATCTCACAGGGGTGGTTGGTGCGGCGTGTGCCGTTCTCGCCTCACCCTTGTCCGGAACCCGCACCCCCTTTGGGGGCTTGGACCGGTGGGGCCCGGGCTGCACCGACCGTGGGGGGCTATTCCTCTTCGGTGTCGGGGGCGGCGGCGAAGCGCCAGATGGTGATGTCCAGGCCCAGGTAGTCGCTTGAGGCGTCGGAGGGCATGGTGCGGATCGTCACCAGAGCGACGTGGCCCTCGTCGGTGATGGCGCAGATCTGGGATCCCTTGGACAACTGGCCCAGGTCGATGCCGTCGCTACTGAATCGGGTATCGGTAAGGCACTTCTGCAGAGAGCCCTTCACCCTCTCGTCCAGGAGCACCAGGGGTCTCTTCATCATGGTGTCCACCCTGCTGCCGAAGGCGGTGTAGTAGTAAAAGTCCCCGTACTCCTTGTTCATCGTGGGCTTCACGTAGGAGAGGTCGATCGCATATCCGGCGGGAAGGTCGATCTTGTGCCGGGTCGGCTGCGGGTCGTCGTCGTCCGGCTTCGGGGAGGAGCTGGACGACGTGGGGGAAGGCGCGGACGGGCTGGGTGACGCGGTCGAGGACGGTGTGGGAGTGGGGGATGGGGTGGGCGTAGGGGTGGTCGCGGTGGCGGGGGGCCCCGCCTGCGGTGACCGGTCGGTGGAGTCGCGGGAGCCCTGGTACAAGACACCGGCGAAGGCTGCCGCGGCCAGGACCAGCACGCCGGCCGCGGTGACCCCGGCCACGAACCAGGGGCGTGATGTGCGTCGTGGTCCCGGACCGGCAAAGGTGTGTTCTCCAGCGCCGGCACCCAGTGCGGTCCTGTGTTCTCCAGCATCCGCCTCCAGTGCGGGCCCAGGACCCGGCGCCTGTTCCATCAGCTGGAGAAGCATCCGGCACCGCTCCAGGTCCCCTGCCAGGTCCGCGCGCCTGCTCGCCAGGGCCTCGCGGCGGCCGGTGAGCTCCGCGCCCTGGCGTTCCAGGTCGCGGATCGCGTCGCTGTCATCGGCCGTACGCTGCTCCTCCTCCAACCGCTCGCGTACCTGGTCCGCGCCCTTGTGCAGAAGCTCGATGTCGCGGGTCAGTTCCCCCAGGGCCTGCTCGCCGTCGTGGAGACGCAGGAGCAGGGAGTTCTGGTCGCTGCCCCGGACGTCGGCGCCGACGTCCACCAGGACCTGGCGGTAGGCGGTGAACAACTCGGTCCTGCGCTGCGATGCGGCCGGGTCATCGGTACGGCGGGCGGCTTCGGTGAGCAGGTCGTGGAGAAAGTCCCAGGCGGGCAGGTTGGTGCCCAGGGTGTACTTGCGGACCGTGGAGTCCTTGTACGCGGGATAGCGCTGGGCGAACTCACGCGAGCTCAGCCCCGTCAGCGTCAGCAGGGCGCGCAGCCGGCTGCCGAACTCGGCCTTCAGCCGGTCCCTCTCCTCGCGTGCCTCCCGGCGAGCCGGAAGACCGTCCCCGCTGCCGTCCCCGCTGCCGTCCTGGCCGTGTGCCACAGGTGCTCCCCCTTCACGGGGCGCAGGACCGGTCAGCCGCTGGTGTGCACCCCCACCACCGCGGTGCCCTCAGCCACCACGGTCCGGACCAAAAAGACGCCCCACTGGCGCAGTCGCCCACCAGCGGGAAGCCCCGCAACTCTAGAGCCAACCACCCCGCCCAGCAGGGAAATTGGCCAGGACCTACCGCCGCCCCGGCACGTCCTGGCCGATACCCGCACCACTGACCGGGGACCTGCACACACCGATGGAGGCTCACCATGACCCACTACCTCTTCACCGTCCTGGCCCTGCTCACCCTGACCGGGCTCTGCATCGGACGCCTCGCCTACAAGGACCCCGCCCTCGGCACGTCCATGGTCACCGCGACCACCGTCCTCGCCCTCCTCTACACCGTCCTCAACACCTGACAGGAACCCAGGCATCGCGGCCGACCCGCGAGCCGAGGCCCCTTCCGGCACCTCAGGCCCGCCTAAAGACGAATTGGCCTCGGACCGAGAACCGTCCGGAGCCAATTCGTCTTTGGTGATGCGCCAGGTGAGGTGCAGGAGCTCCTTTCCTGCGTAGGCGACGAGGGCGCAGCCGAACCCGTAGGCGGCGCCCAGCGCAACGCGCCACGCGAGCGCCTTCAGTCGCCGCTGGTAGCGCCCTCTCGGCCCAGGAGGCGGCTGCGCCGCCTCCTGGGCCGGTCCACCCGTAAAGTGGGCCACGTCGGCCCTCCCGTCTCAATCGAGCCGTCGACCTTCACGAAGGCCACCGCCGCTCCCGTCAGAGCACCGGCGGTGGCCTTACGCACGCCACTGCACCTTGCTTACTTAAGTTGATAGGCGACACAGCCTGCGAATGCGCACAGATGGGAATTCATACTCTCCGTTTCGAAGGTGTCGGCGTGTGGGGGTGGAACTGATTCGTGGGCAGATCGGGCCCTGAACCCGCATACCCACGGCCAAAAGGCTCGCGCGACAGACTTCTCGACCGCAGGCGAGCGGAGAACAGCCGGCGTCGGACCAGCACAAGATCCGCCCTCCGGCATCGAGAGAGCGGATCTTCATGGGGGCTGCCCCTCCCAGGTCAGAACGAGTGTGCCGTCACAACGGCATGACGGCACACGACTGAGGAAGCACAGGCGGACAGGGGGTGCCCGCCTGCGATCAGTAGGCAGACACCCGAACTGCCGCACCGGCCCCGGTCATTGCGCGGGCGCCTACCGCGAACTGTCCGGCGGACCGCTGGACGGACAGCCGCTCAACGTGACCGGCTGGACCGATGCCCAGATCACTACCGGCGCCCACCTGATCACCCCTCACAGCGCGCACGGGCCGGGCGGACGGGCCGACTCTCAGCTGCCCCGCCGAGCCGTGGGTGTGGGAGGGCGACACGCCCTGAGCACCCTCGCGGCCGGCACCCGGGCCCCGCCAGCTCAGTGCAGGGCGGGCGCACTCACGGAAGGGATGGGGGCGGAGACCTGTTGGGGATACACGTGTGGCCCGGCCAGCCGGCCGGGCCACACATCGTCGTCCTCTGCTCCGCAGCGGTCTGCGGGCGAGAAGTTGGTGGGGGCTCCGCTGCAACGGAGGGCTCCCCTGGTTGTCCCTGGTGCGTCCACAGCAAGTGAGATCGTCGCCTGGGCCGAGCGCGGCGTTGTCGCGCTGGTCAACAGGTACGAGTGTGCCGGGCTGCGGCCGGACTCGCAACGCGCACCGCCAACCGATTACACAGGGCGAAAAACTATGCCCTCTGACCTGCGGAAATCCTGCCTCGCACGCCTATGGGTCCGAGGATTATTCGCGACACCTGCGCGACAGTTCATGAATAACCAAAGAAGCGGAGTCCGGACTGTTTTTTGCGTGTTGTCGGTGAGTTTCGAATTTCTCCGGGACCCGTCAGGGATGGCGCTTGACCTGGGGATTTTTACGTGCCCCTGCGTCAGAACCTAGATATTCCCGGCAAATTAGCGCAATTCTGCTATCCGCGCAGCGTGGGCGGCGTTTCGCTTCAAAACGGCTCTTGACAGGGTGTGCTCCACCCGGGAACCAGGCCCGCCGTATTGCCCGTTCACGTCAGTAAGTTATTGAGCGCCCTATGGTCCGGCTGCAATCGGACCTCGGGGTGTAGTCCACAGCAACTGTCATCAACGCCTGGAGTCTTGTTGTCCCTGATCCTTCCTGAGAACACCTCTGCCCAGCCTGAGCCCTCGCGCCCGGAATCCCGTCTGGCCTGGATCGATCTGGCCCTGCTGACCGTCGTCCTGGGTTCACTGATCGCCCTCCTCGCATGCGGAGTAGAGCTCCAGCAGTCCCTGACCATCGTGGGCGCTGCCGGACTCATCAGCGCCGAACTGCGCCGCCGTATCCCTTCCTTGGCTTTATTCACGAGTAGTGCCGTCAGTTGTTCACGGGTTTGGGAGGCACCCAGATCCACGGTCGGGTGATGTTCACGAGTTTTGACAGCACCGGGGTACTTGCCAGGGCAGCATCGGGGTGCTCCTGGTGAAAGGTCCTGGTCATGCCGCAGATGTCCAAGGTCGAGCTGTACGCGGCGATCCGGCGTGACCACCGTGCCGGCATGAAGATGCGCGAGCTTGAGCGCAAGTACAACGTGTCGTGGAGGACGGTCAAGAAGGCCGTGGACTCGGTCTGGCCGGAGCCCCGGAAGAAGCTGCCGCCGCGGCCAACTGCGCTGGATCCGTACAAGCCGGTGGTCGACGAGATGCTGCGGACGGACCTTGACGCGCCACGCAAGCAGCGCCATACGATCACGCGGATCTTCCACCGGCTCATCGAGGAGCACGGCGCCGATGTGTCCTACCAGATGGTCCGCCGCTATGTCTCCGACCGGAAGCCGGAGATCCTCGCGGCCTCGGGCAAGGCCCCGGTGGAAGCGTTCGTGCCGCAGACCCATCTGCCGGGCCACGAGGCGGAGGTCGACTTCGGCGACGTGACCGTGCGCCTGGCCGGTGAGCTGGTGACCTGCTATTTGTTCTCGCTCCGCTTGTCTTACTCGGGCAAGGCCGTCCACCGGGTCTTCACCTCCTGCGGCCAGGAAGCCTTCTTCGAAGGGCACGTGCACGCGCTTCGCACGCTGGGTGGTGTCCCGCGAAGCAAGATCCGTTACGACAACTTGAAGTCGGCCGTCGCCCAGGTGCTGGGGCTGAACCGGGCCCGGGTGGAGACCGACCGGTGGATCGCCTTCCGCTCGCACTTCAACATCGAGAGCTTCTACTGCCGCCCTGGCATCGAAGGCGCCCACGAGAAGGGCGGAGTCGAAGGGATGATCGGCTACTTCCGCCGCAACCACTTCACACCAGTCCCGGAAGTCGACTCCCTCGCAGAGCTGAACGAGATGGTCGACCAGTGGGACCTGCACGACGGGCATCGCCGGATCGGCTCACGGCCGCGGACCGTCGACGAGTACTTCGCCGTCGAGCAGCCGCTGCTGATGCCGTTGCCGGATGAGCCGTTCGAGACCGGCCGGCTGTTCACGCCACGGGTCGACCGCTACAGCCAGATCGCCGTCCGCACCAACCGCTACTCGGTCCCGACCCGCCTTATCGGCAAGCGGGTGCGAGTCGTCCTGCACGCCTCTCACCTGGTGGTTTACGACAGAAACGTCGAGGTGGCCCGCCACGAGAGGCTGATCGCGAAGGGCAGCTGCCGCCTGGACCTGGACCACTACCTCGAAGCCCTGATCCGCAAGCCCGGCGCCTTCCCCGGTGCCACGGCACTGGAACAGGCCCGGTCAGCGGGCAAGTTCACCCCGGTCCACGACGCCTGGTGGGCCCAGGCCCGCAAGGTTCATGGCGAGCGGGACGGCACCCGGGCGTTGATCGAGGTCCTGCTGCTGAACCGGCACCTCGCCCACGAGCACGTGGTTGCTGGCCTGGCCACCGCGCTGCGGGCCGGCGCCCTGACCGCCGACGCGGTCGCCCTGGAGGCCCGCAAGGCCGCCCAGACGGAGGACGAGCCAACCATCGGCGCATCCATCCCGGCGCTTCCTGGGCAGACGCCGGCCACCGTCACGTCACTGCACGAGTGGCGCCTCGCGCACCTCCCGCCGGACACCAGACCGCTGCCGTCGGTGACCCCCTATGACCAACTGCTCCGACGCCGCCGCACCAGCGGCAGCGAACACCGTGAGGGAGAAGCCCAGTGACCCTGCCCCGCCAGCGAGGCTTGACCGAGCAGGCCGCCGACGCCGCGATCGACACCGCCTGCCGCTTGCTGCGGCTGCCCTCGATCCGCAATGAGTTCAACGACATCGCCGACCGGGCGGTCAAGGACCAGATGACCTACCGCGGCTTCCTCGCCGAACTGCTGATGACCGAGTGCGACGACCGGGCACGCCGCCGCTCGGAACGACGGATCAAAGCAGCGGGCTTCCCCCGGGAGAAGTCACTTCGGGCCTTCGACTTCGACGCCAACCCGAACATCGACGCGGCCACCGTCCACACGCTCGCCAGCTGCGAATGGATCAAGAAGAGCCAGCCGCTCTGCCTGATCGGCGACTCCGGAACCGGCAAGTCCCACATGCTTATCGCCCTGGGCACCGAGGCCGCCATGAAGGGCTACCGAGTCCGCTACACGCTGGCCACGAAGCTGGTCAACGAGCTGGTCGAGGCCGCCGACGAGAAGCAGCTCAACAAGACCATCGCCCGCTACGGCCGCGTCGATCTCCTCTGCATCGACGAACTCGGCTACATGGAACTCGACCGCCACGGCGCCGAGCTGCTGTTCCAGGTGCTGACCGAGCGGGAGGAGAAGAACAGCGTCGCCATCGCCTCCAACGAGTCCTTCGGCGGCTGGACCAAGACCTTCACCGATCCCCGCCTCTGCGCGGCCATCGTCGACCGTCTCACCTTCAACGGCACGATCATCGAGACCGGCACCGACTCCTACCGCCTCGCCAGCACCCGGGCCCGAGCCGAAGAGCACATCGCCAGCTGAAGATCTTCCCTCCCGGTCTCCGGACACATCCCCAGGGCCGGGAGGCCCAAGGTCACAAGGCGATCAGCCCTGCCGCCGTCTCTCTAAAGCCACAGGCATCGAAGTAGAACGATCGCAAGTGCTCTTCGAAGTCGACATGCAGCCACTCACACCCTGCAGCACGGCATCCCTCAGCAGCCGCCCTGACCAGCGCGGCTCCCACCCCGTTCGAACGATTGCGCTGAGCTACGACCGTGTCCAGGACGAACGCATGGACGCCGCCGTCCCAGGCGACGTTAACGAAGCCGACCAAACGATCATCCTCCCAGGCGCAGACCCAGCCGAGGCTGTGACGTTGAAGCCTTGCACGCCAGTCCGTCTGCCCGACCGGATGATCGAACCCTTCGGCATGCAGCTTGTTGAGAGCTGAGTTGTCGACGTCGCCTCGCCACTCATACGTGATCGTCATGATCCGAACCTAGCGACCACACGCAGTCGGACTGCAGGGCGGGCCGACTCACCCACTCTCGGCTGCGGTCAAAACTGCTGAACAACGAACGCGCCGAAGATCGGCAAGTGCTGCTCAAACTCATCGACAACTGCTGTCGCAACTAACGAACGAAGCCACTTCCTGACTGCTCCCGGCCCGGGGCTCTGTAGCCCCGGGCCGCGGGCTCTCGGAAGGAGATGAGATGGCCCGCCCCATGAACCCCCTGCCCGACACCACCTCGGGAGATCGCCAACTGGTGGACTTCGCCGCTGGTCTGCGCAGCCTGCGCACAAAGGCCGGCAGCCCGAACCTGGCCGCGATGTCGGAGCGCTCCGGCATCTGCATGTCCTCGCTCTCGGGCGCACAGGGCGGCCACAAGATGCCCACCTGGCGCACCGTGGAGGGCTACGTCCGCGCCTGCGGCGCCGACGCCACCATCTGGCACGTCAGGTGGCAGAAACTCCAGCTCGCCCAACGCACCACCCGCGCCCGCAGCAACCACGCCGCCATCATGAAGAACTGGGCCAGTCTGCGGCGGATCAGTCCACCGCGGTGGCCCATGGACGAAACCGAACTGGCCGAGATCCTGGACCAGTTGCGCCGGTTCCGAGGCCTGAGCCTGCGGAACATGGCAGATCGCAGCGTCGGCTACTCCCACCACACCTACGGGAACGTGCTGCGCGGCGACCGTCCCGTGACCGCCGGCATCCTGCTCGCCATCCTGCACGCATGCGCTGTGAGTCCCGACGAGATGCGGCACTGGCTGTACGTACTGGCCCGCGTACGGCCGTCCCAGGCACTGCGCGTCCAGTCGCTGCTGACCAAGATACCCACGCCCCGCGTACCCGTCCGGTACCGAGCAGGGACGCCCGCCCCGATGGGCGGCGGCGCCCGTATGGGGGGTGGCACGGGCAGCGGCAACGGCAACGGCAAATGAGACTGAGCACCCGAACGTCGCTCTACCCCGGGGCAGGCTTACGAGCAGCGTTCAGGCCGTGGGATCCCCAGTCCTTCACGGGGCCGGCCGACGGCTGCTCCTGGTGCTCGGGCTCAACGCGGGCGGTAACCCGGGGCCGGAGCACCGCTCTGCGCGGCGGAGACAGCAGCCGGCTCCGGGCGGAACTGCGGTGCCACGCCGGATGTCACGCCAGCGGAACTGCCACGCCGGATCTCGCCCTGCCACGCCCAAACCCCCGCCGCGGATTCGGCCGTGGCAGGCGTGGCAGGCGTGGCAGGCGTGGCAGTGGAACGGTCGCTCCGGGAGGGGATGGGCGCATGAGTACGCGTCCGGTGCTGACCCAGCGCGAGGCCGCCACCGCGTGCGGTGTGAGCCGCACGACGATCCGCCGCCGCCGCGGGGACGGTGACCTGCCCGGCGCGGTCCAGGACCCGAAACGCGGGTGGATGGTTCCGGTAGAGGATCTGCTGGCCGCCGGATTCCGGCTGGACGCACCGGCCGGCCCCGATGCCTCGCCGTCCCCGGCCGGGGACGGCGAGCACCGTCAGGACGTCACCGAGCTGGAGCACGCGCACGCTCTGGTGCTGGCCGAGGAGCGACACCCGGGCATGATCCTGGGCGTCGGGCTCTTCACTGGTCTGTTCGATGCCCCGCGCATACGCTACGTGCATCCCCGAAGTGCGCTCAGTGGTAGGGAAGTTGGCGACATGGACTGGCACTCTGCAGAGCCTGGTGACCGGCACGATCCTGCCGGGTCGTCTGAACCGGCAGTCCCTGCCCGTCCGTCTCTGCCGCCGCTGCCCGCAGTGCCCCCTTCCGCCCCTGCGCACTTGCCGCCGCCCCTGGCCGTTCCGGCGGGGCGCCCGGGGGCGGCGGTTCTTAGGCGCAGAGCCGTCGGCCTGACCACCGGCATTCCGCACGCGGTGGGCTTGACGCTCATGCTGCTCTACGGCGGCACCCGAATGCGGCGCCGCTCCACCCGCCCCCGCAGCAATATTGGTCACGCCGTCACATCCGGAGGTCTGGAGCCGTCAGTGCCCGGTCGACCAGGAGGCCGGCCATGCCCGTGTAGTGGGCCGGGTCGAGGAGCGCGGCGAGTTGCTCGGGGGGCAGTACTTCCCGTACCTCGTCGAGTTCGGCCAGCACCTCGGCCAGTGGCCGGCCTGTCCTGGCCGCCTCCAGCGACGCGCGGGTCAGCAGTTCCTTCGCGGCTGTCCTGCCCAGCGTCGGGGCGAGTACGGCGCAGACCCGCTCGGAGGCGATCTGGCCGCCGGTGGCCTGCACGTTGGCCGTCATCCGCTCGGGGTGGACCGTGAGCCCGCTGACCAGCGACACCGCGGTGTGCGCGGCCCCTCCGGTCAGCCGCAGCGCCTCGCGCAGCGGCTGCCACTCGGCGTGCCAGACTCCGGCCGACCGCTCGTCCTCGTGCGGCAGGCACTGCACGAGGACGGTGGCCAGGGCCGGGACCTGGAGGGCGGCCGAACGGATCAGTGTCGACAGTACGGGGTTGCGTTTGTGCGGCATCGCCGAGGAGGCGCCCCGCCCGGCCACCGCCGGTTCGGTCACCTCCCCGGTCTCGGTGCGGGTGAGCACGAGCACGTCGACGGCGATCTTCCCCAGCGCCCCTGCGGTGTGCGCGAGAGCCGCGCCGAGGTCGGCGACGGGTGTGCGCAGCGCGTGCCACGGCAGGACCGGTGCGGCCAGGCCTGTCTCGTCCGCGAAGGCGGCCACCAGTTCGGTCAGGACGGTTGCCGGGTCGGTCTCGTCACCCGCGTACTGGAGGTAGCCCGCGAGGGTGCCGGCCGCGCCGCCGAGGGACACCGGCAGTCCGCCCTGTTCCAGCCGTTCCAGGCGCTCGGCGGACTCCAGGACCAGCTGGCGCCAGCCCGCCGCCTTCAGCCCGAAGGTGGTGGGCACGGCGTGCAGGGCGAGGGTGCGGCCCGCCATCACTGTGTCCCGGTGGTCGGCGGCCAGGCTCTCCAGGGTGTCGGCCACGGCCCTGAGGTCCGCGATGATCAGGCGCAGGGCGCGGGTGGCCACCAGCATCGCGCCGGTGTCGAAGACGTCCTGGCTCGTGGAGCCGCGGTGCACGTACTCGGCTGCCTCCGGCGAGCGGGCCGCGACGTGCGCGGTGAGCGCTTTGACCAGGCCCACCACCGGGTTCGCGGTCTCCCGGGAGGCGAGTGCCAGCTCCCGTACGTCGAAGTCGGCGGCCCGGGCGGCGGCGGTGACCGCGGCGGCCGCGGCGGGCGGGACGGTGCCGCACCGTGCCTGGGCGCGGGTCAGCGCGGCCTCCGCGTCGAGCATCGCCTGGACCCAGGCGGCATCGGCGACGGCGGCCTCGACGGGGGTGCCGGCCCGGACCGGGGACAGCAGCCCGGTGTCCGCTCCGGCGGGGCGGTGCTCGGCGGCGGGGCTCACGCGGCCGCTCTTGTGCCCGGCCGGGTGGGAGCCGGCTCGGCCTGGGCCGCCGGAACCGGTAGCGGCCGGGCTGCACCGGCCGGCAGTTCCGCCAGCGCCAGCACCGCGACCGCGACCGCATCGGAGTCCTCCAGTGTCACCGAGCCCACGCCCGGCCGGATGCCGGCCACGGTCACCCAGTGCACGGATTCGGTGGGCACCCCGTACGCGAACCGTCTCGGATGGGGCACTCCTCGGGCATCGAGCAGACGGTAGGGCCGCTCGGACACGGCCAGGCCGCCGGTCTCGTAGGAGGAGCCGTCCGTGCCTTCGATGCGGTAGGGCCGCCCCTGTCCGGTACGCAGCAGTTCCTTCATCAGCGGATCGGCGGTACGCCGGACGTCGATCTCCGGCAGCCGGGCCTCGACCAGCACTGTGGCCCGCACCTGCAGGCCGGCGACACCCGCGGAAGTACCGACGAAGGCCGGGCCCTCGGGGTGGTGCTCATCGACAGCCACCCGCAGTCCCGGACCGGTCACGTCGAGGACTCCGGCATCGATCAGCGCGGCCATCTCCTCGATGCGGGTGGCCGGAGGGCCGATGGACAGGTATGCGTTGAGCGGCGTGTACCACCCGTCCAACTCGTCGCGGTGGGAATCGGCGTCCAGGCCGCCGTGGTCGATGGCCAGACGCAGTTCGTTGCGCAGATCCCGCAGCAGGTCCAGAGCGCCCTTGAACGGCCCGCTGACGTTGCCCTCACGGGACCTGCGCACGTCCTCGTCCAGATAGTCGCGCAGCCAGGCGCGGAAGGAGGCCAGGTCGGGAAAGACACGCTCGCCGGACGGGCGGACGATGCTGCCCCAGTCCCAGCGCTCGTCCTCGGCGATACCGGCCGCGGCCAGCAGGTGTTCCTCGGCCATGCCCTCCTCTGCCCGCAGGAACGCGGCCGAGAACGCGGCCGCCTCTTCCGGCTCCGCGCGCCGCGCGAGCAGTGTCTCGTAGTAGACGGTGCGCACCTCCTTGGAGATGAGCGGCCACAGCTCGGTGCCGAAGCGGATGGGCTCGCCGCTGTTCACCCGTGCGCGCAGCTGCGCCACGAACCCGGTGGTCAGCAGCCGCGGGTGGTAGCGGCCGTGCGCGCCCTTCTCGTTGTCGCCGCGTGCCTGGTAGGGCACGCCGCGCCGGGAGCCCGCGTACAGCCGGGGCTCGCGGCCGGAGGGCCGGTACTTCAGGTGGCCGTCGGCGCGTTCGAACACTCCGCCGCGGGCGTGTGTGAACAGCGCCATGTAGTCGAAGAAGTTCAGGCCGAGCCCGCGCAGCAGCACGGTCTCGCCCGGGGCCACGGCCGACAGGTCCACGTCTGCCGGGTTGCTCGGCGCGATGTAGGTCAGCCCGTGCCGGGCCGCGTACTCGGCGTACTCCCGCTCCGTGCCGGTCGGCTGCACCTGGACGTGGCCCTGTGCGAGCACCACGGCGCCGAGGCCGGTCAGCCGGGTGCCGTCTTCCAGGAGCACGGTCTGCGCCCCGTCGGGGCCGGCGCCGGGGTCGGCGTCCTCGAGGGTGACGGCGCGCGAGGCGTGTACGCGGATGTCGGTGTGCGCGGCGGCGTTCGAGGTGATCTGTCCGAACACCCAGGTCAGGTAATGGCCGTACAGAGCGCGGGTGGGGTAGGTGTCCGGGCCAAGGGCGCGGGCTTCGGTGAGGGTTTCGTCGTCGTACGGTGCGCCGGTGCCGGACGGGAGGGCGCCGGCGCCCAGTGTCCTGGCCCATTCGTAGAGGCTCGGGCCCTCTTCCAGTGGTCCTTCAATGCTGACGCTGGCGTCCGTGTAGACGGTGACCTGTGAAGCGACGGTGTTCATCAGCAGGTGCCGGGACTGTGAGGGCCGCCAGACGCGGCCGGCGCCCGGCGGGTCCGGCTCCGCGATGTGCACGGTGAGGCGGTCCCAGCGGGGGGACTTCCGTTCCTGCGCGCAGAGCCGTTCCAGTACGGAGAGTCCGCGCGGTCCGGCGCCCACCAGGCACACTTCCATCAGTCTCCCAGCGGCTTTCTCCTCGGGTTGGGAACCCGCCGCTTCAGCGGTGGGTGGAGTCACACGTCCGCTGCTCACAAGGACACTCCGCTCAGGAGACGGGGGTGACCGGACCGCGGCGCCGCGTCGGCGTCGCCGGTGTGCCGGACCGGTCTGCTCCCCGAGGGTCATGGTGGTGTGTCGCAACGGTCGGTCCCGGCGCTCAACCAGGGCTCGGTTTTGAGTGGAAGAGCGGTCCTGGTCCGGGTGCTTTCTGGCCGGTCCGGGCGGAGGCGGCCGGGGCTTCGTTTCTCGCCTCCCGCGAACGCGTGGATCGCGGCCCTGTCGACTGCCGTACCCGGTCCGTGGTTTCGCGGGCCTTGCTGTGGGTGGTGCGGGGGGAGGTTCAGGGCAGTGCGGTGGTGGTGTGGGTCCGGAGACGGTCATGGGCGGCGGAGCCGGTTTCCCGTCGGGCGCGGCCGCGGGGCGGGGGTGGCTTGGTCGGCAGGCGGGAAGTTGACGGTGTTCTCGCCGTTGAGCAGGGTGGAGGAGGCCGGATCCGGGAGGAGGGCGAGGTGGCCGGCGAGCGTCTTGGCCGGCGGGGGCCGGAGGGCATCGGTCAGTCGATGCCGCGGACGATGGTGAAGAACTCCGCATCGTCCTCGTGATCCGCACCGGCCAGCCGCAGTGGCGGGGCCGTCCCGACCGGCACCATCCCGGCAACGGGTATCTCGGTCTCGCGGAACTCCTGGTCGGACATGGGTGACTCCTTCGCGGTGTGTCGCCCTACGGTGTCAAGGTCCGCTCGTGCCCGGCTCGACGGCAGATCGTCCGCCGTTCGAAGGTGGCAGCCGGCGGCCGGCTTCCGGGCCCGCGGCGGGGTTCCGCTCGGTGATCCGGGACATGTGTTCTCGGCGTGCCTCGCCGATCGGGGCGGGCAGCATGTCGTCCCGCGCGAAGAAGTGGTTTCCGATCAGGGTGCGCATGGTGGTGGGCCCGGTGGTCCACTGCCGCCATTCCTGGGGCGCGGTCGGGGCGGCCAGCGGGTCGTTGCTGCCGGCGAAGACGGGCAGGGGGTGTTCACGGGTCCTCCGGTGGCAGGGTCCGGGGCTGCCCGCCGCAGGGCTGGACCCAACTTCGTGCCGGGTTCGGGGTGGTGGCCGGTCGGCGGTGCGCAGGAGGTGTCCGGTGCTGTCTCGGTGGCTCCGGCGGGCTCGACGGCGTCATGGCCCTGCCTGTCGGCGGAGCGTTCGTCTCTGCTCGCAGGGCTGTTTGCGCGGCCTCAGGAGACCCGTGCGAGACGGTGTGCCGCGAATTCCTCCGGGGACCAGGAAACGGTCCATACGTCCAGGTCCGGGTCGCCGGAGAGGATCGCCGACTGGAGGTTCTGAAGGCGGGGGCAGGGCTCGACGCCCAGCTCGTGGTTGAGGACGGACCTGAGCCGGTGGAAGGCCTCCAGGGAGCGGCCGACGCGGCCCGCCCGGTAGAGGGCGATCATCAGGAACGCGCAGAGGTTCTCGTTCATCGTGTTCCGGGCGACCACCCGGGTCAGTTCGCCGAGCAGGCCGGCGTGGCGGCCGAGGGCAAGGTCGGACTCGATGCGCCGTTCCAGGGCGCCGAGCCGGCTCTCCTCCAGGGAGACGGCCTCGATCTCCAGGACGCTGCCCTTGCGGACGTCCACGAGTGCGGGGCCGCGCCAGAGCTGGAGGGCCTGGCGGAGTTCCTCGGAGGCGCGGCGGTGGTCGCCGGCCTCGGAGGCGGCGCGTCCGGCCCGTACCCGGTTCTCGAAGGCGAAGACGTCCGTTGTGCAGGCGTCGCCTTCCAGGAGGTAGCCGCCGTGGCGGGTGCGCAGGATCTGCCGCACGCCGGGGCGGTCGGCGTCGGCGGCCGCCAGCGCGTTGCGCAGCTGGAGGACGTAGGTCTGCAGGGTGGTGGCGTGGCTGCGCGGGGGGCGGTCTGCCCACAGCTCCTCGATCAGCGCGGGCACGGTGACGATCCGGCCCGCGTTGAGCGCGAGCAGGGCGAGTACCTGGCGCTGTTTGGGGGCGCTTGCCGTCACCGGGGCTGCGTCGAGATGCAGGGACAGTGAGCCGAGCAGTCTGACGCTCAGCTGTCCGGGCTGCTGCCCGACGTTGGCGGGGTCGTATCTCTTGGGGCCTTCGGACATTTCCGTTCCTCCAGGCATCGCACCTATCGATCTCGGGTCCAGCATGCCGAGAGAGGCGGAACTTGCCCACTGAGCTGCACATCTCTCCGATGTGAGGAATTCACACGGTGAAGGTGAATCGCTGCATGGCGGCTCGGACGGCCCAAGTTGGAGAGTTGGGCCACACCGCGGCGCCGAGAGCCGCGGCACCGGACGAGAGAGGCGATGTAGCCATGCAGATCACCCCGAGAGCCGACGACCTGACCATCGAGAACCTGGACGGCACCACCGGTGCGATCGATGATCCCACTGGATGGTGCGCCATCCTGACTCCGGTCGCGGTCGCGGCTCAGTAGAGTTCGGGCCCCGCGCCATGCGTGTGGACACACGGCCGATCGGGTTCCGGCGTCATCTGCGGGCCGAGATCGTCCCGGGCGAGGCCGTCTACCTCGTCTCGCCCCGGGGAACGACCGCTCTTTGCGGCAACGCCATCCAGAAGGTGGCCCCGCTGCTCGACGGGTCGCTGACCCTGCCCGAGCTGCGCGAGGCCGCGGAGTTCCCCGCGGAGCAACTGGACGGCATGCTCGACCGGCTCACCGCTGCGGGTCTGGTCGGTTTTCATACGGGTTCCCAGGACGCCGCGGCCGGCGCGTACTGGGATCTGGCGGGGGTCGGCGCTCCGATGGGCGGCGAGGTGTCCGTCGTGGCGCTCGGCGGTGCCGACGCGGCGGCGGCCGAGCGTGCCTGCCGTGCGGCAGGGCTGACCTGTGGCCCGGACGCGCCTTTCACTCTGGTCGTGTGCGACGACTATCTGGACCCGGCGCTGGCCGAGTTCAACGCGGTGCGGCTCGCGGACGGCCGGCCCTGGCTGCCGGCGAAGCCGTGCGGGTCGCAGCTGTGGGTGGGTCCGGTGTTCCGGCCGGGTACGGCGGGCGCCTGCTGGTCCTGTCTGGCGGTGCGGCTGCGCTCGCACCGGCGCGGTGAGTCGCATGTGCGGCGTGCGCTGGGGACCGCGGTTCCGGTGCGGGTGCCGGAGGCGTCGCTGGCGGCGACGCGGGAGCTGGGGCTGCAGACGGCGGCGCTGGAGGCGGCCAAGTGGCTGGCGGGGCTGCGTGAGGAGCGTCAGGGCGCGTTGTGGACGCTGGACACGCTGACGCTCGTGGCCGGTCATCATCCGGTGGCGGCGCGGCCGCAGTGCCCGGACTGCGGGGACGCGGGGATGGTCGCGGAGCGGACGCGACGGCCGGTGGTGCCGGTGTCCCGGCCGAAGGGTGTGATGGGGGGCAATGGTCACCGGGCGCTCTCGGCGGAGCGGATGTGGGAGCGGTTCGGGCGGCTGGCCGATCCGGTCACCGGGATCACGGAGCGGGTCGTGCGGGACCCGCAGAGCCCTTCGTTCCTGCACTGCTACCGGTCGGGGCCGAATCTGGCGCTGCCGGAGGGTGATCTGTCCGCGCTCCGTGCGGGGCTGCGGATGCGGAGCGGCGGCAAGGGGCGGACGGATGTGGAGGCGCGGGTCAGTGCGCTGTGCGAGGCGGTCGAGCGGTACAGCGCGACGTGCTTCGGTGACGAGGAGACCGTGCGCGGAAGTTATCGCGAGCTGGCGGGCCGGGCCGTGCACCCGGGTGACTGCATGCTGTTCGACGAGCGGCAGTACGCGGATCGCGAGCGGTGGAACGCCTCGGGCGTCCCTTTCGAGTACGTGCCGGAGCGGTTCGACGAGGAGGCGGAGATCGAGTGGACGCCGATGTGGTCGCTCACCGGTGGGGAGCAGCGGCTGTTGCCCGCGGCGCAGGTGTATTTCGGTGGTCGTCCGGTGGCCTCGATCGTGGCCGACTCGAACGGCAACGCTGCGGGCGGCTCCGTGGAGGATGCGATTGTCCAGGGGTTCCTGGAGCTGGTGGAGCGGGACGCGGTGGCGTTGTGGTGGTACAACCGCACCCGGCACGCGGCGGTGGATCTGACGGCGTTCGGTGATCCGTGGGTGGCGGCGCTGCCCGAGCGGTTTCGTGAGCTGGGCCGTTCGATCTGGGTTCTGGACCTCACGCCCGATCTGGGGATCCCGGTGATGGCGGCGGTGTCGCGCCGGACCGGGGGGCCGGCGGAGGACATCATGCTGGGGTTCGGGGCGCATCTGGATCCGGCGGTCGCGCTGAGCCGGGCGGTCACGGAGCTGGGGCAGATGCTGCCCTCGCTGCCGTCGGGGACGCGGGGGTACGCGCCGGGGCTTCCGGCCCATCTGCTCGCCTGGCTGCGGGGGGCGACGGTCGCGGACCAGCCGTATCTGCTGCCCGATCCGGGGCTGCCGGCGCAGACGCCGGAGTCGTATGGGTACGTGCCGCGTGCTGACCTCGGGGAAGATCTGGAGTATCTGGTCGGTGTGGCCCGGAGCAATGGTCTGGAGGTGCTGGTTCTGGACCAGACGCGGCCTGATCTGGGGTTGCCGGTGGTGAAGGTGGTGGTGCCGGGGCTGCGGCACTTCTGGGCGAGGTTCGCGCCGGGGCGGCTGTTCGAGGTGCCGGTGCGGCTCGGGAGGCTTTCCGTGCCGACGCGTCACGAGGATCTGAACCCGATTCCGCTCTTTCTTTGATTTCCGTGCAAATCAGCTGAATTGACGATCTTTCCCGGCCAACGCATCCGAAAAAAATGGGAATTACACCCATGACAACGTGATACCTCGTCTGTAAAATCGCCCGCGGTACTCAGGGGGGATGCCCGGGCGCTCGCCTGTGTTTCTCGGTCACCGCAGGTTATGACTAGGAGGCACGCCCCGATGCTTGAGGCACCCCAGGACGACAGACGGGGCAACGAGTCCGGTCCCCGGGCCCCGCGTATGGCGCTGCTCGTCACCCTGGGGGTGCTCGGTGGCCACACGCTCGTGACTGTCCTGAACGTCCTCGGGGAGGAGCCCGGAGCCGCGCGGCTCGCGCTGCTCGCGGTGAGTCTGGCGGCGCTGCTGCCGCTGCAGTTCGCCTGCTCGACCCGGAGCCCGCACACCTGGCCCGTACGCGTCCGGGTTCTCACGCTCTGTGCGCAGGCGGTGGTCACCTACGTGCCGCTGGCCTGGCTCGGCATGCCCTGGGGTGCGATGACCGGGCTGCTCGGCGGATCGGTTCTCCTGGTCGTGCCGGGACGGCTCCGCTGGCCGCTCTTCGTGCTCGTCACGGGTGCCGTCGTGCCGATCGTCGTGACGCTCGCGGGGGCGGGCGTCATGCTCTACAGCCTCGGTGTCACGCTTTTGTTCAGTCTCATCATCTACGGGGTGAGTTCGCTCTCCGGTCTGGTCGCCGAGCTCCGCGAGACCCGGCGCGAACTCGCCGGGATGGCCGTTATCCAGGAACGGCTGCGGGTCGCGAGCGACCTCCACGACCTCCTCAGTTACAGTCTCTCGGCGATCGTCCTGAAGAGTGAACTCGGCCACCGGCTGATCCCGTCGGCGCCCGTCCGCGCCCGCTGCGAGGTCGCCGCGGTGCTCGGCATCGCCGGTGAGGCCCTGGCCGATGTGAGCCTGGTCGCGACCGGCTACTGCGACATGTCGCTGGCCGCCGAGGCCGAGTCCGCCTGTTCCGTCCTCGCCGATGCCGGGATCGAGACCGTCACCGAACTGGACTGCGGCCCGCTGCCGAAGGAGCTGGACACCGTCCTCGCCATCGTGCTGCGCGAGGCCGTCACCAACGCGCTCCGGCACAGCAAGGCCGAGCACTGTGTGATCGGCGCCGTCCGCGAGGGCGGGACGGTGACGCTGCGCATCCGCAACGACGGGGTCTGGGAGACCGGCCGGGACACCGTCGGCGGGGGCGGCAGCGGCCTCGGCAACCTGGCGGCCCGGGTGCGGGACATCGGCGGCGACCTCGCCGGACGGCCCACGGACGACGGCTGGTTCGAGGTCCTCGCCCACGCGCCGGTGGAGCCGGTGAGGGGCCCTGAGGCAGGCAAGGACACCGGCGGGGGCGGGGACCGGACGGACGGGGCCGGCGCCGAGGAGCACGAGCCGGCCGCCTTGCACTGGGCGGTCCGGATGGCCCGCGGCATGCTCATCGCCGTCCTCGTCGGCTACGTCCTGATCGTCGTCATCAATGCCGCCGGCGGCGCGGGGTCCGGCCTCGAACTGCTGGGCTTCCTCGGCTGCTTCGCCGTCGTCGTCGCGCTCCAGTTCCTCCACTCGCTGCGCCGCCCGCGCACCTGGCCGGCCCGTACCCGCGCGCTCACCCTCGTGCTCCAGGCCCTCGCCACGTATGCGCCGCTCCTGTGGCTCGGTGCTCCCTGGGGCTCGATGGCCGGGTTCTTCGCCGGCTCGCTTCTCATCACCACCGCCGGCACCCTGCGGCTCTGGCTGTACGGAGCGGCGGTCGGTGTCGTCGCGCCCCTGGCTGTCGTGGCCGGGGTTTCTGTGTACGACGTCGTCTACTTGACGGATTCCTCGCTCGTCGCGGGACTCGTCCTGTACGGGTTCACGGCGCTGTACCGGCTGGTGATCGCTCTTCACGAGGCCCGTGGCGCGCTGGCTCGGCTGGCCGTCGACCGGGAGCGGCTGCTCGTGGAACGCGAGCTGCACGAGGTGCTCGGGTCCAGCCTTTCCGCGATCACCATGAAGTGCGCGCTCGTCCACCGGCTGCTGCCCGGTGCCCCGGGGCCCGCCCAGGACGAGCTGACCACCGTGCTCGGTCTCTCCCGCCAGTCCCTCGCGGACGTACGGCTCGTGGCACGTGGATACCGTGCCCGGTCCTGCGCGCAGGAGACGCCGGAACATCGGCGGTCCCATGATGCGGACCCCGGCGCTTCCCTGCCGGAGGAACGACCCTTCACACTGCACCATGAGGACGCTGCCATCTGATATTTGATGGGCATCCGGAACATTGGATGCCCATTTCTCATTGGCGGGAAGCCAAAAAAAGGGGGACAACGTGGGGAATCGGCGACTCAGAATTCTCCTGGCCGAGGACATGCACATGGTGCGGGGTGCGCTGGTCGCGCTGCTCGAACTGGAACCGGACCTGGAAGTCGTCGCCGTGGTGGACAGGGGGGACCTGATCGTCCCCGCCGCCCTGAGCTGTCGGCCCGACGTGGCGATCATGGACGTCGATCTGCCCGGGATGGACGGTCTCACCGCGGCCGAGACGTTGCACGACAAGCTGCCGGAGTGTCGCACGCTGATCATGACCGGGCTCGGGCGTCCGGGTCTGCTGCGGCGCGCGATGTCCGCGAAGGTATCGGGGTTCCTGCTGAAGGACTCCCCTGCCGAAGCACTCGCGCAGGCGGTCCGGGAGGTCGCGGCAGGCCGGCGCGTGATCAACCCTCAGTTAGTGATGAGTGCCTGGGACATCGGTGAGAATCCGCTGTCCGAACGCGAGACCGAGGTGCTGCGCATGGCCGGGCAGGGGGACGAGCCACGGGAGATCGCGGTGAAACTGCACCTGTCTCTCGGCACGGTGCGCAACTACCTGACGACCACGGTGATGAAGCTCAACGCGCGCAATCGGATCGATGCCGTCCGGATCGCCACCGAGGCCGGCTGGCTCTCCTGACCAGCGCGGGAGCACCCGCGACCAGTCCTCGACCGGCTGTCCACCAGTGCGCTCCAGGATGCCGACATCCAGCGAGGTGAGAGCACCTCCCGTGCGGCGTGAGGAGTGCGTGATGCGCAAGGTCGTTTCCCGGGACGGCACGACGATCGCCTACGAGAAGTCGGGGGACGGCCCTGCGATCGTGCTGCTGAACGGCTCGTTCCGTGATCACACGATCTTCGACGCCCTCGTCCCCGAGCTGGCGCCGCACTGCACCACGTACGTGTACGACCGGCGCGGGCGCGGCGAGAGCGGCGACGCGCCCGAGTACGCCGTCGAGCGTGAAATCGAGGACCTCGCCGCGGTGATCGGGGCCGCCGGCGGCAAGGCCGTGGTGTTCGCCGGTTCCTCGGGCGCCAATCTGGCGATCGAGGCGGCGCTCGCCGGCCTGCCGATCACCAAGCTGGCGCTGCACGAGCCGTTCTACCGGGTCGACGGCTTCCCGAAGCCCCCGTGGAACGTGGCGAAGACGACGCGCGTGCTGCTCTCCGAGGACCGGCGCCACGAGGCCGTCGAGTACTTCCTCGGCTCTTTCCTGGGTCTCACGCCCGACAACGTCGCCGAGTGGCGCCGCGGTCCGATCTGGGCGGTCAACGAGACGAACGCCCACACCCTGCTGTACGACATCGCGATCTGCGGCGACCACGAGGTGCCGGCCGGGCGGCTCGCCGCGTACGGGACGGAGAGTCTGGTCCTCAACAGCAGCGGGACGAGCGAGTGGCTGCGCGCCGCCGCGCGGGCCACCGCCGACGCCCTCCCGAACGGGCGCGGTCTCGAACTGCCGGGCTCCTGGCACCGGATCGACATGGATGTCCTGGGCCGCACCCTCGCCGAGTTCGCCACCGCCTGAGCAAACCGGCCCCACCGAAGCCGACTCACGTGCAGGAGAGCATCACCGTGACCACTGCTCCCATCCTCGCCGCCGTGGGCGCCCCGGCCCCCGGGGCGACCCCGGCGGCCCCCCTGCGGCCGCGCGGCGCCACTGTATGGCTGACCGGGCTGCCCAGTGCGGGGAAGACCACTCTGGCCCGCGCCCTCGCCGGGCGGCTGCGCTCCGAGGGGCACCCGGTCGAGGTGCTCGACGGTGACGAGGTCCGCGCCCATCTGTCGGCGGGGCTCGGGTTCAGCCGGGAGGACCGGCACACCAACGTGACCCGGATCGGTTTCGTGGCGGAGCGGCTCGCCGCGCACGGCGTCACCGTCCTCGCGCCGGTCATCGCCCCGTACGCCGCCTCGCGAGCCGCCGTGCGGGAGCGCCACGCCGGGCGTGGCACGGCGTTCCTCGAAGTCCATGTGGCCACGCCCGTCGAGGTGTGCTCGGCGCGCGACGTGAAGGGTCTGTACGCGCGGCAGGCTGCCGGGGAGCTCACCGGTCTGACCGGTGTGGACGACCCGTACGAGATCCCGGCCGACCCCGAGCTGCGTATCAGGACCCGGGGCCGGTCCGTGGCCGAGTGCACGGCCGAGCTGCACGCGTTCCTGACCGGGAGGGGCCTGCTGTGAGCATGCCGGCCGGGACCCGCGGTCCGATCGAGGCCGCGGGGGACCCCTTCGCGCTGTCGCACCTGGACGCTCTGGAATCGGAGTCCGTCCACATCTTCCGCGAGGTGGCGGGCGAGTTCGAGCGGCCGGTGATCCTCTTCTCCGGCGGCAAGGACTCGATCGTCATGCTGCATCTGGCGCTGAAGGCGTTCGCGCCCGCGCCGGTGCCCTTCGCGCTGCTGCACGTGGACACCGGGCACAACTTCCCCGAGGTCATCGCCTACCGGGACCGGGTCGTGGCCCGGCACGGGCTGCGGCTGCACGTCGCCTCCGTACAGGAGTTCATCGACGCGGGACGGCTGCGCGAGCGCCCGGACGGCACCCGCAACCCGCTCCAGACGGTGCCGCTGCTCGACGCCATCGAGACCCGGCGTTTCGACGCGGTCTTCGGCGGTGGCCGCCGTGACGAGGAGAAGGCCCGCGCGAAGGAGCGCGTCTTCTCGCTGCGTGACGAGTTCGGTGCCTGGGACCCGCGCCGGCAGCGCCCCGAGCTGTGGGCGCTCTACAACGGCCGGCACTCCCCCGGCGAGCACGTCCGGGTGTTCCCGCTCTCCAACTGGACGGAGCTGGACGTCTGGCAGTACATCCAGCGCGAGGGCATCGAGCTCCCGCAGATCTACTACGCCCACGAGCGCGAGGTGTTCGCGCGCGACGGCATGTGGCTGACGGCCGGGCACTGGGGCGGCCCGAAGGAGTCCGAGACCGTGGAGAAGCGGCTCGTCCGCTACCGCACGGTCGGTGACATGTCCTGCACCGGCGCCGTCGACTCCGCCGCCGCCACCGACGCGGACATCATCACCGAGATCTCCGCTTCCCGGCTCACCGAGCGCGGGGCCACCCGCGCCGACGACAAGCTGTCCGAGGCCGCCATGGAGGACCGCAAACGCGAAGGGTACTTCTAGCCATGACCACCGCACAGGAAGCCACCGCCACGCAGCACGACGCGGCACCCGAGCCCGCGGCACCCGAGGCGGGCTCCGCCGCCTCGCTGCTGCGCCTGGCCACCGCGGGCTCCGTCGACGACGGCAAGTCCACCCTGGTCGGGCGGCTCCTCCACGACTCCAAGTCGGTCCTCGCCGACCAGCTGGAGGCCGTCGAGCACGCCTCCCGCAACCGCGGCCAGGGCACCCTGGACCTCGCCCTCCTCACGGACGGGCTGCGGGCCGAGCGCGAGCAGGGCATCACCATCGACGTCGCCTACCGCTACTTCGCCACGCCCCGGCGCCGGTTCATCCTCGCCGACACCCCGGGCCATGTGCAGTACACCCGGAACATGGTCACCGGCGCCTCGACGGCCGATCTCGCGGTCGTCCTGGTCGACGCCCGCAACGGCGTCGTCGAGCAGACCCGCCGCCATCTCGCCGTCGCCGCCCTGCTCCGGGTCCCGCACGTGGTCCTGGCCGTGAACAAGATGGACCTGGCCGGCTACGCGGAGCCCGTCTTCGCCGCCATCGCCGAGGAGTTCACGGCGTACGCCACCGAGCTCGGTGTCCGGGACGTCGTGGCGGTCCCGCTCTCCGCGCTCGCCGGGGACAACGTCGTGGAGCCCTCCGCGCACATGAACTGGTACGGCGGCCCGACGCTGCTCGAACACCTGGAGACCGTCCCGGTCGGCAGTGACCCGAGCGGCGAGCCGGCCCGGTTCCCCGTCCAGTACGTGATCCGGCCGCAGACCGCCGAACACCCCGACTACCGTGGCTACGCCGGCCAGTTGGCCTCCGGTGTGCTGGCCGTCGGGGACCCGGTGACCGTGCTGCCCTCCGGCCGCACCACCACCGTCGCCGGGATCGACGCCTTCGGGGAGCCGGTCGGCCTCGCCCGGGCCCCGCAGTCGGTCGCCGTGCGGCTCGCCGACGACATCGACGTCTCGCGCGGCGACCTGATCGCCGCCGGTCCGGTGCCCGTGCCGACGCGGGACGTGGAGGCCGGGCTCTGCCACCTCGACGAGCGTGCGCTGCGCGTCGGCGCCAAGGTGCTGCTCAAGCACACCACCCGGACCGTGCGCGCCGTGGTCCGCGAGCTGACGTACCAGATCGACATCGGCACGCTCGAAAAGCGGCGCGGTGTGCGGGAGTTGCACATCAACGACATCGGCCGGGTGGTACTGCGCACGGCGGAGCCGCTGGCCCTGGACGCGTACGCCGACAACCGCGGGACCGGGTCCTTCCTGCTGATCGACCCCGCCGACGGTACGACGCTCGCGGCCGGCATGACGGGCGAGCCCTTCGGCTCCGCCCGCACCGCCGGGCCGGCGGCGGACGACGGGCGGTGGGTCTGATGGCCCCGCGCCGCACGCCCGGCGAACCGGCCCGGCGGGCGGCTCTGCGGGGCGGGGCGGCGCTGGCCGCCACCGGTCTCCTCGCCTCCTGCGGCTACGGCTCCCGGGCCGCCGACCGGGCCGGTGGCGACCCGGCGGCCCTCACCGCGGGTACGGGGCCGCGGCTCTCCGTCGGCACCGTACGTGTCGGCCACTTCGCGAACCTGACGCACGGCACCGCGCTCGTCGGACTGCGCCGGGGCCTGTTCCAGAAGGAGCTGGGCGGCACCCGGCTCAGGACGCAGGTCTTCGATGCCGGTCCCACCGCGGTCGAGGCCCTCAACACCGGGGCCCTCGACCTCGCCTGGATCGGCCCCTCCCCCACGGTCAACAGCTGGGTACGGTCGCGCGGTACGTCTTTGCGGATCGTCGCCGGTGCGGCCTCCGGCGGCGTCCGGTTCGTGGTGAACCCGGCACGGATCAGGACCGCCGCCGACCTCCGGGGCGCCCGGATCGCCTCCCCCCAGCTCGGCAACACCCAGGACGTCGCCCTCCTCACGTATCTCGCGGAGCAGGGGTACGAGGTGGACCCCGCCACCGGCGCCGGCGAGGTCAGCGTCGTCCGCACGGACAACAAGGTCCTCCCGGGCGCCTACCGTTCGGGATCCGTCGACGGCGCCTGGGTGCCCGAGCCGGCCGCCGCCCAGATGGTCTCACTCGGCGCGAAGGTCCTCCTCGACGAGCGGTCCCGCTGGCCCGGCGGCATGTTCGTCATCACCCACCTCGTCGTCGCGCAGCCCTTCCTGGCCGCGCATCCGGATGTCGTCGAGGCCATGCTGCGGGGCTCGGTGGCCGCCAACGCGGCCATCGCCGCGGCTCCGGAGCGAGCGCGGGCCGACGCCGCCGCCCACGCCGAACGGCTGACCGGCGGCCGGCTCGAACCCGCCGTCCTGGACCGGGCCTGGCGCGGCATCGACTTCCTCGACGATCCGCTGGCCGCCACCCTGCGCACCCAGGCCGGCCACGCGGTCGCCGCGGGTCTCCTGAAGGAGGCCGACCTCAGCGGTGTCTACGACCTGCGCCCGCTGAACCGGGTACTGGCGGCGGCCGGGCGGCCCCCCGTGCCGGACGCCGGACTCGGTGTCGTCCCCTGACGCCGCACGGCCGCACCCCGCCGCCGTACCTCGAACGCCGCGCGGCCGCACTCCGTCCTGCCCGACCACTCCCTCAGGAGGTTGCCCGTGACCACGGCACTGACCCCCCAGAAGGACACCCTCCATACCGGGGCCGCCGCCCCGGCGCCGCCCCCCGCCGTGCGGCTCGCACGGGTCTCCAAGGCCTTCGGGCGCCCCGGCGCGGGAGCGCCCGTGCTCGACGGCATCGACCTGGACGTCGCCCCGGGCGAGTTCGTCACGCTGGTCGGCGCCTCGGGCTGCGGCAAGTCCACGCTGCTGAACCTGGTGGCGGGGCTCGACGCGCCCGACTCCGGGACCATCGAGGTGCCCGGGCCCCGGCCGGCCCTGATGTTCCAGGACCACGCGCTGTTCCCGTGGCTGACCGCCGGCGGCAACGTCGAGCTGGCGCTGCGCCTGGCCGGGGTGCCGCGCGAGCGGCGCCGGGCCGAGGCCGAGCGGCTCCTCGGCCTGGTCCGGCTCGGCGGCGCCCACGGCAAGCGGGTGCACGAGCTGTCCGGCGGTATGCGCCAGCGCGTCGCCCTGGCCCGCGCCCTGGCCCAGGGCGCGGGCGTGCTCCTGATGGACGAGCCGTTCGCGGCGCTGGACGCCATCACCCGGGACGTCCTGCACGACGAGCTGACCCGGATCTGGGCCGAGCGCGGGCTCACCGTCCTGTTCGTCACGCACAACGTGAGCGAGGCCGTGCGGCTCGGCGGGCGCGTCGTGCTCCTGTCGTCGCGGCCCGGCCGGATCGCCCGGGAGTGGAGCGTCGACCTGCCGCAGCCGCGCCGCGCCGAATCCGCCGGTGTCACGGCGCTGTCCTGCGAGATCACCGAGCACCTGCGTGGGGAGATCCGCCGCCATGTCGTCCAGCACTGACCTGCGCCCGCACGCCGACGAGTCCGCCGGGGTCGGGGCCGGGCTCGACGCGCTGGAGACCGTGCCCACGGAGCGCGTCCCGCTGGGCCGGATACTGCGGCAGAAGGCGCTGCCGCCGCTCCTCGGCGTCGTCCTGGTGCTCGGCGTCTGGCAGCTCGCCCACAGCCTGCGCCTGACGGCCCCCGACAAGCTGCCGGCGCCGGCCGAGGTGTGGGTCGCGCTCACCGACCTCTGGTACGAGGGCACACTGTTCTCGATCATCTGGACCAGCCTGTGGCGCGGGGGCTCGGGCTTCCTGCTCGCCGTCGCGATCGGCACCCCGATCGGTCTGCTCGTGGCCCGGGTCCGTCCGGTTCGGGCCGCCGCCGGCCCCCTCCTCACCGGGCTCCAGTCGCTGCCGTCGGTGGCCTGGGTGCCGGCCACCGTGATCTGGCTCGGTATCGACGACTCGGCGATGTACGCGGTGATCCTGCTCGGCGCGGTGCCGTCGGTCGCCAACGGGCTGATCTCCGGGATCGACCAGGTTCCGCCGCTCTTCCTGCGGGCCGGACGGACGCTCGGCGCGACCGGCCCGCTCGGCGCCCGGTATGTCCTGCTGCCGGCCGCCCTGCCCGGCTACCTGGCCGGGCTCAAGCAGGGCTGGGCGTTCTCCTGGCGCTCCCTGATGGCCGCCGAGCTGATCACTTCCTCGCCCGAACTCGGGCTCGGCCTCGGGCGCTATCTGGAGAACCAGCGGGAGTACTCCGACATGCCCGGCGTGCTCCTCGGGATCGTCCTGATCCTCGTCGTCGGTGTCGCCGTCGACCTGCTGTGCTTCGGCCCGCTGGAGCGCCGGGTGCTGCGGTCCCGGGGGCTGCTCACCGCCGGACGCTGACCGCGTCGGCGCCCACCCCAGGGGCGGTTTTCGGTACCACCGGAGCCGCCTCTTTCCCGTACCCCCGGATCCCGCCAATTCCCGAACGCTCCACCGGAGTTCGACAGGCCCCCGACCCCGGCTCGAGAGAGGTCGCCCAAGGTGGGCACTGGGTGGTTCCCGGCGAATGGAGATCGACATGGGCTCAAAGCTCAGGTCCGCCATGCGATCCATGTGGAAGCAGTTCGGCAAGGGCCTGATGTGGATGGGTTTTGCGTGGAACGGAATGTATCCACCTCTGGAATGGCAGGACTTCCGGCCCCCGCTCAGCCCTGCCGACCAGCCCTGTCTGCCGCCGTTGTCGGAAGAGGAGCTCGCCACATGGTCGGTACTGGTCAAGAAACTGCGGTAGAGGCGCAGCACACCCCCCGAGGAGGCGGTCGAATGCACAGCAATCTGATAGTGGCCCGAATGGACTCCCGCTCGAGTGACGAGGTGGCGCGGCTCTTCGGCGCTTTCGACGATACCGATATGCCGCACCGCATGGGAACGCGGCGACGTCAGCTGTTCATGTTCAATGGTCTGTATTTCCATCTTCAGGACTTCGACGGCGAGAACGGCGGAGAGCTGATCGAGGAGGCGAAGGCCGACCCGCGGTTCGTGCGGATCAGCCAGGACCTGAAGCCGTTCATCGAGGCCTTTGACCCGGCGACCTGGCGCTCCCCCGCGGACGCGATGGCGAAGCGTTTCTACTGCTGGGAGTCCCGGTGACCGGCAGGCGTGTGGTGATCACCGGGGTCGGCGTGGCCGCCCCGGGCGGGATCGGGACCAAGAACTTCTGGAGCCTGCTGAGCGAGGGCCGAACGGCGACGCGGGGGATCACCTTCTTCGATCCTGCGCCGTTCCGCTCCCGTGTCGCGGCCGAGATCGACTTCGCCCCGGAGGAGCACGGGCTCGGCCAGCAGGAGATCCGGCGCACCGACAGGGCGGCGCAGTTCGCGCTGGTCACGGCGCGCGAGGCGATGGCGGACAGCGGGCTCGACGTGGGTGTGCACGCGCCGCACCGGATCGGTGTGGCGGTCGGCAGTGCGGTCGGCGCGACGATGGGGCTCGACGAGGAGTACCGGGTCGTCAGTGACGGCGGCCGGCTGGACCTGGTGGACCACGAGTACGCCGTCCCGCACCTCTACAACTACTTCGTGCCCAGTTCGTTCGCGGCCGAGGTGGCCTGGGCGGTCGGTGCCGAGGGGCCCTCGACGGTGGTCTCCACCGGCTGTACGTCGGGCATCGACTCGGTCGGTTACGCGGCCGAGCTGATCCGCGACGGCTCCGCCGATGTGATGGTCACCGGTGCCTCGGACGCGCCGATCTCGCCGATCACGGTGGCGTGCTTCGACGCGATCAAGGCGACGACCTCGCGCAACGACGACGCCGAGCACGCCTCCCGGCCCTTCGATCTGACCCGCAACGGGTTCGTCCTCGGCGAGGGTGCGGCGATGTTCGTCCTGGAGGAGCTGGAGTCGGCCCGCCGGCGCGGCGCCCACATCTACGCCGAGATCGCCGGTTACGCCAGCCGTTGCAACGCCTTCCACATGACCGGACTGCGGCCCGACGGGCGGGAGATGGCCGAGGCCATCCGCTCCGCGCTGGACGAGGCGAGGCTCGCCCCGCAGGCCGTGGACTACATCAACGCCCATGGCTCGGGCACGAAGCAGAACGACCGGCACGAGACCAGCGCCTTCAAGCGCAGCCTCGGCGAGCACGCCTACCGGATCCCCGTGAGCTCGATCAAGTCGATGGTCGGCCACTCGCTCGGCGCGATCGGCTCGATCGAGATCGCCGCCTCCGTCCTGGCCATGGAGAACAACGTGGTGCCCCCTACCGCGAACCTGCACACGCCCGACCCCGAGTGCGATCTCGACTACGTGCCGCTGACCGCGCGCGACTGGCGCACGGACGCGGTGCTGACGGCCGGCAGCGGATTCGGCGGATTCCAGAGCGCGATGGTTCTCGCCCGACCGGACAGGACAGTGGCATGAGCTCGACCAAGGTCGTGGTGACCGGCATCGGTGTCGTGTCGCCCAACGGTTTCGGCGTGAGGGAGTACTGGGAGGCGACGCGCGCGTCGAAGAGCGGCATCGGCCGTATCGAGCGTTTCGACCCGGAGCAGTACCCCTCGAAGCTCGCCGGTGAGATCGGCGGCTTCGTCGTCAAGGAGCATCTGCCGAGCCGGCTGGTGCCGCAGACGGACCGTATGACGCAGCTCGCGCTCGTCGGCGCCGAGCACGCCCTGGCGGACGCCGGGGTGAGCGTGGAGGAGGCCGACGAGTACGGCATGGGCGTGATGACCGCCAGTTCCTCGGGCGGCTTCGAGTTCGGCCAGGAGCAGTTGCAGAACCTGTGGAGCAAGGGCAGTCAGTACGTCTCCGCGTACCAGTCCTTCGCCTGGTTCTACGCGGTGAACACCGGCCAGATCTCCATCCGGCACGGGCTGCGCGGCCCCAGCGGTGTGGTTGTCAGCGACCAGGCCGGCGGTCTGGACGCGCTGGCGCACGCGCGCCGTCTGATCCGTAGGGGCAGCGATCTGATCCTGTCGGGTGGCGTCGACGCGGCGATCTGCCCGTGGGGCTGGGTGGCGCAGCTGGCTACGGGGAGGATGAGCACGCAGGAGCGGCCCGACCGCGCCTATCTGCCCTTCGATGAGGCTGCTTGCGGGTATGTGCCCGGCGAGGGCGGTGCGCTGCTGATCCTGGAGGACGCAGAGGCGGCCCGGCGGCGCGGGGTGAGCGAGGTGTACGGGGAGATCTGCGGTTACGGATCGACCTTCGACCCGGCTCCGGGCAGCGGCCGTGAGCCGACGCTGCGGAAGGCGATCGAGATCGCGCTCGCGGACGCGGGTCTGGAGGCCGGCGACATCGACGTGGTCTTCGCGGACGCGTCCGGTGTGCCGGAGCTCGACCGGATCGAGGCGACGGCGCTCACCGAGGTCTTCGGGCCGCGGGGGGTCGCGGTCACCGTGCCGAAGACGATGACGGGCCGGCTGGGTTCGGGCGCGGCGCCGCTGGATGTCGCGACCGCGCTGCTCGCCATGCGCCACGGGGTGATCCCGCCGACGGCGAACGTCACGCTCTCGCCCGACTACGACCTCGACCTGGTCACCGCGGTCCGGGAGACCCCGGTGTCCACGGCGCTCGTCCTCGCCCGTGGCCACGGCGGGTTCAACTCCGCCGTCGTCCTGCGCTCCGTCGACTGGAACTGATCGAAGAGAAGGAGACCAGGGTGGGCACCACCGGGTCGGCAAGCGATCGTCCCCCCGTACAGAAGCGTCGCATCGTCAGGCTGTTCCGCCCGTACCGGAGGAGTCTGCTGTTCGTGGCGCTCCTGGTCGCGGGCTCTTCCCTGGTCTCCCTCGTGAACCCGTTCCTGATCCGGGAGGTCATGGACACGGCGCTGCCGCAGGGGCGGACGGGGCTGTTGTCGGTGCTCGCGCTCGGCATGGTCGTGGTGTCGGTCGCGACGAGTTCGTTCAATGTGTGGCAGACCCATGCGTCGGCGAAGGTCGGCCAGTCGGTCATGCACGATCTGCGGACGGCCGTCTACTCGCACCTCCAGCGGATGTCGCTGGCGTTCTTCACCCGGACGCGGACGGGCGAGGTGCAGTCGCGCATCGCCCATGACATCGGCGGGATGCAGGTCACGGTGACGACGACCACGACCGCGCTGGTGGCGGATCTGACGACCGTCGTCGCGACGACGTCGGCGATGGTGCTGATCGACTGGCGGCTGACGCTGGCCTCGCTGCTGATGCTGCCGGGGTTCGTGTGGGTGAGCCGGCACGTCGGGGACGAGCGCCGGATCATCGTCCGGGACCGGCAGAAACAGTTCGCCGAGCTGTCGGCGAACGTGCAGGAGTCGTTGTCGGTCAGCGGGATCATGCTGGGCCACACGATGGGCCGGGCGCGTTCGCTCACGGACACGTTCGCGGAGCAGTCGCGCAGGCTGACCGCGATCGAGGTGCGGGCGACCACGGCGGGGCTCTGGTACCAGTCGACGATCTGGGTGGTCATGGCGTCGATGCCCGCGGTCATCTACTGGGTGGCGGGGCTGACGGCGAGTGGCGGGCGCATGGCCGTCTCGATCGGCTCGCTCGTCGCGTTCACCACGCTTCAGCAGGCCCTGTTCCGTCCGGCGCAGCGGCTCCTGACGATCGGGATCGACATCCAGAGCTCGCTGGAGCTGTTCGCCCGCATCTTCGAGTACCTGGACCTGCCGGTGGACATCGCCGAGCCGGAGCACCCGGTGAAGCCCGGGGAGGTGCGCGGCGAGGTGTGTCTGCACGGGGTGGGCTTCGCGTACGCGGGGGCGGAGCGGCCCACGCTGGACGGAATAGACGTGAGGGTGCCGGCCGGGCGGAGTCTGGCGATCGTCGGGGGGACCGGTTCGGGCAAGACGACGCTGAGCTATCTGATCCCGCGTCTGTACGACCCGACGTCGGGTGTGGTGACGATCGATGGGATCGATGTGCGGGACCTGTCCTTCGGGACGCTGGCGGCGACGGTGGGCGTGGTTTCGCAGGAGACGTACCTGTTCCATGCCTCGGTCGCGGAGAACCTGCGCTTCGCGAAGCCGGAGGCGACCGACGGGGAGCTGGTGGCGGCGGCGCGGATCGCGCACATCCACGACTATCTGATGTCGCTGCCCGAGGGGTACGACACGGTGGTCGGCGAGCGCGGCTACCGGTTCTCGGGCGGGGAGAAGCAGCGGCTCGCGATCGCCCGCGCGGTCCTGCGGGATCCGCCGGTCCTGGTTCTCGACGAGGCCACGAGTGCGCTGGACACGCGGACGGAGAAGGCTGTGCAGGCGGCCGTCGACGCGGCGAGCGCGGGCCGGACCACGATCACGGTGGCCCACCGGCTCTCGACGATCCGGGACGCGGACGAGATCGTGGTCCTGGAGCGGGGCCGGGTCGTGGAGCGGGGCACGCACGAGGAGTTGCTCGCCCTGGGCGGGGACTACGCGGCGCTCGTGAACCGGGACGCGCAGGAGCTGGCCGCCGCGGCCTGATCCCTTCCCGTTCTCCGCTTCCGTACGACGGCACCGTCGGCGCTCCGGCCGGCGGTGCCGTCGTTTCCGTTCCGGTGGGGCGGAAGTCGAGGGTCCTGTGACCGGGTGTGCCTGCCGTCGGCCGCATGGAACCCGCAGGTGCTGGAGGGGGCCGGCCCCGGCCGGTCTCGCCTTCCCGGCGACCGGTGTCGTGCAGGTCCGGGATGTGCGGGGGAAGCTGCGGTCGCCGCACGGGACGCCGTACGCGTACGACGGGGGGCGCACGTGCGCCGTCGGGCATGGCAGCGTGGAGATCTGGGACTACCTCAGTCTCACCGGCGTCCCGCACCCCGTGCACATGTATCTGGGCCACTCCAGGTGCTCGCGCGCGAGCATGACGACGTGACCGGCTTCGACCGGGTGGCCCCGGGGCACGAGCCGGCCGGTGGCCTTCGAGGGGTCACATGCTGGAGCACGAGCAGCACATGATGCGCCCGCTGGTGGTGAGCCGGGCCGTGCATCTGCACGCCGCCCGGTCAGCGCTGACCGGGCGGCGGGAAACACGAAGTGCCCGCGCCGCCGGGGGATGTACGGCGCGGGCACTCGTGGTTTCCGCTCAGGGGTTCAGGACCCAGGCGGAGTTGTGGGCGGCGAAGCCGATGTGCGGGTAGTACGCGGCCGCGGCCGGCGCCGACAGCAGGACGATCTTGGCCTGCGGCGCCTCCTTGCGGGTGGCGTCGATCAGGTCGCGGCCGATGCCGGAGCGCTGGTGGGCGCGGACCACGGCGATGTCGGAGAGGTACGTGACGTAGGCGAAGTCGGAGACGCTGCGGGCGATGCCGACGAGTTCGCCGTCGGCCCGTGCCGTGACGACCAGGTTGGCGTTGCGGACCATCGCGGCCATGCGCTCGGTCTCGTCGACGGGCCGGCGCTCGCCGAGGCCGGACTCCCGGTAGACCCTCAGTACCTCGTCGAGGCTGAGGTCGGGGCCGTTCTCGCGCTCAATGGTCCAGCTCACGAAGGCGCTCCAATCGCTTGTAGATGACGTCGTGGTGCAGCAGGAAACGCTCGGGGCCCAGCGGATCGGTCCGTACGCCCTCGGTCCTGAGCAGTGTGAAGAAGTCCTCCCCGTTCGCGGCGTCCTGGATCATCCGGTAGGTCCGCTCGCGTTCGTGCCCGCTCTCCAGCAGGTCGGCGAGGACCGCCGAGCTGTAGGCGAGCCCGCCGGTGTGGTCGATCGCGGCGCGCATCCGGTCGGGGTGCACGTCGAGGTCCCGGATGAGTTCGGTGGCCGAGGTCACCTGGTAGTGGGCGACCGTGAAGGCGTCGGGCAGGACGATCCGTTCGACGGAGGAGTGGGAGAGGTCGCGCTCGTGCCAGAGCGCCACGTTCTCCAGCATCGTTCCCGCGTAGCCGCGCAGCAGCCGGGCGAGGCCGGTGAGCCGCTCGCTGGTCGTCGGGTTCCGTTTGTGCGGCATGGCGCTCGACCCCTGGTACGCGGCCGTGCGGGGCTCTTCGACCTCGCGGACCTCGCTGCGGGAGAGCAGCCGGACCTCGACGGCGATCTGCTCGACGCAGGCGCCGAGCGTGGCGATCGCCTGCACGAGCTGGGCGTGCCGGTCGCGGGCCACGACCTGGCTCGGCGCCGGCTCCGCGCCGAGGCCGAGGGTCTCGCAGACGTGCTTCTCGACGAAGGGGTCGATCAGTGCGTACGTGCCGACGGAGCCGGAGACCGTGCCGACGGCGACCTGCTCGCGGGCCTCCTCCAGCCTCCGTACCGAGCGGTCGATCGCGAAGGCGAACCCGGCCAGTTTGTGGCCGAAGGTGGTGGGTTCGGCGTGCATGCCGTGGGTGCGGCCGATGCACACCGTGTCCCAGTGCGCGACGGCCTTCTCGACCAGCGCCGTGCGCAGCCGGCGCGCGGCGCCGGAGAGCAGGTCGCAGGCGCGGGCGAGGGTGTGCCCGAGAGCGGTGTCCACGAGGTCGTAGCTCGTCATGCCGAGGTGTACCCAGCGGGCGGAGTCCTGCGGCATGTCCTCGCAGAAGGCCGCGAGGAAGGAGAGGATCTCGTGGTCGCGCTCACGCTCCAGCTCCGCGACGCGCGCCGCCGCCGGCACCCGGGCGCTCCGGATGTCCGTGAGGGCGGCCTCGGGAACCCTGCCGAGCAGTACCTGAGCCTCGGAGGCCAGGACCTCCACCTCGGCCCAGGTGGTGTAGCGGGCCTGGTCGGACCAGAGTTCCGCCATCTCGGGCAGTGAGTATCGGGCTATCACAGGCGTCCTACCTCCTCGGGCGTGGGCTGTCGGCACCCTGCCGGGCGCGACGGCACGGCAGCGGTTCTCAGGCGGCCTTGCGGACGATCTCCACGGAACCGCCGTCCAGCAGGGTGCTGATGCCGGTGTCGCCGCCGACGATGTCCATGTCCATGTCGTTCAGGCGGCCGAGGACCTCCCGGATGACCTTGTCGGTCTGCGTCTGCGCGGTGCCCTCCCAGACGAGGTCGGGGAAGACGGTCAGGTGCACTTTGTCGTTGCCCTGCGTGAAGATGTTGACTTCCATGATGTCCCGGAGAGCCATACGGGCGTTGTAGATGAGGTTATTCATAAGAGCCACCGTCTTTCCATGTCCGCTGTGTGCTGAGGACTGTTTTCGCCGCACGACATGTTGCCACGGCGGACGGGCCGGTGAGCCGGGTGCGGTGTTCAATGCGTTCAACTGCGTGGAATGCTCATTCGAACACGGCTCTGCGAATTCGCAGTGTTTGACAGAAAAACTGCGTGCTGTGGAATATCGAAGCTGTTCTCGTATACGTCAGGCCGCGACTCACGAAAAGCATCCGGAGTGCCATGAAAATCCTGTTCGTCACCACAGGCAGCCAGGCCACCTACTATGCCGCCGCGCCGCTGGCGACGGCCGCGCGGAACGCGGGGCACCAGGTCATGCTGGCCGCCCACGAGCCGTGGGTGGAAACGGCTGAAGCCATCGGAATCCCCACGTTCTGCTTCACGGCCGACCCGATCCGCCACTTCATGCGGGTGACGAACCCGGGCCGCGGCCTGCGGTTCCCCCGTGAGCTCGGGGACGAGGAGATGTTCGGCCAGGGCCGCGGCTTCGCCCAGATGGGCCTCGCCGGCGTCGAGTCCCTGCTCGAGCTCGCCAAGGACTGGACGCCCGACGTGGTCGTGGGCAGCTCACAGAGCTACGCGGCGATGCTGCTCGCCGCCCACCTCAAGATCCCGTACGTCCGTCATGTCGAGTACCTGGGCATCCCGCTCACGGGTATCGACCCGGGCGCCGAGGCCGAGCTGCGCCCCGAGCTGGAGCGTCTGGGCGTGGACGGGCTGCTCAAGCCCGACCTGCTTCTCGACTCCACCCCGCCGTCGCTGCGCCCGGCGCACGACCCGGACGCGCAGTCGCTGCGCTGGATCCCCAGCAATCCGCAGCGTCGCCTGGAGCGGTGGATGTACACCCGCCCCGAGGGCCGTCGCCGTGTCCTGATCACCTCGGGCTTCCGCAGCCTGATGTTCCGCGACCCGGGCTGGTCCATGCCGTTGCTGGTCAGTGAGCTGAACAAGCAGAACGCCGAGGTCCTGATCGCCGCTTCCCCGGGTGCGGCCGAGCGCTTCGGCTCGGATCTGGGCGATGCCCACGTGGGCTGGATCCCCATGGACGTGGCGGCGGCCACCTGTGACCTGGCCGTCCACCACGGCGGCGCGACCACGGCCACGACGCTGATGACGAACGGCGTGCCGCAGCTGATCATTCCGGAGAACCCGCCGGAGTTCCCGCCGAACTACCACCGCGAGGCCATCGCCAAGGCCATCAGTGACTTCGGCGCCGGCAAGACCCTGTGGCCGGTGGCCCAGGCGCCGGACAAGGCGCCGGGCGAAACCATCGCCGCCGCCTGCCGTGAGCTCCTGGAGGAGCCGAGCTACACCGAGCGGACGCAGTTCCTGGCCAAGGAGATCTCCACGCTCCCGACGCCGCAGGACATCGTGCCCCGGCTGGAGGCCCTGCTCCACGGCTAGGTGCCGGGTCGGGCAACGTCTGCCCTGCTTGTGATGTGACACGCCGTCCGGGTGCTGTGCCGGGCGGCGTGTGCCGGTCCGCCTGACGGGGTGGCGACAGGAGTGCAGGTCCGCGAGGAAGGCGTCTCCTTTCGACGCCTGAAGACCTGGAAGACCTCCCGCGGTCCGGACTCCGCGGCCGGCAAGGCCCGCGTCGAGCGCCTCCGTGCGATGACCGGCGGGGAGGGCGTGCCCGAGGACGGCGAGCCCGGAGCCGTCTTCCGCACGGACGGGTTCGGACCCCTCGGTCTGATGCCGCACCCGGGTCGGCTGTGGGCCGAACGCGGAGGCGGGCGTCAAGGGCGGCATGATCCGCCGCTGCGTCAGCCGGCGAAACCGCCCTGCCGACGGCCGGCGCCCGCGCGCCGTCGTCGGCAGGGCGAACGCTGCTTGGTGCGGCGCCGCGCACCCGGCGGGTACGCCCTCCCGGACCACGTGCATCGCCCCGAGACCGGCGGTCTCGGGGCGATGCACGTGGTCGTGTGCCGCGTGTCGTACGGGGGTCGGTGGCGCGGGTGACCGGTCGTGCGGGAACGCCTGAGGCCGGCCGGTGGGGAACCGGCCGGCCTCAGGTGTGGGGGTCAGGAGGCGACGAGGGCTTCCAGCTCGCGCAGGACCTCGCCGGGCGTCGGCAGTGTGGCGGCCTCGGCGGCCAGCGCCCGGGTCCGCGCCGCGTACGCGGGGTCGGCGAGGATCTCCCGGCAGCCGGCGGCGATCACCTCGTCGGGGTCGCGGCCCTCCGGCGGGCGGTGCCTGTCGACCACGATGGCCGCCCCGGCGGAGGCGACGGCCTCGGCGACGGCCTTGCCGTAGCCGTTGTCGGGGATGATCAGCTGCGGCACACCCGAGTTCACCAGCGTCATCGCGGTGGTGGCGCCGCCGTGGTGGACGGCCAGGTCGCAGGTGGGGGCGACCACGTCGAGCGGGATCCAGCCGATGCGTACGTCGCCGAGCTCCGCGCCGTACTTCTCGGCGGCCTCGGGGAGCGCGGCGATGAGCACCTCGGCGCCCGTCGCGGTCAGTTCGTCGACCAGCTTGCGCAGCGAGCCGCCGGGGGTGTCGAGCATGAGGTTGCGGGTGCCGGCGGTGATGAGGGCGCGGGGGCGGCCCTCGGGGCGGGTGTACATCCAGGGCTCGACCCGCTGCTGGCTGACCCGCGGGACCCAGCGCATCGCTTGGGCGGCGGGGGCGCCCTCGGGGCGTATCGGCGGCGGGCACAGGTCGATGAAGAGGTCGGGCTCGGGAAGCTCGTCCACGCCCAGGCGCTCCAGTTCGGGGCGGAGTTCGGCGACGGCCGCGCGGTCGCGGCGGGCCATCGGCGCGATGTACCAGATGTGCCGGACGTAGGGGATCCCAAGGCGGGCCGCGAGGACGCGCGGTACGTGGGAGAGGCCGCCGACGACGAGGTCGGGGGTCCAGTTCGCGGTGAGCTCCAGGAGGGCGTCGAGGCGGGTGGTGGCGGTCATCGCCTCCTGGCCGTAGCGCATGCGTTCGGAGGTGATGCAGACCGCGGGGAGTCCGACGGAGGCCGCGGCGGCCATGAGCGGCTCGTCGGCGGCGAGCATGATCTGGTGACCGGCGTTCCGGGCGGCGGCGGCGAGCGGGGCGACGCCGAAGACGGCCGCCTGGCTCCCGCCGACGGTGAACAGGATCTTCATGACGAGGGGCTTCTTCCGGTGAGTGGGGTGTCTTCCTGGGTTCCGCGCCGTGCGGCGCGGTGTGCGGATACAGGCGGATTCAGCCGGCCAGGGCCATCTCCATGATGTATTGGCCGTAGGCCGATTTGGCGAGGCGGCTGCCGAGGCGGTAGCAGGCGTCGCGGTCGATGAAGCCCATGCGCCAGGCGATCTCCTCCAGACAGGCGATGCGCACGCCCTGGCGGTGTTCCAGGACCTGGACGTAGTCGCCGGCCTCCATGAGGGCGTCGTGGGTTCCGGTGTCGAGCCAGACGAAACCGCGGCCGAGGGGGATGAGCTGGGCCTCGCCGCGCTCCAGGTAGACCCGGTTGAGGTCGGTGATCTCCAGCTCGCCGCGCTCGGAGGGCTTCAGCTCGCGGGCGTAGTCGACGACCTTGTTGTCGTAGAGGTAGAGCCCGGTGACGGCCATGTTCGTCTGCGGCTTGGCGGGCTTCTCCTCCAGGGCGATCAGGCGGCCCCGGTCGTCGAGTGTGCCGACGCCGTAGCGCTCGGGGTCGCGGACCGGGTAGCCGAAGAGGACGCAGCCCTCGATGTCCTGGCCGACGCGCTGGAGCATGGGGCCGAACTCGTAGCCGTGGAAGATGTTGTCGCCGAGGACGAGGGCGACGGAGTCGTCGCCGATGTGGTCGGCGGATACCAGGAAGGCGTCGGCGAGACCGCGGGGCTTGTCCTGCTCCGCGTAGGTCAGGTTGATGCCGAGCCAGGAGCCGTCGCCCAGGAGCCGGCGGAACATCTCCTGGTCCTCGGGGGTCGTGATGATCTCGATGTCGCGGATTCCTGCCAGCATCAGCGCCGACAGCGGGTAATAAATCATCGGCTTGTCGTAAACCGGGAGCATTTGCTTCGAGACACCCAGCGTGATCGGATAGAGCCTCGTGCCATTGCCGCCGGCCAGGATGATGCCCTTCACCGTCGCGCCTCCTCCGTGTATTTCATGCCGGTGTGAGCGAATGTCCGCACTTTATAGCGGGAGAGCGGGCGGCCGAAAGTTGTGTTCGAGGGCGTACCGGCCATGATGCCGGAAGGTGTTGACAAACAAAGTGCCGCCTATCCACTCTGACCTCATCCCGATTCAGGCATGCGAATTCCTCTTGTCCTTTAGGTGGACCTGTGAACATCGAAGATCTGACACCCGGCCAGGAATCCGAGCGGAGGGCCGGTATCGGCATCATCGGGTGCGCCGACATCGCCGTGCGCCGGGCGATCCCCGCGATTCGGCAGTCTCCGTTCGATCTCGTGGCGGTCGCGAGCCGTTCTCTGGCGAAGGCCGAGTCCGTCGCCGCCGGCACGGGCTGCGCGGCCGTCGAGGGGTACGAGGCCCTTCTCCGGATGCCGGGCGTCGACGCCGTGTACGTACCGCTGCCGAACAGCGAGCACGCCGAGTGGGCGCGCCGGGCGCTGGAGGCGGGCAAGCACGTCCTCATCGAGAAGCCGGCGGTGCAGAGCGCCGGGGCCGCCCGGGGGCTCGTCGAACTCGCCGAGGAGCGCGGGCTGCTCGTCATGGAGAACTTCGCGTTCCTGCGGCACCCGCAGCACGACCGGGCGCAGGATCTGCTCGCCGAGGGGGCGATCGGTGAACTGCGTTCCTTCAACGGTGTGTTCGGTATTCCGCCGACCGATCCGACCGGTATCAAGTACCAGGCGGAGCTCGGCGGAGGGGCCCTGTGGGAGGTCGGCTGCTATCCCGTGCGGGCGGCCCAGGAGTATCTGGGCGAGGCGACCGAAGTCCTGGGCGCGGCGCTGGAGTTCGACGCGAAGCCGGGCGTGGACGTGTCCGGTGTGGTGCTGCTGCGCGACGGTGCCGGTGTGAGCGCGAACTGTTCCTTCGGCCTCTCGCACAGCTACCGCTCGACGTACGACCTCTGGGGCAGCGAGGGGCGGCTGACGCTCGAGTGGGCCTTCACGCCCTCGCGCGACGCCCGTCCCGTGCTGCGTCTTGAGCAGCGGGACCGGGAGACGCGGATCATCGCGCCGGCCTCGGACCAGTTCCTCGGTGTCTTCGGCGCCTTCCACGCGGCGATCCGGGACGTGTCGGCTCGTCCGGCACATCACCGGGAACTGGTGCGGCAGGCCGGTCTGATGGCCCGGATCCGCGCCCACGCCGGGTGAGGCCGGCCTCGTGGCGGGACGCGGAGAACGGCAGCCGGTGTCCGAGGACACCGGCTGCCGTTCCCGTGTGGGCGCACCCGCGGAGGTCAGCCGTTCCGGAGGACTCCGAAGGGACGCGGCAGGCACTGCTCGTACGTGGGCAGGAGGCCCATCGCGGCCGCCCGGGCGAGGGTGGGCGCCGCGGCGTCCTTGTCCGAGCGGACCGGTGGTTCCTCCAGGCCCCACGGCAGGCCGATCTCCGGGTCGAGCGCGTCGACGTCGATCATCGTGCCGGGCACGTACTCCTGCGAGCAGAGGTAGCTCATGCAGGTGTCGTCGGTCAGGGCCAGGAAGGCGTGGCCGATGCCGTCGGGCAGGTACACGGCCGTGCCCGTCTCCGGGCTCTGGTACGTGACGTCGTACTGCCCGAATGTCGGGGAGCCGACCCGGAGGTCGACCGCGATATCGAGTGCGCTGCCCCGTACACAGCTCACGAATTTCGCCTGACCGGGTGGGACCTTGGTGCCGTGAATTCCTCGCAGTGTGTTCTTCTTGGACACCGAGTAATTGACCTGGCGGACCGAGAAGTCCCAGCCGCTCTCGGCCTGGATCGCGCTGGCGCGTACCGATTCGAAGAAATGTCCCCGCCGGTCGCTCAGCGGTTCCGGTTCGACGCGGTAGGCGCCCGGGACCGTCATTTCCGTGATCAACACAGAATTAGCTCCTCGCTGACTCAGCCGGTCGCGACCGGGGTTGTCTCCGGGGCGCCGGCCGCCTGAGCGATCCGCTGCCGCATGGCGGCGGAGTCGTTGGCGTGCGGGAACTCCTCGTCGGGGACGTCGGCCCCGAGGAAGGCGCACAGCGGCTCCCAGCCCTGCCGCACGTCGTAGACGAGGACGTTGTCGGAGCCGAGGGCGCGCACGACGTCCTCGTTGTGCCGGTGGTACGCCGCGACGGCGTGGTCCTTGTCCTCGAAGCGGCCCTCGAAGATGCCGTCCCAGACCATGGTGCTGACGACGCGGAGCAGCCGCTCCTGGTGGGAGCCGGGCTCCGGCGGGTGTTCCTTGCTGCGCAGGACGAACTGGTAGAGCGTGTCGTACGTGCTCCGGTACCAGCCCTCGGCGTCCCGGACGGTGACGATGACCTTGGCCTGGGGGAAGGCCTCGGCGAGCTGCTGGTAGTAGACGGTGCAGGGGCCGTCGACCGCGGAGGAGTATCCGGCGAACAGTGCCTGCCAGTCGGGTTCCTCACCGTCGCAGACGATCCTCTCCCACTGCTCCAGGCGCTCTTGGTCGCCCACGATGTCGAACATGTGGAAGGAGGGTCCCAGGCCCAGCCGGCCCAGGGCCACCTTCAGCGAGGTCGTGCCGGTCCTGCCCAGGCCGGCGTTGATGAGCTTCACGGGTACGCGTCCCCTTTCGTCAGCGCCAGGCCGCGGGGGCCTGGTTGGAGGCGACGTTGACCCGGTTCCACATGTTGACCAGGCCGACGTGCATGAGGAGGGCGCCGAGCTGCTTGTCGTCGAAGTACTTGGCGCACTCCTCCCACACCTCGTCAAAGGCCATGTCCTGCGGGTCCGTCATGCGGGTGACGGCCTCGGCCATGGCGAGGGCGGAGCGCTCGGCGGGCGAGAAGGCGGTCTCGGTGCGCCAGGTGGCGACGAGCGGAAGGCGGTCGTCGGCGCCGTTCGCCACGCCGTCCCGGTCCACGAGGGTCCAGTCGCGGCCGTTGATCTCGCTGACGCGCAGGCGGATCAGGTCGAGGGTCGCCTGCGGGATGCCGACCCTGCCGATGACCTCGGACAGGTCGAGCAGGGGCTGCAGGGCACCGGGAACGACCAGGGAGGGGTTGTCCATCCGTGGAGTCATCGGGTTTCTTCTCCTGTGCGATATGTATGGGGGAATTACCTGGGAAACATGCTGCTCCGGCCGCTGTCACATTCGCAAGGAATCCCGTTCAACTGCGGATGGGAAGCAGCTGTAACGCTCGCCCGCGATCCGTAAGTTGCATGTAATTCGGGCGATGACTTGTAGTGGTCCCGTGTCAGATTCCACAACGACGAAGAGTAGGCAGCCGGTCTGCCGCGGCATTCACGAAACACGGGAAATTCTTCTCGGCGGTCATTCCACGGTCACCGGTCACGTCCTCGACGTGCTCGGTGCGATCCGTGCGGCGGACCCGGGGTTCGGCGCGTACGTCGAGGTCTCCGGGGACCGTGCGCTGCGTGAGGCCGAGGCGGCCGACCGGTTGCTCGCCGCCCTGGGCCCGGCCGTCTTCCGCGGCCGGCCGCTGCTCGGCGTCACCGTGTCGGTGAAGGACCTCATCCAGACCGAGTCCCTCACGACCCGGCGCGGATCGCTGCTGCCCAACCGCCGTGAGCCGGCCGACGCGCCGTCCGTGGCGCGGCTGCGCGCGGCGGGCGCGATCGTCGTGGGCAAGACGACCACGTCCGAGTACGGGTGGAGCGCGAGCACGGTCGGCCGGGTCTCCTCCCCCACCCGCAATCCCTGGGCACTCGACCGGACCGCCGGCGGGTCCAGCGGCGGGTCGGCGGCGGCCGTGGCGGCGGGTCTGTGCACCGCCTCGCTCGGCACCGACGGCGCCGGCTCGGTCCGTATCCCCGCCGCCTTCTGCGGTGTGGTCGGTTTCAAGCCCTCGTACGGGCATGTGCCGTACGTCCCGCCGTGCCCGGAGCGGCTGTCCCATGTGGGGCCGCTGGCGCGGAGCGTGGCGGACGTCGCGGCGCTCATGGAGGTCCTCGCGGGTCCCGACGTCCGCGACCCGGACTCGGCCGGGGTGCCCCCGGTGTCCGGGCGGGCGGCGGGACCGCTGCGGATCGGCTGGATCGAGTTCCCCGGTACGTCGGCTCCGGTCCGTGACGTCACGGAGGGCGTGATGCCGGTTCTCACCGCGCTGGGCCACCGGGTCGAGCGGGTCGAGGTGCCCTTCCCCGATCCGTACGACGCGCTCGTGGACATCCTGGCCGCCGCCGACGCGCACGGGACCGCTCCCGGGGACGATGCCTGGTGCGACCAGGGGCGGCTCGCGGTCGTGCGGTACGGGCGCTCGCTCGGCGCTGCCGCGGTGGCGCGCGCCGAGAGCACCCGGCTCGCGCTGCGGGCCCGGCTCGCCGCGGTGATGGGGTCCTACGACCTCCTGGTGATGGCGACCGTACCGATCGAGCCGTTCGCGGCCGGGGCGATCGCCCCGCCGTGGGCAGCGGACCCGGCCGAGCTGCGCTGGCTGTCGTGGTCGCCCGCCACGTACCCCTTCAACCTCACCGGGCAGCCCGCTCTGTCGCTGCCCGTCGGCCTCACGCCGGCCGGGCTGCCGGTCGGGCTCCAACTCGTGGGCCGCGTCGGTGACGACGGCCTCGTGCTCCAGGCCGCCGGGCTCGTCGAGTCGGCTCTCGGCCTCTCCCTGGCTCCCCCCGGTCTCCCGACGGAAGGAAAATGATCATGGTCTTCGTGTCGTGGTTCCCGAACCGCGAAGAAGGCGGCACGGGAGGTCCCCCGTACGCCGCCGGGCACATGGGCGGCGGGACCGGCGGCGGCTTCGCGTTCCGGGCCGGCGGAGTCCGCGCGGGGGTCCCCTGCGTCACCCCGGCGCGCCCCCACCTCTCCACGGAAGGAAAGTGAACATGGTCTCCAGGTCGTGGGCCACGCTCGGTGAGGACAGCGGTGTCGGACGCCCCTGCTTCATCGCCGAGTTCGGGCTCTGGGACGAACGCCAGATCGCGGCGGCCGAGCAGGTCGAGCTCCAGCTGGACGAGGTCGACCTCGTGCGGGTCGTGTTCTGCGACCCGCACGGGCTCGCCCGCTCCAAGACGGTCCCGGCCGGCGTGTTCCGCTCGGTGCTCCGCAACGGCATGGACTTCAGCGCCGGGCCGTTCCTCTTCGACACCGGTCACGCCGTCGCCGTCGACTTCCTCGCGGACGCCGGGGTCGGTGTCGGCGAACTCCTGGGCGCGGGCGACTTCGTGCTCGTCCCCGACCCCCGTACGTTCCAGGTGCTGCCCCGGGCCAGCGGCGCGCGCACCGCCTGGGTGCTCGGCGACGAGTACCTCCGCGACGGCACCCCGCACCCCCTCTCCTCGCGCGGTGTGCTGCGCCGGGTCCTGGCCGAGTACGCCCTCCACGACCTGTCGCCGGTCATCGGCCTGGAGGTCGAGTGGTATCTGACCCGGCTGACCAGCGGCCCCGTCGGCAACGAGGGCAACGGCTTCGGCGCCCAGGGACCGGCCCCCGAGGTGGTGGCCGTCAACCCCGGCTACCAGTTCAACCTCGACGGCGCCTACGACTCCGTCGCCGACATCGCCGACCCCCTCGCCGCGATGCTGATGCGCCTCGGCCTGCCGCTGCGCTCCTTCGAGCACGAGTCGGGCCCCGGCCAGCTGGAGACCACCTTCAACCCGATGCGGGCGCCCGACGCCGCCGACGCGATGCTGCTGCTGCGCACCCAGCTCAAGCAGGAGTGCCGGCGTGTCGGCCACCACGCGTCGTTCATGACGCTGCCGCGCCTGGAGAGCTTCGACGCCAGCGGCTGGCACCTCCACCAGTCCGTCAACAGCACCAAGACGCAACGGAACGTCTTCGCCGAGGGCGACGGCCTCCAGGACGCGGTCTCCGCCGAGGGCCAGGCGTACATCGAGGGACTGCTCTCCCGCGCCCGGGAGTTCTGCCTGCTCTCCGTGCCGACCGTCAACGGATACCGTCGGCTCGCCCCCGAGTTCACGCTCGCGCCCACCACCGTCGACTGGCAGTTCGAGAACCGCAGCGCCATGGTCCGGGTGCTCAGCGGCGGCAGCGCCACCCATGTCGAGAACCGCATCGGGGAGCCCTGCGCCAACCCGTACCTCCTCATCGCCTCCCAGTTGCACGCGGGCCTCGAGGGGCTGCTCGCCGGGCTCCCGGACGCCCTTGCCCCACGTCCCCGGCTGCCCCGGTCGCTGCGCGAGGCGCTCGACGCCTTTCGTGCGAGCGAGAGCGCAGAGCGGCTGCTCGGCGCCCCTCTCAAGGCCTGCCTGACCAAGCTGAAGGAGTGCGAGGCCGACCGGTTCGACGCCTGGTCCGCCACCGCCCCGCCCGAGGCCCTCGCCGGCGCCGTCACCGAATGGGAGCACCGCGAGTACTTCGGTGCCTTCTGAACCGCCGTTCCCCCCACCCGCACCCGGGTGCCCCGCCAGAGAGAAGGAGGGTGAGCACACCATGCCGCAAGAGACTCCGTCCAAAGCCGCCGCTCGCGCCGTGCGGATCGCCGAGCGCTCCCGCGACGAGAACTGGAAGAAGCCCCCACGCCGCATCGAGACGTCGGAGTGCATCACGTGCGACACCTGCCTGCGCGGCTGCCCGCCCGAGTTCGGGGCGATCTTCGACAACGGGCTCAACGTCGTGATCGTGCCCGAGCTCTGCTCCGGCTGCCCGAAGTGCGTGATGGTCTGCCCCGTCGACTGCATCTACGTCGACGAGGACTGGAGCGCCACCGAGGCCCGCATGTGGGACCACATCGAACTGACCACCGGAGGAACCGCATGAGCATCCCCACCGAGCCGGACCGGGCGCTCGACCGGCGGACCGCGATGGCCAGGGCCCGGCAGAGCCGCCGCCCGAGCAGGCTCGGCAGGGCCGCCGGGGCCGCCGGGGAGCCCGACTACCTGACCGAGAAGGACGCCGGGTTCCCGGCGCTGCTCCGGCAGACCTGGCAGCGGGCGGCCGACGCCCCCGACCTCGGCACGGCCGTCGACACGCTCCTCACGCTCGCCGGGCACGTTCCGGCCGACATCCAGCTGCGGGCGCTGCCTGTGGAGGCGGAGGCCGCGCTCAAGGTGCTGGTCGGCCGGAGCTGGTGGAAGGACGGGCGGGCCACCGACCGGCCCGAGGACGCGGGCACCGCGTTCCTCGGCGAGATCGGCCTCGACCGCAGCGGCCGCGTCCTCGTCCGGGTCCCGTCGAAGGGCTCGCTGAGCGGCGGGGCCAACCTGGTCGACGGTGTCCTGAGGGTGCCGTGGTCCGCCGAGGACCTCGCCGACTACCAGGTCGAGCTGGCCCTCGCCGCCGGCCGCTGGCACGCCGGTGTGCGCGACTGCCGCACCTGGCTGCTCGCGGCCGAGGACGAGGGGCGGCGCGAGATCCTGGAGCAGCTGACGGAGGCGGCTCTGCGGACGGCGCCGTTCGTCCTGTACGCCGGTGAGCGGCAGTACACGAACTTCCGCGACCAGAACAACCTCACCGGCAAGACGCTGCGCCCGGGGCACCCCGACTGTGTGCTGAGCAGCCTGCGCACGACCCCGCTGGAGCTGTGGGCGGACAGTGACGTCCTGTTCGTCACCTGTCTGACGCTGCTGGTGCGTTCGGCCGGGTACGCCCGCATCGAGGAGGCCAACGGGACGCAGCTGACGCTCGATCACGTGGCGCTCCTCCTGGAGCGCACGCGCGCCGCGTACAACGCCGCGGCGCCCGGGCTGCCCGCGGTGCCGGCCCCGGCCGCGCACGGCGTCCTCGCGCTGGGGGGGCTGGCCGACGCGCTGGCCGTCCGGCGCCGTGAGCTGACGGGTTCCTCGGTGCGGCTCTACCGGGAGATCCACGGACCGCTGATGCACAAGATCGAGCGGGTCGCGGGTCCGGTGAAGGACGACGCGGCGCGTCTGGAGGCCGCGCTGTGCGCCCGGCTGATCGAGCGGCTGCCGGTCCGCGGCGCCACGTTCGCGGAGCTGTCCGCCTCTCTGGAGGGCTCCCCCGGCTGGCTGGCGGAGCCGCACGGCGGCTTCGGTTCCGGGCTGGAGTCGCTGGTGTACGAGGTGGTGGCGGCCGCCACCGCTGTCTTCGACGCGGACTTCGCGATGAGCCGCGGTATGCGGTCGCTGCCGGCGCTGATCGAGGCGCTGCGCGCGAAGGCGTATCCGAGGATCGCCGGGTGGGAGATCCCGCACTTCTTCTGCTGTGTGGTGCCCTCGAAGGAGTCGAAGCGGCTCTTCGGCGGTTCGGCGTCCCGGCTGGCGGACACCACGTGGGCGATCTCCTCGCGGATGCAGTACAACTCCTGGCACTTCCTGGTCGGCAACCTGCCGAAGGTGCCCGAGATCGCGGCGCGCGACCATTTCGTGCCGCCGGCGATCCCGGACATCGCGTACTACTCCGACCAGCACCACAACGGGCATGTCGCGGCCCGGGTGCGGTTCACCGTCCGCAGCCCGCAGGCGGTGGAGGTCCTGGGCCGGCGCTTCAACGGCTTCATGGACCTGCGGCTGCTGCGCTGCGAGGGGCTTCCCTTCGACGAGCAGGATCTGCTGGCCGCCGACCGTGCGTCCGCGTTCATCGCGGGGGCCACGGGTCTGGCGGCGGCGCTGGTCGCCGGGGGCACGGACATCGAGGTCACCGCCTTCGACTCGCGGTGGCACTGGGCCACGATCGCCGAGTGACGCGGCGCGAACACCGCGTAGGGCCCCTGGCTTTCGCCAGGGGCCCTACGTCTGTGGGGGGTTGGGGGGGGTCAGGCCGCGGCGGCCCCGGCCACCGGCTGCTCGGCGGAGCGGGTGTGGACCGCGCGGTAGCCGTTCCAGTCCGCACTGGTGGTCAGGGCGTAGCGCTTCTCCTGGTAGGCGTCGCGGGCCCGGATCCACTGGGCCTCGGGCTGGTTGCGGAAGGAGTCGTAGAACACTTTGCCCTCCCACTGCGAGTAGACGACGACGAAGTCCTGGTCGGTGCCGACGGTGGCCAGGGTGCCCTCGCCGCCGTCCAGGTTGCGGGAGCGGATGCCGCGCATGATGCTCTGCGAGCGGTAGCCGGGGACGTCCACGAGCCATTCGTGGGCGGCCCCGAGGGTGTCGACCAGGGTGCCCTGCTGGTTCGGCTTCACACCGAGGATCTCGATGACCGTGTAGTCGTCGCGCTCGGGCGAGACCTCGGTGACATCGCCGTACTCGGGGTGGCGCTGGCTCAGGGCCACTTCGGTCTGCATCAGGCGGACGTAGGTGGTGATCTCGCGGAAGACCGGCACCGTGTGGTGCTTGAACTCGGAGTCGTTGTAGCGGGACTCCAGGTCGTCCATGCCGCGCCACTGGATGAAGTTGGCGGTGCCCGGGTTCTGCCGGCCGCGGTGGACGGTGCTGGAGATCCAGCCCGGGTAGGCGGCGACGTCCACGATCTTCTTCATCTCGTCGACGAGGGTGTCGACCCGGTCGCGGGAGGCGGTCTTGAAGAGGTTGAGGACGGTCAGGTGGCCGGCCTCGGGGCTGATGAACGGCATCGCTGCTCCTTGGGCATGTGGTGTACGGGTGAGGGGGCGGTGCCCCGCGGAGGGTGCGGGGCACCGGATGTCGCTCAGTTCTGGGAGGCGGGACCGAACCAGCGGTTCAGTGCGTCGGCGAGGCCCTCGGCGCCGGCCTGGCCGGCGCCGATCCAGGCGGTGTAGCCGTCGGGGCGGACGAGGACCGTGTCCACCTCGGCGAGCGGGCCCTGGGGGCGGGCCTGGGCGGTGACGACATCGACGCGGTCGGCCCACGGTGCGGCGGCGTCGGCGACGGCGGGGTCTGCGGTCAGGTCGAGCAGGACCGGGCGCCCGGTGTGCAGGGTCTTGTAGGCGGTCGTCTCGCCGTTCTCGCGGGTGAACGCGAAGTCGGGCAGGCGGCGGCCGAGCAGTGGGTGCTCGCCGGCGCCGGCGTCGTAGGTGATGTCGAGGCCGGTGACGAGGCCGACGAGGTGTTTGCGGACGTCCTCGTAGGCGAGGAGCTCGGCGAAGACGGCGCGCATCGGGTCCATCTCGGGGCCGCCGAGGTACAGGCTGCGCTGGGCGAGTGTGTTGGCGATGATGCGGGCGGCGACCGTGCGGCGCTCGGTGTCGTACGTGTCGAGCAGCCCCTGGGGGGCGTGGCCCTTGAGGGTGGCGGCGAGCTTCCAGCCGAGGTTGACGGCATCGCCGAGGCCGGCGCTGATGCCCTGGGCGCCGATCGGCATGTGGATGTGCGCCGAGTCGCCGGCGAGGAAGACGCGGCCCTTGCGGTAGGCGGCGGCCTGGCGGCTTGAGTCGGTGAAGTAGCTGAGCCAGACGGCTTTGCCGCCGGAGATGTCGTCGCCGGTGACCCGCTTGAAGGAGTCGGCGACCTCCTGGAAGGTCGGCGGTTCGGAGGTCGGGCGGACGCCTGCGTCGCGCTCGAAGCAGACGACGCGTGTGGTGTGGGGGCCGACCGGCAGGACGACGACCATGCCGGCGTCACCCAGCTCGCCGGTGGGGCGCAGCCGCACCTGGACGTCGGTGACGTCGGCCATCAGCATCTCGATGGTGGCCGCGGTGCCGGGGAAGTCGATGCCGGACAGCTTGCGGACGATGCTGCGGGAGCCGTCGGCGCCGACCAGGTAGCGGGCTCGCAGGGTGCGCGGGCCTTCGGGGGTGTCGGCGGTGACTTCGACGCCTTCGGCGTCGTCGGCGAGGCCGGTGACCTCCCAGCCGCGGCGGATCTCGGCGCTGAGGCCGGTGGCCCACGTGGTGAGGTTGGCCTCGGTGAAGGCCTGCGGGACGCCGCGTACGCCGAAGTGGCCGCCGGGGAGGACGGTGTAGTCGAGTGGTATGCCGCCGAAGTGGCCGATCGGGATGACGCCCATCTCGCCGAAGGACTCCAGGAGGCCGCGCTGGCCGAGCTCCTCCATGGTGCGGGCGGAGAAGCCGAGGGCGCGTGACTGGCGCATCGGCTGGGCGAGCCGCTCCAGGACGAGGGTCTCGATGCCGGCGAGGCGGAGTTCGCCGGCGAGCATGAGTCCGGTGGGGCCGGCCCCCACGATGATCACGTCGGTGTCAAAGTCCTGCACTGTCGTTCCTTCCTTCCATGGGTGTCTTTGCTGCCGGGAGCCGGTCGTTGGGGTTGCTCGCCATCGAGGTCAGATGGGCGCGGACCGCGTCGAGGCCGATCAGCTCGGAGAGGACCGCGCGCAGTGGTTCGGTCTCCGGTCCGTCGAGCATCAGTCGTTCCTGGGCCGCGACGTGGTCGAGGACCCGGGCGGCGGCGGGGTGCCGGGCCTCGTGGTAGCTGTCGAGGAGTCCGGGCGCGGCTGTGCCGTGTACGGTCCCGGCGAGTTTCGGGCCCAGGTCGGCCGCGTCCTGGAGTCCGGTGTTGAGGGCCTGGCCGCCGACCGGCGGGTGCCAGTGGGCGGCGTCGCCGGCCAGCAGGATCCGGCCGCGGCGGTAGCTGTCGGCCTGTCCCTTGGCGTTGTCGAAGGCGTCGAGCCAGAGCGGGGTGCCGGCGGAGATGTCCTCTCCCGTGACGTGCCGCCAGGTGTCGGTGATCTCGGTGAAGCGGGGTGGGCCGGTGCGGGTGGGCAGGGTTGTGCCGAAGGCGTGGACCATGATCCGGGTGATGCCGTCGCGGGTGTTGGCCACGGCGAAGCCGTTGGTGAGCCGCTCGAAGCGCCGGTCGCGGACGGTGAGTCCGCGGATGTCGGCGCGGAGCAGTTCCTTGGTGGCCGGGGTGGCGGTCACCGGGATGGCGGCGAGCCGGCGGACGGTGCTGTGGGCTCCGTCGCAGCCGACCACGTATGCCGCGCGGAGCTCAAGCGGTCCTTCGGGGCCCTGGATCCGGCACAGGAGGTGGTCGGGCTGTTCGGTGAGTCCGGTCAGTCGGTGGGAGCGGAGTGTCTGGGCGCCCAGTTCCGTGGCGCGGGCGCCGAGGGCGGCTTCGGTGCGGTACTGGGGGACTTTCCAGTTCCCGGCGTGCGGGCTGTCGACCGGGGTCAGGGCGAAGCCGAGGCCGCCGAAGTGCGTTCGGGGTTCGTGGGCGGCTTCGGCAAGGAGGGCGTCGAAGCCGTGCTCGTGGAGCAGTTCGGCGGTCCGGGTGGAGAGTTGGGTGGCGCGTGACTCGGTCATCGGCCGGGCCAGCTTCTCCACGAGGACCACCGGGACCCGGGCTCGTCCCAGCCCGCAGGCGAGCAGGAGCCCGACGGGGCCCGCGCCGACGATGAGGACCGGTACGTCCGCCCGGGCCGGGGTCACGACTGCGCGCCCCCGCTCCGGCCGGTGAGGGTTTCGGCGTGGGTCTTGGCGAGGCCGAGGGTGGCGAGGCTGTTGGTGCTGAGTGCGCTCTGGACGAACGCGGCGGCGGTCTCGGGCGTGGCGTCGGCGCCGAGGACCTTGGTGATGTTCTCGGTGTTGATGCGCACGGTGTGGCGGGAGGTGACGGTGACGCCGCCGCTGTCGCGTTCCTCGATGAGCCAGCGGCCGGTGTGCAGGGTCATGAGGGCGGGCAGGACGATTTGTTTGTAGACGATCGTTGTGGCCGGTGTGCAGACGCGGACGGAGCGGGTCGTGTGGGTGCTGCCGTCCTTGGCGCGGGTGTCCATCTCCAGGATCTGGAGGCCGGGCGCGTCCTCGTCCAGCTGGACGCGGCCGACGTGCGGCAGGCGCTCCTGCCAGAGCTGGGCCTCGTTGAGGAAGTCGTAGACGTCCTTGCCCTGGCCGTCGACGTGGACGGTGTCCTCGAAGGTGATGGGCCGGTCGGGGCCGGTGGCCTGGGCGCTGGTCTTGAGGGCCTGGAGTTCGAAGTCGCTGTTGCGGTCGACGGCCTGCTGGATCCATGCGAGGTCGGCGGGGTCGTCGGTGGCGGCGTGGAAGTCGTGCAGGAGGCGGACCCGGGAGGTGGTCTCGGTGAGGGGCTCGACCGTCCAGGCGCCGCCCATGCCGCCGACGGGGTGCTGCGAGTGTTCCTGGCGGAACGTCACGGTGAGCTTTCCGGGGTCGTGTTCGCGGCGGGAGGTCCAGGTCTTGGCGGTGCCGTTGGCGGTCGCCCAGAGCCGGATCAGTTCAAAGTCGCCCGTGCGTTCGATGACCTCGGCGTGGACGGTGGGCGGGAAGGTCTCGGGCCAGCGGGTGACGTCGGCAACCAGTGCGTAGACCCGTTCGGCGGGGGCGTCGACGTCGATCGTGTGCTCGGTGCGGTGGATGACGTGCTCGCTCACGTGTGTCTCCTCAGAAGTAGCGGGGCGGCCCGTGGCCGGCCTCAGGCGGCGGTGGTCTCGCCGAACCAGCGCTGCAGCGCGGCCTCCAGGCCGCCTCCGGCCGGTGCGGTCCAGGCGATGTAGCCGTCCGGGCGGACGAGTACCGACTCGGTCGTGGCCCCGCCCTCCTCCGGTCCGGCGGGGAAGGTCCGGACGTGGACCACGTCGACCCGGTCGGACCAGCCGGCGGCCGTCGCGGCGGTGGCGCCGGTCGCGTCCGCCGTGATCAGGACGCCGCGGGCCGGGTGCAGCAGCCTGGCGATCCGGTCGGTGCCGCCGTCGGCGAGTTCCAGCTCGCGGTCGGCCATCCGGCCGCCGAGCAGCGGGTGGCCGGCGCTCTCGGCGCCGTCGCCGACCTCGTACGCGAGGTCGAAGCCGCTGACCATGCCGGATATGTGCCGGGCCGCCGCCGGGATGGCGAGGAGCTCGGCCATGACGGTCCGCAGCGGCTGCACCGAGCTGCCGGTGAGGTTGAGCGTGCCCTGGGCGAGTGTGCCCCGCAGGACGCGGGCGCCGACCGGGTGCCGCTCGGAGTGGTAGGTGTCGAGGAGTCCGTCGGGGGCGCGGCCCGCGATCGTCGCCGCCAGTTTCCAGCCGAGGTTGCAGGCGTCCTGGACTCCGATGCTGAGGCCCTGGCCTCCGGCCGGCAGGTGGATGTGCGCGGCGTCGCCGGCGAGCAGTACCCGGCCGCGCCGGTACTCGGTGGCCTGGCGGGTGGCGTCGGTGAAGCTGCTCACCCAGCGCGTCTGACCGTGGTGGATGGAGTCGCCGGTGAGCCGCTGCCAGGCGTCCGCGACCTGTGCGAAGGTGACCTCGCCGCGGTCCGGCGGGGTGTCGTTCTCACAGACGATGATCCGGGTGTAGCCCTCCTCCAGTGGCGCGGCCATGACCATGCCGTCGGGGAGGAGTTCGCCGATCATGCGGGGTTTGATGTCGGCGCCCTTGACGTCCGCGAGGTACATCGCGCGGGTGGCGTCGGAGCCGGCGAACTCGAAGCCCGCCAGGTGCCGGACGGTGCTGCGGCTGCCGTCGCAGCCCACCAGGTATCGGGCGGTGTGCTCCTCGGGCCCCTCCGGGCCGTTCACGGTCACGGTCACGCCGTCGGTGTTCTCGGCCAGGCCGGTGAACTCGTAGCCGCGGCGCAGGAGTGCGCCGAGTTCGGCGGCCCGGTCCTCCAGCATCTCCTCGATCTTGTACTGGGGGGTGCCGCGGACGCCGAAGTGTGAGCCCTCCAGGATCCCGTAGTCGATCGGGATGCCACCGAAGTGGCCCTGGCGGGTGATCTCGATGTTCTCCAGGCGTCCGAGGATGCCGCGCTGCTCGAACATCTCGGTGGCGCGGGCGGTGAAGCCGATTCCGCGCGACTCCCAGCTCCGCTCGGTCCGCTGCTCGAAGATGACGACGTCGGCGCCGCCGAGGCGGAGCTCGGCCGCGAGCGTCAGGCCTGCGGGCCCTGCCCCGATAACTATGACATCGGTATTCATTGCTTCCTGTCCTGGTCCTCGGCTTCTGCGATGGGAGGGGAGCGGGCGTCGCGTCCGGGCGGATCGGCCTCAGGCGGTCGGAACGGCCTCGATGATGGAGATCGGTGCGGAGGTGGGGACGACACGGGTGAGGGTGAAGCCGGCCTTCGCGAACAGTTCGCGGTACTCGGTGAGCGTGCGCTCCTGGGCGCCCAGCATCAGCATCAGCCAGAGGTCGATGGCCTGGCCGAGGTGGTGGTCGTTGCCCTCGGGCAGGACGTACTCCATGACGAGCAGCTTGCCCTCGGGGCCCATCGCCTCACGGGCGTTCTTCAGCGCCGTTATGGCGTCTTCCTCGGAGAAGTCGTGGATGATGTGCTTGATGAGGTAGGCGTCGCCGCCCGGGGGCAGCTTGTCGAGGTAGCCGCCGTGCTCGATGGTGAAGCGGTCCGCGACACCGGCGGCCTCGAAGTACGCCTGGGAGTCGGCGGTCGCGACCTCGGAGTCGTACAGGACGCCCTTGAGGTCCGGCTCCTTCTGGAGGATGCCGGCGAGCAGGTTGCCGCGGCCCGCGACGACGTCGACGACGGTGTTGAACTGCGAGAAGTCGTACGCCTCCACGAGCGGGGCCGTCTCGGACTCGGAGAGGCCGCCGAACGCGTGGAAGAAGACCTGCGCGTACTCGGGGTTGGCGTGGAAGAAGTCCAGGGCGCCCATGCCGCGCAGCTTGGGCAGGTTCGGCTCGCCGGTCTCGACGGCCGTGAGGAGGTGGCCCCACTCCTCGTGCAGGACCGGGTGGTTCATGAGTACGGCGAAGCCGCGCATGGTGTCCGGGGCGTCCTCGCGGAGCTTGTCGGAGAGCGCGGTGTTCTCGAAGGAGCCGTCCTCGCGGACCGCGAAGACGCGGTGGCCGGCGAGGGCGCGCAGCACGCGGCGGGTCGACTTGGCGTCGGTGCCGACGCGCTTGGCGATCTCCTGGACCGTGAGCGGGCCGTCGGCCAGGACATCCGCGATGCCGAGCTTGGCCGCGACGGAAAGGGCCTGGGTGATCACCGCACCCTGGATGAGATTGAGCAGCGCGTAGGAGTCGGACTGGTCGCGGATCTCTGGCGTCGCGGACATGTATTTTCCTTTCGAAGTGCTTCTTCCGTGGATTCCTGGACGATAGGTCTGCCCTTCTCGGTCTCGCAACCATGCTTTTTTGAATTTGTTGACTTGAACGTTCGACCGGAGAATTCGGGCGGTTGAACGGTATTGGTTCGGAAGGTTGCGGCCGGGTTCGTTATCTGATGGTGCGGCAGGTGGCTGGCGGGTGGGGGTCCTTCTGCGCGAATGTGCCGGACGCCGCTACCTCCACCCTGTCTCGACCGGGAATCCGGCCTTTCTTGTCAGGCTGCCCCGGCACCACAACACCCCGAGAAGGAGCAGGCGGAATGGCGGACAAGGGACAGCAGGTAGCGCTGATCACCGGCGGCACGAGCGGCATCGGCCTGGCCGTCGCCGAGGACTTCGCGCGCCGGGGCCACAGCGTCTTCATCTGCTCGCGGAACGCCGGGAGCGTCACCGAGACGGTCGGCAAGCTGCGCGCGGAGGGTTACGAGGCCGACGGTGCGGCCGCCGACGTCAGCAAGCCGGAGGACGTCACCCGTCTCGTCGATGCGGCCGTCGCGCGCTACGGCGGCATCGACATCCTGGTCAACAACGCCGGCCGCAGCGGCGGCGGTGTGACCGCGGAGATCACCGACGAGCTCTGGTACGACGTGATCAACACCAATCTCACCAGTGTCTTCCTGGTGACCCGTGCCGTCCTCACCGCCGGCGGCATGCGCGAGAGGCGGAGCGGCCGGATCATCAACATCGCCTCCACGGCCGGGAAGCAGGGCGTCGTCCTCGGTGCCCCGTACTCGGCCTCCAAGCACGGTGTCGTCGGCTTCACCAAGGCTCTCGGCAACGAGCTCGCCCCCACCGGCATCACGGTCAACGCCGTCTGCCCGGGGTACGTCGAGACGCCGATGGCCCAGCGCGTCCGCCAGGGCTACGCGGCCGCGTACGACACCTCCGAGGGCGCCGTCCTGGAGAAGTTCCGGGCCAAGATCCCGCTCGGCCGCTACTCCACGCCGGAGGAGGTCGCGGGTCTCGTCGGCTACCTGGCCTCGGACACCGCCGCCTCCATCACCTCGCAGGCGCTCAACGTCTGCGGCGGCCTCGGCAACTTCTGACCGCATCCGCCGAGGCGGCAGAGACATCAAGGAGGCCGACGTGCCGCACACCATTCCGACCCCGGTGGACTTCTGGTTCGACCCGAGCTGCCCCTGGGCCTGGCTGACCTCCCGCTGGGTCCTGGAGGTCGCGGCGCACCGGCATCTCGATGTGCGCTGGCGCGTCATGAGCCTGACGGTCCTCAACGAGGGCCGGGCCGACCTGGACGAGCGCTGGCACCGCGATCTGGCGCTGCGCATGGAACCCGTACGGGTCTGTGCCGCCGCCGGCGAGCGGTACGGGCACGGGGTCCTGGGCCGGCTCTACACCGAGCTCGGCACCCGTTTCCACCTGGCCAAGGCGCCCAAGGAGCGGGCCACCTACGCGGCGGCGCTGGCCGCCGCAGGTCTCGATCCCGGCCTGGCCGATGCGGCCGGGTCCGAGGCGTTCGACGACGCGGTGCGCGCCTCGCACGACGAGGGTGTCGGCCGGGTCGGCCCGGATGTGGGCACTCCTGTCATCGCGGTGGGCGACGTGGCGTTCTTTGGTCCCGTGGTGACTCCCGCCCCGCGGGGCGAGGACGCGGTACGGCTCTGGGACGGCGTCCTCGCCGTGGCGGGGACCGACGGCTTCTTCGAGCTCAAGCGGACCCGCACCCACGATCCGCTCTTCTTCTGAGGGCCCGGTCAGTGGTGCGCACCGGCCGTCGGAGCCGTCCAGTTCTCGGCCAGCCAGCTTTCCAGGGAGACCAGGCCGGGCCGCTTGCCGCGCAGCGTGGGCAGGTCGGCCCGGTAGCCGTCCCGCTCGAACCAGTCGAACATGTTGGCGAGGTCCTCGCGGGCCACGCGCAGCGGTTCGATGGGCAGCTGCTGGAAGCGGGTCGGGACTCCGCAGACCGCTTCGAAGGCCGCGGCCATCTGCGGGCCGGTCAGGTCGTCGCCGGCGATCTCCACCGTCCTGCCGAGCCAGCTCTCCGGGTCCTCGAAGGCGTCCGCGGCGAAGACGCCGATGTCGCTCGTCGCGATGAGCTGTACGGAGGTCTCCGGGTCCAGCCACATGCCCAGGACCAGTTCGTCCTGGACCCGGCGCGGGGCGATGTCCAGCAGGATGTCGTGGAACATGACCGGCCGCAGCACCGTCAGCGGCAGGCCGAGCGACTTCAGGTACTTCTCGATCCGCAGCTTGCTCTCGAAGTGCGGGACCCGGGTGTCCCGGTCCGCGCCGCCGACCGAGCTGTAGACGAAGTGCTTCACCCCGGCCCGTACGGCCGCGTCGGCCACCGCTCTGCCCTGGCGCTCCTCCGCCTCGCAGCCGCCGGGGCCGCGGAAGGTCTGGACGCTGAACACGCCGTGGACGCCGTCCATCGCCGCCGGCAGCGAGGCCTCGTCGTCGAGGTCGCCGCGGACGAGTACGGCGCCCGCCTGTGCGAGGGCCCTGGCCTCGGCCTTGGCCGGGTCGCGGACGAGCGCCCGCACCGCGTGACCGCGGCGCAGCAGTTCGCGGGCCACCGCCCCGCCCTGCCGGCCGGTACCGCCCAGCACCATGATCGTCTCTTCAACCGCCACTGTCTGCCTCCATGTCTGTGGTCCGCCGAGTCCGCGTACGGCGTGACATCGGGTCGTGCGCGTCGTTGGGGTGGTGCGGGTTCAGGCTGCGGACAGCACCTTCAGCTGGAGCAGCGAGTTGACGAAGTCGACCAGTTGCCGCGCGGTGTTGATGGCGTCGAGTTCGTCCTCGCACAGCTCGATGCCGAAGTCCCGCTCGAGGCGGCTGTATGTCTCCAGGAGCGCGAGCGAGTCGTAGCCCAGCTCCTCGAAAGTGCGGTCCGGTGCCTCCACGAGCGAGAGCGTGTCCTCGGCCTCGCCGGCGCACTGGAGCATGATGGTCTGGAGGTCACTGATCGTGATCTGCTGCAAGGCCATGCCTCTTTCTGTGTGGATGGGCGTTCCGCGCTACCACGGAACGGGGCCTTCGTCCGCCAGGCAGGCGCCCGACGGGCCGGTCTCGTCCAGGAGGGCGAGCCGGACCACGATCCCGGCGCCCTCGGCGGGTGTCCGGTGGCCGCGGTGGTGGTTGATGTCGGTGGCCACCACTCCGGGGAGGGCGGCGTTGACCTTGATCGGGGTGTCGCGCAGCGCCTTGGCGTAGGCGACGGTGACGGCGTTGAGCGCGGTCTTCGAGGACTGGTAGGCGATCATGTCGAGGCCGGCCAGCGGGGAGTCCGGGTCCGCGTTGAGTGTCAGCGAGCCGACGTGGCTCGACAGGTTGACGATCCGGCCGGCCGGGGATCGGCGCAGCAGCGGCAGCATCGCCCCGGTGACGGTGACCACGCCGAAGACGTTGGTCTCGTAGACCTCGCGGAGGTCGGCGGCGGTGGCCCCGGGGGCCGTGCCGGTGAAGCGGCCGGCGACGCCGGCGTTGTTCACCAGGACGTCCAGGCGTCCGTAGCGCCGCTCGATCGTGGCGGCGGCCTCGGCCACGGAGGCCGGGTCGGTCACGTCGAGGACCATTGCCTGTGCGGTGATGCCGTCGGCGGTGAGGGCGTCGGCGGCCTGCTTGCCGAGGACCTCGTCGCGGGCGCCGACGAGCACGTGGGTCCCCCGCTCGCCGAGCTGCCGTGCGACGGCGAAGCCGATGCCTTTGTTGGCGCCCGTGATGAGGGCGATCTTCTCGACCGGCATGTCCGTGCCTCTCTCCCTTTTCTCGGGGACCGAATTACCCATGGAGTGAAGGTAGTAAGTGGCAAAACCCGGGAGCACCTCCGACATTGCCATCGGGTTCAGCGTTCAACCATTGGATATCGGTGTTCAAGCAGGTGCATTGCGCAGTCGAACGCCCCTCCCCCGCGCGGGCATTCCTTTCATTGCGACCGAACAGGCCGCTGGGTAGCTTCCCCTCACATGGAAAACATTGACGTCATCGTCGTCGGAGCCGGCCCGGTCGGCCTGATGCTGGCCGGAGAACTCCGTCTCGGCGGAGTGGACGTGGCCGTCTACGACAGAGAGCCCGCCCCTTCCGGGGAATCGCGCGCCCTCGGGTTCAACCGGCGTGCCGCCGAATCGCTCGGACAGCGCGGGGTGCTCGACCGGATCGGCGCCTTCCGCTGGGGTCCGATGGGCCACTTCGGCGGGGTCCGTTTCGACCTCGGCATGCTCGACGAGGACCACAGCGGAGTGCTCGGCCTGTCCCAGGCACGCACCGAGGAGGCGCTCGCCGGCTGGCTGGCCGAACTCGGTGTGCCGGTGCTGCGCGGGCGTGAGGTGACCGGGCTCCGGGAGACCGGGGACGCCGTCGTCGTCGCGTACGACAGCCCCGGGGGTCCGGGCGAGGGGTCCGCCGCGTACGTCGTCGGCTGTGACGGCGCGGGCAGCACCGTACGGCGGCTCGCCGGCATCGAGGCCCCCGGGTGGGCGGCCACCCGCGGCATGTACACCGCTGAGATCGCCGGGGTCACCCTGCGTCCGCGGCCGATCGGTGAGCGCCTTCCCGGCGGCTCCATGGTCGTGTGCACCCCGGTGGGTGAGGGCCGCTTCCGGGTCGTCGTCCACGACCTCGCGCTGCCCGCGGCCCCGGACACGCAGACGCTGACCTTCGCCGAGGTCGCGGACGCCTGGCAGCGGCTGACCGGCGAGTCCATCCACGGTGCCGAGCCGCAGTGGCTGTGGGCCACCGGTAACTCCGCTGCCCTGGCCGAGGAGTTCCGGCGCGGCCGCGTCCTCCTGGCGGGCGACGCCGCCCACGAGATCCCGCCGCTGGCGGCCTGGGGCCTGAGCGCCGGTCTCCAGGACGCCGCGAACCTCGGCTGGAAGCTGGCCGCGACGGTCAAGGGCTGGGCCGGCGAGGGGCTCCTGGACACGTACGACGCCGAACGCCGCCCGGTGGGAAGGGAGTTGATCCGCAATGCCCGTGCCGCCGGAAGAATCTACCTCGGCGAGGAGGCGATGGACCCGGTCCGCGAGGTCATGGGCGAGCTGCTCGCCCACAAGGACGCGGCGGAGCAGGTCGCGGGGATCGTCAGCGGTCTCGGCATCCGCTACGAGCTCGGCAAGGGCGAGCACCCGCTGCTCGGCCTGCGGATGCCGCCGGGACGTGAACTCACCCTCACCGACGGCACCGTGACCCCGGTCAGCGGCCTCCTGCGCACCGGACACGGCCTCCTCATCACCACCGGCCCCGCCCTCGCCCGCCTCGCCGAGGGACTCGACGACCGCCTCGACATCGTCACCGGCACCTGGAACCAGGACTACGAACCCGGCCTCGACGCCGTCCTCGTCCGCCCCGACGGCTACGTCGCCTGGACCTCCCCCGGCACCACCGACGAACTCACCGACACCCTCACCCGCTGGTTCGGCACCGCCCAGCGGTGACCGGCACCTCCCGCCGAACCCAGGAACCGATAAGGAGCACACACATGCCCAGGGATGTCATCGTCGTCGGAGCGGGCCCGGTCGGTCTGATGCTGGCGGGCGAGCTGACGCTCGGCGGCGCGGACGTCGTCGTCTTCGAACGCCTGGCTGCCCCCGCGCGCGAGTCGCGCGGCGCCAGCCTCACCAAGCGCACCGCCGAATGCTTCGACCAGCGCGGGCTGCTGGGCGGCCTCGGCCCGACCGAGCCCGCCGACGCGCACTTCGGCGGGGTGCCGATCGACCTCGCGCCGCTGGCCGAGGACCACCACGGGCGCCGGGGCGTGCCGCAGTTCCGCACCGAGCGGATGCTGGAGGAGTGGGTGACCGGGCTCGGTACGGAGATCCGGCGCGGCCAGGAGGTGACCGGCTTCCAGGAGACCGACGAGGCCGTGCGTGTCCTTGCGGCCGGCCCGGACGGCCCGGCCGAGGAGAGCGCCGCGTATCTCGTCGGCTGCGACGGCGGGCGCAGCTCGGTCCGCAAGCTGGCCGGGATCGGTTTTCCCGGCACCGAGGGCCGGCGCGGCTTCCTCAGTGCCGACGTCACCGGCATCGAGACCCGCAGGCGGCGTATCGGCGAGAACCTGCCGGGCGGCAGCATGATCATGGCGATGGACCTGGAGAACGGTGTCACCCGCGTCGTCGTCCACGAGGCCGGCATGGCGCCGCGCGACCGTGCCTCCCTCGCGTACACCGATCTGGCGGATGCCTGGCAGCGGCTGACCGGGGAGTCCCTGCACCACGGGGAGTGCCGGTGGCTCGGCTGCTTCACCGACGCCTCGCGGTCCGCAGCCGTCTACCGGCGCGGCCGGGTGCTCCTGGCGGGCGACGCCGCGCACATCCAGCCGCCGGCGATGGCGCAGGGTCTGAGTGTGGGCGTGCAGGACGCCGTCAACCTCGGCTGGAAGCTGGCCGCGACGGTCAGGGGCTGGGCCCCCAAGGGGCTGCTCGACACCTACGACGCGGAACGGCGGCCGGTGGGCGAGCAGTTGGCGCGCAACGCGCGGGCGGCGATCGAACTGCGGCTCACCGGGGAGGACATGGACCCGGTGCGCGAGATCATGGGTGAGCTGGTGCGCCACGAGGGCCCCGCCGGGCACCTGGCGGGGATGGTGAGCAACCTCGGTGTCCGCTACGAGCTCGGCGAGGGCGAGCACCCGCTGCTCGGCCTGCGGATGCCGCCGGGACGTGAACTCACCCTCACCGACGGCACCGTGACCCCGGTCAGCGGCCTCCTGCGCACCGGACACGGCCTCCTCATCACCACCGACCCCGCCCTCGCCCGCCTCGCCGAGGGACTCGACGACCGCCTCGACATCGTCACCGGCACCTGGAACCAGGACTACGAACCCGGCCTCGACACCGTCCTCGTCCGCCCCGACGGCTACGTCGCCTGGACCTCCCCCGGCACCACCGACGAACTCACCGACACCCTCACCCGCTGGTTCGGCACCGCCCAGCGGCAGTAGAGCGGGGGTCCAGCCGGTCTCGACCGGGGTTCCGGGAGCGCCACCGAGACTGCGGACACAGCCGCCCCCGGGCACCGATCGCGGCGCCCGCGGGCGGCTGACTACACCGTAACCATGAAGGAGCTGGTGGAATGGCTGGCAGCGAACGGGACCAGGTGGCCGGCACGCCGCACGTGGTCGTCGTCGGAGGGGGGATCGCGGGCCTCTCGGCGGCGTTCCATCTGCGGAACGAGCCGGTGCGGGTCACGGTCCTGGAGGGCTCGGACCGGTTCGGCGGCAAGCTGAAGGTCTCCGAGGTGGCGGGCGTCGCCGTCGACGAGGGTGCGGAGTCGCTGTACGCCAACCGGCGCAGGACCACCGGTCTGATCAAGGATGCCGGGCTCGGCGAGCGGATCAGGCCGGCCGGGGTGACCGCCTCCGCGATCTGGTCCAGGGGTGTGATCCGTAACCAGCCGGACCGTCAGTTCATGGGCGTGCCCTGTGACATGGAGGACCTGGCCCGGTCCGGTGTCCTGTCCGAGGAGGGCGTCGAGCGCGCCCGGCAGGACCTGTTCCTGCCCTCCTTCGGCCGGGACGCGGACGTGTCGGTCGCCGACTACGTCGGGGGCCGCTTCGGCAAGGAGGCCGTGGACCGCCTCGTCGAGCCTTTTCTCGCGGGGGTGTTCTCCGGCCGCGCCGAGGACCTGTCCTTCGAGGCGACGCTGGCGCCGCTGGCGAAGGCCTCCCTGCGCCAGGCCTCCCTCGCGGAGGCGGCGGGCGCCCTGGTGCCGGTCCTCGCCCCGGGCGAGAAGCCGCCGCCGGTGAGTGTGGCGACCCTCCAGGGCGGTTTCGGCTCGCTGCCCGAGGCCGTGGTGCGGGAGACGCTCGCCGCGGCCCCCGGCACCGTTTTCCGTACCGGTGCCCCGGTCCGCGAGCTGGCGCGCTGCGCCGGCGGCTGGCGGATCACGGTCGGCCCGGCCGGGTCGCCGGAGCTGATCGAGGCCGATGCGGTCGTCATCGCCACCCCGGCGGGGCCGGCGGGCGGCCTGCTCTGCGGCGTCCCGGGGCTCGGCGCGGCCGTCGCCGCCCTGGACGAGGTGCGGTACGCGGGCGTGGTCGTGGTCACGCTCGCGTACCCGAAGTCGGCCTTCCCCGGCGGCGGGCTCTCGGGCCGCGGCTACTCGGGGTACCGGGTGCCGGCGGTGGAGGGGAAGCTGGTCAAGGAGGTCACCTTCACCACGGTGAAGTGGCCGCATCTGGCCGGCGAGGTGGAGATCGTCCGCTGTTTCCTGGGCCGTTTCGGCGAGGACCGGGTGCTGGAGCGGGACGACGCCTCGCTCGTCGCGGCGGCCGCGGCGGAGCTCGCCGGGGCGACCGGTGTGAGAGGTGTGCCCGTCGAGTCCCGGGTGAGCCGTTGGCAGGACGCCCTGCCGCAGTACACCGTGGGCCACCTGGACCGGGTGGACCGTATCCGGGAGTCCGTGGCGACCCAGCCGGGTCTCGCGGTGTGCGGCGCGCTGTACGACGGCGTGGGTGTGGGTGTCTGCATGGCCACCGCGCGCAAGGCTGTCGGCGAGGTGCTGTCCTGGCTGGCGAAGAAGGGCGACCAGGCGCGGCCGGTCGCGGCAGCCGTCTGAGGAGGTCCGCCCGGAACGGGGTTCTCGTTCCGGGCTTCTTCATGTCCCAGGAAGCCGGTACGCATGACTGGGTGGCCGTACCCCGAGGGGTACGGCCACCCAGTCATGCCTACGGTCGGGCGTCAGCGGTCCAGGACGGCGGCGAACACCTCCGTCAGTGCCTGCTCCGCGTCCTGGGCGCCGTCCGTGGCGCGCCATGCCACGTGCTGGTCGGGGCGGATCAGGAGTGCGCCGGCCTCGCCGGTCCCGCGCACGGCCGCCCAGCCGCCGTCCACGTCCTCGTACGCGCAGCCCGCGCCGATCCGGACGGTGGTGATGGGCACCGAGAACTTCTCGGCCGCCCGCGCCGCCGCCCGGGTCCACGCGTCGCCCCGGGCTCCGGTGATCAGCGTGAAGCGGCCGGTGCCGGTGAGGTCGAGAGTGGAGAGGCGCTCACCGTCCTTGGCGAGCCAGGCGTGGGGCAGCCGGTGGCCGGGGCGGGAGGTGGGCGTGTGCTCGTTGCGCATCGGGACGCGGGCCGGCGGCTCGCTGCCGTCGGGGACGAGCGCGCCCGTCTCATAGCCGAAGCCGACCTCCATGTCGAGTGACTGGCAGCCGCCGCGGTGGGTGTGGAAGATCTCCAGGGCGCGTGCCCGGGTGGTCTCGCCGAGCCAGGAGGGGTCGAAGTACGCCTCCAGCCGCCGGCCGCGGCGGCCCGCCGGGATGTTGTGGCCGGCGCCGATGGCGTCGATGACCGCCTGGTGGTGCTGGGCGGCGGCGCCAGCCCAGTCGACGTTCTGGCGGCCGATGGGCCGGCGCTCGGCCTCGTAGGTGTCGAGGAAGCTCTCCGGCGCCCGGCCGCTGAGGACGGCCGCCAGCTTCCAGGCGAGGTTGTGCGCGTCCTGGATGCCGGTGTTGAGGCCGAGGCCGACGGCCGGCGGCTGCTTGTGGGCGGCGTCGCCGGCGATGAGGACCCGGCCCACGCGGTAGCGGTCGGCGAGGACCGCGTCCACGATCCAGTCGGTGACCTTGTGCACGGTGATGTCCAGGTCCGGGATGCGGAGCAGTTCGCGGATGCGCGGGATGACGGTCTCGGCGTTCCAGCGTCCGGGCGGGCCCGGGGCGAAGTGGAGGCCCCACTGCTCGCACTTCTTGCCCCAGGTCGGTCCCATCTCGATGAGGTTGCTGGAGAGGTCGGGGTCCTCCGGGCTGAGGAAGTGGGTGATGAGTGTGCCTTCCTGCCACCATTCGGACAGGTCGGCGGAGAAGTACGCGGTGGTGGTGTTGACCAGTCCGGGCGGGCCCTCCATGCGGATGCCGCTCTTCGGGCCGACGAACTTCCCGCCGTCGGCGCCGATGAGGTACTTGGCCCTGACCGTGGTGGTCTCGCCGGTCTCGGCGTTCCGCAGCTCGGCACGGACGTGGTCGCCCTCGTCGGAGAAGGTGGTGACCTCGTGGCCGAAGAGGACGCGGCCCGGGTTGCGCTCCTCCGCGTGGCGCTTGAGGATCGGCTCGAGCCACATCTGCGGCAGCTTGGCCGGCAGGACCGGGCCGACCGCCGCGTACGCCGGTGTCAGCTCACCGCCGCCGAACGCGTCCATCTCGTGGATGAGGCGCCGGTCCATCGGGCCGTCGCCCGCGAGCGTGGTCATCCAGCGCACCTTGCCGAACAGCTCCAGCGGCGCGGCCTCGGCGAGGATGTCGTCCGCTATCCCGTGCTGACGGAAGATCTCCATCGTGCGCTGGTTGAGATAGTGGGCCTTGGGAATCCTCGACGTGTCCGAGTGGCGCTCCACCAGCAGATGGTCGACGCCCTGGTCGGAGAGGAGGACGGAGGCGGAGAGACCGCATCCGCCACCGCCGACGATCAGGACCGGAACCTCGATTGCTTCCATGTTCGCCCTTCCAGGAATGACGGATGCCTTGCCCGCGCAGCCTGGCAAGGCGCTCTGCAGCTCCGGTCAAGAACGGCTGGACTCCGTCTCCGCCCGGCCGGCCGGGGGTGGCCCGGCCGGCCGGGGGCGGTGTCGTCGGGGCGCGGGAGGTGCCGCGGCCGGGCCGTGTCTCAGCCGAGCCAGGTGCCGTCGCGCATCAGGCCGCGGCCGGCCAGTTCGTTCGCCTCGCGCCAGGCCTGCACGCGCTGCGGGCGGATGCGGAAGTACTGGTAGGGCTGGTCCTGTTCGCGCGGGTCGAAGCCGGTCTTCGCCGCGAAGGCGTCGCCCGTCCCGTGGCCGAGTTCCTCGGTGCCGACCGGCTCCGCGACGCCGTTGACGATGACGACGTCGCGGGTCGGGCCGATGCCGATCCGCACCCGGCCGTCGGCGAACAGGTTGCGCCCGGTGACCGAGTCGCGCGGGGTCGAGACGAGGATCGCGGAGCCGTCCCACAGGAACGAGAGCGGGATGAGGTGGACCCCGGCGCCGTCGGCGCCCGTCGTCGACAGCCACAGGTCGACGTCGTTCTCCAGGCGTGTACGGGTGTCCTTGAGCCGCTCGTCCAGGGTCCGGGGCGGTGCCGCGTCCGTCATGGTTCCTCCATCGCTGTCAGGGAGCCTCCCCGGTCGGGGAGTTGTCTCCTGGTGCTGTCCGGCCGGTACGGGGCACGGTGGCCCTCACGGCCGCCAGCGCCCTCACGGCCTCGCGCACACCGATCATGTCGTGTGCTCGGTGCGTCACGAAGCGCACGTGTCCGTTCGGGAGCGGCAGGACGCGCACGCCGTGCAGGGCGAGGCGTGCCGCGCAGGTGTCCGGGGCGAGTCCGGGGACGCGTGCCATCACCATGTTCGTCGGGCACGCCGGACCGAGCACCTCGACACCGGGTACGGCCCGGAGTCCGGCGGCGAGCGCGGCGGCCGTGGCGTGGTCGGCGGCCAGCTCCGGCAGCCGTCCGAGGGCGATGAGCGCGGGCGCCGCGACCACTCCGGTCTGGTGCAGGGAGCCGCCGAGCCCGGTGCGCAGCGTGCGGGCGCGGGCGACGTAGGTGCGGCTGCCGCCGAGGAGTGCGCCGATGGGTGCGCCGAGGGCCTTGGAGACCGAGAAGGTGACGCTGTCGGCGGGTGCGACGAGTGTCGCGGGCGGGACGCCGAGGGCGACGGCGGCGTGGGCGAGGCGGGCCCCGTCGAGGTGGAAGTGGGCGCCGTACCGGTGGGCGAGGCGGGCGACCGTGCGGGTCGCGGCCTCGTCCAGGGCGTTGCCGGAGCGCATCATGCTCGTGTTCTCCAGGCAGACCACGGTGGGGTGGCCGGCTCCGGCGGCGAGCAGTTCTTCCAGGTGGCCGGGGTTCAGGAGTCCGTCGGCGTCCTGCTGGGCCAGGACGGGGTCCAGGCCGCCGAACCGCCGCAGCCCGTCGGCCTCCAGGAATCCCATGTGGCTGTCGGCCCCGACGATCAGCCGGGGCCCGGCCGGGCCGGGGAAGGCCGCGAGGGGTGCCAGGAGGTTGGCCATGGTGCCGGTGGGCACGAACAGTGCGGCTTCGGTGCCCAGGAGTTGGGCGGTGCGGGCTTCGAGCGCGGCGGCCGTGGGGTCGTCGCCGTAGACGTCGTCGCCGACCTCGGCCAGAGCGCTCGCCGCGCGCATCCGTTCGTCCGGGACGGTGCGGGTGTCGCTGCGGAAGTCGAGCCGGGGGTCGGGTACGGGCTCGGGGGCGATGGCCGTCACGGCTACCGGCCCGGCCGGTGGGCGACGCGGACGGTGTGCGGTGCGGTGCGGTCGGCGCCGTGCGCGCCGGTGTGGGCGGTGTGTGTGGTCTCCTGCCCGGTGGCGGGGCCGGGCCGGGCCCGGCCCTGTTCGGGGGGTGCGTCCGGGATCTTCGTCATCCCAGCACTTCCGCGTGGCCGGCCAGGCGTAGTTCCGTGTCGAGAGCGGCGGCCAGGGCGAGGACGGGGTCGCGGCCCATGCCGGTGCCGGCGCTGCCCAGGAGGCGGAGCTCGTAGCCGTCGGGGTGCTGCCAGAGGGCGTCGCAGGCGCCGTACGCGGCGCTGAGGTGGGCGAGGTGGAGCGGGCGTCCGTCGGTGAGGGTGTGGAGTTCGTCCGCGGCCGGGTGCTTGTCGCGCTTCGGGGGGAACTCCAGACGTCCGCCGCCGGTCTTCTGGACGGTGAGGCGCAGTTCGTCTCCGGTCGGTGTGGTGTAGACGACGTCCAGTTCGCGGGCGGTGTCGCCGTCGCCGAAGGTGGCGGCGCTGTTCGCGCGGAAGGAGCCGACCGTGGCGGGGACGCCCTGTGCGGTGAGGAAGGCGGTGACCCGGTCCGAGGGGATCCAGTCGCCCTCGTGCTTCTTGCCGCGCCGGTGGAAGTGGTAGGGGCCGGTGGGTACCGTGACCATGTCGGCCGGGTGCCGGGCCCAGTAGCTCAGCTCCGAGAACGGTGTGGCGAGGACGCGTGGCACCGCTTCGGGCACGGCGGGGCGCAGTCCGGCGTAGAGGGCGATCAGCTCGTGGTCGGTGAACTCTCCTTCGAGTACGGAGAGTTCGACGGTGGTGCCGGCGAGGCGGGCGCTGCCGGCCCGGTGGGCCTTGTAGTCGGTGCCGAGCCAGGCCACCCGGCCGTCGCCGATCTCGTGGGGCCGGGTGGCGCTGCCCCACAGGCAGGGGTGGTCGGCGGCGGGGAACGCCCAGTCGTACAGGAACTGCTTGAGGCGCAGTCGTCGTCCGCCGCCGGAGATCTCGGTGCGGTATCCGGCGGGGTTGGCGTCGCTCCAGGGGCTGCGGCCCTGGGCCTCGACGCGTCCGGGGGGTGCCTCGCGGCGGAGTGTTCCGACGGAGGTGTCGCAGTCCCGGGGCAGGGCGGTGGGCCGCCACAGCACGAAGGGGCACCATTCCTGGGCCCGTTCCTCCTCGATGGCCGGGGGGACCGGGTCAAGGCCGGACGCGCTCGCCAGGACCTGCGGGCGCCAGCGCGGGAGGGAACTGCTCACCATCACTCCTCGGTCGGGTTCTGAACTGCGCGATGTGGTTGAGCCAGGCGGAGGTGGAGGCCAGGAACATCCATTCGCCGGCCCCGAGTCCGGCGCGGAGTCCGGCCGGGACGGGGGGCAGTGCGAAGGGGGTTCCCAGGTCGTCGGCGAGTTCGGTCAGCCGGCGGACGTAGCCCGGGTCGGCGGGGCTGGGGAAGCCCTGCTTGCGGCGGTGCCGCACGGATTGGGGAAGGAGGTCGCCGAGGGCGGTCTTCAGGAGGCCTTTGTGGGTGCCGGGCCGGTGGGTGTCCTTCAGGTGTTCGGGGCAGCGGAAGGCGAGTTCGGTGAGGGTGACGTCCTGGAAGACGGGCCGGTCCTCCAGGGTGTGGGTGGCCGAGGTGGCGTCGACCATGTCGTTGACGTACACGAGGAAGCGCCGCATGAGGTGGTGGCGGCCGCGTTTGAGGGGGGACGCCGTTCTGATGGCCCGGTACTCGTCCATCGTGCGGGTCCAGATCCGGTCGGTGACCTCGTTCATGTCGACGTCGAGTTCGTGGGCCATCCAGCTGACGAGCTGGGCCCAGAGGGGCCGTTCGTCGGCGTGCAGCCGGTGGGTGAGGTAGTGCCGGCCGTGGATGTAGGTGGGGGCGAGCGGGTCGACGATGGGGAAGTAGTGGCCGTCCTGGTAGCCCCAGAGCTCGTCGGCGCCGTGTCCGGAGTAGACGACCACGTTCCCGTCGGCGGCGATCGTGCCGTACAGGTGGTGCATGGCGAGTTCGGCGCCGTGCAGCAGTGGGCGCATCAGCCGGGTGGGCAGGAGCGGGACGAGTCCGGCGGCCGTGTTCTGGTCGAGGTCGCAGACGGTCAGCGGGACGCCGAGGCGGGCGGCGGCCTCGGTGGCGTGGGTGACGTCGTCGCCGGAGCCGCCGATGCCGTCCTGGTAGCGGAGTACGTAGGTGTCGAGCGGGGTGCCTCGCGCGGTGAGTGCGGCGACGATCGCGGTGCTGTCGACGCCGCCGCTGAGGACGGCCGCGCGTGGTACGTCGGAGACGGAGCGCTGCTCGATCGCCCGGTCGAAGGCGGCCCTGATCTCGTCGGCCTCGATGGGCTCGTCGGTGCAGGCCGGCTTCCAGTAGCGGTGGGTGCGCAGTTGCGGCCGGTCGATGACCAGGTATTCGGCGGGCTGGAGCGACCGGACTCCGCGCAGCCAGGTGTGGTCGTCGGCCGCGTCCATGCGGATCCAGGAGCGCAGTACGAATTCCTCGGGTTCCACCTCGGCCTGGATGAGGCCGGTGCGGAGCAGGACGCCCTGCTCGGAGGCGAAGATCAGGCCGCCGTCGGCGTGGGCGTAGAAGAGCGGCTTGACGCCGAAGTGGTCGCGGGCGAGGACGACCCGGCCGGTGGTGGTGTCGTGCCAGGCGAGTGCGAACATGCCGTCGAGGGGCCGCAGTGCCGGGCCGGGTTCGTCCTCGCGGCAGATCTGCTGGAGGACGAACTCGGTGTCGCAGGTGGTGCGGCGGGGCCAGAGCGGTGGGGCCGGCGAACGCGATCCGTACACCTCGCCGTTGTGGACGAGGACGATCCGTCCGGTGGGGTCGGTCATGGGCTGGTCGCCCGCGTGGGAGCGGTCGCGGACCGCGAGGCGGGTGGCGCACAGCATGACGGTGCCGCACTCGGAGACGTAGGGGGCGCGGGAGTCCTGGCCGCGGTGGGCCATCGCTTCGGTCATGGTGCGGCCGAGGGCGGCGAGCCGGGCGGTGTCGCGTCGGCCGTCGAGGCTGATGAAGCCGGCTATACCGCACACGTGCCGGCCGTCCTTTCGGACCAGAGGTGTTGCAGGCCGGCGAGGGCGTCGGTGTAGACGTGCTCGATGCCGTGGTGGCCGCCCTCGTGCTCTGCGTAGTGGTGGGGGACGCCGTGGGCGTCGAGGGCGGCGTGCAGGGCGCGGGCGCCCCAGTGCATGCCGTACTCGTCGCGCTCGCCGACGCCGAGGTGGAGGTGGTCCAGGCGGGTGAGTGCCTCGGCGTGCTCGTCCAGCATGCGTACGGGGTCGTGGGTGAGCCAGCGCTGCCACACCTCGTCGCGGAAGGCGCCGGTCTCCGGGTCGCAGGGCAGTGCGTCGGACGGGCTGGTGCGGGGGTCCTCGGCGTAGCACATGCCCAGGGTGATGATGCTCATGGCGACCATGAACGGTACGTCGATGGGGCCGGTGGCGCGGCGGGCGAGGAGTGCGTCCATGCCGCCGGCGGCCCGGACGGTGTCGAGGGTGCGTGGCAGGAGCGGCAGGTGGCTGTGCTCGAAGCCGGCGTCGGGCGAGCAGGCGATGACCGAGCCGAAGAGGTCGCAGGTCATGCCGGCGATCAGCGCGCCGTAGCCGCCGCTGGACTTGCCGCCGATCGCGCGCCAGCGTGGTGCGGGCCGGGTGGTGAAGCGCCGGTCGACGGCGGCGACGATCTCGGCGAGGTAGCCGGCGTAGCGGCCGCAGGGGGCGGAGTCGATGTACTGGGAGCCGCCGTAGGCGGTGGTGCCGTCGGGGACGACGATCAGGGCGGGCGGGACCCGGCCGTCGGCCATGGCTGAGCGGAACCGGTCGGCGACGGTGCTGCCGAAGGCGAGGGCCTTGCCGGAGAGGCTGGGGTGGGCGCCGAAGCCGGGCAGCCAGTAGATGACGGGGAAGGGGCGGACGCCGTCGTACCCGGGTGGGAGGTGTACTTCGACCCGGCGTGTGTGGGGGTCGCCCAGCGGGTTGTCGCGCAGGCAGGTGCTCTCGTGGTCGAAGACCACGGTCTTGGCGGAGTCGCTCACGGCCGGGTCGCCTCCCGGAGCTGCCGCTGGACGTGGCGGGTGTAGTAGGAGGGGTGGTGGAAGACGGCGGAGAGCAGGACGCCGTCGCTCGCCCACAGGCCGAAGGAGCTGCCGAAGAGGAGGTCGGCGCCGAGCATGGCCTCCAGGGTGCTGGCGGCCGTCTCGGTCCAGCCTTCGGCGCCGGTGACGTGGGAGCGTGCGGGGCCCGCGCCGAGCTTCGTCACCCGGTCGGTGACCGGGTCGAGGAGGTAGGAGGTCTCGTCGCCGGTGTCCTCGTAGAGGGAGACGATGTGCCGTCCGGCGCCGTCGTCGAGCGCCCGGTACCAGTAGTCGGTGGCGACGAGCAGGCCGAGGAGTTCGCGGAGCATCTGCTCGGCGGGCCGGCTCTGCCGGCCGTAGCGGTCCAGGGAGGCGTCGAAGGGCGGGACCGGTGTCTTCGGGTCGAGCCGGACGGCGGCGTAGATCTCGTCGAAGTCGTATGCGTGGGGGGCGACCGGCCCGTCGACGAGGGTGGTCTTGCCTCCGCCGGTCTCCAGGACCTGGCCGGGGCCCCACAGCAGGCCGGCCCGGCCTCGCTCGGTGAGGCGTGCGAGGGCCTCGGCCGGGGTGAACGGGAACATCGTGCGGTTGCACCAGTCGTAGTCGCGGTCGGTGTCGCCGCTGACGCGCCAGCCGAAGGAGGACGGCACGGTCAGGGCGGCCGGCAGGGAGTCGACGTACCGGTCGAAGTTGGCGACGGCGCGGGCGCGGACGCCCTGCGGGTCGGTGAGCGGGCGGCGCTCGGTGAGGACGCCGGGTGGCGAGATGCTGTGTGTGGGGACGAGCACGAGGTCGAGGTGCGGTGCGTCCTCGCGCTGGAAGGCCTCAGTGGTCGCCTCGTGCAGGAGTGCGTCGCCGCACACCATGACGGCGGCGTCCTCGGTCTCGACGAGCACGCTCATCTCGGGGAAGGGGACGGCGGAGGGGAAGGTCCGCAGGGTTGCCCCGCCGAGGGTGACGGTGTCTCCGGGTGTCACCGGGTGCAGCCGCTCGAAGCCGAAACGGCGCAGTGTCCAGGAGATCGCCTGGTGGCCGAGGCCGGAGCCGGTCAGCGTCGGCGGCACGGGGCCGGCCGGGTAGAGGCAGGTGACGCCGGTGCTCTGGCGGGGGCTGTCGTCGAAGTCGACGTCGGCGCCGTCCGCGAGGAGGCCGAGGGAGGGGAAGTGGTGGTGGTCGAAGTGGTGGTGGCTCAGGACCACGTAGTCGACGCCCTCGTCGAGGACCTTGCGGACGAGGCCGTCCTCCAGGGGCGGGTGGTGCTCCCAGAAGCGGTCGAGGCGCTGGGTCAGCCACGGGTCGAAGAGGATCCGTTCCTGGCCCGTCTCGACGAGGACTGCGGCGTGGCCGAGGGAGGTGAGGCGCATCAGCCGGCCGCCTCGTACACGCAGCGGAAGCCGATCTCCATGTGCCGGTCGGTGATGAGGTCCTTGCCGCGGTAGAAGGTGGTGAGACAGGCCGGCGGGGAGGTGAACGTGCCGCCGCGCAGTACGTGGAAGGCGTCCTTGCGGTTCATGAAGTCCAGCGGGTGGCGGCCTTTGAAGAAGGGGTCCATGTCCTGGCCGGTGTAGAAGTTGGTGCGGGTGAGTTCCCAGACGTTGCCGGACATCTGGAGGGCGCCGTAGGGGCTGGCTCCCTCGGGCAGTGCGTCGGCGGCGAGTACGGGGTGGGCCGGGTTCTCGCCCTGCTCGATGGTGACGAGGAGTGCTTCGAGGGAGTCCAGGTCGGCGACGGGCCGGCCGAAGGACCGCGCCACGTCGTTGACGCGTTGGGGGTCCCAGTCATCGCCCCAGGGGAAGCGGCGGCCGTCGGTGCCTCGGGCGGCCTTCTCCCACTGGACCTCGCTGGGCAGTCTGCCGCCGGCCCAGGCGGCGAAGGCGTATGCGTCGTACCAGTCGATGCCGACGACGGGTGTGTCCGGGGCGTTGAAGCGCGGGTCGTGCCAGTGGGCGGGGCGGTGCGAGCGCTCCAGCGGCTGGTCGGGGTGGTCGAACTCGCCTGATTCGCCGGTCTTTTGGAGGAACTCGCGGTAGCGGGCGTTGGTGACGGTGGTCCGGTCGATGAGGAACGCGGGTACGTCGACGGCGCGCAGGGTGGTGTCGTCCTGGGCCATGCGGAAGGCGTCGGGCTGCTCGTCGGCGCCGATGATCGCGGGGCCGGCCGGGACGAGGACGACGTCCTCGTGGCGGCGGACGCGTTGGCGGGCGGCGGCGATCCGGGACCGCATCTCGGAGAAGTACTCGTCCTCCAGGCGGCGCAGTTCGGCGGGGTCCTTGGTGCCGAATACGGCGATGAGGGCGCGTTTGGTGAGGGCGGCGCCGCAGCCGACGGGCTTACGGGCCCAGTCGGGGCGGGTGAAGTTGCTGGGCCAGCCGGAGATCCGGATGAGGTCGGGGACGGCGGCGGCGATGCGGTGCTCGGTGATGGCCTTGAGGGCGGTGAACGCGACCCAGTCGACGGTGTCGTGGGTGGCGGCGGCGACGGCGGCGCCGGCGGCCTCGTCGCCCGTGTGGTGCGTGGCCAGGAGCCGGACGGCGCCGGCGCGGACGGGCCACTCGGGGTGGGAGACGGCGATGCTCGTCAGGAGCGGGATGCCGCCGGCGGTGCGGCCCTTCTCGCCGGCCAGTGCGATGACGCGCTCGACCGACGCCCAGTAGCGGTCGTCGGTGGAGTCGTCGATCACCGTCATGTCGGCGGGAATGTCGATGACCTGTGAAACGCGATTTCCTACCATGTCAACCTCTCTCGGACGACGTGCCGCCCGTACGGAAGCGGGTTCCGTACGGGCGGCGCGTACGCGCCGCGCGTGGGTGATTCGCCGGGTCAGCGAATTACCACTTGCTGGTCTCCTGCTGGGCGTCGCGGGTCTCGATGAAGTCACGGTCGCTCATGGGTCACTCCTTCTTCTGGGGAATGCATGGGGCGGTCGCCCTCATGGCCGAGGAGCTTACGGATCCGCCGGAACGGGCGGCAACGGCCAAGGAGAGTCCGTGGTTGAACATGAACGGCGCTCGAATCGTCCGGGTAGGTTCGCGGCCATTCGAAGCGGAGGAAAGGGGAGGAAGAATGGTGGAAACCTATTCCCGCGGGATGCGGGAGAACGGGTTCGTACGGCTGCCCGGGCTGGCCGGCGGCGCGGAGCTGGCCGGGCTGCGTCGTGCGGCGGCGCGTCTGGAGGAGCTGGCCCGCGACCGTACGGCCTCGGGCGGGGACTTCGTCCTGGAGGCACCGGGCATCGGCGGCTGGGCGGCCTGGCAGCAGGGGTCCGGTGCGCTGCCCGGCGTGCTGCGGTCGGCGGGCCGCGTCCATGTGCACGAGCCGGCGTTCGGCGCCGTGCAGCGGGCGCTGGGTCTGGCGGAGGGTCCTGTGCGGGCGGCCTCGGGCGCGACGGGCACGCTGGTCAACTCGTTCCTGTGGGCGAAGCCGCCGGTGGTGGGCTCGGCGAAGCCCTGGCACCAGGACATGGCGTTCGCACCGCCCGGGTTCGCCGCCGGGCAGGACGGCATCGTGACGGTCTGGGTCGCCCTGGAGCCGGCCACCCGGCGCAACGGCTGTCTGGAGTTCATCCCGGGCTCGCACGTCCTGGGGCTGTTCCCGCACACCGGGGACCGGGAGCGGCTGCCGGGCGAGGCGCCGCTGCGGGGTCCGGTGGAGCCGCACGTGGCGGACGGGCACCTGCCGCGTACGGCCGGTCCGGTCGCGGTGCCGCTGGAGGCGGGGTCGGCCGTGATGTTCGACGGCATGGTGCTGCACCGCTCGGCGCCCAACACCACGGTATCGCAGCCGCGTACGGCGGTCAGTTTCGTGTACCGGGTGCCGTGTCCGGCGTGGACGCGGATGGAGCCGGCCGCCGCCCCGGTGTGACGTTCGTCTGCGGCGGGGCGGCGGTCGAACGTTCCTCAGGCGGCGGTCGGGGCCCCGTCGAGGGCGTAGAACCCGGTGCCGTCGAGGTGCCGGATGGTGTTGAGGTCGCGCTGCACGACCTCGTCGAGTTCGTGCAGCAGCGTCACGATGACCGGGTAGGTGAGGTCGTCGACGGTCCGCCGGATCCTCTGGCCGGGCTGGACCAGGGCCGTCAGGGTGTGCAGGCCCTCCAGGCGCTCGATCTCCTCGATCCCCTCGTAGCCGCGGAGCACGCCTTCGACGGGCGAGACCATGCCGTAGATGGCGGCGTAGCGGCGGATCTCGTAGGGGGTGCCGGCTCTCTCGTGGAAGCGTTCGGGCCGCAGGAAGGCGTCGGCGGTCCATTCCAGTTGGGACTCGCCGATGCCGAGGCCCGCGGCGGCGGGGATGCCGCCGCCCGCGATCCGGGCGCCGACCTCGACCAGGCAGGGCCCGGCCGGGGTCATCCGGATCTCCAGGTGGGCGGGGCCGTGCCGGATGCCGAGGGCATCGAGAACGCGGAAGGCGTAGTCGGTGAGGGGTTGGACGACCCGGCTGGCGGAGTCGATGAGCGAGAGCGCGTCGCAGAGGTCGAGGACTCCGTTGCGGCTGGCGCGGCCGGTGCGCCAGACGTCGCACACGTGGTGGCGGCCGTCGCGGCTGACGGTGTTGACCATGTACTCGGTGCCGGCGAGGTACTCCTGGGCGAGCGCCCCGTTGTTGGGCCGGTCGAAGACGTCGTCGGCGTCGGCGAGGGCGCGGAAGGCGGCGGCCGACTCCTGGGGGGTGTCGCAGAAGGTGACGCCCTGGCCGCCGGCGCTGCGCGGGGGTTTGACGACGACCCGGCCGCCGAGGTCGCGGTGCCAGGCGGCGAGTTCCCGGGCGTCGGTGGCGAACAGCTGGCGGGCGGCGCGCAGTCCGGCGCCGCGGACCGTCTCGGCCATGAGGTGCTTGTCGCGGCGGGCGGCGCTGAGGGCGGTGCCGTTGCCGGGCAGTCCGAGGCGGTCGGCGAGCAGGTCGGCGAGTTCGACGCCGATCTCGCCGCCGGAGACGACGGCGACCGGTG